>CAVQVA010000027.1:0-34164 GCA_963716975.1 uncultured Actinomycetes bacterium | reverse complement strand
GAGCACCTCGGCGCCTCCCGTCGCGCCAGGGTGTCCGAGTGGCCCCTCACCCTCGAGCTCGAGGTCGAGGGCCTCGGAGACGTGCTGGTCTGCCACGCGACTCCCGAGTCCGACGAGCCGATCTACACGCGGATCACGCCGGATGGGGACCTCGTGGATCTGTTTCGAGGAGTGACGGCCGACGTGCTGGTCTGCGGGCATACGCACATGCAGTACGACCGCGTGCTCTCGAGCGGACTGCGGGTCGTGAACCCGGGAAGCGTCGGGATGCCGTACGAGGGACGGCCCGGCGCGTTCTGGGCCGTCCTCGGTCCCGATGTGGAGTTCCGCCGCAGTGAATACGACGTGCACGCGACCGTCGAGGCGATCCGCTCGCGAGGCGCGCCGGTCGAGGACGAGTTGACCTCGTACCTCGTCGAGCCGCCGACGTCCGAGCACGTGACGGCCCGGTTCGAAGAGATGCGTGGCACGTAGCTACGTCGACGAGGCGAAGCGGCGAGGACTGGGACGCCGCCGAGAGCGCATCGGTCCGATCGTCGAGCGCCTCGCCGAGGAGCATGCGGACGCCCAGATCGCACTTCGGTTCCGGTCGGACCTCGAGCTCCTCGTCTCCGTGATGCTCTCGGCGCAGACGACGGACACGAACGTGAACCGCGTCACGCCTGCGCTCTTCGAGAAGTACCGCAGGCCCGAGGACTACCTGGCGGTGCCGCAGGAAGAGCTCGAGCGCGACATCTACGCAACGGGCTTCTTCCGCCAGAAGGCGAAGGCGATCCAGGGCACGATGCGCGTCCTGCTCGAGAACTTCGACGGAATGGTCCCGAGCACACTCGGCGAGCTGGTCACGCTCCCCGGCGTCGCGCGCAAGACGGCGAACGTCGTGGCCGCCGAGCTCGGACATGCTCAGGGCATCGTGGTCGACACGCATGTGCGGCGCCTCTCACAGCGGCTCGGCCTCACGCGGCACGACGACCCCGTCAAGATCGAGCGTGATCTGCAGAAGGTCGTCCCCCGGGCTGACTGGGCCCGCTTCCCACATCTGCTCATCTGGCACGGACGTCGCGTATGCATCGCGCGGAGCCCACGGTGCGAGTCGTGCGTTCTCGAGGATCTCTGTCCGGCCTCGCGGCTGGCGATGCCGGCGCTCAGATCCAACGACGCCAGCGGAAGAGCGCGAGCTGGACGAGCGTCGACGCAGCGATGAGACTCGTCGAGACGCCGATCGACCAGTACTCCCTGGAAAACACGCCCTCGAAGTTCTGGCCGTAGAAGCCGACGATGAACGAAGGGACCAGCACGAGCGACGCGATCACGGTCAGCTTCTTGCCTACTTCGTTCTGGGTCTCCGCCACCTTTGCCTGCAGGTGGTCACGGGCTCCCGCGAGCAGGTCGCGCGCGATATCGAGCTCCTCGGTCGCCCTCACGAGCGTGTCGTAGGTGTCACCGAAGAGACTCTCGATCTCTGGGGGGAAGAGCCCGTGTTCTCCGACCTCGACGCGTCCGTCGAGGACCCTCCGCACTGCTGCACGAGTCGCAGACACCATGCGTCGGCGACGCAGAAGCTCGTGACGGATCTCCGAGAGCCGAAGCCGGACGTGCGCCGGCTGCATGCTGTCGAGCCGGTCCTCGAGATCGTCGATCTCCGCGTACACCGTGTTGAGCAACTCGAGGTAGGAGTCCGCGACGTCGTCGACGAGCCGGTAGACGAGCATGCCCACCGACGCGGCGCCGTCATGGGACGGGTGGAGCGCCCCCGGGTCGTACGCCGTGCCGCCCGCCGTCGTCTTGCGAACGGTGACGAGACGCTCGGGCGTCGCGACGAAGTCGATCTCCTGGGCATCTGTCCCACCCTCGCGTCCGGCCCCCATGGCCACGAGCACGCCGAAGACGTACGAGCCATGGCTCTCGAGGAGCGGGAGTGGCTCACGACCGACCGCGGTCGCAGCGAGCAACGCGTCGACGACATCCGGGTCGACGTGGGCTGGAAGGGCTGCCTGGAGCTCCTCGTGCGTCGGATCGACGAGATCCGTCCAGCGCGTGACCATCGCTGCGAGGCTAGCGCTGCAGCCGGTCGGAGCTTCGCTGCCTGCTGGCGCCCGTGCATGGGCGGCCGTGGAGCCCGCAGGTTAGGTCAACTGATTGAGGTCGGTCAGGAGGTCGCGCAGCTGGGCGAAGCGAGTCGGGCCCAGCTGCTGCGTCCACGCGGTCTCGACCTCGCCCACCGCGTCGCGGATGACGCCGATCGCAGCGATGCCGCGCGGGGTGAGGACGATGCGCTTGGAGCGCTGGTCGTCGGGATCCGGTCGGCGCTCGAGGTAGGCGAGGCGTTCGAGCCCGCCGAGCAGGTAGCCGAGTGCCTGCTTGCTCATCCGCAGTCGTATGGCCAGCTCGGATGGCCTCGCACCCTGCGGTCCGGGGTACTGAAAGACGTTCAGGTGCGCTGCGTCGAGATCGTCGAAGCCGTGCTCGTGCAGCCGCTCGAGCATGTGCCGCTGCACTACCTCCCAGGGGATGCGCAGCAGTGCGCCGATCATCGGCGGCCCGAACGGCTCGGGCGTTGCCGCTGCCGAGTTAGTAAAAGGACTTGACGGATCGCGTGCTGTCATATATCGTCAAGTCACTTTACCACCAAGGCACGAGGGAGGAAGTCGCGATGGCAACCATGACGCAAGAGGAGATCGAGGTCGGGCCGCTGGCGATCCGGTTCCTGGTCGAGGGTGAGGAGTCGGGAGGATCGGTCGCCGTGTTCGAGTTCGACGTCCCGGCTGGCGCGAAGGTCGCGGCCGGGCACAGCCACGACGGCTACGAGGAGACCATCTACGGGCTCCAGGGAGTACTGACCTGGACGATCGACGGCCGCTCGATCGATATCGGCCCGGGCGAGGCGCTCTGCATTCCTCGCGGCGCGGTCCATCAGTTCGACAACACGGGCGACGTCGACGCCAGGGCAATCGCGATCGTGACGCCGGGCATTCTCGGCCCCGACTACTTTCGCGAGGTCGCGGCCATCCTCGACGCCGCGATCGACGGCCCGCCTGACTTCGCGGCGCTGGGCGAGGTCATGCGCAGGCACGGACTCACGTGCGCCGACTAAGCCTCCCCAGTGAGCCTCTACGCCGGCGTGACGTAGCCTAGGCGGAGGAGGCGGCAGCCACTTCGGGGTGGTGGCGCTCGTCTTCCAGGTAACGCTGGGCGTCGAGCGCGGCCATGGTGCCGGAGCCTGCTGCAGTGACCGCCTGCCGGTACGTGTGATCCTGGACGTCTCCCGCGGCAAAGACGCCAGGGATGTTCGTTCGCGTCGAGCGGGGGTCGGTGACGAGGTACCCCTGCTCGTCGTGGTCGAGCCAGTCCAGGAAGAGCGCGGTCGTCGGGTCGTGGCCGATGGCGACAAAGGCGCCGTCCGCCGGGATGACGCGGTCCTCTCCTGAGATCGTGTCGCGCACGCGCACTCCGGTGACATGCCCGGCCTCTTCTCCGAGGACCTCCTCGACGACGGCATTCAGCACGAACTCGACCTTTCCGTTGTCACGGGCCCGGTCGAGCATGATCGGCGATGCCCTGAACTCCTCGCGGCGGTGCACGACGATCACCTTGTCCGCAAACCGCGTGAGGAAGTTCGCCTCCTCCATGGCCGAGTCGCCACCCCCGACCACGACGACGGTCCGCTGGCGGAAGAACGCAGCGTCGCAGGTGGCGCAGTACGAGACTCCGCGGCCCTGCAAGAGCTGCTCCGACGGGAGTCCGAGCTGGCGTGCGCTCGCGCCGGTCGCCACGATCACGGCGTCCGCGCGGTACTCGTCATCACCGACGTACACCCGAAACGGCCGCTCCGAGAAGTCGACCCGCGTGACGTCGTCGGTGAGGAACTCTGCGCCGAAGCGCTCGGCCTGACGCCGGAAGTCGGCCATCATGGCTGGTCCCATGATCCCGTCCGCGTAGCCCGGGTAGTTCTCGACGTCGCTCGTGATCATGAGCTGACCGCCCCACGTGAACCCCTCGATCACGAGGGGCTCGAGATTGGCCCGCGCGGTGTACAGCGCGGCCGTGTACCCGGCGGGACCGCCTCCGATGATGATCACGTCACGAACGTCGCTCAACGCAGCTCCTTCTCGTACGTTAGTCCCCCAAGGCGCTCCTCAGGAGGGCGCATTTGCTTGCTCCCCAGAGCGCACAGTTATGACAACGTTTTGAGCCGCGCGAGTGTTCCTCGGCCGAGGCAGTGCCTGGCTCACGCGGCGTCTGCGCCGCGAGCGAGGACCTCCACCGTGCCCTCGGCGTCGGCGTCGACCAGCTCGGCAGCCGCGAGCGGCCTGGTCTGGCGGTCGATCGGCGGGAGCTCCGGCAGCTCGATCCCCGTGATCCCGTGCTGCTCGAAGCGGCGTGCCTGCGGAAGCACCTGACGCTCGAGCGAGCCGACGGTCTCGTTGTACGCCTTCACCGCGCCGTCGAGCGACTTGCCCATCCGGGTGAAGTGCGCGCCCATGGTCGCCAGCCGCTTGTAGAGCTCGCGTCCGAGCTCGCTCACCTCGCGAGCGCCCTCCGCGATCGTCTCCTGCTGCCAGCCGTAGTGCATCGCTCTGAGCAGGCCGATCACCCCCTGCAAAGCTGCTCCGACGGAGTCCGAGCTGGCGTGCGCTCGCGCCGGTCGCCACGATCACGGCGTCCGCGCGGTACTCGTCATCACCGACGTACACCCGAAACGGCCGCTCCGAGAAGTCGACCCGCGTGACGTCGTCGGTGAGGAACTCTGCGCCGAAGCGCTCGGCCTGACGCCGGAAGTCGGCCATCATGGCTGGTCCCATGATCCCGTCCGCGTAGCCCGGGTAGTTCTCGACGTCGCTCGTGATCATGAGCTGACCGCCCCACGTGAACCCCTCGATCACGAGGGGCTCGA
Organism: uncultured Actinomycetes bacterium; assembly: GCA_963716975.1. Taxonomy (GTDB): domain Bacteria; phylum Actinomycetota; class Thermoleophilia; order Gaiellales; family Gaiellaceae; genus GMQP-bins7. The sequence goes on along the minus strand of CAVQVA010000027.1, from coordinate 29,270 downwards.
GATTGGCCCGCGCGGTGTACAGCGCGGCCGTGTACCCGGCGGGACCGCCGCCGATGATGATCACGTCACGAACGTCGCTCAACGCAGCTCCTTCTCGTACGTTAGTCCCCCAAGGCGCTCCTCAGAGGGCACATCTGGCTCTCCGGAGCGCACAGTTATGACAACGTTTTGAGCCGCGCGAGTGTTCCTCGGCCCAGGCAGTGCCTGGCTCACGCGGCGTCTGCGCCGCGGGCGAGGACCTCGACCGTGCCCTCCGCGTCGGGGTCGACCAGCTCGGCAGCCGCGAGCGGCCTGGCCTGGCGGTCGATCGGCGGGAGCTCCGGCAACTCGATTCCCGTGATCCCGTGGTGCTCGAAGCGGCGTGCCTGCGGTAGGACCTGACGCTCGAGCGAGCCGACGGTCTCGTTGTACGCCTTCACCGCACCGTCGAGTGACTTGCCCATCCGGGTGAAGTGCGCGCCCATGGTCGCCAGCCGCTTGTAGAGCTCGCGTCCGAGCTCGCTGACCTCGCGAGCGCCCTCCGCGATCGTCTCCTGCTGCCAGCCGTAGTGCATCGCTCTGAGCAGGCCGATGAGGTTCGTCGGCGAGGCCGGGATGACGTTGTTCGACCACGCCAGCTCCGTGAGTGACGAGTCGTGCTCCAGCGCTGCGCGCATGAACGTCTCGTCCGGCAGGAACATGACGACGAGCTCCGGTGTTTCCGGAAGCTGTCGCCAGTACGCCTTCTGGCTCAGTTTCTGCACGTGCTCTCGCACATGGCGTGCGTGATCGGCGAGGAAAGCTCGGCGTTGGTCGTCGGTCACGTCCTCGCGAAACGCATCGAGATAGGCGACGAGTGGCACCTTCGAGTCGATAACGACCTGCTTCTCGCCCGGCAGGTGCACGATCACGTCCGGCCGGAGCACGTTTCCGTCCGCGTCGGACGTCGTCGGCTGCTCGTTGAAGTCGCAGTGCTCGACCATTCCCGCCAGCTCGATCACGCGTCGAAGCTGGATCTCGCCCCAGCGTCCGCGGACATGCGGCGCGCGGAGCGCAGTGACGAGGTTGCCGGTCTCAGTCCGCAGGCGCTCCTGATCCGAGCGCAGCTGGCGAACGCTCTCCGTGAGGCTGCCGTACGCCTCCTGGCGGACGCGCTCGACGCCCTTGAGCTGGTCGTCCATCCGGTCGAGTGAGTCCTTGAGCGGCCGGACGTACCCCGACAGCCGGGAGTCCGCGAGCTCGAGGAACCGCGCGCTGTTGGCGTCGAGCGCCTGAGTCGAGATCCTCGCGATCGTCGACGCCACGCGCTCGTCGAGAACCCTCTCTCCGGCGGCGATCTCCGCCCTCGACTCGGCCAGCTCCCGCTCGAGAGCGACGACCTGGTCGATACGCCTCCGGCGCTCGATAAGGGCAGGGCGGACGACGACGAACGCGCCGCTGGCGCCGAGAAGCAGTCCGATTAAGAGCGCGATAACTGCCATGGGTCGACGAACGGTAGTGAGCGGAGCGGACGGAACACGCTGCTAACGTGGCCCGTCCGATGGCCGAGAAGCCACGTGTCAAGGCGCCCAAAAAGCGTGAAGCTCCGAAGTCGGGAGACGGCTCCGACAGGACGCTGCTCATGGTGGCCGGCATCGTCGTCGTGGTCGCGCTCGCTGCGGCAGCCGGTGGCTTCTTCCTTCTCTCCGGCGGCAGCTCACCAGATGCGGCCGGCGTGCGAGCGAAGCTCGAAGCTGCGGGCTGCACGCTCCAGGCGGTGAAGGCGGAGAAGGGCGCCCACACGCTGCAGCCGAACGGCAGGGCGAACTGGAACACCGACCCTCCGACCAGCGGGCCGCACTTCGGGTTCAACCCGGACGGAACACCCGGCACGATCATCTGGGGTGCGTACAAGGAGCCCGTTCAGCTCGCCCGGGTCATTCACAACCTCGAGCACGGCGGCATCTACATCTTCTACGGCAACAAGGTGTCCGAGGAGACGATCGCGCAGCTCCAGACGTTCTACGACAACCACACGACAGGAACCGTCCTCGCGCCCTATCCGAAGCTGAAGGACAGGATCGCGCTCGGCGCGTGGGTTCAGGACGGTAGCAAGGCCACCGGGTACCTCGCGAAGTGTCCGAGCTTCGACGCAGGAGCGTTCAACGCGTTCTTTGCCGGCTTCCAGTTCCAGGGCCCCGAGCGCTTCCCCTCGAGCTCGCTGCTCCCGGGCGGCAACTAGCTCGCCGCGCGACCGCCCGGACTACGAGTCCGGAAGGTCAGAGATCCGGTCGTAGTAGGCCTTGGCGATCTCGTTCGCCTTCTCCTGCGTCACCGATCCGGGCGGCCCCTTGTGACATGGCGACTCTCACGGCGGACGCGGGTCTAATGATCCGCCGGCAGGGCGCACAAGGTCATCTTCGAGGCGATCGGTTCGTACACTGCCCGGGCCGGGGTGGCGGAACGGGTGAGACGCGCCCGCCTTAAAAGCGGGTGTCCCCATTGGGGGCGTGCGGGTTCGAGTCCCGCCCCCGGCACCTGAGGAACGGCTCGGGAAGCGGGCTCGCGGCCTCCGGACTGCAGAGTCGTCTCGGAGGCCTCTTGGTTTCGGCTTGGTGCCAAAGATGCCCGCGCGGAGCAGCGCGCTCCTACGACGCGTGACCGATGTGCAGCTAGTCTCGATACGCCGCCGCGTCGGCGATAGCGCCGTATCGAGCGCGGCCCCTTTCAACTTGCGGGGCGAACTCGTGCCCGGTGGAACCGTCCGTCCTGACCGCCCGTGGGCGCGCTGGTGTGGCCTGCAGTGGGCGAGTTCACAGTTCCAAGGGTGACCTACTTCACCACTCGATACAGGTGCCAACGGTCGGGGACACCCTTAAGCTCATGCTCGCCGGCGTCTTCGAAGATCAGGCCCGAGCCAACGACGAGATCCTGCACAGTCCGCGAGACGAGGATCTCCCCGGGCGTAGCCAACGCTCCGACACGCGCTCCGATGATGACCCCGACGCCGCCCACCTTTGCGGCCATCCGCTCGCACTCTCCGGTATGGATGCCGGTCCGGACCTGGAGCCCGAGCTTCTCGACAGCCTCCGTGAGAGCCGTCGCGCATCGGATGGCCCGCGCTGGTCCGTCGAAGGTTACGAAGAACCCGTCCCCGGCCGAGTCAACCTCTCGTCCTCGGAATCGCTCGAGCTCCCGACGGACGACTGCGTAGAAGCTCTCGAGGAGGTCCGTCCATCGCCGGTCCCCGAGCTCTGCAGCCTGCTTCGTCGAGTCGACGATATCGACGAACATCACCGTCACGACCGCACGGTCCGGCTCGGGGCTGTCACGCATCCCGGTGAGGAACTCCTGGATCTCCTCGACGGCCTCCTCGTGACCGATCCACGGCCAGTGGTCTGCGCCTGGGAGCTCGACGAACTTCGCTCCGGGGACGTGATCGGCGAGGTCCCTCCCTTCTTCGATGGGCACCACCTTGTCGTCTCGCTTGTGCAGGACGAGCGTCGGGACACGGATAGCGGGCAGGATGTCGCGCACGTCCATCTGCAAGAGCATCCGGACCAGCGCCACAGCGGCGCCCGGGCTCACGGAGAGCCGCTCGAGCTTGGCAAACCAATCCTCGTAGCGCTTGTCGCCCATGAGAGATGGGGCAAACCTCTCGAGGTACATGGCGCCACGGCCCCAATTCCGCTCCAGATGCTCGAGAAACGATGCCTCTGCCGGATCGGGCGCCCGCGGGTAGATCGGACCCGTGTCACCCGTTCCTGCGAACGAGCCGTAGACAACCGCCGCACTCGTTCTCTCTGGGTGCGTAGCAGCGAACAGCAGAGCCACCGCGCCGGTCTCCGATAGACCCATGATTGCGGCCCGCTCCGATCCCACTGTGTCCATCAAGGTGGCGATGTCGCTGACCCGGTCCTCGAGCAATCCAGGACGATCGCCGGGGACGCGATCGGACATCCCTGTCCCTCGTTTGTCGAATACGATCAGGCGGGAGAACGAAGCAAGACGTCGAAGGAACCGTGCCATCGACGGGTCTTCCCATGAGTGCTCCAGGTGCGACACGAACCCGGGCGAGAGCACGAGGTCGAGATCAGCATCACCGAGCACCTGATACGCGATATGGACGCCGTCTGCACTCCTCGAATAGCGTGTCTCCGGCGTCTCCATGCTCGAATCCTTCCCCGGACGGGACCGCGTCGCAAACACGGCGATGCGACTGGCGGATGGGCGAGGACATGGCCGGGCGGTGCCTGCGGGTCCCCACAGGGGCGTGCGGGTTCGAGTCCCGCCCCCGGCACCTGGACTCGTCAGGCACCGGTAGCCGCCTGCGCCCGCTCCATGATCGCCGTGACGACGTCGGTCTTCGCGTCCGCGTACTGCTGCACGTACTTCCAGTCGCGGGCGGCGAGCTCTCGCTTGGCGCTCGCGTAGAGCTCGCGATCGGCGTCGTTCGTGCGTAGCCAGTCGCGGAACAGCAGCATCCGGTCCACTTCCTCGCAGCCCGCCGAGAAGGTGTGCACGTTGACGTTCGTGTCCGGCCCCTTGAAGACCCGGTGCTCGTACCAGTCGGGCTCGCGGATGCGCAGGACGTATCCGGCCGCTTCGAGGTCGGGGACGTACGAGGGCTCGTCGGCCGAGTCGGGAACCTCGAGCACGATGTCGATCAGCGGCTTCGCTGGGAGCCCCGGCACGGAGGTCGAGCCCGCATGCTCGAGGCGGATCGCGCGCTTCCCGAGCGCGGTTCGAATCCTCGTCTCCTCCTGTGCGTAGAGCCGCGGCCACTCACGGTTGTACTCACGGATCTCGATCGGCTGAGAAAGCGGCTGCAGCTCTCCGATCACGACCTTCGCGAGCTCCTCGTCGTACGACTGGACATCCTTTGGGTCGGGCGGCGACATGCCCTCCTCTCGTGACAGGGGACGCGCCGCAGGGTAGACGCTGATCGCTCGGGAGCGACACGGGTAGACTCCGCGCGCCGTGGCGAGCACCCCGGAAGCGCTTGCCCTTGACCCGCTCGAGTGGGACACGCCGCTCTACCGAACCGCGGTCGCGCAGTTCGACCAGGCGGTTCCGTATGCAGAGATCCAGGAGGACATCGCCGAGCGGCTCCGGTTTCCCGAGCGATCCATCATCGTCAGCATTCCGGTACGCATGGACGAGGGCCGCCGGGTGGTCTTCCCCGGCTACCGCGTGCAGCACTCGAGCATCATCGGGCCGACGAAGGGCGGCATCCGCTACGACCCTGGCGTCTCGCTCGGCGAGTGCGCTGCGCTCGCGATGTGGATGACGTGGAAGACCGCCTTGCTCCGGCTTCCGTACGGAGGCGCCAAGGGCGGCGTGCGCTGCGATCCGCGGGCTCTCTCGCACGGGGAGCTCGAGCGTCTGACCCGTCGCTACACGTCGGAGCTCTTGCCGATGATCGGGCCGCAGGAGGACATTCCGGCGCCGGACATGGCCACGAACGAGCAGACGATGGCCTGGATGATGGACACCTACTCGATGCAGCGCGGGTACGCAGTGCCCGAGATCGTGACCGGCAAGCCGATCTCGATCGGGGGCTCGGTGTTCCGTCACGAGGCGACGGGCGCCGGCGTCGTCATGGTGATCGCACGAGCGTGCGATCGCCTGGGCTGGGACCTCGCGGACCAGCGTTGCGTCGTCCAGGGCTTCGGCAACGTGGGTGGAATCGCCGCGCTCGAGCTCGGAGAGAGGGGTGCGACGGTCGTCGCGGTGTCGGACGTGTCCGGCGGTCTGCACGCTCAGGACGGGCTCGACGTGCCGGGACTCCATGCGTACATGAACGAGCACGGGTCGCTCGAGGGCTGCGAGGCCGGCCGGAGGATCACGAACGACGAGCTGCTCGAGCTCGAGTGCGACATCCTCGTGCTCGCCGCACGCGAGGATCAGATCACCGCCGAGAACGCACCACTCGTGCGGGCGCGCCTCATCGCAGAAGGGGCAAACGGCCCGACCTCGCTCGAGGGGGACGCGATCCTCGCCGAGCGCGCGATTCCGGTACTGCCGGACATCCTCACGAACGCCGGCGGTGTGACGGTCTCGTACTTCGAGTGGGTGCAGGACATCGGACGGCTGTTCTGGACCCGTGAGGAGATCCGCGCAAAGCTCGCCGAGAAGCTCTCGGACGCCTTCGACCGGGTCTGGGATCTCGGCCAGGATCGCGGAATATCGCTCCGGACGGCGGCGCTCGTCGCAGGCATACGCGATGTCGCAGCGGCGCTCGAAGCGCGAGGCATCTTCCCGTGACACTGGTTCGCGAGGGGATGGTCCCGGCGCCGGGACACCTCTCGGCGGACGCGTCGGCGCAGGCGGCGGGCGAGCTCCTCGAGCGGCCAGAGGTGCGAGCGATCTTCGTCACCGAAGACGAGCGGCTTGTCGGCGTCGTGACGCGGAAGACGCTCGTTCGCGAGGTCGTCGCAGCCGGTCGCGATCCGCGTACGACGCCTCTCGGGACGATCGCCGAGCCGCCGGATCACACGATCCTGCCGGACCTTCCGCTCGAGGACGCGTTTCGGTTCATGGAGGAGCGCGACATCGAGCGCCTCCCGGTCGTCGACGAGGACGGGAAGCTGATCGGCACGTTGTCGCGCAGCGTCCTCCAGCGGCGTCTTGCCGAGGACGAGGAGCTCGAGGACGAAGCAGAGCCGCCGGATCTCCCTCCGGCCGCGTAGACGCCCGCCCGCTGCGAAGATCCGCAAAGTGGTGATCTGCCCACACTGCGGGGAGGAAAACCCCGAGCGAGCGCGCTTCTGCCTTGCCTGTGGGCAGTCGCTCGCCGTGGAGGCGCCGCCCGGCGAGGAGCGCAAGGTCGTCTCCGTGCTCTTCGTCGACCTCGTCGGGTTCACGAGCCGCTCCGACCGGGCCGACCCCGAGGACGTCCGCGCGACGCTTCGCCCGTACCACGAGCGCGTGAAGGCCGACATCGAGCGCTTCGGCGGGACGGTGGAGAAGTTCATCGGCGACGCGGTGATGGCAGTCTTCGGCGCGCCCGTCGCACACGAGGACGATGCCGAACGTGCGGTGCGTTCGGCGCTCCGCGTTCTCGAAACGATCGAAGCGCTCCGCTCCGAAGGGCTCGAGATGTCGGTCCGTGCCGCCGTGACGACGGGCGAGGCCGTCGTCGCCTTGGGCGCGCGTCCCGAGCGCGGGGAGGGAATCGTCACCGGCGACGTCGTGAACACGGCCGCTCGTCTGCAGAGTGCCGCCCCTGTCGGTGCCGTCATCGTCGACGAGCCAACGAGACGCTCGGCCGAGGCCGCGATCACCTTCGAGTCGCTCGAGCCAGTCGCGGCGAAAGGGAAAGCCGAGCCGATTCACGTGTGGCGGGCGACGCACGCACGGAGCCGTGTCGGCGAGCCCGAGGCGGCGACCCACACGCCCTTCGTCGGACGACAGCACGAGCGGACGATGCTGCTCGAGACCTTTCGTCGCGCGGAGCGGGAGTCGTCAGTGCAGCTCGTCACCGTCATCGGCGAGCCCGGGATCGGCAAGAGCCGCCTCGTCACCGAGCTCCGCGCCACCCTCGACGACCGGCCCGACCTCATCACCTGGCGTCACGGCCGCTGCCTGCCCTACGGCGAGGGCATCACGTTCTGGGCGCTGGGAGAGATCGTCAAGGCCGAAGCGGGGATCCTGGAGTCGGACGACCAGCACGTCGCCGCGTCCAAGCTCTCCGAGACGGTCGCCGGGCTCTTCGCCGACGAGTCGGAGCGTGCCTGGCTAGGCGCGCGGCTGGGAGCGCTCGTCGGCGCCGGGAGCGAAGTCGCGGCAGTCGGGAGGGAGGAGGCGTTCACGGCCTGGCGGAGGTTCCTGGAAGCCATGGCCGCGCGCCGCCCGTGCGTCTTCGTCTTCGAGGACATCCACTGGGCGGACAGCGCGCTTCTCGAGTTCCTCGAGCATGTGCTCGACTGGGGCCCGCCAGTACCCATGCTGTTCCTCTGCACGGCTCGCCCGGAGATCTTCGAGCGAACCCCGAGCTGGGGCGGCGGGAAACGCAACGCAACGACGATCTCGCTGGCTCCACTCTCGGCGGAGGAAGCGGGTCGGCTTCTGCAGGTTCTCCTGGATCGCACGCTGCTTCCCGCCGAGACCCAGACGGCGCTCCTCGAGCGAGCCGGCGGGAACCCGCTCTACGCCGAGCAGTTCGCGCGGATGCTGGTCGATCGCGGAGACATCGAGAACCTCGCGGTTCCCGAGACCGTGCAGGCGCTCGTGACCGCGCGGCTCGACACGCTGTCTCCTGAGCTGAAAGCGCTGCTCCAAGATGCCACCGTTGTCGGTCGCGTGTTCTGGGCCGGCGCCGTCGCGAGCATGGCGAGCCGGCGACCCGAGGACATCAGGCGCGATCTGAACGAGCTCGCACGCCGCGAGTTCGTCCGGCCCGTCCGTGTGTCGTCGATCGACGGCGAAGACGAGTTCTCGTTCTGGCATGCGCTCGTTCGCGACGTCGCCTACCAGCAGATCCCGCGTTCGCCGCGCGCCGAGAAGCATCTCGCGGCTGCGAGCTGGGTGGAGCAGACCGCGGAGGACCGGCTCGAGGACCAGGCGGAGATCCTCGTCTACCACTACAACGAGGCGCTCGAGCTCCTCCAGGCCGCGGGAGAGGAGCGACCGGAGATCGTGGCCAGCCTCGTGCGCTTCCTCCTCCTCGCCGGAGACCGCGCGATGAGCCTCGACATCCCCGCGGCGGAGGCTGCCTATCGCCGTGCTCTCGAGACGATGGTCGAAGGCGGCCCGCAGCGGGCGAACGTGCTCGTCTCACTCGGTGGCGCGCTGCAGCCTCTAGGACGACTCGTGGAGAGCGTTGCCGCGTACGAGGAAGCGATCACCGCGCTCCTTGCTGCAGGAGATGAACGTGCAGCCGGCCTCGCGATGGTGCACTTCGGCCGTGCTCTCTGGCGGCACGGAGAGACGTTGCGCTCTCGCGAAGTGAGTGCCAGAGCAGTCGCGCTCCTCGAGAACGTTCGAGACTCGTCGTTGGTACTCGCGTACGGCCGTGCCGCTGCTCTCGATGCGCTGGGCGGAAGGTCCGAGCAGGCGATCGAGTGGGCGAACAAGGGCATCGAGCTCGCGGACGAGATCGGATTCGACAACATCACGCGCCCTCTCGGGATGCGAGGCATTGCCCGAATCGATCTCGGCGACCCGGGTGGGCTGGACGACATGCGTTCGGCGCTCGATCTTGCTCTGGAGCTGGGTCTTCCGGCCGAGGACACCGCAATCGACTACGCCAACGTCGGTGAGATGGAGAGTCTCCAGAACCTCGCTCGGGGTCGCGAGCTGTTGGAGACGGGTCTCGAATTCGCTCGGAGCCGCGGTCACACGCACCACGTGATGGTGTCGCGCGCGTACCTCCTCACGCATCTCTTCCACGAGGGCCGTTGGGACGAGCTTCTCGAGGAGGCGGACGCGCTCATCCAGTGGGACCGCGAAAGGGGTGCGACTCAGATCGAGGCCTGGACGACCACCGACGCCGCCATGGTGCTCGTGCATCGCGGGCAGATCTCGAAGGCAACCACCCTCGTCTCGGCAACGTTGCCTCGAGCGCGGGACATCGGCGATCCTCAGACCACCCTCCCTGTCCTCGCAATTGCGGCGCTCGTCGCGTACGCGCGAGACGACCCGGGGACGGCAGACACCTTGCTGTCTGAATACGAGGCCCGAGCCGCCGAGTCTTCCTCGTACTTCGACGATGAGCTTCCTGTCTGGCTGACGATCGTGGCCCTCGGCCTCGGCGACATGGCACGTGCGGAGGCGCTCTTGAGCGTGTACGAGCCGTGGACGGCGTGCGGGCGGTCCTCGCTTGTGCACAGGCGTGCCGTCGTCGCCGAGGCTGCTGGGCACACCGAAGAGGCCGCGCAGCTCTTCGCCGAGGCTGCCGAGGGCTGGAAGGCGTGGGGCTCCGTGCCGTTGCGGGCGTACGCGCTGCTCGGTCTCGGCGACTGCTCCGGAGACACGGCTGCGCTTGCCGAAAGCCACGCGATCTTCGCCACACTCGGTGCGACGCCGATCACGACCCCGTCGGCGTCTCCGCGTCAGCAGCAGGTGTAGGCGCCCGGAGGCGCCGCCCCCTCCTCGCGCTCGGAAAGCTCGGCTGCCGCGAACGCGGCGCCGTGCAGGATGTCGCGCTCGGAGACCTCGATCTCGCGGAGGTCGTAGGCGTCCATGATCTCCCGCAGGACGACGATGCCCGCCACGATGACGGGCGCGCGGCCCGGCTCGATCCCGGGGACGCGCAGGCGTTCCGAGAGCGTCATTCCGGCGAGTCGGCCCAGCTCGTGGTCGACCGAGTCGCGCGAGACGCGGTGCTCGTGTGTCCTCTCCGGGTCGTATTCGGCCAGCCCGAGATCGAGCGCGGCAAGGGTCGTGACCGTGCCCGCGACCCCGACTGCGGCTCGAGGCTCGAACCCGGGGAGGAGCGAGCGGACGTAGGCCGCTGCGGCATCGAGCTCGGATGGCGCCGGAGGATCGGTGGCCAGGAAGCGCTCGGTGAGCCGAACGCAGCCCACGTCGAGGCTCGTCGATGCCGTCGGCGCGCCGTTCTCGCAGAGCACGAGTTCCGTCGAACCTCCGCCGATGTCGACGAGGAGCGTGTCGTCGGCAAGCGTCCGGCCCGCCGTCACACCGCGAACCATCATCGCCGCCTCCTCCATGCCGTCGAGAAGGCGAGTGGCGAAGCCGTAGCTCCACTCGATCTCGCCGAGGAACGCCTCGCCGTTCTCGGCGTCCCGCACCGCACTCGTCGCGATCGCGAGAGTGCGCGATGCGCCGAGCCCTTCGAGCTCCTTGCGGTATTCGGCGAGGCAGTTGCGGACGCGTGCGATCGGGGCCGGGAGGAGCTGTCTGCGCTCGTCTACCCCTTCGCCGAGACGCGTGATCGTCAGTCTTCGCACGATCTCGTGCAGGCTGTTGCCGTCGACGTCGGCGACGAGGAGCCGGGTCGAGTTCGTCCCGAGATCGACCGCGGCGACCCTGGTCAACGTGCTACCGCGGCAGGAAGACGCGGATCCAACGCGTGCGGCTCTGCGCCCGCCCGACCGCCGCAATCAGGACCTGGAGCCGGGCCCGTGAGACGCGAAGCTGCTCCTTCGCACGTTCGAACTCGCGACTCGACGCCTCGAACGCGTCGAGGTGCCGGTCGACCTCGGCTGCCTTGGCCTCGAACTGGGACAGCGGCTCCGAGAGCGCGCGGCTGGTGCGCTTTGCCTGGCGGTAGCACTGCAGTCCGCGGACGCCGGCGAACGCCAGTGCCGCGAGTGCGAGAACGAGCGCGATCAGGAACGCGGACAGGACCATCCGCGGGCGATCGTACCAGCGGCTCCCCGAGCGCTCCGTGACCTGTCTGGATCCAGTCTTCACAGAGTTCGGATCCGAAAAGCTCGTCATGCGAACGGGTTAGAGGCAAAAACTGAGGGTTTACAACCTCTGATGCCTCATCTAGGATCCAAGCTTCGAAGGCATTGCACACAATTCGACGGTTGGAGGGGAGATGGCCCGGGAAATGGGACGCGAGATGGGGCGCAACGGAAAGGCGAACGGCCGCGCGAATCCAGTCGCGAGAAATCGCTGGGACGGCATCGAGCGTCCGTATGGCCAGGCAGAAGTCGATCGCCTGCGCGGCTCGGTCCGGATCGAGCACACGCTCGCGCGTCTAGGTGCGGAGCGCCTGTGGGAGCTCCTGCAGCGTGAGCCGTACGTCGCGGCGCTCGGCGCCCTGACCGGAGCCCAGGCCGTCCAGATGGTGAAAGCAGGGCTTCAGGCCATCTACCTCTCGGGCTGGCAGGTCGCCGCCGACGCGAACCTCTCAGGGCACACCTACCCCGACCAGAGCCTCTATCCCGCAAACAGCGCCCCGTCGCTCGTCCGCCGGCTGAACAGCGCCCTCCTGCGAGCGGACCAGATCGACGCCGCCGAAGGTCACAACGGCACGCACTGGCTCGCGCCGATCGTCGCGGACGCGGAAGCGGGCTTCGGCGGGCCGCTCAACGCGTTCGAGCTGATGAAGGCGTTCATCGAGGCCGGCGCTGCGGCGGTCCACTTCGAGGACCAGCTGTCGTCCGAGAAGAAGTGCGGACACCTCGGGGGCAAGGTGCTCGTCCCGACGAGTCAGTTCATCCGCACGCTCGTTGCCGCGCGTCTCGCTGCGGACGTCCTCGACGTGCCGACGATCCTCGTCGCGCGCACCGACGCACTCTCCGCGACGCTCCTGACGAGCGACGTCGACGAGCGAGATCACGCATTCCTCACGGGGGAGCGAACGTCGGAGGGCTTCTTCCACGTCGAGCCCGGGATCGAGGCACCGATTGCACGGGCGCTCGCATACGCACCGTACGCAGACCTCATCTGGTGCGAGACTTCGACGCCAGACCTCGACGAGGCTGCGCAGTTCGCCGAGGCCGTCCATGCCGAGTACCCGGGCAAGCTGCTCGCGTACAACTGCTCGCCGTCCTTCAACTGGAAGAAGCACCTCGACGACCGCACCATCGCGTCGTTCCAGCAGGAGCTCGCGGCCATGGGCTATCGGTTCCAGTTCGTGACGCTCGCGGGCTTCCACGCCAACTGCGCCTCGATGTTCGAGCTCGCGCAGGGGTATGGTCACGAAGGCATGAGCGCCTACGTGCGGCTACAGGAGCAGGAGTTCGCTCTCGAGGAGTTCGGCTACACGGCCACGAGACACCAGCGCGAAGTGGGCGCCGGCTACTTCGACGCCGTGCTCGAGGCGGTCACGAGCGGGCAGAGCTCGACGCTCGCGCTCAAGGGCTCCACGGAGGAGGCGCAGTTCGAGACCGCACCGGCCGGGTGAGCACTCGCCACGTGAGCACCGTCGCGTGAGTACCGGGGCGATCGCCGCCGGAGTCTCCCTCCTCGCGCCGGACGAGACGGGCGTTCTGACCCGGGACGCGCTCGAGCTCGCCGCAGCGCTCCAGCGCGAGTTCGGGGAGCGCCGCACGGAGCTCCTGCGCGCCCGTGCCGAGCGCCAGGAACGGATCGTAGCCGGGGAGCTACCCAGCTTCCTCGACGAGACGCGGACGGTCCGGGAGAGCGACTGGCAGGTCGCCCCGGTGCCGGCCGACCTCGCCGACCGTCGCGTCGAGATCACCGGGCCCGCGGGCGATCGCAAGATGGTGATCAACGCCTTCAACTCGGGCGCGCGCATCTACATGGCCGACTTCGAGGACGCCAACTCGCCGACCTGGGAGAACGTCGTCGGCGGGCAGCAGAACCTGACGGATGCCATCGAGCGGACGATCTCGGTCGACACCGGAGACAAGAGCTACCGGCTGAACGACGAGGTCGCGGTCCTGCTCGTGCGTCCGCGCGGCTGGCATCTCCTCGAGCGCCACGTCGAGATCGACGGCAGCCCGGTCTCGGCCAGCCTCTTCGACTTCGGGGTGTACTTCCAGCGCAACGCGGAGCGGCTGCTCGAGCGCGACTCGGGGCCGTACTTCTACCTCCCGAAGCTGGAGAGCCACCTGGAAGCGCGGCTCTGGAACGACGTCTTCCGTTTTGCCCAGGATCACGTCGGACTGCCGCAGGGGACGATCAAGGCGACTGTCCTCATCGAGACGATCCTCGCCGCGTTCGAGATGGAGGAGATCCTGTTCGAGCTCCGCGAGCACTCAGCCGGGCTCAACGCAGGTCGCTGGGACTACATCTTCTCGGTGATCAAGAAGTTCCACCATCGCGACTCGTTCGTTCTCCCGGACCGCGTCCAGGTCACGATGACCGTGCCCTTCATGCGCTCGTACACCGAGCTCCTCGTCCGCACCTGCCACTCGCGGGGAGCGCATGCGATCGGCGGCATGGCCGCGTTCATCCCGAGTCGCCGCGATCCCGAGGTGAACGAGATCGCGCTCGCGCGCGTCCGTGAGGACAAGCAGCGCGAGTCGGGAGACGGCTTCGACGGCACGTGGGTCGCCCATCCGGATCTCGTTCCCGTTGCGATGGAGCAGTTCGACGCGGTGCTCGGCGAGCGTCCCAACCAGCTCGAGCGGGTGCGCGAGGACGTGTCGGTCGAGGCGGCCGACCTGCTCGACGTCGCGGCCACTCCCGGAGAGGTCACGGAGGGCGGTGTGCGGACGAACGTCTCCGTCGGGATCCGGTACATCGCGGCCTGGTTGTCGGGGGTCGGGGCAGCTGCGATCGACAACCTGATGGAGGACGCGGCCACCGCCGAGATCTCGCGCTCGCAGGTGTGGCAGTGGGTCCACCACGGCCGGGTCGCCCGCGCAGACGTGGAGCGGATCATTGCCGAGGTCTCCGCCGAGCTCCCCGGCGATCCGGTCTACGGCGAGGCGCGGGAGCTGTTCGAGCGGCTCGCGCTCGACGAGCGGTTCGAGGAGTTCCTGACCCTGCCTGCGTACGAGCAGCTCCTGGAGGACGAGTCGTAGTGTCCGACCATCTCGGGACGAAGGCCGACGACATCGCACTCGCGCTCGAGGAGGCGATCGTCTCCGGCGAGATCCCGCCGGGCAGCGTCCTCCGCCAGGAGCACCTGTCCGAACAGTTCGCCGTCAGTCGGACACCGGTCCGCGAGGCCCTGCGGCGCCTCGCAGCTCTCGGGCTCGTCACGTTCGAGCCGAACCGTGGCGTTCGGGTTCGCATGCTCGCGCGTGACGAGCTCCGGGAGGCTTTCCTGGTCCGGGCGGAGCTCGAGAGCCTGGCAACGGCGATCGCAACGTCGAAGATGACGAACGCCGGCCTGATCGCTCTCGCGGATGCGGAACGCCGGTTCGGCCTGGCCACGGAGGCGCTCGTCGAGATGAGCCACGCGGGTCGTCAGGATCTCGAGCTGGCCCGGGAGTGGCTGCACGCGAACCACGCCTTCCACGACGTGATCTACGAGGCGGCGCAGGTGCCGCTGATCGAGCGGATGGCGAAGGCCGCGCGCCGCACCTTCCTCGTCAAGCCGGTCTGGGCGACCGGTGCGGACCTCGACGAGCTGTACCACAAGAACGAGCGCCAGCACAGCGCGATCCGGGAGGCAATCGCCGCGCGGAGCGCAGAGGGTGCACGAGTTCTGGCGCGCGAGCATGTCCTCTCCTCCGGCCGGCTCCTCGAGGCGATCCTCGACAAGGTCGCGGCGCAGACCAGAGAGCCGGCGGTCGTCATCAGCTGAGCCGGTCGACGCCGTCGACCAGCACTCGACTGATCTCGAGCTCGTTGGTGAGGATCGCGACGTCCGCCGGCGATCCAGGTGCCAGATGGCCCCGTGTGGACTCGCCAATCACGCGTGCCGGTACAGCCGTCGCGGCCATGAGGGCGTCCACGAGCGAAGCCCCGAGGGCACAGACGTTCTGGACCGCCTCGATCATCGTGATGGTGCTTCCGGCCAGGACGCCTTCGCGTGTCCGGCCGCCCCGGACCGTCGTATGGTCGGTCACGAGAGCCACGCGACCGTGTGCGGCCCGCCACACGAGCCGGGCCGTCTCGGGCGCCAGGTGGACGCCGTCGACGATCATCTGGACGATCACGTCATCCCGCGTGAGGGCCACGGCGGCGATCCCCGGGTCGCGGTGGTGGAACGGGCGCATGGCGTTGAAGACGTGGGTCACGGATCCTGCACCCGCGTCGAATGCGGCGTTGGCTTCCTCCGCGGTGGCATCGGAGTGGCCGAGTGAGACCGAGACGCCGCGGTCTACGAGGGTGCGGATGAGAGCAGCTGCACCGGGGAGCTCGGGCGCGAGTGTGACGAGACGGACCCGCCCGGGTGCCAGGAGCCGCTCGAGGAGGTCGGTGCTCGGATCGCGACGCGCGTCGACGGGATGGACGCCGAGGCGGGCGTGCGAGATGAACGGGCCCTCGAGGTGCGCGCCGAGGATCTTCGCTCCGCCGGTGCCGTCCGGTATCGCACGAAGCGCCGTGACGAGCCGCTCCTCTGGCGCGGTGAGAAACGTCGGCAAGTACGCGGTCACACCCGTCTCCAGGAGCGCGTCTCCGGCGCGATGGTAACCCTCTGCATCGGCGTCGACGAAGTCGACGTCTGCGAATCCGTTAACCTGGAGATCGACGAAGCCGGGTGCTGCGATTCCCCGCCCACCTGGGGAAGGGCGGCCGGTCGCGGTCACCTTCCCGTCCGCTACTTCGATGTCGCCCGGGACGAGTGCTCCGCCCACGAGTGCCGCCTCGACGCCGAGTCTCATTGGGCCATTCTCATGCCTCCGCGCTATACTCCGGGCCGCGACGCGGGGTGGAGCAGTCTGGTAGCTCGCCGGGCTCATAACCCGGAGGTCGCAGGTTCAAATCCTGCCCCCGCTATAGAAAAGCCCTGCAAAGCAGGGCTTTCGTTCTTCGGGGGGCTCAGCTCGCCGGCGTGCGACGAGGTGACGCGATGTGCGATTGCAGCCGCCTCGCGCCGGTTGGGAACGTCGAGCTTGCGGAGGATGTGCGAGACGTGGACGCTCGCGGTCTTGACGCTGATGACGAGTGTCGCGGCGATCTCCCGGTTCGTGTAGCCGCGGGCGACAAGCGTCAGGACCTCCGCTTCGCGCGGCGTCAGCCCGAGGACCTCGTCCAAGCCTTCTTCTCCTTCGCGTGAGGCCGACGTCGGCGCGAGATCGAGGCGAGCGCGCTGGGCGAGGAGCTCGAGCTCCCGCAGGAGGGGATTCGCGCCGATCCGAGCCGCGACGGCATGCGCCTCCCGGAGCGGCCTGGCCGCGTCCGTACGAGACGCGCCCGCGGCGACGAGCGCCTCTGCCTCGCGCCAGCGACAGTACGCCGCGAGGGGCGGGCGCTCCAGCCCGTCCCACGTGCTCGCGGCTTCCGACCACAGCTCCGGCGGAGCGTTGCCACGGGCTCGTTCGTACTCGGCCTCGGCCAAGGCAAGCCAGCCGGCGGCGTTCGGCGTCACGACCGAGGCGTCGGTAGCGGCGTTTCGGGCGGTGCCGATCAGCTCGCGCGCGCGATCGAGCCAGCCGTGTAGGGCGTCGCCGTCCCGGCGGGCGCGTGCAAGGGCCGCCAGCTCCGCGTGAGCGCGCAGTCCCTTGGCGCAGAACCAGACACGGAGCTGGGCGGCCTGACGCGAGCGCGCGCCCGCCAGACCGGCACTGACGCTCTCGTCAGCTTCGGTCCAGCGGCGCTCCCAGAGCGCCAGCTCGGCGACGTAGACGTCGTAGATGCCCTGTCCCCGGTCCTCGCGCAGCGTCACCAGGGCGGCGTCGAGGTGCTCCCGCGCGCGCGCGAAGTCGCCGCGGCCGATCTCGATATCGGCCTGATTCATGAGCAGCATGTACGGAAAGTTCGCCGTGATCGCGCGGAAGGCGGCCGCGCACGCTGCTTCGGCCTCGTCCCATTCGCCCGTGGCCAGGAGTGCCTCGATGTAGTTCGCCACGAGCACCGTCCTGTCGATTCCGTACGGGCGGACCGCCGCGAGCCCACGCTCCCCCAGCCGGGCGGACTCCATGGGCCTTCCCAACATCGTCAACACGTCGGTGAGGGAGATGTACGCCTGCAGCAGCGCCAACGGATCGCCGCTCTCCTCGGCGAGCTCGAGCGCTTGCAGGAGTCGCTCGACGCCGTCGTCGGCGCGACCGAGGTACGCAAGATCCCTGCCCATGTCCTGCAGTGCCCGCAGCTCGGCCGCGCGCGAGCCGACCGCCTGCGCAAGCGCGAGCGCCTGCTTGCTCGCGACGAGGGAGTCGTCGAAGCGCCAGGCAAGCATCAGCCCGGTCGCGACGCCGGCCAGAGCCTGGGCGCGTTCGGGAGAGGCTGGCTCTGCTGGCACGAGCTCGACCAGGCGCTCGAAGGCGGAGAGCGCCTCGTTCGTCCTACCGCTCTCGTGCAGATACCGACCGAGACTGTCGTACAGCGGAGCTGCACGGACGGGGTCGATCTCGCCGACGAGCTCGATCGCACTTCGGGCGAGCTCGACTGCGCGGGGAGCTGCCCCCGTCTTGCTGGCGAGCTCGGCCGACCAGGAGCAGAGGTCCGCGAGGTCGAGCCCGACGAGCTCGGCCGCGTCCGGCACAGCGATCCACAGATCCAGTGCCCGTTCGAGGTGTGCAAGCGCCTCCGCGAGGCCGTAGACGGCTTCTGCCTGGCGCGCCGCTTCGATCGAGGCGGCGAGCGCCTCCGGCGCGCGACCCGCTGCCGCCCAATGTGGCGCGAGCTCTCCTGCATCCGCATCGCTTCGCGCGAGCCCGGCGGCGAGCCGGGCGTGGAGCTCCTCGCGCTCGCCGGGCAGGATGGTCGAGTAGATCGCCTCCGCCAGGAGCGCGTGGCGGAACCGAAAGCTGCCCGCCGCCTGCTCGGAAACGACAACGGCCTCATCCACTGCGTGGCGGAGCGCCTCGAGCAGGTCCTCCTCCGAGATCCCTGCCGTGTCGTGGAGCAGCGGGTACTCGACCTCGCGGCCGGCGGCCGCGGCCAGACGCAACACGCCCTGTGTCGTTGCGTCGAGCCGGCCGATGCGCTGGAGCAGCAGGTCGCGCAGGCTGCGGGGAAGCTCTCCGCGCTCGTCCGTTGCTGCGGCCAGGAGCTCCTCGGCGAAGAAGGGATTGCCTTCCGAGCGTGCGACGATCTCATCAGCGAGCGCCGCAGTCAGGGGATGCTCGGCGTGAGCTGCGAGCAGCTTCGCGAGCTCCGCGGGCTCGAGCGGCCCGAGCTCGAGCGAGAGCGCCGACCCCGAGCGCCGGACACCGTCGGCAAGTCGCCGCATCCGCTCGGCAGACGAGGGCTCGTCGGCGCGGTAGGTCGCGAGGAGCAGGAGCGGCTGGTCGTCGAGGTTGTTCGCGAGGAAGACGACGAGATCGAGGGTCGACGTGTCTGCCCAGTGCAAATCCTCCAGCACGAGCAGGACGGGAGCGGAGCCGGCATGCTCGGTGAGGAGCGCGAGCGTCTCCTCGAACAGCCGTAGCTGCGAGGCGGCCGATGCGCCGTCGACCCGACCAGCCTCACCGAGCGGGCGCAGGGCTTCGGCGAACGGCTGATACGGGAGCTCTGTGCCGACGAGATCTATC
Organism: uncultured Actinomycetes bacterium; assembly: GCA_963716975.1. Taxonomy (GTDB): domain Bacteria; phylum Actinomycetota; class Thermoleophilia; order Gaiellales; family Gaiellaceae; genus GMQP-bins7. Next base: position 10,335 of record CAVQVA010000027.1, on the reverse strand, counting down.
GAGCGTCCAAGAAAGACTTCGAACCCCGCGTCTCGCGCGCTCCTCATCAGCTGTTCGGCAAGGCGGGTCTTGCCGATGCCCGCGTCACCGGCGAGGAGGATGGTCGCCCCGCTCCCCGCTTGCGTCGCGTCAAGCAGGCGCTCGAGCTCCCCGAGCTCGCGTGTGCGTGCGACGAAGACCTCGCTCGCGCGAGCCTGCATCCCGACCAGTATCGCGCAGGTCACTCGGTCGGGCGCGCGCATAAGCGCCAAGCCGATCGAAGATAGGTCGTCCGAGACCGAAACATAAGGCTCCCCGCCCGATGCGCCGCTGCCCCTCAGCGACCACGCTTCAGTGGACACGACGAACCGAGGAGGCGAGACATGGCTGCTGTTGCACAGGACGAACAGAGAGGGGCTGGGCGGATGAAGGTTCACACCGTGCGGGGCGGCGGGGGGCTGCGGCTGCACGTCCGCGAGTGGGGCAAGGCGGACGGGCCGCCGATCCTGTTCATTCACGGGTGGTCGCAGAACCACCTCTGCTGGGTCAAGCAGTACGAGAGCGCGCTCGCGGACGAGTTCCGGCTCGTCGCCTACGACCTCCGCGGCCACGGGATGTCCGCGGCGCCGCTCGAGCCCGAGCACTACACGGACGGCAAGCTCTGGGCCGACGATGTCGCCACGATCCTCGGCGAGCTGCACCTCGATCGGACGGTGCTCGTCGGCTGGTCCTACGGCGCGTTCGTCATCAGCGACTACGTGCGTGCTTATGGCCAGGAGCGAATCGCCGCAGTCAACTTCGTCGAGGGAGCAGTCAGGCTGGGCGAGGCGGCTTTCGGCACGCTCATCGGCCCGGGCTTCCTCGACCACTTCGTCGGGGCCACCGCCGACGACCTACCAACCAACATCTCGGCCATGCGCTCGTTTCTCAGAGCGTGTTCGGCGACGCCGCTTCCAGTCGACGAGTTCGAGACCGCGCTCGGCTGGAACATCGTCGTGCCTGCCCAGATCCGTGCGAATCTCGCGTCCCGCGAGATCGACTGCGACGATGTGCTCGGCGGGTTGGAGGTGCCGTTGCTCGTGACCCAGGGGAGGGCGGACGTGGTTGTGCTTCCGGCGATGGCGGAGCACGTCCTGGCCACTTGTCCGACCGCCGTGGCGTCCTGGTACGAAGGCGTCGGTCATACGCCTCACCTGGAAGACCCCGAGCGCTTCAATCGCGAGCTGGCCGAGCTGACCCGGCGCGCCCGCGCCTGACGTGCGCGGCGCCTGCGTCCCGGGCCATGCGTTCGCCCACGGTTGTGGCGCCGACGCTGGTATCTGACTAAAGTCAGGTAGATGAATCCGACCGCCACTCGCCGGGTGCGGGACTTCAACCGGGTGGTCACGCAGCGCATCGGTGCGCTGAGCGAGGGGTACCTCGCGCGGGGACGGCCTCTCGGCGCCTCGCGCGTGCTGTGGGAGATCGGAGAGGACGGCCTCGAAGTGGGAGCCCTGCGAGCGCGTCTCGAGCTGGACTCGGGATACCTGAGTCGCCTGCTCCGTCGCCTCGAAGGCGAGGGCCTGGTGACGGTCGAGCCGAGTGGCGGCGACAGGCGCGCGCGGATCGCGCGGCTGAGCGCGGCCGGGCGGGCAGAGCGGGGGCTGCTCGATCGTCGCAGTGACGCACTCGCGTGGTCACTCCTGGAACCGCTCGACGCCGCGCAGCGAGCGCGGCTCGTGGAAGCGATGGGTGTGGTCGAGCTGCTCCTCGGAGCCGGGTCGGTCCGGATCACGGTCGAGCCGCCGACGGGAGCCGCTGCACAGTTCTGTCTCGGGTCGTACTTCAGGGAGCTCGATGCCCGCTTCGAGTCCGGCTTCGACCCCGACGGGAGCATCTCCGCGGAAGCCGACGCGCTCGTCGAGCCGCGAGGGCTGCTCCTGATCGCATGGCTACGAGACGAGCCCATCGGCTGCGGCGCTCTGAAGCTGCACGGTGCGGATCCGGCGGAGATCAAGCGCATGTGGATTTCCCCGGCGGCTCGAGGGCTCGGCCTCGGGCGGCGGCTGCTGCACGATCTCGAGCAGCATGCTCGACGATGCGGCGCGACCCGCGCGCGCCTCGAGACGAACCGAGCTCTGGCGGAGGCGATAGCCCTGTACCGCTCAGCAGGCTACGTCGAGGTCGAACGTTTCAACGACGAGCCGTACGCCGACCACTGGTTCGAGAAGCCTCTCGATCAGTAGCACTGACATGCTCAATGTTGCGATCTGGAACGCCGAAGGCCGTCGAGAACGGCGTAGGGCGACCCGACGTCGGCCCGTTTCGCGCGGCCTCATCTGCAGCCGCTAGCTTTACGACGCCAGCTCGCGCCGAGGGCGTGGCCTGTGGCGGCTTGGTGAAGAGTGTCGCTCGGGGGTGTTGTGAGTCGTCACGCTGACGGGATGCGCCTGGCCCTGATTGCCGGTCGGCCCACGCCGACGAACGAAGCACTCTCTCGCGCTCGGATCGGAGGAGCCGGTTGGGAGCTCCTCACGCCGCAACAGGCATTGGCCGCCCTGGGGCCCGGTGACGGCGTGCTCGGGCGCCTCGACGTCCTGCCGACCCTCGACGGCGTCGAAGACGGACTCTGGGCACTCGGCGCGCTCGCAGCTCGCGAAGTACACGTGCTGAACGACCGTGAAGCATTGCTGTCCGCACACGACAAGCTCTTGACGGCGCGGCTCTTGCGCCGATACGCGATTGCACACCCGGTCACGTCTCATGTCCGCGCGGGACGAGTCCCACCACTCTTCACCGGCCCCGTCGTCGTCAAGCCGAGGTTCGGAAGCGGCGGCAGCGGGGTGTGCCTCTGCGATGACGAAAGATCGCTTGCGGATGCACTGGCCCGCGCCGCTGAGCAAGGCTGGTATCGACGTCACGGGGCGCTCGTGCAGGAGCTCGTGCCCCCGCAGGGATACGACCTGCGGGTCCTCGTGGCCGCGGGGCGAGTCGTCGGGGCCGTGCACCGAATCGCAGCACAGGGAGAGTGGCGGACGAATGTTGCTCTCGGTGCCGTGCGGCGACCGGTCTCCGATGTGCCACGAGACGCCGCTGCCCTCGCGATCTCCGCTGCGCGAGCGATCGGCGCATCGCTCGTCGGCGTCGACCTCCTTCCGACTTCAGACGGCGGGTGGACCGTCGTCGAGCTGAACGGAGCGGTCGAGTTCACCTCGGAGTACTCCGCATCGTCCGATGTATTCGAAGAGACGGCTGACCTTCTCGAGCGCCAAGTGCGCAAGCGCTCGAGCCGCGAGATCGACTCCGTACCGGCTCGCGAAGGACGGTGACGCCGCGGACTGGACTGAGCGACTCCTGCGCTGGACCGGAGGATGTGCGCTCCCGTGTGCTCACCTAACCAAGACCGCGGCTGGACCGAGGTAGTGGATCGCAAAGAAGACCCGAAGACGACCGTGAAAGAGACGAGGGGGCCGGGTAGGCTCGAGTCTTCTTGTCGGCGAGGTCAACTTCCCTAGACGGCTTGCGATGAGCGCTCTCGTGCACGTGGAACGACCCGCCGCGGGCGAAGCGCAGGGGGTGCTCGTGTTGCACCACGGCCGCGGCGCCGATGAGCACGACCTGCTCCCGCTCGGGGACGTTCTCGACCCGCAGCGCCGACTGCACGTCGTCGCACCTAGAGCTCCGCTCCGGCTCCCCGGCTGGCCCGGATACCACTGGTACGTCGTGCCGCGCGTGGGGTATCCGGACCCGCCGACCTTCCATGACGCATACGCAGCACTCGGAGCGTTCCACGACGAGGTGTGGGAACGAACGGGGATCGGGCCGGAACGAACGGTCCTCGCAGGCTTCTCCATGGGAGCGGTCATGAGCTACGCGCTCGGGCTCGGCGCAGGTCGGTCGGCGCCGGCGGGGATCCTCGCGTTCTCCGGGTTCGTTCCAGTCGTGGAGGGCTGGGAGCCTGCGCTCCCAGCTCGGTCAGGCCTGCGAGTGTTCGTCGCCCACGGACGGAACGACCCGATCATCGAAGTCGACTTCGGCCACCGTGCCCGCGAGCTGCTCGAAGACGCGGGGCTCGACGTCGAATACCACGAGTCCGACGCCGCCCACCAGATCGACCCGGCGCATATCCCGGCTGCGATCCGCTGGATCGACGAGGCGCTGCCGTCTCAGGCGGGCGGGTAGTGACCCGGTCCGGGCCACGGCGCTAGGAGCAGCAGGACGCGAGCGCCGCCCTCGCTCCGCACCGTGTGACGCTCGGCGGGCTCGAACTCGAGCAGCGTTCCCGTGTGGGCGGTCAGCGATTCGTCGGCCGCGCCCACCTCGACCGTTCCGTCGACGACGACCACCCACGCACGCTCGCGAACCTGGTGCTCGCCGAGCTCCTGCCCGGGCGCGATCCGGATCAGAACGGCACGGCTGTCCTCCGAGTCGAGCACGACCGGGGAACGGGTGCCGTCCGGCGTCTCGATCTCGTGAAGCTGCCACGACCGCACGGTCGCCAATCTAGCTCACGACGACGGCAGCTCCAGCCAGGCGGCGGCACCCTCCGTCGCTGCGCCCTGTTCGTCGTCGAGAGGCATGAGAGGGTTTGGGGCGTGCTGCTGGACGAGATCGCGCGCGTCTCCGCCGAGGTGGCCGCGGCGTCGGCACGCACCGAGAAGACGCGGCTCCTCGCCGAGTGCCTTCGCCGCGGGGGCGCCGGCGAGCACCTCGTTGCCGTCGCATACCTCTCGGGCGAGCTGCCGCAGGGCTCGATCGGCGTCGGCTGGGCGGCGCTTCGCGATCTTCCGCCCCCGGCCGGGCCTCCGCCGACGCTCGAGCTGCTCGAGGTGCACGGGGCCGTGTCGCGCATCGCAGCCGTGTCGGGCAAGGGGTCGCAGGCGATCCGGCGAGCAGAGCTCGTGAAGCTGTTCGAGCGTGCGACGGAACGTGAGCAGCGATTCCTCGGAGCCCTCCTGCTCGGCGAGCTGCGTCAGGGTGCGCTCGAGGGCGTGATGCTCGAGGCGGTGGCGAGCGCTGCGGGCGTCGCTCCTGCGGCCGTTCGCCGCGCGACCATGCTCGCCGGCAACCTTCCGGAGGTCGCCGAGGCCGCAATCGGCGGGGGCGTCGACGAGCTCGACGGCTTCTCGCTCGAGGTCCTTCGCCCGGTGAAGCCAATGCTGGCGCAGACGGCCGACGATCTCGAGAGCGCGCTCGAGCGGCTCCGGCCCGCCGCCGTCGAGTGGAAGCTCGACGGCGCCCGTCTGCAGGTGCATCGGCTCGGAAGGGACGTGCGGGCATTCACGAGGAGCCTTGCCGACGTGACCGATCGGGTGCCGGAGGTCGTGGAGGTGGCGCTCGCGCTTCCGGTCGATGCCATCGTTCTCGACGGAGAGGCGATCGCACTGAAAGACGACGGCTCACCGCACCGGTTCCAGGTGACGATGAGCCGGTTCGGGAGCCGCCCCGATCGCGCCGCGGCTGCGAAGGCTCCGCTCTCGATGTTCTTCTTCGACGTCCTCCACGTCGACGGCGAGGATCTTCTCGACCGGCCCGCGTGCGAGCGCCTCGAGGCGCTCGCTGCCAAGGTCCCCGAGCAGAACCGGGTGCCGAGGATCGCGGCCACGAGCACCGCTGACGCTGAACGATTCCTGGCCGATGCCATCGGCCGCGGTCACGAGGGCGTGATGGTGAAGGCGCTCGACGCTCCGTACGAGGCCGGGCGTCGCGGCGGAAGCTGGCTCAAGCTGAAGCCCACGCACACCCTGGATCTCGTCGTGCTGGCTGCAGAGTGGGGGCACGGGCGGCGGCAGGGGAAGCTCTCGAATCTCCACCTGGGAGCACGCGACCCCGCGTCGAGCACGTTCGTGATGCTCGGCAAGACCTTCAAAGGTCTCACTTCCCTAATGCTCGACTGGCAGACGGAGCGCCTGCTCGCGCTCGAGGCGAGCCGAGACGACTTCACGATTTACGTTCGCCCGGAGCTCGTAGTCGAGATCGCCTTCGACGGCGTGCAGACGAGCAGGCGGTATCCGGGCGGCGTCGCGTTGCGGTTCGCCCGCGTGAAGGGCTACCGGCCGGACAAGCGCGCGGACGAGGCGGACACGATCGAAGCCGTCCGGGCAATCCACGATGGAGTGTCCGGTTGACGGGCAGGCGCTCTTCTCTGTCCCTCGGCTTTTTCACACTGTGAGGCTGATCGGGAACGTCGCGATCCAGACGAGCGTGGTGAGGAACACGACGACGCCGAATACAAGGAGCACGCGGCGCATGCGCGGAGCCTCGAGCTTGGTCGAGATCCCTGCGAAGAAGAGCGCGGAGGCGAACAGCACGACTCCGAGCACGTAGTTCGTCGCGCGCTGCACGTTCACGCGCCCCTTGGCGGCATATGCATCAGCCTCCAGCTCGAGTTGCTCGGCCTGCGCACGAGCCGCGAGCTGGTACTGCGGCATGCGGAAGGGAGACAACGGCGCATTCGGGTTCGTGATGGGCTTCGTCGCCTGCCAGGCCGTCACCGCGGGCTTGAACTCCGGTCGGAATCTCCTGGCATAGAAATCGGCCAGCTTCGTCTCGTCATGGGCCACGGCGTCTATCCACTGGGTGAAGGTCGTGAGGTCGATCTCCGTCTGCGTATTCGCGAGCGAATCGGCCTTCGCCGACTCCACTCGAATTGCCCCCGCGCGGCTGAACGCCTTCGCCTGCTCGCCGTTCCAGCGGCTCGCCTGGTAGCCGCTCCACGCAGTCGCGACGGTCGCGGCCGCGAGCAGGATCGTCGCGACCAGCTCCAGCCGGCTCATGCTCCGCCGCCCCTCGCTCACCGTATGGTCCTCTCGCCTTTGGCGTCGCAGGGAATCGTGACGGAGCGATCGAGGGCGGTGAGTGCTCGGTCCACGAAATCGAGCGAGCGCTCCATGGACGTCGGCTCGAGCGCGCCGACACCGCTGTGGAACGGTCGGTTCAGGGTCGCGAGCAACAGGAGCAGAACGGTGATCACCGCCACCACCCCGCCCATCAGCATGGCCTGCGGGAGGCGGCCCTCGCCCGGGTCGGCGAAGAAGAGCATGTACACGACGACGACCGCGGTGATGAAGAAGAGGACGAACCAGAGCTGGGTCGGGATCACACCGACGGCGCCGTGGACGCGGTCGAGCCGTGCCTCCTCGCGCTGCGACGTCTGGCCGAGCCACTGGTCGTAGGCAGACTGCTGGCTCGCCGTCTTCGGATCGACGGTCTCCACCGTGCGAAACATGGCGACGCCCCAGGGGTTGATGCTGTTTCCGATCGTGCCGGCGCGCATCCGTTCCCACTCGTCCTGCACCACGAAGCGCGCGTAGCAGATGAGCTGTCCGGTCAACTTCTCCGAGGCGGGTTCTGGGAAGAGTTGCGCGGTCTCCACCTGCTGTACCACCATCAACGCCTCGGTCTCCGCCCCCGCTCGCGTCTGGTCGTAGCTCGTGAACGCGAGGAAGACGATGAACCCGAGTAGCACCGAGAACCCGGTTGCGATCACGCCGAAGACGCCCGAGGCGCGATCACCGTCGGTGAAGCGGCTCCCCTCGGGCGCCCTTCGGCGCACGATCAGCATCAGGGCGATCGCGACGCCTGACGCCACGGCGGTGATGACGCACGCCAGTACGAGATTCACGGCGCGACCGCCCGCTAGAGGGCGCCTAGCGGATCAGAGGACCGGTCTGCCGGAGGCGCCCGTTGCGCTTCGGACCGCGCCGCTTCTGCAGCCTTCGCAGGTGCAAGCTCGCGGCTGATGTGGACCGCGGCGCACGTGGGCGGCGCCGCGAGTACGAGTCCGATCATCCCGAAGATCGTCCCGAACCCGGTCGAGACGATGAACGGGCTCAACTCGAAGGCGATCGGTTCGACGAAGCCACTCACGAGGCAATCTTCGAGTCCGGGTCACCCACGTTGCAGCATCCCACCGGCTGTTCACCCAGGTGAAGCCGTTCACCGGCGCGGAAAGATTGGCCGCTCTACGAAGATCGTTCTACGCGCGAAAGCATGGCTTCGAGCCGATCCAGACGTTCCTCGAGATCATCGAACCGCTCGAGGACGGGGCCGGACGCGCTGTCGTCCGGCGGGGCAGCACGCTCGACCTGGGCGCGCGCAACGAAGATCGACGTGATCGCCGCCGTGACGATGGAGAGCAGGGCCAGACCTTCCAGCATCACGAACGCAGCAACAACCCGGCCTGACGGCTCCTTCGGCGTGACATCGCCGTAGCCGACTGTCGTGACGGTCTGCAGCGCCCACCAGAAGCCGAGCCAGACATTCGGGAATTCCGCCGGATCCAGGGCGCGCATGAGCACTCCGCCCACAACGACGACGAACACTGTGACGGCGACGATCACCCGCACTGCGCTGCGGACGGAGATCGGGTCGCGCAGGAACCGCGACATTCGTCTCTCGACCAGTCGTGGACGTACCACGAATCGACCATATGACGACCTGGAATTCGCAGGTAGGGAGTCGCCGGCGTTCACCCAGATGAGATCGCTCTCCCACGGGAGCCGAGCGAGGCAACGCGACTACTGTCGGATGAGATTCGATGTCACGACCCAATCGTCCCCGAGAAGACGACTTGCGATGAGCGACGCCAGGGATCGAAGCACGGGCGCGGAACCCGAGCCAGATGTGGCTGACGGGGACGAGGGGAACGGGTGGCGAGACCACCTCGAGTCAGCCGGTGTCAGCGCGAAGAGGGCGAGCGAGCATCACGTCTCGATCGCAGTCCCGTTTCGAGCGGCCGAGCGCAACAGGCGCGTCGCCGCGAGCGTTCTGGCGGGCGGCGTCGCGTATCGGCTCTTCCTGTGGCTCCTCCCCTTCGGCCTTCTCGTCGGCGGCCTGCTCGGCCTCGGCAACGCGGATGGCATCGAACAGGCGGTCGATGGAGGGGGCCTGCCCGCGGCGGTCGTCGACGCGATCGGCGACATCTCCCGCGCGGGCGACACGAACTCGTTCTGGCTTCTCCTGGTCGGAGTGTGGCTTCTTCTCTGGGCGGGCTACACGGGAGCGAAAGCGCTGCAGCTCATCCACGCGCTCGTCTGGAACGAGCCTCCCCCGCGAACCAGGCCCCTCAAGAGCTCGCTGGTCTTCAGCGCGACGTGCGTGGCGTTCCTAGCGGTCGTCTCACTCACCTGGTGGATCAGAGACGAGACGGAGCTCGAGCAGCTCCTGATTGCAGCGGTCATGGTGGTCCCGCTCGCCGCGCTCTGGCTGTGGGTCTCCATGCTGCTGCCGCACGGGCGCGCGACCTGGAGAACGCTCCTGCCCGGCGCCCTGTTCACGGCGATCGGCTTTCAGGTGCTCCACGGCTGCGTCGTCTACTTCCTGGGTGACCAGCTCGAGACGTCGACGTCGCTCTACGGCGTTCTCGGGATCGTCACGACGGTGCTCTTCTTCATGTATCTCGTCGGTCGAATCGTCGTCATCTCGCCGGTTCTGAACAGCTCCCTCCACGAGGAGCTCCGCGCGCAGAACGCCGAACCGGACGGGCCGGGTGAGACACCGCCCGCATCGTCGAGCGGCCCGGACGACGGTTCGCGACAATCCCTGGCCCCGTAGTCGCAGATCGTCCGCCTGAGGCTTCAGAGGCTCGTCAGTCCGTCCTGGAGGAAGACCGCACCGAGGACGAGCCCGAGCGCGGCGAGGATGGTCGCCTCGTGCCGACCCAGCCACGCTCTCAGACGGGCGAGGAGAGAGGCCGATCGGCCCGGGAAGACGAGGTAGAGCGCGAGCGGAACAGTGACTCCGACGACTCCGATCGCGCAGAAGAGGATGATCGTCCGGAGCTCCGTTCCGGCATCCGCGCCCGCTTCCGCCAGCGAGAGCGCCGAGCCGAGGGCGAGCGCGACGACCTTCGGGTTGGCCACCGCGAAGACGACCCCGAGGACGGCCGAGCGCGCTTCGGTGAGATGGTCGACGGCATCCAGCCAGGGAACGGCGTGCTCGCGCCGTCGGCGCCGCCGGATCCAGATGACGAGTGCCGCAGCGACGAAGGCCGAACCGAGAACGAGCTCGGGAATCGCGATCCAGGACGGCTCCGACTCGTTGATTCCGGTCACGTCGACCGCCACAACGAGAGCCGTGACGACGGAGGCGACGCCGAGAGCCCATCCCGCGACGAAGGCTGCCCCGTTCCCGCGAGCGCGAGGGCTCGTGAGGATCACGATGATCGACGCGATCGGAACCGGGCTGACGGCGACCCCGACCGCGTAGACGAGTGCCTCGTTCACCGGGCAACTCTCGCGCCTGTCACGCCGACGTTCAACATCTCCCTCTGCTCGTCGAAGCGCACCGGATGCTCCGGCTGTCTGGACCGTCCGCTGCGGACGGACGCATTCACCCGGATGAGATTCCGCGGAGCGAAGGCATTTCGTCAGCGGC
>CAVQVA010000026.1:0-94868 GCA_963716975.1 uncultured Actinomycetes bacterium | reverse complement strand
GAAAACGAGTGGAAGCAGCTCGACCTGATCCGGACGTGCGCCTGGTTCCCGCAGTCGACCCGGGCCGGTTGTTACGCCTGGTACGGGCGAACGCTCGCCGTCGTTACGAACGGACGGTTCGAACGCGCGGGCTGCACGAAGCTGACGAAGCCCGAGGCTCGAGCCTCGTGTGTCGCAGGTGCGCGTCGCATAGGCGAGGCCCTGCGGACGTTCTCCTGAATTGCTCCTCTTGCCGACGGGCCGGCTAGACCGCCGGGCTAGACGGCTGGCGCCGGGCCAGATCCCTGATTGCGGTGTACGGCCTCGGTGTCGGGAGTGATCTGCGCCAGCTCCCACTCGGGGCGCCACGTGGCCTCGAACAGCTTCTGCGCGGAGACCTTCGGCTCAGCGGTCGCACGAGGAGATCGGGCGTCGAGTTGCGTGACCAGTCCGACGAGCGCGATCACCAGCGTTGCGGCGACGCCTATGTGGGCTCCGACGAGCGAGACGCGCCGCGACCGGCGGACGACGACTGGTCGAGATAGCTGCTCGAGCGGCGCCGCGCGCAGCGCGGTCGTGAACGAGACGATCGACGCCTCGAACGTTCGGCAGTCGGCGCAACGTCCGAGGTGCGCCGCCACCATCCGATGCTCGAGCTGTGACAGCTCTCCGTCGAGCCGCAGCGAAACCTGACGCACGAACGCGCTCGCACTAAGCGGTGTGGATCCCGCGCTCACCCCCATAGAGACGATCGAGGGTGGGAAGAGTTAGCCCGAGGCCGCAGGCTGGCCGACCTTCTCGTCGATGGGCGCGCGCGGTGCGGCGACCTCGGCGAAGTGACACGCGACGGGGTGCTTGTGCCCACCGCGAGGCTTGAGCTCTGGCACTTCCTCCGCGCAGATGTCCTGGGCCTTCCAGCAGCGCGTGCGGAACACGCAGCCGGACGGCGGGTTCGCCGGGCTCGGGACGTCGCCCTCGAGCACGATCCGCTTGCGCTTGCCGCGAAGGTTGGGCGTCTCGATCGGTGCCGCGGAGAGGAGCGCCTGCGTGTACGGGTGCATCGGCTCGTCGTAGATCTCCGACGCGTGCCGAGCTCGACGATCTTGCCGAGGTACATCACCGCGACGCGGTCGGAGACATGGCGCACGACCGAGAGGTCGTGCGCGATGAAGAGATACGTCAGGCCGAAGTCGTCCTGGAGCTGCTTCGAGCAGGTTGACGACCTGCGCCTGAATCGAGACGTCGAGCGCAGACACCGGCTCGTCGAGCACGATCAGCTTCGGGTTCAGCGCGAGCGCTCGGGCGACGCCGATGCGCTGACGCTGACCGCCGGAGAACTCGTGGGGAAAGCGGTTGGCGTGCTCCGGGCTCAACCCGACCGTGCGCAGGAGCTCCTCGACCCGGCGCCGACCCTCGTCGCGCTGGTACAGGCCGTGGATGCGCAGCGGCTCGGCGACGATCTCCCGCACCGTCATGCGCGGGTTCAGCGACGCGTACGGATCCTGGAAGACGATCTGCATGTCTCGGCGGACGGGCCGCATCTGCCGGCGCTTGAGGTTCGTGATGTCGAGGCCCGTCGAACACGATCTTGCCGGCGGTCGGCTCGAGCAGCTTGATGATGGTCCGCCCGAGGGTCGTCTTGCCGCAGCCCGACTCCCCGACGAGCCCGAGCGTCTCGCCGGCTTGCGACCGTCAGGTCGACGCCGTCCACCGCCTTCACCTGGCCCGACCGTGTGCTTGAAGAGGCCGGCCTTGATCGGGAAGTGCTTGACGAGCCCCTCGACTCGGAGGAGCGCGTCGCCGTTCGTCGCCGCGCTCTCGGCGGCGACTGCGTCCTGTGTCTCGCTCACGAGAGGTCGCCCGCGCCGGTGCCGGCGCCCACGGGGTCGGACGCGGCGAGCTCCTCGGCGAAGTGGCACGCGGATCGATGGTGCCCTCGCCGCCGCCGGCATGTCGCGCAGCTCGGGTACGCTCCGTCCGGCAGATCTCGCGGCCCTGTGACACCGTGCAGCGCGGGTGGAACGCGCAGCCGGGCGGAGGCGTGATCAGGCTCGGCGGCTGGCCCGGGATCGGCTCGAGCCGCTGCTGCTCCGCGTCGAGCTTGGCGCAGGCTCGTTCATCAGCCCGATCGTGTAGGGGTGGCGCGGCGAGTTGAAGATCTCGAACACGTCGCCGTTCTCGACGACCCGACCCGCGTACATGACGACGACGCGGTCGGCCAGCTCGGCGATGAGCCCGAGATCGTGGGTGATCAGGACGATCGCGGCGTGCGTCTCTCGCTGCGCGGCTCTGAGCACCTCGACGATCTGCGCCTGGATCGTCACGTCGAGCGCGGTCGTCGGCTCGTCGGCGATGAGCACGCTCGGGTCGTTGGCGATCGCCATCGCGATCATCGCCCGCTGTCGCATCCCGCCCGAGAACTCGTGCGGGTACTGGTCGACGCGCCGCTCGGGATAGGGCACGCCGACGAGCTCGAGCAGCTCGATCGTCCGCTCGCGGGCGGCCTTCGTCGCCTCATCTCGGGGTGATGCACCAGATCGCCTCCGAGATCTGGTCGCCGATCGTGAACACGGGATTGAGCGACGTCATCGGGTCCTGGAAGATCATCGCCATCTCCCCACCCCGGATGCTCGCGCAGCTGCTTCTTCGACATCTCGAGCAGGTCTTCGCCCTTGAAGATCGCCTCGCCGCTCGCGATGCGTCCCGGCGGCATCGGGATGAGGCCGAGGATCGACATCGTCGAGACGCTCTTGCCCGATCCCGACTCGCCGACGATGCCGAGCACCTCGCCCGGCTGGAGATCCCAGCTGACGTCTGTCACGGCGTGGACGACACCGTCCTCCGTCGCGAACTCGACGGTGAGCTCGCTGACGGAGAGAACGGGCTCAGCCACGGACTCTGCTGCTGCGGGTCGAGCGCGTCGCGCAGGCCGTCGCCGACGAAGTTGACGGCGAGGGCGACGAGCACGATCACGAGACCGGGGAACGTCACGAGCCACCAGGCCGAGAACCCCTGCACCTCGCCGTCGGCGATGAGCTTGCCGAGCGCCGGAGTCGGCGGCTGGACGCCGAACCCGAGGAACGAGAGCGCAGCCTCGATGAGGATGGCGGTTGCGATCAGCAGCGTCATCGTGACGACGATCGGACCGACGGTGCTGGGAAGCATGTGGCGGAACATGATGCGCAGGTCTCCCGCACCGGACGCCTTCGCCGCTTCGACGAACTCCTTCTCCCGGAGCGAGAGGAACACCCCGCGCACGATCCGTGCGAGCGTCACCCAGAGGAGAAGCGCCAGAATGATCCCGATCCGGTAAGGCTTGCCCTGGCCGAGGTACGCGGAGAGCACGAGCAGAACGGCGAGGAAGGGCACGACCAGGAGAAGATCGACGAGGCGCATCAGCAGGTTGTCCACCACGCCTCCGTAGTACCCCGAGATCGCTCCGACAATCGTGCCGATCACCGTCGCGACGGTAGCGACGAAGAGCGCGACCCAGAGCGAGGTCCGGAGCCCGTAGATGACACGGCTCAGATAGTCGCGCCCGAGCTCGTCGGTCCCGAACAGGTGCCAACCCTGGAACGTCGGGCCCTGCACGATGTGCTCGAAGTCGAACTCGTCGTACGCGTACGGAGCGATCTGTTTTGCGAAGATCGCCACGAGGCTGGCGAAGATCAGGAACACCAGGCTCGCGACCGCGAGCCGGTGCCGGAAGAAGCGCATGCGGGCGTACGTCCACTGGCTACGGGCCTCGACCTCGAGGCCACTCTGGTAGCTGAGCTCGAGGTCGGAGGGTCCGAGCCCCTCGCCGGCCGCCGCGCCGCCGCCGATACCCGCCCCCGCCGTGCCGGGAGCGGGCGTATGCCCGAGTGTGCTCCTCCCCAGACCGACGTTCTCCGGCTGGTCGGGGGGCCGACTCGTATGTCCCATGGGCTCAGTCAAGGCGAACGCGGGGGTCGAGCCAACCGTACGCGATGTCGGCGATGAGGTTGAAGAGGATGACGAACACCGCCGTGACCATGAGGAATGCCATGACCGGATAGGGGTCGCCGCCATTCAGGCTGTTGATGAAGAAGAGGCCCATCCCGTCGAGCGCGAAGATCGTCTCCGTGACGATCGCGCCGCCCAGGAGGGCGCCGAAGTTGAGCGCGACCAGGGTGACGAGCGGAATCAACGCGTTGCGAAATGCGTGCTTCATCGTGACGCGCCGCTCGTTGAGCCCCTTCGCACGCGCCGTGCGAACGTAGTCGGCGTTGACCACCTCGAGCATCGAGGCGCGCATGAACCGCGAGTACGTGGCGATGCTCGCGACCATGAGGACGATGATCGGCAGCCCGAGGTGCTGCACGCGGTCGATGAAGAAGTGGAAGCCGTGCCCCGGGTCGACGGAGTTCAGGCTCGCCACGTAGAAGATCCGGACGTCGAACCATAAGTAGATGTTCACGAACAGCACCTGCAGCATCAGCGCGAGCCAGAAGACGGGTATCGCGAGCCCGACGAAACTGAACGTGGTCGCCGTGTAGTCGAAGACGCTGTACTGGCGTAACGCCGAGTACACGCCGATGAAGACCGCGATGCAGGACCGCGAGCAACTCGGCCACGACGACGAGCTGGAGGGTGTGCACCATCGCGCGCTTGAGGCGCGGCCAGATGGGCAGGTCGGTCACCGTCTCGTTGCCGAACTTCCTCGTGACCACGTCCCGCATCCAGTAGCCGTAGCGGACGTAGATCGGCCGGTCGAGGTGCTTGCGCTCCTCGATGTTCTGGATCGTCTGCTGGGAGATGTTCGGCTGCATCTTGAGGAAGCCGATTGGGCTCGTCACGAGATTCATGCCCCAGAACACGAGGATGCTCGCCGCGAAGAGAACGACGACGCTGTAGAGCAATCTGCGGATGACGTAGGTGAGCACGGTCTACGCTCCTGATCTTAGAACGTCGTCCCGCCCCCGCCGCGAGGCGGGGGCGGGACTGGAACTATGCGGGCACTAGGCCTGCACTTCGAGCATTTGCTTCCTGCTACGAGGTGGTACTCCAGGTCTCGGCGTTCCACGTCGAGCCCTGCTGGGTCGGATTCAGGATCGGCCCCTTCACCTTGACGTTGTTCAGCAGGTACGTCGGGCGCGAGAACACCGGGATCGAGAACACGTCGTCCGCCAGCAAGGTCTCGGCCTGGTGGAGGAGGTTGTTCCGGTCCGTCGGGTCGGCCGTGAACTGCGCCTTCTTGAGCAGCGCGGATGCCTTCGGATCGCAAGCGTTCATGTAGTTCTGGTCGCCGCCACAGCCACCGATGCCGAAGAACGTCGCGGCGCTGGTGGGGCCACCGATGAACGTGAACAGCACGATCTGCCAGTCGCCGGAGGTGAGCGTTCCACCACCGAAGAGCACGGCCGGCGAGATGAAGCGAGGCGTCAGCTCGATACCGACGCTCTTGAGCTGCTTCTGGATGATCTCGAACGTCAGCGCGCGGAGCGGGTTACCCGACGTCGTCGTGAAGGCGAACGAGAGCTGGCCGACGTCCGGGCAACTGAAGATCTTCGAGTTGCTGGCCGTCGGCTTGTCCGGCCCTCCGGTGCAGCCGTTCTTCTTCAGCAGAGCGATGACGTTCCTCTGGCTGAACTTCCACTTGGCGTACGGCGTCGCGTATGCGGGCTCGAACGGCTTGTAGATGTTGCTCTGAAGAACCGGGCAGGTTCTTGACGTTCTGCGACGAGCCCCGTCTTGATGTAGAGCACGTCGCGGATCTGGGCACGGTTGATGCCCTGGATGAACGCCTGCCGGACGTACTTCAGCTTCAACGCGGGATGCGCCTTCGCGCCCTGCTGGAAGTCGATGTGCTCCCACGAGTAGCCCGATCCGGCGTCGACCTTGAAGCTCTTGTCCTTGTAGAAGTCGACGATCTGGATCTGCGGCTGCGGCTCGACGACGTCGCCCTCACCGCTCTTCAGCGCCTGGAACTGCGAGGCGCCGGCGATGTACTTGAAGACGATGCGGTCGACCTTGGCCTTCTGGCCGGCCGTGAACGCCGGGTTCCTCAGGATCGTGAGCTGCGTGCCCTTCTGCCAGCTCCCGAACTTGAACGGGCCGCTCGAGATGTCGATCGAGTCCGACCACAGCTTGTTGAAGTCCTGACCCGCGACCTTGTGAGCGGGCAGCGGGCTGACCGGCCGAGCAGGACGTCCCAGGCGGCGTACGCCCGGCCCTTCTTGAACGTGACGGTGACGGTCTTGCCCTTCACCTGGACCTTCGCGATGTCCTCCCAGCCTTCGCGGGAGACGATGTCCCAGTTCGGGTTCATGATCGTCTTGTACGTCGCCAGGAAGTCCGCGCCGGTGACCGGCTTGCCGTCACTCCACTTCGCGCTCGTGCTTGTACGTCATGGTGGCCTTGAGCGGCTCCTTCTGCAGGAGCTTCGGGTTGGCCGTCAAGAGGTACGGGACGAGCTGCGACCTTGTTGTTGTAGATCGAGCCGCCCGCGAGGATCGGGTTCATGACCAGCGCGACCGTGTAGCCGTTCCCTTCAGCGAGGAAGTGGTTGAGGATCCCCGGCTCCTGGTCGTGAATGATCGTCGACCGTCCCGGCCGACGGACGATCTGTCGTCGCCGTCGCGGACGGACCGATCACGAGGCTCGCGACGAGCACGACAAGGCCCGTCAAGAGCAAAATCGATCGCTTACGCATGTACTCCCTCCATCCGAGTGGTCTCCTGCGGTTGCTTGCCATGTCGGGAGGCGGCCTCGAGCACGCGTCGACAGGACGGCACGCATCGAGCCGCGCAGTCGTCGACGAGTCGACCCAGATACCTCGAGCGCCATGATCAAGTGCAGGATCATAATGCTGTGACGTTCTGGATCGCATTTCGTTAGAAGGGAGCGAAAAGTGCTTGCTCCACGCGGGAATGAGCGCCGGAGACGCCGGCTTCAACATGGCCACTGACGATGCCGCGCGGCTGGTCGCCGAGGTGGGCCCCATCCTGGAGCGAGCGGCGGGCGTCGCGTGGTACGACGCAGCACGGAAGCGACGTCGATCTGGCCGCCCTGACGCTCTGCCGGATCCGCCGCGCGAGCGCAGGGGAGCGTGGAGGCCCGCAGCGTGGTGACGAGGTCGTGCGCGACGTCCTCGTCGGTGTGAGCCCCGAGGTCCTCGTCTGGCTCGCGAGCCGTGCGATCTCGTACATGGACGAGAGCGGGTTCCCGGAAGCCGTCGAGATCTGGTTCCCGGCGGGACCCCTCTCGAGTAGACGTCAGCGATCGCGACGACGCAGGAGGAGCGCCGAGCGGCACGAGCGCGGCGGCGGCGCTGTACGGCGCGAGGGGAACCCGCGCGGTCCGGTCGCCACGGACGACGGTGGGCCCTGATCCGAGCAGCTGTCGTCGCTTTCGCGCTCGCCGCCTTGACGTCGCCTTCTCCGTAGACGCTGCCGCCGATGGATGCGGCAAGCCCCTCGAGGACGGCGCGCGCGGACGGGTCGGCCCGGTACTGCGGCTCGGGTGCCCCGCGCGTGAAGACGCGCTCGCCCGAGTGCCAGAACTGCACGAAGATCGGCGTCGATCGGCGGGTGCTGGCGAAACAGCGCCGCGAGACGCGCTCCGGCGACGGGCTGCGTCTCGCCGTCGGTGAGGACGATGACGAGCCGCTTGCGCGAGCCTGGAGCGAAGTAGCGCTGGGTGCGAATCGTCGCGAGTGCGTCGAGCGTCGTCGCGCTCGTCGCGATGCTCGACCGCGGCGGCGGCTGCTCGATGCCGACCGAGCGATCGAGCGTCGCCTCGAACACATCCGCGTCGATGCTCGGGAAGAGGTGCGGGAGCACGCGGTCCGTCAGCGACGCGATACCGACCGGGACGTCGGACAGCGACGATCTGATGTCGCGACGCCGCCTCCTTCGCCCGATCGATGCGCTTCGGCGAGCCCGTATCCGCTGCGAGCCAGCATCGAGCGGGAGACGTCCAGCACGATGAACACCTCGGCGTCGGTGCGTGTCCGGAGCGTCTTCGATCGCTCGACCACGGGCTGCGCGGCCGCCGCCCCGAGGAGCACCCCGGCTGCCGAGCACGCACGCGAGCACGATCGCGACCCGGCGGAACGGCGGCTCGACGAGACCGAGAGTGCCTCGCACACGCCGAGCGCGCCTTCTCACGAGGAAGAGCGCGACGAGCGGGGACGAGCGCACCCAGAGCGAGGAGGGCACCGAGGGGCGTGAGAAAGACGAGACTCGTCGCCATCTGGCCGGCGCCTAGTACCCGGTCCCCGGCTGACCGGCGCCGGCGCCCTTGGCACCGCTTCCACCCGGGGAGGGGTTCGAGCCCCGCGGCGCCCTCCGTGAGCTGGACGCCACTCGCTCGCTGGTACGCGAGCTCGAGGTTGTACTTCGCGTCGTCGTTCGTCGGGTCGAGCGCGATCGCCCGATGCAGGTTCGCGATGGTGCTCGACAGGAGCGCGCCACGACCCTCCGTCTCCGTGATGAGCCGTGCGAGCCCGAGCACGCCGAGGAGGCCGGCTGCTCGCGACCGACGCGAGGGATCCGGGTCGGCTGCGAGCACCGCTTCGAGACGTGCCTGCGCCTCGTTGCGGCGGAGAGCGAACTCGGGGTCGGAGATGGAGACGCTCGGGTCGTCGAGACGGGAGACGCGCAACGCCCGCACTGCCAGCCTGAATTCGACGTCGTCGTCCGTCCCGAGCAGTTTTCTCGCGACGGCCGAGCGGCACGATCTCGTCCGCGTTCCAGAGCGTCTCGGTCCCCGGCGTTCGCCCGGTAGCTGCACGTCTCCGGACTCGACGGCGTCGCGCACGCGCGCGACGTCGATCGCGAGCAGGACGAGCGCGACGGCCAGCAACAGGCACACAACCGCTCCGGCCGCGATCGCGATCCGCACGGCAAGCTCGCGTCGGCTTACGGGCTCCTCGATGGGGCCGAGACGGAATCGCTCGATGTTCATGGCTGGTTCTGCGCCCTTCCGGTGAGTGCCAGCTTGCCCGCTGAAGCGCTCGTGGGCCGCGAGCACGACGAAGAACAGCGCGCCCCAGGAGCAGGAGCGCGGTCGGGACGTGGCGTGTCGCGACGTTGTCGAGCCCGAGTTGCTGGCCCGTGGCCTGAGGAGCCTTGAACGTGTCGGCGCCGAGCAATCCCTCGAAGATCCGGCGGGCGTCACTCGACGGGCCGAATCCGATGACGCGCAGCTGGATCGAGCTGTCGCGGAGCGCGAGAACTGTCCTGGTCAGCGCGGGCACGTCGTCCGGGGCCGTCTCGAGGTCGCTCACGAGCAGGATGGACCCGGACGTCACCCCGTCGCGCTTGAGCATGCCCCGCGCGAGGTCGAGAGCCGTCGAGATGCGCGTCCCGGCCCGGAACGTCTGCGTCCAGGGGTTCACGGGCGGCCCGAGCTCCGGTGGCACGAGCAGCCTGAGAATCGGCCGCAGCTCCTTCGCGGGCGTCCCGGGCGGGAGCAGCTCGTAGGGAACGTCCGAGAAGACGACGAGACCGATGCTCGCGTTCTCCGCGATGAGTCGCCGGAACACCTTGCGCGAGCGCGTTGTAGTCCGCGTCGTCTATCGAGAGCGAGAGATCGATGACGATGACGCCGGTCGTGCCGCTCGGGAGGAGGTCGCGCTCGTGCGAGTCGAGATTGCGTGCCGACGCGGCCGCGGCGACGACGAGGAAGACCGCGGCAGCCGCGAGCCCGAGCCGAAGGATGCGCGCGCGCCAGGTCGCCGTGGGGAACGCGTGCGCGTCGGCGGTGTCGACGCTCTCGGGACGCGGCGTGGCTGCCTGCTTCGAGCGCCTAGGCCACATCTCGCTCCTCCAGCTCTTCCTCCTCCTCGACGACGACCACGGGCAGCGAGGACCGGACACGTGCCGCGAGCCCGGTGGTCTCGTCGATCGGTGGAGCACCCTCCGACCACGCCAGCACCCGGGCCGTTCGGGCGAGGTCGGGGTCGCCCCACTCCGCCTGCTCGAGCTCTTCCGCCACGAGCTCGAGAGCACGGCGCTGGTCGGATGCGCCGTCCACGCGAATGGACTGCTCGAGGAGTACGAGGGCCTGCTCGAGCGGAGACAGCACGGGCTCCGGTGCGAGCTCGGGCTCCGGCTCGGCCAGCGCGACCGGAGCAGCCCGCGGCCACACCGCGTATGCCAGCGCGATGGCGACGAGTCCGGCGAACGCCGCTCCGAGGACGAGAAGCACGACCAGGACGGCGGGGGGCAGACGGTACGAAGCCGCGGGGAGCGAGAGCAGATCCGCACGCCACGGTGCGGCGGCGTTGTGACCCTCGACGGTCACGGTCGAGTAGCGCGAGTAGACGCGGCATCGGCGGCCACGCCATGCGGATCGAGCTCTGGCCGCTGGTCTGAGCATCCGGAGCGGCGAACGATGATCCGTGCCTCCGGGAAGTCGAAGAGCTCGAACCGGCTGCTCGGCGCGCACGTGCCCGACAGGCACCGGAGCACGAACGTCGTTCGGACGTAGGCGATGTCCCCGGCACTCCGGACCACGCGCTCCGGTGTACCGACGACCTCCCACGGCGAGAAGTCGCTGGCGACCCGGACCGAGTCCGGATCGACGAGGGCGGCGTCGACCGTCACGTCCGCTCGGGCGCGGACGGTGTCGCCGAAGAGCGCCGCCCGCGGCGCGAACGTTCCTCTCCCTTCGATCTTGGCCGGACTCTCCGTCGACGTAGCGTCAGCCGACGGTCCGCCTCTATCCCAGGTGGCGAGGACCACCACGAGCGCGCTGACCGCGACCACCGCGGCCAGCGCGCCGACGACCAGGAGCGAACGCCTCGGCACTACGTCACGCCCCTACGACTCGCCGCGTTCGTCGGAGGCTGGTCCAGAGAAGGAGCTGCGTCAGGATGTCGGCCTGGTCGCTCGAGGAGACGAGCACATGGTCGATGTCCAGCAGGCGGAAGGTTTCGAGCAGCCCCCATGTGCGGGCTTCGCTCGCCGCCCTGCGAGCGGCCGCCTCCTTCCTCGTCAATCGAACCGGTACCACCCGACCGGTTCGCGGGTCGCGGAGCGGGACGACGATCCCGCTGACCTCGGGGAAGCTCTGCTCCCATGTCGGGTCCTGGATGACCACGGGGACGACGTCCCACCGGTGCTCGAGCGCGCGTGAGCCACACCTCCTTCGACGGAGGCAAGAGGAAGTCCGAGAGGACGAAGACGAAGGTTCCGGCAGTGATCGCGCGCGGGTGTCCGGCGAGGTGGACGAACGAGCGCTCGAGCCAGTCGGGCGGCCCGTCGAACTCCGAGGACATGAGCCGCTCGTCCTGGAGCTCGAGTCAGCTTGCGCTCACCTTTCGGGGGCCTCCAGTGTGGATCGCCGTCCGCGAAGTCCAGGTAGCCGACGTAGCCGCCGGACGCCCCCGCGCTGGCGAGAATCAGCTCGATTGCCTGACGCATCGCGCCGGGTTTGTCGAGCCACGGGAGAGGCGGCACGAAGTGCGCCATCTCCGGGCGGCGGTCGCAGACGATCATGACCCTCGGCGCCTCTTCCGCGAAGCGCTCCCGGACGAGGAACTCGTCGCTGCCCTTGGCCGTCGAGAGCCGTGCCGAAGCCCCCCAGTCGATCGCGTCCATGTCGTCGCCCGGGTGATACGGACGCGAGCCCGCGATATCGGTTCCCGCGCCGCGGTGCATGCTCTTGAGCGTCCCGAACGAGAGGCCGACGATCCGGCCACGCGAAACGAGAGGGAACGTCAGCCGCGCAGTCGTCACGGCGACGAGACCCCTAGACCGACCGTGGGCCCTCGAAGAGGGGATCCTCTTCCGAGCCGGGACGGGGGGCGACGTCGAGGCAGCCGCGGCGAAACTCCTCGATCGCCTCCGTCCATCCCGATGCGCGGGCGCGGGCGACGAAGCTCGGGGTGAACACGACCCGGTGCGCGAGCACTGGGACGAACAGCCGCTCGACGTCCTCCGGGACGATGTAGCCGCGCCCGTCGAGCAGAGCCCAGGCCCGCGCGGCGCGCTCGAGTGCGAGGCTTCCGCGAACCGAGCTGCCGATCACGACTGCTTCATGGCCTCGCGTCGCCCGCACGAGCTCGACGACCCAGCGGTGCAGGACCTCGTCGACGTACACATGCTGAGTCGCCTCGCGGAGCACGTGAATGTCGTCGAGGCCCACCACGGGCTCGAGACCGTCGAGCGGATGCACGAACCGCTGTTCAACGAGGATCCGTACCTCGTCATCGAGCCCCGGGTATCCGAGCGCGGCGCGGAGGAAGAAGCGGTCGAGCTGCGCTTCGGGGAGCGGGAACGTCCCCTCGTACTCGATCGGGTTCTCGGTCGCGAGGAGAAGAAAGGGCGACGGAAGCTCTCGGGTCACGCCGTCGACCGTGACCTGCTCCTCGGCCATTGCCTCCAGGAGCGCCGACTGCGTCTTCGGCGTCGCGCGGTTGATCTCGTCGACGAGGACGATGTTCGCAAAGATCGGGCCCGGACGGAACTCGAAGTCCCTCGTCTTCTGGTCGAAGATCGAAAGGCCGGTCACGTCGGTCGGCTGGAGGTCGGGAGTGCATTGGATGCGGCTCGGCGCGGCTCCGTGGATGCTCCCGGCGATCGCCCGGGCGAGCACCGTCTTCGCCGTGCCCGGCACATCCTCGAGGAGAACGTGGCCGCCACACATGAGTGCCGTCAGGACGAGCTTGATCTCCGAGCGCTTGCCGTAGACGACGGTCTCGATGTTGTCAAGGAACCGGCTCGAGACCTCGCTCGCTTGCGCGACCCGCTCGTGTCCTCCGTCCACGTCCGCCGGGACCGGCTCCACCCGCGTGATGGTAGCTACGTGCGTGTCTTGAGAAGGAGTCGCCATCGGCTCGGGAGCACCGCTCAGCTACTTCTACGCGCGCGACCCCGGGTTGTTAGCAATCCGTGGAGAGATCCATGTTCAGTGCCCCTGCTTCCTGGGGTCTGAACCCCTATGGCTAGGTCAGCGCCTCGGCGCCCGCGACCACTTCCAGGATCTCCTGGGTGATCTCCGCCTGGCGCGCGCGGTTCATGCTCAGGGTCAGCGAGTCGATGAGCTCGCCGGCGTTCTTCGACGCGTTCCGCATGGCGGTCATGCGCGCCCCCTGCTCCGACGCCGTCGACTCCAGCAGCGCGCGGTACACCTGCGTCTCGAGGTAGACCGGAAGCAGGCGCTGCATGATCTCCTCCGGTTCCGGCTCGAAGATGAAGTCGCCGCGAAGCACGTCGTCGGCCCGTTCCTCCTCGTCTGTTTCGAGAACGTCGGGGGAGATCGGGAGGAGGTCCTGCTCCGTCACCCGCTGCGTGAGGGCGGAGACGTACGTGTTGTAGACGAGTACGACGCGATCGACCTCACTCGACGTGAAGAGCTCGGCGATGCGGTGAGCGATCGCCTGAGCGTCCTCGTACGCGGGCCGGTCCGTGAATCCGAGGTACTCACCCACAAGCTCACGTCGCCTGAAGGTCAGCGTCGACCGGCCCTTCTTGCCGACGGCGACCCACCGGACGCCCTTCCCTTCCGCTTCGAGCGCCCGCTCGAGCGCGAACGCGCGCCGGAGGATCTGCGCGTTGAATGCGCCGGCGAGGCCGCGGTCTCCGGTGAGCGGGACGATCGCGACGGTCTGGACCTCTTCCCGCTGCTCGAGGAGCGGGAGGCGGAGCGACGACGACGCACGCCCGACTCCGGCGATGAGCTCGTTCATCGTCTCGGCGTACGGGCCGGAGCGCCCTGATCCGCGCCTCGGCGCGCCGCAGCTTCGCCGCGGCCACGAGCTCCATCGCGCGCGTGATCTTGCGCGTGTTCCGGATCGACCGGATTCGCCGTTGGAGATCCTGAACCGACGCCATGCCGCTCGACCGGGGCTAGCCCGTGAGTCCCTTCTCCTCCTCGACGTTGAACCCGTGCACGAACCGCTCCAGCTCGGCCTTGAGCTTCTCCTCGGCGTCGTCGGCGAGGTCGCCTGACGAGCGGATCGACTCATAGACCGTCTTCTCCGTTCGCAGGTGCTCGCGGAGCTCGTCGTGGAAGCGCGGTACCTGGCGAACGGGGATCGAGTCGAGCCAGCCGTGTGCGCCGGCGTACAGCGCGGCCACCTGCTCCTCGAGGGGCCAGGGCTCGTACTGCGGCTGGTTCAGGGTGGCGACCATCCGCTCGCCGCGTCCGAGCACGCTCTGCGTTGCGGCGTCGAGCTCGGAGCCGAACTGGGCGAACGCCTCGAGCTCCCGGTACTGGGCGAGGTCGAGGCGCAGGCGCCCTGCCACCTTCTTCATCGCCCTCGTCTGCGCGTTCCCGCCGACGCGCGAGACCGAGACGCCCACGTTGATCGCCGGTCGCACGCCCGAGAAGAACAGCGAGGACTCGAGGTAGATCTGGCCGTCCGTGATCGAGATGACGTTCGTCGGGATGTACGCGGAGACGTCGTTCGCCTGCGTCTCGATGATCGGAAGCGCGGTGAGCGATCCGGCGCCGAGCCCGTCGGAGAGCTTGCTCGCACGCTCGAGCAGGCGCGAGTGGAGGTAGAAGACGTCGCCGGGAAACGCCTCGCGGCCGGGCGGCCGGCGGAGCAGCAGCGAGAGCTGCCGGTAGGCATCCGCGTGCTTCGAGAGGTCGTCGTAGATCACGAGCGCGTGCTTTCCCGCGTACATGAAGTACTCGCCGATCGCGCAGGCTGCGAAGGGAGCCATCCACTTGATCGGAGCGGCCTCGTGCGCTGGGGCCGACAGAACGACCGTGTACTCCATCGCACCGGCGTCTCGCAGCTTCTCCACCACCTGCGCGACGGTCGATCCCTTCTGACCGACGGCGACGTAGATGCAGATCACGTCTCCGCCACGCTGATTGATGATCGTGTCGACTGCGATGGCCGTCTTGCCGGTCGAGCGGTCGCCGATGATCAGCTGGCGCTGACCGCGGCCGATCGGGGTCATCGCGTCGATGGCCTTGACGCCGGTCTGGAGCGGCTCCTTCACGGGCTGGCGCTGGATGACGCCGGGCGCCTTGAACTCGAGCGATCGGCGCTCACCGGCCTCGATCGGGCCGAGGCCGTCGAGCGGCTCGCCGAGCGGGTCGACGACTCGGCCGAGCAGCGCCTCGCCGACCGGCACGCTCATGACCGCGCCGGTGCGCCGGACCGGCTCCCCTTCGCTTGACCAGCTGCCACTCGCCGAACAGCGCGACGCCGACGTTGTCCTCCTCGAGGTTGAACGCGATCCCCGTGACGCCGTGCTCGAGCTCGAGTCGCTCGAGCGCGACGCAGTTCTCGAGGCCGTGGACGCGTGCGATGCCGTCGCCGAGCTGCAGGACTGTGCCGACCTCGCTCAGGTCCGTCTCCACCTCGAACTCGCGGATGCGGTCCTTGAGGATTGCGGTGATCTCTTCGGGGCGTAGCTTCACTCTCTACTCCTTCGGGCTCGGTTCGGGACGCTCAGTTCGCGGTTGCAAGCTCGCGCCGGAGTCGCTCGAGGCGACCACGGATGCTGCCGTCGGCGCGGAACGAGCCGACCTGGAGGACGATGCCGCCGACGAGCGACTCGTCGACGGAGCGCGTCGCCTCGACGGTCCGGCCCGGACGCGCGCTCGATCGTCTCGACGATAGACTTGGCCTCGGCGTCGGAGAGCTCGTGCGCCGTCGTGAGCTCGACCGCGAGACGGTTCTGGGAGCGAGCGACGAGCGCTGCGAACTCCTCGTTCATCACGCGGAGCTCGCCGGCGCGGCCCTTCTCCGCTGCGAGCCGCACGAAGTTCCGGACGAGCTGGTCCGCGCCCGCGCAGATCTCGTCGAGGACCTCGGCCTTCCCGGCAGGGTCGACCTGCGGGTTGCCGAGAAAGGACTCGAGCGCGGGCACCTCCTCGAGGGCGGCGGCGAGCGCTGCGAGGTCGGCTGCGACGGCGTCGATCCGGTCCTCGTCCCGCGCGGCCTCGAAGAGCGCGCCGGCGTACATGCGCTGCGCGACTGCCACGCTAGGCCGGCTCCCGTTCCAGTGCGGAGAAGTCGAGCTCCGCGATGGCCTCGTCGATGAGTCGCCGCTGGTCCTCGGCATCGAGCACCTTGCCCGTGACGCGCGCGGTCGCAGCGAGCGTGAGCTCGGCGACCTCCGAGCGGATCTGGTCGAGCGATCGCGCCGTCTCGGCCTCGATCTGGCGCTTCGTCTCCGCCAGGCGCCGCTCCCGCTCGGACTCGGCCTCCTGCCTGACCCGCTCGATCTGGGCGTCGCCGACCTTCCGCGCATCCGCCAGGATCTCCGCGGCCTCCCCCTTGGCGCTCACGATCAGCGCCCGGTGCTCCTCGAGCAGGGCGCGGGCCTCCTCGCGTGCGTGGTCGGCCTCTTCCACGGACTTTCGTATGCGCTCTCGGCGCTCGTCGATCGTCTTCTGGATCGGACCGAAGGCAAACCGCCGCAGGACGAGGAACGTGAGCCCGAACGCGATGAGCGTCCAGATCATGAGGCCGGGGACGACCTCGATCAGGCCCGATGCGAGGACGTTCTGCATGCTCAGACGAGTACGTACGCGAGCAGCCCGCCCACGAGGCCGTAGAAGACGACGGCCTCGGTGAGCGCGAAGCCCAGCCACTGGATCCCCTGCAGCTCGCCGCGCAGCTCGGGCTGGCGGGCGACTGCCTGGATCATCGAGCCGAAGATGTTGCCGATGCCGACGCCGGCGCCGAGGGCGCCGAGGCCGATGCCGAGCGCGAGGGCGATCGCCTTGCCGGCGTCCGCACCGTCTTCGGCTGCGGCGAGGAAGAAGAACGAGGAAGACATCTGGGAGAACCCTCCTTAGTGATCCGGCTCGATGGCCGAGCCGATGTAGATAGCGGACAGGACGGCGAAGATGAACGCCTGGATGGAGACGACGATAACGACCTCGAAGAGGTAGAAGACGGCTGTCGCAGGCACGACCGAGAACGACGGAAGACGTCCTCGTTAGCACGAGATCAACCAAGAATCGTCAGGATCAGCAAGTGTCCGGCGAGCATGTTCGCGTAGAGGCGGACGGAGAGGCTGATGAGCCGCATGAACTGGCCGAGGATCTCGAGCGGGACGATCAGCGGGACGCTATCAGAACCTTCGGCACGTCGGGGATCCAGCTCTTGAAGTAGTTCCAAGAGCCGTTCTCGCGGATCCCCTCGACATGTGTGAAAGTCCACGTCATCAGCGCGAGCGCGAGCGTGACCGACAGCGTCGAGGTCGCCGCGAAAATGGCGAGCGTCGGAACCTGGACCCCGAAGATCGTCACCTTCTCATCCGAGAGCGGCAGCGGGATGAAGCCAAGGATGTTGACGGTCCAGATGAAGATCATCAGCGTGGCGCAGTAGGGGAACCAGCGGGCGATCGCACGCGTCGGCAGTCCCTGCTCGGCGACCTGTACCTGCGCGATCTCGTAGATCGTCTCTCCGAGCGCCTGGCGTCGGTTCGGCTCGCGTCCGACCTTGACCCGCATGAACACGATCCCGATGAGACACGAGCAGAGCGCTCCGAGCAGGAGGTAGGCGACCGCCTTGTTGATCGACATGTCGAGCGGGCCGATGTGGATCGGGATCCACGCGTGCAGTTCCCACTCCTCGGAGATGAACGCGCCCTTGTCCTCCTCCTCGTTGGAGGCCGCGAACGCGACCGAGGGTAGTACGAGCGAGAGCACCGAACAGGAACACGATGAGTCGCTTCACGCGCGTGTCTCCGAGCCGAAGTACGTCGTCAGTCCGACCGCCAGCTCGATCGTGAACGCGAGGGCGTAGAGCAGCGCGGCGGAGAGGCCGACCGTCTCGTTCGGACACGGTCACCGCGACGAGCGGCACCCCGACGAGAAGCGCGCGAGAGGTTGTCCCGATGCCCCGCATCCCTGCGGCGGCGAGGTTACCCGGGTCGTTGGAGAGACGCGCCAGTAGCAGCGAAAAGAGGAGGGCGGCAGTCCAGAGCACGGCCGCCAGCGCCCAGCCGCCGAGCGGCCAGCCTGCGACCGCGAAGACGGGAAGAGCGAGAGCGATCACGCTCCCGCCTGCGAGGACCGGAGCCATCCGGCTCGGGACCGGACGGGGGGTCGAGAACATCCCCGTGTTCGCCGGGCCCCTCGTGCTCATGCCGTCTCCTGGCGTGAGTAGACGACGTAGACGACGAACACCGAGAGCGGGATGCCGACCACCGCGCCGACGAGCAGGCCGATGCTCCACGAGCCGACGGCCCAGCCGACGAGGGCGCCCACGAGCATGGCAGCGCAGACCGTGCCGATAAGCAGGCCCGATGCGGTTGCGAGCGAGTGCGGAGAGGAGGCGGCGGCCGGGTTCATCGCCGCGAGGAGCATACCAACCGCCCAAGTGCTTGTAACACCACTTTCCCGCTCTAGCTAGCCGAAATCGACCGAGTTCGTTACACGGATCGAGGCGATCGCGGCTACGCCGTCATGCGGTCGCGTGCCTCTGCGGCCTCGCGCTCGCGGCGACGGATGCGTGGATTCGCGAGCTTGACGATCTCGAGCAGGTACACGACGTACACGGAGAACGCCAGCGCGAAGAGCGCGATCCCGACGACTGCGAGCGTCTCCCACAGGTGCCATTCTCCGCCCGCCCGGAAGGGGACGAACCGCGTCGCGAGCGCGGCGCCGGCGAGGCTCGCGCACCACAGCCACATCGTCACCGCCGCGCGCCGCTGCGAGAAGCCGATGTCGAGGAAGCGATGGTGCAGGTGGCTGCGATCCGCCCCGTAGATCGGCTGCCGGTACTTGAGCCGCCTCGCGACGACGAACGAGGTGTCGACGATCGGCACGGCGAGCACGAGCAACGGCAGCAGCAGCACGACGGTCGACGCCGTCTTGAGCAGGCCCTGGATGGAGATCGACGCGAGGATGAAGCCGAGGCAGAGCGCGCCCGAGTCGCCCATGAAGATCCTGGCGGGGAAGAAGTTGTGCCGCAGGAACCCGACGCACGCGCCCGCGACGATGGCCGAGATGATCGCGGCATCGGCCTTCCCCAGGGAGAGGGCGAGCACCGCGTAGGTCGAGCCTGCGATCGCGCAGACGCCCGCCGCGAGCCCGTCCATGCCGTCGAGGAAGTTGACCATGTTCATGACGGCGACGATCCAGAAGATCGACAGCGGCACGCCGATCCAGGCGGGGATGTCGACGACGCCGAGGAACGGGAACGTGACGTGGTCGATCCACACTCCGAATGCAACGGGGATCGCCGCTGCGAAGACCTGCCCGACGAGCTTCGTGGGCGGAGTGAGCCCGCGGAAGTCGTCGACGGCTCCGACGACCGTCGCGACGGCGGCGCCGAGCAGCACGCCGCGCATCTCGTCCGAGAGGTCGAGGAAGGCCAGGGACGGGACGATGATCCCGAGGAAGATCGCGAGGCCGCCGAGACGCGGTATGGGTCGTCGGTTCAGTCGACGCGAGTCGGGTCGGTCGACGGCTCCGAGCAGCCGCGCCATGCCGCCCACCGCCGGAGTCAGGAGAACGACGATCCCGAACGCGATCGCCGCTCCGTACAGGACCTCGGGCGTCGCCTTGAGCTCGTCGAACACGACTCGCTACTTCGTCCCGTACAGCCGGTCGCCTGCGTCGCCGAGCCCCGGAAGGATGTAGCCCTTGTCGTTCAGGCCACGGTCGACCGCGGCCACGACGATGGCGACCTCGGGATGATCGCGATGGACACGTGCAATCCCCTCCGGCGCGGCGATGAGGGCGATCAGGCGAATGGAGGTCGCACCGGCTCGCTTCACCGTCTCGATAGCGGCGGCGGTCGAGTTGCCGGTCGCGAGCATCGGGTCGAGGAGGATGACGTCGCGATCGGCGATGTCGCCCGGAAGCTTGACGAAGTACTCGACCGGTTCGAGGGTCTCCTCGTCGCGGAAGAGGCCGATGAAGCCGACGCGCGCTCCCGGAACGAGCGAGAGGACGGCGTCGAGCATGCCGACACCTGCGCGCAGGATCGGGCACACGGCGACCTTCTTCCCCGAGATCCTCCGCGCGGTCATGTGCTCGAGCGGCGTCTCGATATCGACCTCCTCGTCGGCGAGATCCTTCGTCGCCTCGTACGTGAGCAGCAGCGTCAGCTCGTTCACGAGCTGGCGGAACATCTGCGTCGTCGTCGTGACGTCCCGCAGGAGCCCGAGCTTGTGCTGGACGAGCGGATGCGAGACCGCTGTCACCTGGCTCGCCGAGGACGTCTCGGCAGGACTGGTCATCGCATCGCTCCTAGCCCGCGCCGTCGTCCGTCGAGTCGCGCTCGTACGCCGTGTACCCGCGGAAGCCCGGGTACAGAGGCCGCTCTGCGCAGATCCGGGCACCACGTGCCGAGAGCTCCGCGACGTCCGCGTCCGGCCCGAGCGCCTCGCAGATGATTCGACCCACCACACGGACGTCGTCCTCGTCGAAGCCTCGCATCGTCACCGCCGGTGTCCCCAGGCGGAGCCCTGACGCGACGGTCGGCGGCCGCTCGTCGAACGGAACCGTGTTCCTGTTCGCGGTGATGCCGACCTCGGCCAGTCGCTCCTCGGCGTCCTTTCCGCTCCACTGCGTCGAACGCAGGTCGAGCAGAAGGAGATGGGTGTCGGTCCCGCCGGTGAGCACCTCGAGCCCGCCCTCCTGCAGCGTCTCCGACAGCGCGTCCGCATTCGCCCGCACCTGGCGCTGGTACTGCCGGAATGCCTCGGAGGCCGCGATCCTGAAGCAGCCGGCCTTCGCGGCGATCACGTGGTTCAGCGGGCCGCCCTGCATCCCGGGGAACACCGCACGGTCGAGTGCCGCGGCGTGCTCCTCCTTGCAGAGAACGAAGCCGGAGCGCGGCCCCGCGAGCGTCTTGTGCGTTGTCGAGGTGACGAAGTCGCAATCGGGAACGGGGTTGGGTTGGATGCCCGCGGCCACGAGCCCGGCGAAGTGCGCCATGTCGCAGAGCAGGTATGCGCCGACCTCGTCCGCGATCTCACGGAACCGCGCCGTCTCGACCGTCCGCGGGTACGCCGAGCCTCCGCACACGATCAGCTTCGGCCGGTGCTCCTTCGCCAGCCTGAGCACGTCGTCGTAGTCGACGAGGTTCGTCTCGCGCGACACGCCGTAGTGCACGATCGTGTACAGCCGGCCCGAGAAGTTGACCTTGAGCCCGTGCGTGAGGTGGCCGCCGTGCGAGAGCGCGAGGGAGAGGATCGTGTCCCCGGGCTCGAGGCACGCGAAGTACACGGCCATGTTCGTCTGGGCACCCGCATGCGGCTGGACGTTCGCGTGCTCGGCATCGAAAAGAGCCCTGGCGCGGTCGATCGCCAGCCGTTCGATCTCGTCGACGACCTCGCAGCCTCCGTAGTACCGGCGGCCGGGGTAGCCCTCGGAGTACTTGTTGGTCGGAACGCTGCCGACCGCTTCGAGCATCGCCGGCCAGGTGAAGTTCTCGGACGCGATGAGCTCGATCTCGCCACGTTGCCGCTCGAGCTCCTGGCCGAGCAGCTCGGCGATCTCGGGATCCACGTCCGCGAGGCTCGCCGTCCGAAGGTCGTCGAACGTGTGCGGCGCGACGGTCACGGCCCGATGCTACTCCGCGGCCTGCGCAGTCAGCGCTGCCTCCACCGCGCGGAGCGTCGCCGGCGCCGACACGGCCCCCTCACGGAGCACACGCGGCTCGTCCCCCGTGAGGTCGACGACCGTCGACGGAGTGCCTGGAAGCTCGCCTCCGTCGACGAGCACGGCCCGCGAGCGAATCGCCTCGGGTACGTCCTCGAGTCGGCACGGGTTCGGTCCGGCGTGGATGTTCGCGCTCGTCGCGGCGACCGCGCCGACCGCTTCGAGCACAACCTTTCCCGCGCCCGTGAGGTCCGGCACGCGCACGCCGATCGTGTCCGGGCGGCTCGCGCCGAGCCACGGATAGCGTCCGGCAGGGTTCGGGAGAACGAGCGTGTACTGCCCCGGGAGCAGTGATCTCGCCGCGGCGAGAGCGCGGCCGCCGAGCTCCGGGACGTACTCGACCAACTTGTCGACGGACGTCGCGAGAATCGCGATCGGCAGCTCCGGAGGGCGGTCCTTGACCGCCGACAGCCGCTGCACCGCCTCCGGCAGGGACGGGTCGCATACGAGCCCGTACACCGTGTCGGTGGGAATCGACGGCGAGCTCCCCGGCCCGAATCGCGGACACTGCGGTGTCGACCTGGCTCAGGGCCGCACTCCTTCCACGACACGCTCGCGACCGGCGAGGTCGCGCGTGACCCGGATTTCCACGAAACCGAGCTCGCGAGAAGATCGGCTACCTCGCCCGCGTCCCGCGGAGGCACCTCGAGCACGAGCCCACCGCCGCTCCGCAGGACCGCGACCGCGGATCGAGCGATAGCCTCGGTCGCACCCTCGGCGACGAGCGCAGCGCGCGGCTCCCAGTCCCGAACCTCTGGCTCCAGCAGCTCGATCTCGACCGGCGACACGTACGGCGGGTTCGAGACGACCAGGTCCCAGGGGTGCCCCGGCAGCCCTTGGAAGAGATCCCCGGCGGCGAGCTCGACGTCGAGTCCGGCAAGCGCTGCATTCTGTCGTGCGACCTCGAGTGCACCGGGCGAGGCGTCGATACCGGTCACGCGCGCGCCCGGATGCTCGTCCGCGATCGCCAGAGCGATCGCGCCGCTGCCGGTGCCGATGTCGAGGACGCACGGCGCGTCACTTCCGGACAGCAGCGCGAGGCAGCGCTCGACGACGACTTCCGTCTCCGGCCTCGGAACGAGGACGCGAGCATCCACCCGAAGCGTGAGCCGGCGAAACCCCCACTCCCCGAGCACGTAGGCAAGCGGCTCGCGACGCGCACGGCGGTCGAGCAGCGATCCGAGCTCTTCGCCCTCCGTCGCCGTGAGCACGCGGCGGCTCTCCGCGTAGAGGCCCGCTCGGCTCGTGCGCAGGACGTGAGCCAGCAAGAACTCGGAATCGATGCGGGGATCCGGGCAGCCCGCAATCGAGAGCTGCTGCGTGGCGCGGTCGAGAGCCCCGGCAACCGTCGCGTCGGCGATGCGAGCCCTGCTCGAGCTCACGGCTCAGGCGCCGGCAACGGCGAGCGCCTTTCTCCGGTCCTCCGCCTGCAGCGCCTCGGTGAACTCGTCGAGCTCGCCGTCGAGGATCTGGTCGAGCCGGTGCACCGTGAGCTTGATGCGGTGGTCGGTCAGCCGGTTCTCCGGGAAGTTGTACGTGCGGATCTTCTCCGCACGCTCCCCGCCGCCGATCTGCGAGCGCCGTGCCTCGGCGAGCTCGGCCTGCTGCCGCCCGCGTTCGAGCTCGTAGAGCCGCGCCCGGAGCACCCGCATCGCCTTCTGCTTGTTCTGGAGCTGTGACTTCTCGTCCTGCATCGCGACCACGATCCCGGTCGGGAGGTGCGTGATCCGCACAGCGGAGTCGGTCGTGTTCACGCTCTGTCCGCCCGGCCCGGTCGAGCGCATCACGTCGGTCTTCAGATCCTTGTCCTCGATCTGGACCTCGACCTCCTCCGCCTCCGGCATGACCGCCACCGTGGCCGTGGAGGTGTGGATGCGACCCTGCGACTCGGTCTCCGGGACTCGCTGCACGCGATGCGTGCCGCCCTCGTACTTGAAGACCGAGAACGCGCCGTCGCCCTTGACCGCGAACACGACTTCCTTGAACCCCCCTGCCTCGTTCTCGCTCGCTGAGAGCGTCTCGGTCTTGAACCGGCGCCGTTCGGCGTACCGGGTCAGCATCCGGTACACGTCGCCCGCCCAGAGAGCAGCCTCGTCACCCCCGACACCGGGGCGGACCTCGACGATCACGTCCTTCTCGTCTGCAGGGTCCTTCTCGACGAGCGCGAGCTTCAGCTCTTCCTCGAGCCGCGCGACCTCGTCCTCGAGCTCCGACGCCATGCCCGCCAGCTCGGGGTCGCCGCGTGCATCGTCGAGGTCCGCGCTCGCGCGGCGCCATTCGTCGGCGAGCCGGTGCGGACCTTCGAGCTCCTTCAGCCGACGACCCGCAGCCGCGA
Source organism: uncultured Actinomycetes bacterium (assembly GCA_963716975.1). GTDB lineage: Bacteria > Actinomycetota > Thermoleophilia > Gaiellales > Gaiellaceae > GMQP-bins7. The sequence continues at coordinate 70,996 of CAVQVA010000026.1, read as the reverse complement.
CCTGCACCCGGTCGTTGTACACGGCGGGATCGGCCATCCGCTCCTGGGCCTCTGCGTACGAGCGGTCGAGCTCGTCCACGAGATGTTCGATCGTGCTCACGCAGTGATGGTAGTTCGACGGCCGATCGGAGGGCCGACGCCGGTAGAGTCGCCGCCGTGACGTCGCACGAGCACGGAGCCACGCCGCGCCGCGGCGACGTGAGCCCGCACCTACGCCCGACACGGCTCTTCCTCTCGCTGCTCGTCACCGCCGCGAGCGTGCTCGTCGCCGCCTGGATCCTGCCCGGGTTCGACGTCGGGGGATTCTGGGCCGCTCTCCTCTTCGCGCTGCTCCTTTCGGTCCTGAACGTGGTAATCGCCCCACTCGTGGGTGCGATACAGCTCCCGTACACCGTCGCGACGTCGTTCCTCATGATGCTCGTGCTCGACGCCGCATTCCTGCTGCTCGCGGACGCGATCACAGAGGGCACGGTGACGGTCGACGGCTTCGGCTCAGCGCTCGTCGCAGCACTCGTGATCTCGGCGGTAGCAACCGCGCTCGAGGTCATAGCCGGGACGAACGATGACGACGCCTACACCATCCGCGTCATCCAGCGCATCGCTCGCAGGTCAGGCGAGCGAGTCGTGACGGAGACACCTGGGATCCTCTTCCTCGAGATCGACGGCCTCGCCAAGCCGGTCCTCCAGCGCGCGATGCGCGACGGCAACGCGCCTACCATGGCGCGCTGGCTCGCCGACGGCTCACACGGGTTTCTCGAGTGGGAGACCGACCTCTCGTCGCAGACCGGTGCCAGCCAGGCTGGCATCCTCATGGGATCCAACGAGGACATCCCGGCCTTCCGCTGGGTCGAGAAGGAGCGAGGCGTCCTGATGACGTGCTCGGCCCCGGGAGACTGCGCGGAGATCGAGCGCCGCCACGCGGGTGACGGCCTCCTGCGTGACGGCGGCGCGAGCCGCGGAAACCTGCTCTCCGGCGAGGCCGACCACGTCATCCTCACCGTGAGCCGGATGGAGGCGGAGAAGGGTGCCAACCCCGGTTATCGCGCCTTCTTCTCCAACGGGCACAACGTCACGCGGGCGCTCGTCCTCTTCTTCTGGGAGGTGATCCTCGAATGGGTGTCCGCGCTGCGGGCGAACCGGCGAGACGTGAAGCCCCGGGGCCACCGCGGCGGGATCTATCCGTTCATGCGGGGCGCGATGTGCGTGATCGTCCGCGACCTGATCGTGTTCGGCGTCCTCTCCGATCTCATGAAGGGCAGGCCGGCGGTCTACGCGACGTTCTCGAGCTACGACGAGGTGGCCCACCACTCCGGTCTCGAGCGCGCCGACACGCTCGAGGCACTGCGGAAGCTGGATCAGCAGTTCGGCCGCATCGAGCGAGCCATCCGGTACGCGCCTCGTCCCTACGAGATCGTGGTCCTCTCCGATCACGGCCAGACCCAGGGCGCGACCTTCAAGCAGCGCAACGGCTACGGCCTCGACGATCTCGTCGAGCGCTCGCTGGAGTCCGGTGACGTGACTGAGTTCGCCGGCGGCGACGAGCAGAGCTCGATGGTCGGCCACGCGGTCGCAGAGGCGACCGGAAAGAAGCAGAAGCGGGCGAAGAACGACGTCTCCGACCGGCAGACCGTCGTCCTCGGCTCCGGCAACCTGGGCCTCATCTACCTCATGGACGAGCCGCGGCGACTCACGCTCGAGGAGATCGACGAACGGCACCCGCGCCTCATTCCTGCTCTTCGCGAGCACCCGCACGTCGGCTGGCTGCTCGTCCGCTCCTCGGAACGGGGTGCTCTCGTTTTCGGCGGGAACGGCTCGCGCTCGCTCGCCGACGGCGTAGTCGAAGGGGAAGATCCCCTCGCGTCGTTCTCCCCCACCGCGCACGTGCACCTCGCCCGGACGGACGGGTTCGACCACGTGGCGGACATCATGGTCGGCAGCTTCTACGACCCGGAGCTCGACGAGGGATGTGCCTTCGAGGAGCTCATCTCCTTCCACGGCGGCCTCGGGGGGCTCCAGACGCGCCCGTTCGTCCTCTACCCGCGGTCGCTCCCCGTGCCCGACGAGAAGGTCATCGGCGCCGCGCGGGTACACGAGCTGCTGAAGAGCTGGCGACATGAGCTCGCAGCCGGCGAGAGCACGGCCGCCGAGGCGCTGCCCGCCTGAGTTCGGCTACTCGCTCCTGATAGAGCTGCGCGTGTCGAGGAGGATCTCGTGCACGCCGGCGAGGGCCTTCGAGATCGGACAGTTGTCCTTCGCAGCCTCCGCCGCGGCGCGGAACGCCGCCTCGTCGGCCCCCGGGATCTCGCCTCGAACGGCGAGGACGATCTTCGTGATGCCGGTTCCGGGGACGAACGTCACGGTCGCGGTCGTCCGAAGCTCGACGGCCGGCGTCCCAGCCTGGGCAAGCCCGTGCGAGAGCGCCATCGAGAAGCAGGCGGCGTGCGCAGCCGCGAGGAGCTCCTCCGGGCTCGTCAGACCGCCCGACTCCTCGTCCGCGCGTGCCGGCCACGTCACCTCGAGCGGGCCGAAGGCTTCGCTCCCGACGTGGTCGATCGTGCCCTTGCCCTCCATGAGGGTGCCGTTCCAGGTCACGTGAGCGGTGCGCTCAGTCGCCATCGTCTCCTCCTAGGGTCGCGTCGACGGTAACGGTCGCGCTCGCCTTGATGAGCGCAGAGAAAGGGCAGCCGGCGTCAGCGGCCTCGGCAGCCTGGGCGAACCCGGCCTGGTCGCAGTCCGGCACGGAGCCTCTGGCGGAGATCGCGGACGACACGATCCGATGACCGACTCCCTCGACCTCGTCCATCGTGATCCGGCAGTGGATCTCGAGTCGCTCGGGCGGTGTGCCGACTCGAGCGAGCTCGCTGCCGAGCGACGTCGCGAAGCATGTCGCGTGGGCTGCGGCGAGCAGCTCCTCCGGGCTCGTCTTGCCTTCGGGGTCGCCGACGCGCGATGCGATGGTGGTGGGCAGCTGGAACGCGCCGGAACTCACCGCGGTCACGACGCCCGAGCCGCGTGCGACCGACCCCTCCCAGACGATCTCGGCCTCCCGAACGATTCGCGGCATGCGGGGAAAGTACTACCTGAACGCTTAGGCCATGACCTCGACGCGCGTGTCGAGGCGCTGCTCTTCCGGCGATTCTGCTTCCTCGCGGTCGCGGACACGGATCAGGGCGCGGATCGAGACCTCGATCTGGTCCTCCGTCGGCTCGCGGGTGGTGAGCCGCTGCAGCCACAGCCCGGGGGCGAGCAGGGCCATCAGCAGCCGGTTGTCCCGGTGGTTCCCGGCGAACCGGATCAACTCGTATGCGAGCCCGGCGATCACTGGGAGCAGCAGGATGCGACTGAGGATGAGCCAGTACCAGACGGGTCTGCCGACGAATGCGAACACGAAGATCGCAATCACCATCACCCAGAGCAAAAAGGCTGTTCCGCAACGAGGGTGGATCAGGCTGAACTTCTGCACATTCCCGGGAGTGAGCTCGGCACCGGCCTCGAGCGCGTTGATGGTCTTGTGCTCGGCTCCGTGGTACTGGAAGACACGCCGAAGATCGGGCAGGAGCGAGATCAGGAGGATGTAGCCGATGAAGACGCTGACCCGGATGAGCCCCTCGACGACGACGAAGAGCTCGGTCGAATCGATGGGGAGCAAGCTCGTGACGAGCGCCGGCCCGACCTTGAAGAGCATCAACGCGAACCCGATCGCGATGACGAACGAGAAGATGATCTGGCCGCGGCCGATCTGGGTCTTGATCTCGCCGTCCTCGTCCCGCTCCTGCGAGACCACGTTCGCCGAGATCGCAAGCGCCCTGAACCCGATGGCGAGCGACTCGCCGAGCGCGATGACACCCCGGATCACCGGCACGCGCCACAGGCGCCGCCGCTTCATCGGCGACTCGATGTCGTGCACGACCTCCTCGATGTCGCCCTCGGGTGTGCGCACGGCGACCGCCCAGCTCGACGGGCTGCGCATCATCACGCCCTCCAGCACGGCCTGGCCGCCGTACGACACGCTCATGCGCGAGACCTAGTCGCGGCTCGCGCCGCCGGCCTTTTCGAGGCGCCGCTGGAAGCGCTCCACCCGGCCGCCCGTGTCCACGAGCTTCTGCTTGCCCGTGTAGAACGGATGGCACTCAGCGCAGATCTCGACGTGCAGCTCGGACTTCGTGGAACGGGTCCAGAACTCGTTGCCGCAGGAGCACGTGACGTGCGCGAGGACGTAGTCGGGGTGGATACCGGCCTTCATCGGCCCGCCAGGATATCAGCGGCAGTCGCAGCGGCGACGTTCCCGCCCGAGACGACGCACACGATCCGATCGCCCTCGATCCTGCCCGAGAGCACTGCAGCGACGGAGGCGGCGGCACCAGGTTCGCATGCGAGCTTCGCCCTCGAGTAGACGAGTCGGAACGCCGCGGCGATCTCCTCGTCGCTCACGAGCACCACCTCGACCCCGAGCGCACGACAGATCTCGATGGGGAGCACCCCCGCGAACGGAGCGTTCAGCGCCTGGGCGAAGGAACGCGTCTCCACGGGCACTGGCTCGCCGGCCGCGAGGCCCTCCTCGAGCGCGCGCGACTCCTCCGGCTCGACTCCGACCACCCGCACTCCGGCCGCGACGCATGCCACGGCGATACCACTCACGAGGCCGCCACCGCCGACGGGGACGACGACCGTGTCGGCGTCGGGGGCGTCCTCCAGGATCTCGAGGCCGACCGTCCCTTGCCCCGCGACGACGAGCGGGTCGTCGAACGGCGGAACGAACGTCCTACCCGTCTCCGCCTGCAGCTCGTGGAGACGCCGGAAAGCGTCCGCCGGACCTGAAGCCTCGAGGTCCACGTCGGCCCCGTACGCGCGGGTCGCGGCCACCTTGGCCGGGTCAGCATCTCGCCACATGACGAGCAGCGCGCTCAGACCGAGACCCGCCGCGCCCCATGCGAGCGCTTGCGCATGGTTTCCGGCGGACACCGAGATCACTCCCGCCGCACGCTCCTCGTCGGTAAGCGCAGCAAGGCGGTTGAGGACGCCGCGCGGCTTGAACGAGCCTGTGCGCTGGAAGAGCTCGGCCTTGAGGTACAGGCCGTCGCGAATGCTGCGGGCGCTGAAGATCGGAGTCCGATGCAGGCGGTCGCCGATGACGCCTGCCGCACGCTCCACGTCCTCGCGTCCGACCGGGAGCGCCATCCTGCGATCGTACTGTCAACACCAAGCGCCGCACGTCTCAGTAGTCGTGAGGAGCATGTTCGCCCTCGTCGGCGCAGCGTGGATCGCTCTTGGAGTGGCGACGGCGGGCGGAGCATCGGGGGCTGCTTCGCCGACGGAGGCGCTCGTCGCGGCGACCGGGAAGGCTCCGTGTGGCAGCGTCGTTCGCGCCGGCGGGCTGTGGGTTGGCGTCTACGACACCGGCAAGGTGCTCCGGATTGACCGCTACGGACGGATCACGACGAGGATGACCGTCGGGCGCTGGGCGTGTCGAATCGCCGTCGGACCTTCGGCGATCTGGGTGACGCGAGACCAGGCCGGCGAGGTCGTACGTATCAAGTCCGGTCGGCTACAACGCACGCAGGTCGGTTCTGGCGCCTTCGACGTGCTCCAGGCTGCCGGGTCGGTCTGGGCCTCGAGCTACGACACCGGAACCGTCGCCCGGCTCGATCCCCGCAACGGAAAGCTGCGGTCCGTCAGCCGCGTCGGCCCGAATCCCGCGGGGGTCGCCTGGTGCGGCGGACGCGTCTGGGTCGGCAATGGGCGCCAGGCGACCTGGCTGAGCGCGATCGAACCGGCAACTAGGCGGGTCGAGCGGATCGACGTCGGAGCGGAGACGCCGACCTGGCCGAGCTGCATTCACGGCGAGTTGTGGGTTACGACCAGCGACTCGGTCCTGCGACTCGACTCGCACACGGGCGCCGTACTGGCCCGCGTGCACCTGGGCGGAACGCCAGCCGACATCACGACTGGACCCGATGGGCTCGTCTGGGTCACGGACAAGGAGCGCTCGCTCGTGTTTCGCGTGGATCCGACGGGCAATGCCGTCGTCGACAGCTTTCCAGCAGGTCCGGGAGCCTTTTCGCTCGCGCGCTTGGACAACTCGGTCTGGGTGACCAGCTTCGCCGGTACCGACGTGCGCCGCTACGACCCCTGAGATCGAAGCACGCCGCCTAGCCGCTCCGTGCTGAACAATGTCGCCGTGGACGTCGAGCCCGCGGACCGTCCGATTCGGCTGGTGGTCAGGAACGACGAGCTCAACCGCAACCGATGGACCGTCTTCTTCCGGCTCCTCCTCGCGATCCCGCTGTTCGTGTGGGTGACCCTGCGAGGAATCGCAGCGTTCGTCGTCGGATTCGTGAACTGGCTCGCCATCCTCATTCAGGGCGAGGTACCGGACAGCATGCACGACTTCGTCGCGTCCTACCTGCGCTATGCGACGCAGGTGAGCGCGTACGTGTATCTCGCCGCCAACCCGTATCCGTGGTTTCGCTGCCAGTCGGACTACCCCGTCGACCTCGAGATCGCACCGCCCGAGCGACAGAGCCGCTGGACGGGCTTCTTCCGCCTCTTTCTCACACTCCCCGCTCTCCTCCTTGCCTCGGCTCTCGGCGGCGGATTCTCCACCGGCTCCTCGGGTCAAGCGACGTGGGGGTGGTCGAGTGGAGGCGACGAGCGCACGGCGACGTTCGCGTTCTCGATCGGAGGAGTGGCGTTGGCTGCGGCGTTCCTCGCGTGGTTCTTCATCCTCGTCCGCGGCCGAGCTCCGAGAGGCATCCGCGATCTGATCGCCTTCGCAATCGGATACGGGGCGCAGGCAGGTGGCTACCTCCTGCTCCTGACTCCACGGTACCCGACATCCGATCCGCGCCTCGCCGAGCCTTACTCCGATTTGCCGGAGCACCCGGTCCGGATCGTCGTCACCGACGAGCTCGAGCGCTCGCGCATCACCGTGCTCTTCAGGCTCCTGCTGGCCATCCCGCACTTCATCTGGCTCTTCCTCTGGGCGATCGCCTCGTTCTTCGCAGCGATCGCGGCGTGGCTCGCCGCACTTGCGACCGGGCGCGTCCCGCTCGCGCTCCACCGCTTCCTGGCCGCGTACGTGCGGTACGTCACGCACCTGCTCGCGTACGTCTACGTCATCGGGCGGAGATTCCCGGGGTTCACAGGACAGGCGGGCTCGTACGGGATCGACGTCGAGATCGACGCGCCGATCCGGCAGCGCCGCTGGACGATCCTTGTCCGGCTCTTCCTGGCGATCCCGGCGCTCATTCTCGCGAGCGCGCTCGGCGGCGTGGCCGCCATCGTGGCCTTCCTCGGGTGGTGGTATTCGCTCGTCACTGGACGCATGCCCGAGGGCATGCGCAATCTCGGTGCCTCGTGCCTGAGATACAGCGCGCAGACGTACGCCTACCTGTTCCTGCTCACTGAACGCTATCCGCACGCCGCGCCGGTTCTCACCGGGAAGCCGACGGCGCACGAGGCAACAGCCGAGCCGGCGCCGGGCGAGTCCATCCCGGGGGACGCGTTCTGAAGATCGCGGCGGCGGCAGCGGTCGTCGCCGGGCTCGTCGCGGGAGCAGTACTCCTCTTCCCCACGACCGTCCCGGACGACCTCGCCTTGCCCGCGGTCGATGTCGGCTCCGTGTTCGGCGCGCAGCTCGTCGCGAGAGCCGCACGCTACGAGCGCTTTCTGTACGTGGACTGGGTGCTGGCCCAGATCACGCTGCTCGTCGTCCTTGCGATCTACGCCCGGCGCGGAGTCGCGTTCATGCGCGAGTCGTCCGCAGGCCCCATCGGCACTGGAATGCTGCTCGGAATGCTCGGGCTCGCGATCGCGTGGCTCGTCCGGATCCCGTTCCGCGTCGCCGCCCACTGGTGGGACCGCCGCTACGACCAGACAGACCTCGACTACCTCTCTTGGCTCGTGCAGGACTGGGCGGTGCTCGCTGCCGCGTTCGCGTCGATCTGCTTCGCGCTGCTCATCGTCATGGGCCTCGCGCGCTGGCTCGGAGAGCGCTGGTGGCTCCCGGGCGCCGCAGTCTTCGTCGCCATTGCCGCGCTCTTCTCGTTCGTCGTCCCGTACCTCGACTTCGGCACGACGCATCCCCTCCACGACGAGTCCCTCCTCGCCGCGGCGGACCGCTACGAGCGGGAGCTGGGCCTCGCCCACATTCCGTTGCGTGTGGAAGACGTCAGCCAGGACACGCAGCAGGCGAACGCGTATGCCATCGGCATCGGGCCGTCACGCCGAGTCGTCCTCTGGGACACGTTGCTCCAGAAGCCGTTCACACCGCGCGAACGGAAGGTGATCCTCGCCCACGAGCTCGGTCATCACTCGCGCAAGCACCTGCCGAAGGGACTCGGCTGGTTTGCGATCTTCGCCGTCCCGAGCGCGTGGATCCTGATGCGCGCGACTCGAAGGCGAGGCGGGATGGGACAGGCCGAAGCCGTTCCCCTCGCACTCCTTGTCGTCGCCGTCATCCAGCTCGTCGCGACCCCTGAGCAGAACTACCTCTCGCGGCGCATGGAGGCCGAGGCAGACTGGGTCGCTCTCGGGTTGACGCACGACCCGGATGCCCTTCAGGGCGTCATGGTCGAGCTGTCACACACGTCGCTGGCCGACCCTTCGCCTCCCGGGTGGACGCAGGTCATCCTCGGGACGCACCCGACGCTCGCAGATCGGGTCGCGATGGCACGCGCGTGGGCCGCGCGTGAGGACCGCTAGGGCAGAGCTACCATCCTCGGCGGCAGTGCCGCAGCGTCTCGCCCTCGCCCTCATCGCAGCTCTCGTGATCGCGGCTGCCGCTTGGGCGATGCCGTTTTCGCCCTCTCTGTCCCTTGCGGAATGCGGAAATCGCGTCGTGGGCACCAATCCGGCGCAGGCCTCGAACGGCGACATCCTCTACGCGACCGCTTCGGAGCCGTTCGGGATCCGGTCGGTCCGCGCGGACGGCACGCACCGCAAGACGGTCCTCATCAGCGATCGGCCCATCGACAACGTGGCGGTATCGCCCGACGGCCGGGTGATCGCGTTCGACCGCGGCAACGACCACGAGGTCTGGCTCGCCAACCGCGACGGCTCCGAACCGCGGTTCTTCGTCGCCGGCAACTCGCCGAGCTTTTCCCCCGACGGCACGGAACTCGCAATCGGCGGAGCGGAGACGGGAATCAACCGCGCGCAGCTCGAGATCGTCGAGCTCGACGGCAGCGGCGCACGCGTGGTGGTCTCAGATGCTGCGCCGTACCCGGAGGCGACGTGGTCGAGGGACGCGAAGACGGTCGCGTTCGTGGGAATCCGCCAGATCCAGCTCGAGTTCGCCGCGATCAAGCTCGTTGGCGTCGATGGCTCGAGCGAGCGGTACCTCGACTACTCGATCGGCCTCTGGCCGCGCTGGTCGCCCGCGGGAGACGTCATCGCCTACACGAACAACGGCGACCGGAGCGCGCCGAGCGACATCCGCATCGAGCGCACCGACGGCCGTCGCGAGCGTGTCGTCGCGCGGCTCCGCGGGCACGACTCGCTCATGCCAGCCTGGTCTATCGACGGGCGGGCGCTGACGTTCGTCGTGACGCCCCGAGCCGGGTACCTCGAGCAGAGCGGCGAGCTCTGGCGCGTCGACGCGACCGGCCAGGGCCTGCATCCGATCTCGAGCGACTGCCGCTTCGGGACGGGCGCAGCAGATCGGCTCGCGGGCACGGCCATGCCCGACCGGATCCTCGCTCTCGAGGGTGACGACGTGGTCGACGTCCGCGGCGGCGGGCGGGACACCATCAGGTGCGGCCGCGGGCGAGACAGGGTCCGCGCGGACCGCCACGACGTCGTCGCGCGGGACTGCGAGCGCGTCCTGCGATCGGGCTAGCGAGTGCCGCGACGCCTTAGGTGAGGGTGTACTCGGGGCCGGAGCCGCCCTCTGGTGGCGTGAGGCGACCTCCCTTGGCGGTGATCGCCCCGCACTGAACGCAGTTGGACGGCGTCACCTCGACGGAGACGAAGCCGTCGCCGAGGTCACGTCCCACCTCGTAGACGTGCGCCGGGCACATCCACTCCCATGCCTCGGCCACCGGGCGCCGGACGCGCGTCGCGACCTTGAGGTGATTCGGCTGGTCGTCCCGCGTGCGGTTTCCCGACGCGAACACGGACGAGAGCTTGTCGAAGGTGTACTTCCCGTCGGGGTCGGGGTAGCGACCAGCGCGGCCGGTTCGGATCAGCGCTGCTGCTGCGTTTGCCTCCGTCGAACGCGGCCCGCCGGGCATTCGCCCCTTCGAGACGGTCATCATGCTCGCGAGGGCGCCGCCGACGAAGAATCCCTTGTCGAATGCCTGGCGCATGTTCCGCACCTCGTACAGCTCCTTCCACATCGAGCTGGAACGCAGCGCCTCGTCGTACGAGTCGAGAGCTCCGACCCTGCTCGGGACCTCCCCGCGCTGAAGCGCCCTGAAAGCGGCCTCGGCGGCGAGCCGGCCCGACTCGATCGCGTAGTGGATCCCCTTGAGGCGAGGCACGTTGACGAGCCCGGGGCCTTCGCCGACGAGGAGCAGCCCCGGCGCGTTGAAGCGCTTCGGCAGCGAGAGGTACCCGCCCTCGGTGATCGTCTTCGCGCCCCATGCCACCCGCTCGCCGCCACGCAGGATCTTCCAGACGAGCCGGTGCGTCTTGAACTCCTGCAGGACGTCGTGGACCGAGAACTCGACGTCGCGCGCCTCGAGCCCGGCCACGAACCCGATCGAGACGTGGTCGTCGCCCATCGGGTAGATGAACGAGCCGCCGAACTCGCCGTAGCCCGAAGAAGCGCGGAGCGGCCATCCCATCGTGTGGATGATCCGCCGTAGCGGGCGCGGCACCCGCCAGACCTCCTTCACGCCCAACGCCCAGATCTGTGGGTTCTCGCCGCGGAGCCCGAAGCGCTCGATGGCGGCTGCAGTCAGGATCCCCTGCGTCCCCTCCGCGAGCACGGTGACTCCGGCGACGAGGTCGGACCCGGGCTCGAAGTTCGCCAGCGGCTCGCCCTGCCGGCCTCTGCCCCGGTCCCCGGTGCGCACCCCGACGACTCGGCCTTCGTGGGCGAGGAGCTTCGTCGCGGCACTCTCGGGAAGGACGGTGACGCCGAGCGCCTCGGCCTGCTCGCCCAGGAAGCGCCCGAGCTCGGAGACGGAGACGATGACGTTGCCGTGGTTCCGCATCGTGGGCGGCGCGGGAATCCGGATCGCCGAACGGCGGGTGAGCATGTATACGGCCTCACCCGGCACCTCACCGTACGTCGGAACGTCCGCAGTCGTGAGGCGCCCGCGAAACAGATCACGAAGCGCGCGGGGGGCCATGACTGCGCCTGAGAGAAGGTGCGAGCCCGGCTGCTTTCCCTTCTCGAGAACCGCGACGGGCACGTCTCCGAGTCGTTCCCTGACGGCCGGATGCTCCTCGAGAAGCTGGCCGAGCCGGATCGCACACGCCAGGCCGCCGGGACCCCCGCCGACGATGAGGACCCCGACCTCGATCCTCTCGTCCGGTGGATCGGTGGGTGTGCCCACGGCATCCGTCGGCCCGAACGCCGGGGTGAAGTCGATCGGCCGTGCCATGCCCGCCGCCTACCCGCGCGCTCGAACGAGCGCGGTCAGCTTCGGGACGATCTGGTGGAGGTCGCCGACGATGCCGAGATCGCAGAAGTCGAAGATCGGGGCGTTCGCGTCCTTGTTGATCGCGACGATCGTGCCCGAGCCCTGCATCCCGACCTTGTGCTGGATCGCGCCCGAGATGCCACATGCGATGTAGAGGCGCGGGGAGACCGTCCTCCCGGTCTGCCCGACCTGCGTCGGATAGGGGTACCAGCCGGCGTCGACGACGGCGCGCGTCGCGCCGACGGCTCCGCCGAGCGCCGCCGCCAGGTCCTCGAGGAGGGAGAACGCCTCCGGCGACCCGAGCCCCCGGCCACCGGCGACGATGACGTCCGCATCCTCGATCGACGGCCCGCTCGACTCCTCGTGCGTCTGCTCGACGAGGGTCGCGCGCGTCGAGAAATCCGAGAAGGGCGGCTCGAACTCTTCGACGGTGGCCGAGCCGCCGGAGTCGATCGGATCGAGCGCTCCCGAGCGCACGATCGCCAGACGCGGGGAGCCCGTCCAGCCGACGTCCACGAGAACGGTGTCGCCGAGAGCCGGCCGCCTCCCCACGAGCTCGCCGTCCTCGACGAGCACGTCGCTGAGATCCCAGTTGAGCCCCGCGTCGAGCCGTGCCGCGAGCCCGGCCGCGACGTCGCTTGCGAGCACCGACGCGCCGAAGAGCACGGCATCCGCGCCGACCGCTTCGACGAGCGACGCGAGCGCGTCCACCCTCTGCTGGGGAAGCGGCGAGGCGAGCGCATCTGCCTCGGATACGTAGACGGCGGAGGCTCCAAACGCTCCGGCTCCCGCTGCCACCTCGCGAGCACCGGGGCCGAGCACGACCCCGATCGCCTCGCCGAGAGACGCTGCCTTCGAGAGCACGCCCAGCCCACCCTTCTCGAGCTCTCCGCCGTGGTGCTCCAAGAAGACGAGGCTCTTCAGATCAGTCTCCGCTCGGTGAGGTACTCGAGGATCGTCTCCGCAGCGGTCCCGTCATCCTCGAGCTTGACCTGGTCGCTGCGGGAGGGCGGCGGCGAGAGCGCCCGGACCGCCGTCTTCGCGCCGGCTGCGCCGACTCTCTCGGGCTCGACGCCGATGTCGGACAGGCCGACCGTCTCCTGCGGCTTCGACTTCGCTCCCATGATCCCCTTGAGCGACGGGTAGCGCGGCTCGTTGATCGCGTCCGAGACGGCGACGACCGCCGGGAGGGGTGCCTGGATCACGTCGTACCCGTGCTCGGTCTGCCGCTTCCCGGTCGCCGTTCCGTCCGCGATCGTCAGCCCCGCCACCTGGGAGACGACGGGTAGCCGAAGGTGCTCGGCGACGGCAGCCCAGAGGACGGCGCCGTCCGCGTCGTTCGACGCCTGGCCGAACAGGACGAGGTCGGCTCCTTCCCGCTCGAGCGCCTTCGCGAGGGCGTAGCTCGTGCCGAGCAGGTCGGACCCCGCGGCCGCCTCGTCGGTGACGAGGACGGCGCGGTCGGCCCCCATCGCGAGCGCCTTCCGCAGCGACTCGATCGCCTTCTCGGGGCCGAGCGAGACGAGGACGACCTCGCCTCCGCTCGCGTCCCTGATCCGAAGCGCCTCTTCGACCGCGTTCAGGTCCGTCGGATTGAGCGCCGCCTCGCCGGAGCGGTCGAGGCGGTTCGTCGCAGGATCGATGCGCTTGTGGACCGTGGCGTCCGGCACCTGCTTGACGCAGACGGCGATCTTCATCGGCCGGGACTCTATCCGCGGCGGCTTCGGAGACGGACCCCTTACGAGCGTCTGCTAGCGTCCGGCGCCTCGCGCGCGAACCGGAGCGACCTTCGCATGAGACGCCACCGGACGACAGCCCCAGGGACTCTCGCCTCCCTCCTCCTCGCCGGCTTGATCGCCGGCCTGATTGCCGTTTCCCTGGCATCCAAACCGGCGGGAGCGAGCGGCGAGCAGGCGGTACCGCGAATCGTCTTCCCGCTCATCGCGAAGACAGTCCTCTGGGACAACTACGGCGACCCGCGCGGAAACGGCCGCCATGCGGGCATCGACATGGAGAACCCCTGGCGCGCGCCCGTGGTCGCCGCCGAAGCGGGACGTGTCGAGTACGCCGACTCCGGCCTCGGGGGCTGCATGCTCTATCTCTACGGCCGTAGCGGGACGATGTACCTCTACATCCACCTGAACAACGACGTCGGGCCCGGAAACGACAACACGGGGCGCTGTGAGCAAGGCACCGCGTACGCGGTTTCCGACCGCGCGAAGGTCCTCGCGGGCCAGCAGATCGGGTTCGTCGGCGACTCGGGCGACGCAAACGGCAACCCCCATCTCCACTTCGAGGTGCATCCGAATGGCGGCGCCGACGTCAACCCGTTCCCACATCTCAAGAAGGCGACGAAGCTCCTGTTCGCGGCCCGCGAAGGCTCGATGTTCAGCCTCGGGCTCCGCGGACGAGTCGCATCGGTCGCCGAGGGCGTGCTGCGCCTGACCGTGACGAGCGTGCGCTCGTACCCGGGAGGCGGTCGCTGGCTGGCAGTCGATCCGAGGCAGCTCGACATCGCCGTGGCCGAGGACAGCAGAGTCCAGAGTCGACTTCCACGGGCAGCTCAAGAGCAACCGCTGATCGTCGCGGAGCTCGGAAGTCAGACGCGAGTCGCAGTCTTCACAGCGAAGGCGCGTGTGACGAAGGCTGCGCTCCTCGGTGCGCCCGGGACGCTCACGGCGAGCCGCGTGTCGTCGCTCGCGCCCTAGCCATCGAGGCTCAGGCCGTGACGGCAGCCCGGAGGAACTCGACGATCTCGCTCGTCGTCGCTCCAGGCCCGAAGACCGCCGAGACGCCCTTGTCCTTGAGCTCTTCGGCGTCGTCGGGTGGGATCGTGCCGCCGACGACCACCAGGACGTCGTCCGCTCCGGCGTCCCGCAGGCCGTCGAGAATGCGAGGCACGAGCGTCATGTGCGCGCCGGAGAGGATCGAGACTCCTACCGCGTCGGCATCCTCCTGGATCGCCGTCTCGACGATCTGGGCCGGCGTCTGATGCAGGCCGGTGTAGATGACCTCCATGCCGGCGTCACGGAGCGCTCTGGCAATGATCTTGGCGCCGCGATCGTGACCGTCGAGCCCCGGCTTCGCAATCACTACCCGGATCTTTCTGTCCGGCACGTCGGCAGAATACCGCGGTGCATCTGAACGTCATCGGGTCGTCGCCCGCCTGGCCGAACCCCGGTAGCGCGCACTCCGGGTATCTGCTCGAGGGGCCGGAGCGGCTTCTGCTCGATTGCGGGCCTGGCGTCCTCGGCCGTCTCCGCGAGTCCGCCTCGTGGCCCGACGTCGACGCGATCGCGATCACGCACTTCCATCTCGACCACTGGGGAGACCTCGTGCCGTGGGTGTGGGGCAGCTTCTACCTCTCGTCGAACGGGCCGGTGCCACGGCCCGAGCTGTGGGTTCAACCCGGCGGAACGGAGTTCCTCGCAGGTCTCGGGGAGCGGCTCGGCTTCCCGGACATGTTCGAGCGGGCGTTCAGGCTTGCCGAGTACAAGCCGAACGAGGCGTTCACCACGGGAGGGCTATCGGTGACTCCCGTGCGCGTCCCCCACTACACGCTGCAGACCTACGCGTTTCGGGTCGAGAACTCGAGCCGCGTGCTCGCCTATTCAGGGGACTCCGCTCCGTGTCCGGAGCTCGTGGAGGCAGCCCGGGACGCAGACCTCTTCGTCTGCGAGGCGACGCTGCTCCGCGGCGAGCTCGACGGCCAGCCTCGCGGTCATCTCTCGCTGGACGAGGCCGTCGAGGCGTTCGAGAAGTCAGGAGCGCGCCGCCTGCTGCTCACCCACCGCCCGTGCGAGCTGCCGATTCCAGACGGCTTCGAGCTCGCGTACGACGGCCTCGAGCTCGACGTCTAGCCGCCGGGAGCGAGCCTCGGCCCCGGAGCGGGGCTGAAGACGACGACCTGGGAGGCCGATACCCTCCGTACGTTGATCTCCGTCGTCGTCCCATTGCTCAACGAGGAGCACTCGCTCGAGGCGCTCTACGAGGAGATCTCACGCGCGCTCGACGCGGGCGACCAACCCTTCGAGGTGATCTTCGTCGATGACGGCTCGACGGACGGCAGCATGGCCGTGCTCTCCGAGCTCACCGCCCGGACGACGAACGTCGTCGTCGTCCGTCTCCGCCGAAACTTCGGGAAGGCGGCGGCACTCCAAGCCGGATTCCTCGAGGCGCGGGGTGACGTGATCGTCACGATCGACGCCGACCTCCAGGACACCCGGCGGAGATCCCGCAGCTCCTGGCCAAGCTCGACGAGGGCTTCGACCTCGTCTCGGGCTGGAAGACGAGACGCAACGACCCGTGGACCCGCCCGTCATGGCCGGCTCGACACCGTCCTCCGCGCCTCCCGGGTGCGTCACCGAGGACTCACTCCAGGTACGGAGGCCCTGAGGCTTCACCGTACGCCGCTCGACTCGCGGGCGCTTCGTGCTCGTGCAGCTGCGGCAGGGCTGTCGCCGGCGGTGGCGATCCGCTTCAGCGTCTCGCCGGCGACCGTCTGCCGCTGGGATCAGCGCTGGCGGCAGGCGCGAGCAAGCGCGCTCCACACTCGCTTGCCTGCTCGGTCGGCTCGCGACGTCCGCGGCTCCGCGCACTGCCCGCTGCGATGCGCGCATCGTGGGCTCGACCCTGCGCCCCTCGTGCGGCAGCCGGTGCTCCGGTCCGCTGGCTCGTCTCCCGTCTGTGCGCATCGCCGTCATGCCGCTCGGGACCCGACTGGCTCGACTCGCGCGCCGCGGATCTATCGCGCGGCCGCGACGCGCCTGCCGAGCCCGCCGCGCTACGGGTGCCTGTCGCCAGAACGACGGGGCTCGCGCCAGACGCCCCACACCTCGCGGAGCGCGTCGCACATCTCCCCCAGCGTGACGTAGTCGCGCGACGCCTCGATGATCGGGGCCATCAGGTTGACGCCGTCCTTCGAGGCGGATTCCTTGAGCGCCCCGAGTCGCGCTTCGACCTGCGCCGAGTCACGCCCGCGCGGACTGCGGCGAGCCGCTCGTCTGCTTCTGCTCGAGGGCCTCGTCGATCTTGAGGATCGGGATCGGGCTCTCGTCCTCGTGCACGTAGCGGTTCACGCCGACGATGACCGCTGCCCCGCCTCGACCTCCGACTGGTAGCGGAACGACGCCTCGGCGATCTCACGCTGGAAGAGTTGTCTCGATCGCGGGATCACACCGCCGAGCTGCTCGATCCGGTCGAAGTACTCGTATGCCTCCGCCTCGAGCACGTTCGTCAGGTGCTCGACGTAGTACGAGCCGCCGAGCGGGTCGATCGTCGAGACGACGCCCGCCTCGTGGCGATGACCTGCTGCGTCCGCAGCGCCAGCCGGGCCGCTTCCTCCGTCGGAGCGCAGCGCCTCGTCGAAGCTGTTCGTGTGCAGGCTCTGCGTGCCGCCGAGCACGGCGGCGAGCGCCTCGAGCGCGTGCGCACGATGTTCACCTCGGCTGCTGGGCCGTAGGAGACGCCCGCCGTCTGCGTGTGGAAGCGCATAGAGTGACCGTTCGCTCCGCGCGCCGAAGCGGTTGCGCAGCTCGCCGCCCAGATCCGCCGCGCCCGCGGTACTTCGTCTTCAGATCGCGCCAGACGCCCCACACCTCGCGGAGCGCGTCGCACATCTCCCCCAGCGTGACGTAGTCGCGCGACGCCTCGATGATCGGGGCCATGAGGTTGACGCCGTCCTTCGAGGCGGATTCCTTGAGCGCCCCGAGTCGCGATTCGACCTGCGCCGAGTCACGCCCAGCGCGGACTGAGGCGAGCCGCTCGATCTGCTTCTGCTCGAGGGCCTCGTCGATCTTGAGGATCGGGATCGGGCTCTCGTCCTCGTGCACGTAGCGGTTCACGCCGACGATGACCCGCTGCCCCGCCTCGACCTCCGCCTGGTAGCGGAACGACGCCTCGGCGATCTCTCGCTGGAAGAAGTTGTCCTCGATCGCGGGGATCACGCCGCCGAGCTGCTCGATCCGGTCGAAGTACTCGTATGCCTCCGCCTCGAGCACGTTCGTCAGATGCTCGACGTAGTACGAGCCGCCGAGCGGGTCGATCGTGTTGACGACGCCCGCCTCGTGGGCGATGACCTGCTGCGTCCGCAGCGCCAGCCGGGCCGCTTCCTCCGTGGGGAGCGCAAGCGCCTCGTCGAAGCTGTTCGTGTGCAGGCTCTGCGTGCCGCCGAGCACGGCGGCGAGGGCTTCGAGCGCCGTGCGCACGATGTTCACCTCGGGCTGCTGGGCCGTAAGAGAGACGCCCGCCGTCTGCGTGTGGAAGCGCATGAGCAGCGACCGTTCGCTCCGCGCGCCGAAGCGGTTCCGAAGCTCGCGCGCCCAGATCCGCCGCGCCGCGCGGTACTTCGCGATCTCCTCGAAGAAGTCGAGGTGAGCGTTGAAGAAGAAGGAGAGCCGCGGGGCGAACTCGTCCGCCTCGAGGCCGCGCTCGATGGCAGCCTCGACGTACGCGAACCCGTCCGCCAGGGTGAAAGCGAGCTCCTGGGCAGCGGTCGAGCCGGCCTCGCGGATGTGGTACCCGGAGATCGAGATCGGGTGGAAGAGCGGCATCTCCCGCGCGCAGAACTCGATCATGTCGACGACGAGCCGCATCGACGGCCCGGGTGGGAAGATCCATTCCTTCTGCGCGATGTACTCCTTGAGGATGTCGGTCTGAGCAGTTCCCCGGAGGCGGTCGCGCGGAACACCCTGCTCCTCGCCGACGCACACGTAGTACGCGAGCAGGATCGCGGCGGGCGAGTTGATCGTCATCGACGTCGAGACCTCGCCGAGCGGGATGCCCTGGAAGAGAGCTTCGACATCGGCGAGCGAGTCGACGGCTACCCCTTCGCGCCCGACCTCGCCGAGCGAGCGCGCATGGTCGGAGTCGTAACCCATCAGGGTGGGCATGTCGAATGCGGTCGAGAGCCCGGTCTGACCGTGCTCGAGGAGGTAGTGGAAGCGCGCGTTCGTCTCATCGGCCGTGCCGAAGCCGGCGAACTGACGCATCGTCCAGAGGCGGCCGCGGTACATCGACGGGTACACGCCCCGGGTGAACGGGGGCTCTGCCGGGTAGCCGAGGTCGCGCGCGTAGTCGATCTCGACCGTCTCCGGGGTGTACAGAGGATCGACCGCGATCCCCGAGATCGTGGAGAAGAGCTCGTCGCCTCGCTCCGGAGAGCGCTCGAAGAGGCGCTCGCGCCAGGCCTGGACCGTGTCGGACGTCTCGCGGTCCTCGAGCCTCGCCATCGGCCGCATTGTAGGCCGCCGCCTCCGCTCACCCGGGCGAGGGACGCGATCGCCTCTACGGGGGATGGCCTCCCCCGAACGCGTCGCCGACGAGAAACGGGTGATGGTGCGGCCACTCCTCGCGTTGCTCGTCGGCGTACTCGCGCTCGCCGCAATGACGGGGGCGTCGAAGTCGGCGAGGGCGGGAAGCAGCGGCTGCGGCGCGGATGCCGCCGGGAACGGCGGCTACACCTACGCAGGTCACCAGGCGGACACGACCGGTCACGGAGTGCAGGCGACGATCAGCGCAGTCCGGGCACCCAAGGTCGCAGGCGGCCATGTGGCCGGCTGGGTCGGTCTCGGCGGCCCGGGCCAGGGGCCCAACGGGTCGGACATGTGGATCCAGGCCGGGCTTGCTTCGGTGCCCGACCTGGGCACGTTCGTGTACGCCGAGATCGCTCGGCCGGGCCGAACTCCCCAGCTCATCCCGCTCGAGAACGACGTCCCCGTGGGCAAGAGCCGCCGAGTCGCAGTCCTCGAGATGTCGAAGCGGCCGGAGCACTGGCGGGTGTGGGTCGACGGCAGCCCCGCGACGAAGCCGATCTACCTGCGCGGCTCGTCCTCGCGCTGGGCCCCGATCGCCACCGCGGAGAGCTGGAGCGGTGGCCAGGTGGCATGCAACCGGTTCGCCTTCCGCTTCGAGCGCGTGTCGGTCTCGCACGGTCGCGGCGGTTCATGGTTCGCGTTCAGGCCCGGCTCTCACTTCCGCGACGGCAACTACAGGCTTCGCCAGCTGGCAGCGGCGCCGACGGGGACGCGGACGTCGCGCGAGCTCGCACACGACGGCCCGGCTCCCTACGCCTTCGTCGCGGCGTCGAGCTAGCGCTCGCTCCTAGCGGACGATCTTGACGGGCATCCCGAGCGGGACCCGTGAGCGGAGGAAGTCGATGTCCTCGTTCCGCATCCGCACGCAGCCGTGCGAGACCGCCTGGCCGAGGAGCCACGGCCAGGGCGTTCCGTGGACGCCGACGATGCCCCCTCCCGGCCAGTCGGTGAGCTTCGAGTAGGCGCTCGTCTCGAACGCGTACGCACCGAGAATCGCCCAGCTCGGGTCGACCGTGGGGTCGAACCGGTCGGTCACGTAGAAGAGCCCGAGCGGCGTCTCCGCGCCGGGCTTGCCGACGGCGACCTTTCCCGAACGGACGAGGCGTCGACCGTCCCAGAACTCGAATCGGCGCGCTCCGCGATAGACGATGAGCCGCTTGTGAACGGGCCGGAGCTCCAGCGCGGCCGCACGCACCCACCCCTTCCGGCCGTTGGGCCGCCCCGGAACGCTGACGCGGTACCAGGTGGGCTCACCCGCGCGATTGCGGAGAGCCGACAGCGCGAGCACGAACTGTGGCCTGAAGTCGGGTCGAAACTGCCTCAGGGTCGTGACGCGCGCGGCCTTCGGGCTCGGACGCGAGCGAACGACCACCTGTCGCCACGTGAGCGTCCCCGACCCCACCACGTCGACGTCCGAACGGCGAGGCGCATCCGATGCGGCCTGCGCCGAGATCGAGCCCGGCCCGAATGAACCCACTGCCAACGAACCGAGCGCGACCGAGACGACGAACAGCGCCGCGACGGTCCGCGCGGACACGATCAAACTCTCCTTGTCTTCCTGTCTCGTCATCGCAAATCGAGTGAGCACCCCGCCGGCCAATGCCCAGAGTACCGAGGGGCGGACCGCAGTCGCCCCTCGGTACTCCTTCGTAGCGCCCCCCTCCCCGCTAAGCCCGTGAAGAGATGAGATCGGGTTAGTCGAGGCCCAGTCCCTTCGATCGCACTGTATGCCCCTTGAGGGGGGTGGCAATCCCTCGGACGAGTGCCGCGCGGACCGTCGCCGTCGCGGGCCTCTGCCACACTCACGCGGTGCGCGTGGTTATCGCCGACGACCACCGGCTCGTGCTCGACGGGATCCGTCGAGCCCTCGAGGCCGACGGCGAGTTCGAGATCGTCGGCGAGACGCAGAACGGCACGCAGGTCCTTCCGATCGTTTCCCGCGAGAAGCCGGATCTCGTCCTCCTCGACGTTCGCATGCCGCACATGGACGGGCTCGCGTGCCTCGACGAGATCCGTCGACGCCACCCCGAGATCAAGGTCGTCATGCTCTCGGCCTCGACGAGCGAGGATCTCATCGAGGCCGCGCTCCGCCGCGGCGCGTCGGCTTACGTCGTCAAGTCGGTCGATCCCGACGACCTGCCGGCCACGCTCCGACAGGCGCTCGAGGGCAACGTGCACACGGCGATCGGTCTCGAGAACGAGCAGCGATCCGGGGCGAAGGCGCTGGGCCTGACGGAGCGGGAGGTCACGATCCTCGGCGCGCTCGCGCGCGGGCTGTCGAACGACCAGATCGCCAAGGAGTTCTGGGTCGCCCCGCAGACCGTCAAGTTCCACCTGACCAACATCTACCGCAAGCTCGGGGTGAAGAACCGGACCGAGGCGACGCGCCTCGCGTACCAGCACGGGCTCGTGGAGAGCCCCATCTACGCCGACGAATAGTCCGTGAGGAAGCTGCTCCGGATCGCCGACGAGGAGATCGTCCTCGTGATCCTCCTCGCCGGATTCGCCATCGTCTTCGTCTCGGCGTTCCCGCCGCAGCTCCTCGTCAACGACAGTTTCCTCACGCTGGTCGGCGGCCGTGAGGTGGTCGAGCACGGCCTTCCGCACCACGACACGCTCACGATCCTCGGAGCTGGCCGGACGTGGACCGACCAGCAGTGGGGTGCGCAGCTTCTCGCGTATGCCGCCTACCAGCTCGGCGGCCACGCGACACTCGCCCTCGTAGCAGCCGTGTTCGTCGTCGCCGCGTTCGTCGTCGCCGCGGTCGGCGCCCGTGCCCTCGGCGCCGGGCCACGCGCGATCGTACTGGTCTTCTTTCCGGTGATCCTGGCCGCACCATGGGCCTGGACGATCCGCGCACAGGTCTTCGTGCTCCCGCTCTTCACGACCCTCGTCTGGCTGCTCGCGTCCGAGGCCCGGCGTCCGTCGAAGAGGGTCTATCTCGCGATCCCGCTGCTCGTCGTCTGGGCGAACCTCCACGGGAGCGTCGCGCTCGGCGCGCTCCTGACCATGCTGCTCGCTGCGATCGAGCTCGTCAGGACCCGCGGGCGCTCGTCCCGCCGGAGCCTGCCCCTCCTTGTTCTTGCGCCGCTGGCAGTGCTCGCGACGCCCTACGGCCCGCTCGTCACGGCGCGCTACTACAGGCTCATGCTCGTCCACCCTCCGTTCGCCGATCGCGTAACCGAGTGGCAGCCGAGCGATCCCGCAATCGACACCCTCGTCTTCTACGTCCTGGGTGGCCTCACGCTGGTACTCGCCGTGTGGGGGCGGAAGCGGCTGACGTCATTCGACGCCGCGACACTCGGGCTCACGTTCGCAGGCGCTGTGCTCGCGATCCGCGGAATACCGTGGTTCGCACTGTCCTGCATGGTGCTCCTTCCCGTTGCGATCGGCCACGCGCTCGAGGGCGGCGCGGCACCTGTTCGCAGCCGTCTCAACCGCTCGCTCGCGGTCGGCGCCGTCGGGATCGTGGGGATCGCGGTCGCTGCAGCCTTGCTCCGCAACCCGGCCTGGTACGAGCGCAAGTGGCCAACGGGCGCGCTTGCGGCGGTCGAGCGCGTGAGCTCCGCCCCCGGGTCGCGCGTGTTCGCGACCGACCGTCACGCCGACTGGTTGCTCTGGAAGCTCCCCGAGCTCCGTGGTCGGATGGCATACGACGTGCGCTTCGAGCTCTACGGATCCGAGTTCTTCGACGAGCTCACGTCGTACAAGCTCAGGACAGGCGAGTGGCACAAGCTCGTCGACCCGTATCGCGTCGTCGTCGTGGACGAGGAGTCGACGCCGAAGCAAGCAGACGCCCTCCTGCGCCAGCCCAGCTCGCGAGTGCTCTACCGAGACGACAAGATCACGGTCGTCCTCCGACCGGTGACGTCCTAGCCGCCAGGAACCGCCGACTCCGAATGCCTGCTGGCCGTAGTGCGACGACCACCGTGAGGACGGCCGCGACGACGGTGACCGCGGTCTGAGACGTCGTGCCGTTGTGCGTTCCGGTCGACGCGTACATGACGAGGGGGACGAACCAGGCGGGCCCGAGCCACGGCTCGGCGACCGCGACGACGACGAGGAGCAGCGCGAAGTAGTGCAGCCAGACAATCGGAGAGCACGCGAGCGTGGCAGCGAGAGCGAGGACGAACGCGCGACGCTGATCGCCGCGTCTCGCGAGGAACACCATTCCGCCGAGCACGAGCACCGCACACACGAGACCGAGTAGGCGCGCGAGGCTCGCCGATGCGCCGAGATCGAGCGCGAGCGCGTTGATGGTGTAGCCGAGCGGCTCCTCGAGCCGTGAGAGCCTCCGTACGAGCTCGGGATAGTCACTGATGCCTGCGAACCCGATGACCGCCCAGCTCATGACGACGGCCGCGGCGGCGATGCCCACCGCGGTCACGACGGCCCGGATCCGCCGCGTTGCGGCGAGCCAGACGAGCAGCGGCCAAAGGAGGATCTTGGCGGCCATGCTCACTCCGAGGCACACACCGGACACAGTCGATCGATCCCGGAACCGCCAGACGAGCGCAGCGCTGAGGGCGAGCGGAATGGTGACGTTGCCCGTCTGGATCGCGGACAGGACCGGCGGCCAGAGGAACGCCAGCCCGTAGCAGCGCCAGTCCCGCACGTCGAGAACGGCCAGGGTCGCAACGACTCCGGCGGCGAGCAGCGCCATGACGACGATGCCCGCTGCATCCGGGCCGAGGAAGGTGAACGGTGCGACGACGATCGCGGTCAAGGGCGGATAGACGTATGCCAGGCCACCCTCGAGTGCGGGGTCGGCCGGATTCACGTACGGGCTGACGCCATCGAGGACCGCCTGTGCGGCCGGATAGAAGGCGAGCTCGAAGTCCGTGGTGACCCCGCCCCGCGCAACCTTCGCGAACACGTACGAGAGAGCGAAGAGCGGGAGCACGCAGAAGAACGCGACGGACACGACGCGGACACCGAAGCGCGTCCGAACGTCCGCATCGCTCATACCGCGCTCTGCCAGAACCTCAGAGCATCACCCGAGCCGGCGTCGGCCGGCCAAGGGTTCCGGGCGTCGAGGACGATCCAGTCCGCTTCATCGATCCGATGGAGGACGTCGTGGGCGCGTCGCGACGGGATCATGGTGGCCCAGATCATGGTGGCCCTGGCGCCGGCGCGGGCCTCGGGGCAGCAGTGGGGTCGCGACGACGCCCCGTCGGCATCGCAGGCGGGGCGGCACGACAGCAGAGCACGACCGTCGCCACCGCGACGCCGAGAACGACGGCGGCTTCCGCTGTCGTGCCATTTCCCGTTCCGGCGCCGAACCCCCACATCGCCAGAGGCACGAACCAGATCGGGCCGAGACGTGGACTGGCGATCGCGACCGGCACGAGCAAGAGCGCGAAGTAGTGCAACCAGAGAATCGGAGAGCAGGCGAGCGCGGCTGCGATCGCGAGCACGAACGCCCGCATCTCGGCCTGGCGCCGCGCGTAGACGACGACCGCGACGAGCAGCGCAATACAGACACTTCCCTGGAGGACGCGCGCCACGGTTTCGCTCGCTCCGAGATCGTGCGCGAAGGTGTCGAGCGTATAACCGTCGCCGGCCGTGTCCTCGTTCAACTGGCGGAGCCTGGACGGATACTCGAAGAGCGCGCCGAAGTCGACGAGCGCCCACGTCACGAGCGTGATCCCCGCCGCCGCCACGATCGTCCAGACTGCGGCGGCCCTTCGCCCGGCCGCGACCATCCAGATCCACAGCGGCCAGAGGATGAACTTCGCCGCGATGCTCGCGCCGAGGCTGACTCCCGCCGCTGCCGGCCGTCGCCGGAAGCGCCAGGCGATCGCCGCCGCGAGGGCTAGCGGAATCGTGATGTTGCCGGTCTGCACGGCGGCGTTCACCGACGGCCAGAGAAGCGCCAGCGGGTAGCACCTCCAGTCGCGGACGCCAGTAATCGCGAGAACTGCCAGCGCGCCGACGATCAACAGTGCCTTGACGAGAAGCTCGGCCGCTCCGGACGAGAGCAGCGTCGACGGAACGGCGGCCAGCGCGGAGAGCGGAGGGTACGCGAAGTCGGGATACGGACTGCCGCCGTGCGCGATGACCTCGGCGGCTGCTCGGTACACGTGGAAGTCGACCGGATCGACACGGTCGCTCAGGAGGTAGCCGATCGAATACAGGGCGAACCCGACGAGGACGACGGATGCGCCGGTGCCCGCGAGCGCCCTGGCGCGAGGCCCCGCGGGTACGGGAGGTTCTCCTCGCGTCGGCGCGGACATCGATATCCCAATCGTCACCCTTCTGGAGATGATGGTCACCCGTTCGGAGGACCTGGCGTGACCGAAGGTCCAGGACGGACTGATCCATCGGCCGGTTGTCCTGAGTGCCATCCGACCCGACCCTGAGAGTTACCCGATGCACATCACGGGCTCATGTAATCCACGGGGCGCTGCGGCGTCCCGCACGACGGACGGAGGTCCCTCGAGATGAGCGACATCCTGCTTCGCGCGGCGATCCGGGCGCAGAGCGCAATTACGGATCTTCGAGACCGCGAGGATGGCCAGACGATGACCGAGTACGCGATCATCATCGCTGCGGTTGCCGTTCTGCTGATCGTCGCGCTGCTCTTCCTGAGTGGTCGCATCGGCGATCTCTTCAGCGACACCGGCAGCAGCGTTCAGAACCCGCTCGGGTAACGACCCACACGGTCCCACCTGCACGGGTGGTATGCCGGCCCGGAACCCCCTCGTCCGGGCCGGCATACCTCGTTCTGGGGGATGGCCAGGACGAAAAGGTCTAGGGCGAACGGGCCGATCGGCCGGTTGTCCTGAGTGCCATCCGACCCGACCCTGAGAGTTACCCGATGCACATCACGGGCTCATGTAAACCACGGGGCGCTGCGGCGTCCCGCACGACGGACGGAGGTCCCTCGAGATGAGCGACATCCTGCTTCGCGCGGCGATCCGGGCGCAGAGCGCAATTACGGATCTTCGAGACCGCGAGGATGGCCAGACGATGACCGAGTACGCGATCATCATCGCTGCGGTTGCCGTTCTGCTGATCGTCGCGCTGCTCTTCCTGAGTGGTCGCATCGGCGATCTCTTCAGCGACACCGGCAGCAGCATCAGCAGCTAGCCGTACGTCGAGTCGACTCCCAGAGGTCGACTCGATCACGAAACGAGCACCGACCCGGTACCCCCTCGACCGGGTCGGTGCTTTTTCTTGATGCGCATGAACGGTGAGCGGGCGTCGACCGGACGGCTCCGCATACTTGCCCTTTGTGCTGGTGGGAAGCCCAGAGGGACACCGATCATCCCCCTGCGCGGGAGCCCGGGCGAGACACCAGGGTCGCTATCGGGAACGCGGCCAGGCGATGGTCGAGTTCGTGCTCATCTCGCCGCTGATCTTCCTCCTCGTCGGCGGCATCATCCAGCTCGCGCTCGCCCTCAACTACTGGATGGACATGCAGCGCATCGCCAACCAGGGCGCGCGCTGGGCGGTCGTCGCCCGGTATCCCCTACCGAACGGCACCTCTTGCACCTCGGCGACTGCCGCGTGCGACCCCTCGCTCCAGGACTCTCTCGCCGCACAGGCGGAGGCCCAGAGCCTCGATCCACGCGTCTCCATCTGCTTTCCGGACGGATCGAGCAACCCCGGAGATCCCGTGAAGATCCGTCTCGAGACCGGTTTCTCGTTCGTACCCATTCTCGGTATTGGCACGGTGACTCTCGGTGCCGACGCTGAGATGCGGATCGAACAGCCACGAGGCACCGTCTACGACGCCACAGGCGACTGCTGATTCGTGTCGGCCCACCCGGGATCGTCCGGACGGCCCGGCACGATTCATGTGCGCGCCGAGCGGCGCCGACTCACTCATGTAATCCCCCGATCGTGCCGACATAGGAGCTAAGCGAGGAGAGAGGTCGAACGCCGTGTCCAATACGACGATTTCCAACAGAGTTTCGGGTCGAATGTCGTCCCGCGGCTGGGCGATCGCGCTCGGCATCGGGGCGATCGTGCTTGCCGCCGTCCTGCTGGTCGTATACCTCGACCGCTACCGCGCACGTGTCGGCGGCGCCAACGCTCCCGTTCCGGTCCTGGTCGCGAAACAGGTCATCCAGAAGGGGACGCCGGGAGTGCTCGTTGCGTCCCAGTCGATGTACCAGGCGACGACGCTCCCGCGGAAGGAAGTCGACGTGGGCGCGGTCTCCGACCCGCAGTTCCTCGCCGGCCGGGCCGCTATTGAACAGATCCTGCCGGGGCAGCAGCTCACGGACGCTGACTTCGCAGCGACCTCCGACTCGACGGTCGACTCGCAGATCGTCGGGACGCAGCGCGGGATCTCGATCGCGATCGACAACGTCCACGGGAGCCTCTCGCAGGTTCAGACGGGCGACTTCGTCGACGTCTACTCGGCAGCCGCTGACAAGGTCTGTCTCTTCCGCCCGAACGTCAAGGTGCTCGCCATCCCGTCGACGACCGGCGAGAGCGGTGAGGGCAACATGACGCTCAGGGTCGAGTCGAAGGACGCAGCTGCCTGGGCGTTCGCGGCTGACAACTCGCAGCTCTGGTTCGTGCTCCGTCCGGTCGCAGGAGCGAAGCCGACTGCACCCGCCTGCGCAGGCGTCGGAAACCTGACGCAGGGAAGGTAGGCGACACGCGCATGCCGAGCCGCCCGGTCAAAGCACTTCTGGCGATCGAGCCCGGCGTCGACGCCGAGCAGGTCCAGGCATCGCTCCCGGCCGACGCCGAGTTCAACGTCGTCGGCATGGTCACGGGCGCCGAGGAGGCGCTCCAGTGGCTACGCGACAGCGCGGCCGACATGCTCCTCGTCGCCTGTGCCGGCTACTCGGACCGGGCGTTGCTCCTGCTCGACGCGGTCTCGCGGCACGACCCCGAGCTGTCGATCGTCGTGCTCGGGCACGGGTCTCCGAACGGGTTCCTCCGGCGCGCATTCGAGTCCGGAGCCGACGACATCATCATGCTCCCGGCCTCTCGGGACCAGGTGCGCTTCGAGATCCACAAGCTCCTCGCCCGGAAGCAGGGATCCGACACTCCCGCTGCTCCGGATCACTCGCGGCTCGTCTGCATCCTCGGCCCGAAGGGCGGGACGGGAAAGACCCTGACGGCGACGAACCTCGCCGTCGCCTTCGCCCAGCGTGGCGAGCGCGTCGCGCTCATCGACCTCGACCTCCAGTTCGGCGACGTCGCGCTCTGCCTCGGCCTTCCGCCCGAGCGAACCGTCTACGACCTCGCACAGTCCCCGGGTGCGGTCGACTACGACAAGCTCGATGCCTTCCTCGCGACCCATTCCGCCGGAGTGCGCACGCTCATCGCACCTCGCCGCCCCGACCAGGCGAGCGCCGTCGGCGCCGAGCTGCTTCGCGAGGTCTACGCGATCCTGCGCAGCAAGTTCGACTGGGTGGTCGTGGACACGCCGCCAGGTTTCACCGCAGAGGTGATCACGTCGATCGACAGCTCGACCGACATCGTCATGGTGGGAATGCTCGACTCGCTCTCCCTCAAGAACACGAAGCTCGGGCTCGAGACCCTCGATCTCATGAAGTACGACCCCGATCGCATCTACCTGCTGTTGAACCGCGCGCACAGCCGCGTCGGCATCAGCCAGTCCGACGTCGAAGCGGTTCTCGGACGCACACCCGACGTCTTCATCCCGTCGGACCGGGAGATCCCGCGAACGGTCAACGAGGGGATCCCGATCGTCATCGCCCGCCCGCAGTCCGAGCCCGCCGAGGCGTTCAGGCGCCTCGCGGACCTGCTCGGCGGCCCGGCCGGCGACGAGAGCCTCCCCGTCGAGGCCGCGGCCAATGGCGGCGGCGTCATGCGGATCTTCGGAAGGAAGGCCTAGGACATGGAACTCCACGAGCGTCTCTCGAGCGGCGGCAACCGACCGTCGGCCCAGGAGCAAGAGCCCTTCGCCGAGCTCAAGAACCGCGTGCACATGGCGGTCATCAGCGAGCTCGGGCCCCAGCTCTTCAACGTCGCGATCGATCCGAGCGAGCTCCGCGATCGCGTCACGGCGGACATCCGCCGGCACCTGAACGACGAGCCGGGCCTCGCGCGAGAGGATCGCGAACGGCTGACCGCCGAGATCCTGGACGACATCCTCGGCTACGGGCCGCTCGAGCGCCTGATCGCCGACGACTCGATCACGGAGATCATGTGCAACGGCCCCGACGACGTGTGGATCGAGCGCGGCGGCAAGCTCTACGAGACGACCGTGCGCTTCACCGACGAGTCCCATCTGCGCCGGATCATCAACAAGATCGTCTCGCAGGTCGGCCGCCGTATCGACGAAGCGTCGCCGATGGTCGACGCGCGCCTCCCCGACGGCAGCCGCGTCAACGCGATCATCCCGCCGCTCTCGCTCTCCGGCCCGCTGCTCACGATCCGGAAGTTCAGCCGTCGTCGGCTGGCTCTCGAGGACATGATCAACATCGGGTCGCTCTCGGCCGAGTCCGTCGACTTTCTGTCGCGCTGCATCGAGGCGCAGCTGAACCTCCTCATTTCGGGCGGCACGGGCTCCGGGAAGACGACGTTGCTGAACGCGCTCTCGGCCGCGATCCCGAACAGCGAGCGCATCGTCACGATCGAGGACGCCGCGGAGCTCCAGATGGCGCAGCGACACGTCCTCCGGCTCGAGGCACGTCCCCCGAACATCGAGGGCGAGGGCGCCGTGCCGATCCGCGATCTCCTCAGGAACTCCCTCCGCATGCGCCCCGACCGGATCATCGTCGGCGAGGTTCGCGGCGCGGAGGCGCTCGACATGCTCCAGGCGATGAACACCGGCCATGACGGCTCGATGTCCACGGTGCACGCCAACTCACCTCGAGACGGGCTTCACCGCATCGAGACGATGGTGATGATGGCCGGGTTCGACCTGCCGCTCAGGGCCATCAGGCAGCACGTCTCGGCGGCTCTCGACCTGCTCGTCCACATCGAGCGGCTCGAGGACGGCTCGCGAAGGGTGACCCAGGTCGTCGAGGTACTGCGGATGGAGTCGGACGTGATCCAGCTGCAGGACATCTTCGAGTTCGAGATCCAGTCCGTCGCTCCCGACCGGACGATCGTGGGCAGCCTCCGCCCCACCGGGCTACGGCCGGTGTTCCACGAGAAGTTCCGCAAGCGCGGCATCGAGCTCCCGCAGAGCATGTTCGGGGAGCGCGTCACGGTTCTCGACGATCGCCGAGGTGCGACCGCGTGAAGCTGATTTCTCCGAAGTCGGGGCCGCCGACGGCCCTTCCCCAGACGGCTCTTCCACGGCTGGCCCTCATCGTCTCCGCGGCCATCTCGATCGTCGCGGCGGTCCTCGTCTCTCTCGTCGCGCCCGTGGGTGCAGTGGCCCAGTCCGCATCGCCGACTCTCTCGCAGGCTCGGGACTCGAGCTTCCCGGAAGAGAAACTCGTTCTCCGCCTGCCCGAGCGACGCGCTCTCACAGAAGGCAAGGTCACGGTCTCGGAGAACGGCGGTACCGTCACGAATCTGACCGTCGACGCGCCGGGCGCCGGGAGCGGCGCGATCTTGCTCATCGACGCGTCGAACAGCATGCAGGGAGCGCCGATCGCGGGCGCGATGCAGGCGGCCCGGAACTTCATCAACACGCGAAGCCCGAACCTGCCGGTCGCAGTCGTCGTCTTCGGCCCCGACGACAACGTGCTCGTGAACTTCACGAAGTCGAGGCAAGAGCTCGACGCCGCGGTGGCCAAGAGCCCGCCTCTGGCGGAAGGAACCCACATCTACGACGCCCTCGAGCGAGTCTCGGAGCTCGCCAAGGACGCAGATCTTCCCCGCGCCACCGTCGTGCTGCTCTCCGATGGCACGGACGTCGGCTCGGACGCGAGCCGCGCGGAGGCGCTCGAGGCGCTCGACGACGCCAACATCCGGGTGATCTCTGTCGGGCTCAAGTCGAAGCAGTACGACCCGAAGTCACTCCGCGCGATCGCCCAGCGCACCGGCGGCACGTACGTCGAGAGCGCTACACCGACCCAGCTCGCACAGATCTTCGGTCAGATCAGCTCCCGGCTGTCCAGCGAGTACACGCTCTCGTACACATCGCTGCTCCCCCCGGAGACCAAGGCGGTCGTGAGCGCGAAGGTCGCAGGGCTCCCGGCCGCGTCGACGACCTACACGACGCCGAAGCTCAACGTCCCGCTGCTCGGATCGCGCGATCCCAGGCTCGGCACGTTCGAGCGCTCGTGGATCGACAGCGTGATCGTGTCGCCGTTCCTGATGGTGTTCATCGTCGTTTCGGTCATCGCGCTCCTCGCGTTCGCGATCCTCACTGCGTTCGACGTCCGCTCGAGGTCCGTCAGGCGACGGATGGCGCTCTACGTCACGGTGCCCACCGAAGAGGAGTCGAACCTCCGCCGCGCCGAGGTCGCGTCGATGCTCGCGAACAAGGCGCACCGGACGATGGCCGGGCAGCAGTGGTGGCAGGCGTTCGAGAAGGACGTCGAGCTCAGCGGTCTCGCCGCCTCGGCCGTGACGATCGCCGGCTGGACGCTCATCGCAAGCGTCCTCACGTCCCTCGTCACCGCGATCGCGCTGCAGAACCTCCTCGGGCTCCTGGCGGGGCTCGCGGTCCCGTTCATCACCCGGTTCTTCGTGTCGAACCGGGTCTCGAAGAAGCGCACCGCCTTCGGCGAGCAGCTTCCCGACAACCTGGAGGTCATGGCCGGGGCGCTCCGCGCCGGGCACAGCCTCATCGGCGCGATGAACGTGATGGTCGAGGGAGCGGACGAGCCGTCCAAATCCGAGTTTCGCCGCGTGCTCCAGGACGAGCAGCTGGGCGTTCCCGTCGATCAGGCGCTCATGGTCACGTCGGACCGGATGGTGAACCTCGACATCGAGCAGGTCGCGATCGTCACGCGCCTCCAGCGCGAAGCGGGCGGCAACACGGCCGAGGTTCTCGACCGGGTCGTCGAGAACATCCGCGGTCGCATGGAGATCCGGCGGCTCATTCGCGTTCTGACCGCGCAGGGCAGGCTCGCGCGCTGGGTTCTCACCGCGCTTCCGCTCGTGCTCGTGGCCTTCCTCCTCTTCATCAACCCGGACTGGCTCGATCCGCTCAAGGACACGAACATCGGACGCGGGTTCCTCGTCCTGTGGGCGGTCATGCTCATCGCAGGGTCGATCACCATCAAGAAGATCGTCGAGATCGAGGTGTAGGGATGGGTCTGGAGCTCATCGCAATCGTCGGCGTCCTCATGCTCGGAGCAGGCGTGATGCTCCTGGTCGCGAACTGGCGCAAGGAGCCGAGCTCACCGGGAATGCTCGATCAGATCGGGACGTACGGCTACGTCGCGGAGGCCGCGCGCACCACCGCCGAGGCTCCGGGGCGGCGCCCGCTCGACCGCCTGGCCGGGCTGCTCGGAGACATGGCCGCGAGACGCCTCAAGCGGTTCAGCGAGGCAGAGCTGAGGATGAAGCTCCTGTCCGCCGGCATGTACGGCGCGACGCCCCGGAAGCTCCTCGGATACCAGGTCCTCACCGCTCTCTTCCTCGTCATCGCGATGCTGTGGCTGGTGCCGCTCGCCGGCGGGTCCGGGCTGCTCACCATCCTGCTGGCTGCCGGTGGCGGTGCACTCGGGTGGACGCTGCCCATGTACTACGTCAACCGCCGGAAGCGCCTTCGGTTCGAGGCGATGGACCGTCAGATGCCCGACATGATCGACCTGCTCGTTGTCACGATCGAGGCGGGCCTCGGGATCCTCGCGTCGATGCGAGTCGCCGCCGAAAGCCTCGGGGATCCGCTCGGCCAGGAGCTGCGCCTCACGCTCCAGGAGCAGCGGATGGGCCTCTCGGTCAACGAGGCGATCGAGAGCCTCGGGCGGCGCGCGGACTGTTCGAACATGCGGATCTTCGTTCGGTCGCTGACCCAGGGCGAACGCCTCGGAGTCTCGATCGGGACGACGATGCGGAACCTCGCCCTCGAGATGCGCAAGCGGCGCAAGGCGATGGTGGAAGAGCAAGCTCAGAAGATCCCGATCAAGATGCTCTTCCCGCTCGCGTTCCTGATCTTCCCGGCGATGTTCATCGTCCTGCTCGTGCCGGCCTTCATCCAGATCTTCTCCGTGCTGTAGCAGGATGGCTTCGCTGACGCTCCGCCGGGAAGACGGTCGGGTCGTCTGTGAGCGATGCGTCGTAGCCGACCGCGCGCACCGCCGGATGCGCGGCCTTCTCGGCCGGCGCGGGCTCAAGCCGGGCGAAGGCATGGTCCTCCGTCCCGCATGGAACGTGCACACGGCATTCATGCGCTTCCCGATCGACGTCGTGTTCCTCGACTCGGATCAGGTGGTCATCCGTCTCGAGAAAGCCGTAGCGCCGTGGCGAACCGTGTCCTGTCGCGGCGCGCGCGAGGTCGTCGAGCTCACCGCCGGAGAGTGCGAGCGACGGGGCCTCGAGGTCGGAGACCGCGTCGCGTGGGCGTCCCGGACGGCGACCGAGATCAGGGCGGATCGCGGCAGCTCCCCCTGGGCCGACGCAACGCAGGAGCCACGAGCGCACGTTCTCGTCGCAAGCCGTGATCCGCGATTCGTCAAGCTCGCACGATTCCTGCTCGAGGGGCGCGACCTCGAGGTGGAGGAGCTGACCGCTCCGGAGCGCCTACCGGAAGTCGTCCCCGAGCCCGATATCGATCTCGTCGTGCTGGACGGCGGAGCCGCTGTGGCGGACGCCCTCAAGACCGCGAACGCCGCTCGCGTGCAGCGGCCCGACCTCCCGCTCGTCGTGGCCGCGGATGCCGGCGGGAGAAGCCCGGTCGGTCTCCGCGTCTTCGACCGCTGGAACGAGACCGAGGAGCTATTGCTCGACATCGAGCGCCTGCTGGCCGAACGGCAGGCGGTGGCGCCGACAGGGACGGACTGATGTCCGAGGCAGGTGCGCACATCGAGCACAGCCTCCCCATCTCGCTCCCGCGCACCGGCGAGCGCTCCCGTCGTCCGGTGGAACCGACCGAGCGACTCGCACGCCTGCACGCCTACTTCGTCGAAGGTTGCGGTGAGGACGTGCGGCCCGCCCTCGAAGAAGTCCTCGCCCACGCACGACAGGTCGGCGACGGATGCGGAGGCGGCGACGTCGGAGACGACCTTGCCTCTGCGTGGTACGCCGCCGCCGCGGTCGTGGAGCTCGCCGCGGCCCTCGAGCTCGATGCAGCCGACGTCCGCGGTGCCGCCGCGGCGGTCGCCGAAGCATGCGCGATCCCGGTTCCGGCAGCGCGCTACGTGCTCTTCAGCCAGACCGCCGGGAACGCGCGCCTCCTCGAGCTGCCGCCGCTCCTCGCGCTGGAGATCCAGCTGAACCTGCTCCTGGGGCTCGACATCCTCGCGGACGCGTCCGTCTGGCGTCGGACCTCGAACGGCGTCCAGTGCGTCCTCGCCCTCGGAGCGACCGGCGAGCCGAGCCGGAGGGTCCGCGCGGAGGCGAAGGCAGTCCTACGGCGCAGGTCACGCCTCTCCCTCCTCGGCGGCTCTCAGCTGCGCTCAACGGTCGTGAAACGATTCAGCGAGCCGTATGCAGCGATCGTCGGGCGCTCCGGCTCGGTCGCGCTCGACGTGGTCGACGCATTCCTTGCCGAGGCGGCTGCCTACATGGCGCCGGTTCTCGAGCGAGAGCACCTCCTCGAGCATTCGAGCGCCCGCGAGCGGACGCTGGTCGCGGCGTCCGAGCGCCGCCTCATGCGACTCGGCTTCGATCTGCACGACGGCCCGATCCAGGACGTACTCGCCCTCGCAGCCGACGTTCGCCTGCTGCAGCAGCAGGTGTACCCCTTCGTCCTCGAGGACCAGCGGGAGATCGCTTACGGCCGTTTCGAGGACCTCACGGCTCGCCTCGTGGACCTCGATCGGCACCTCCGGGAGATCGCACACTCGCTCGAGACGAAGAGCGTGCTGAGCCGCCCGCTCGGCGAGATCCTCCACCGCGAGGTCGACAACTTCGCCGAGCGCACCGGCCTGCGGGCGGCTCTCGAGATCCGCGGCGACCCCGACTCCCTTTCCTCGGCGCAGCGGATCACCGTGTTTCGCGCGATCCAGGA
Source organism: uncultured Actinomycetes bacterium (assembly GCA_963716975.1). Classification (GTDB taxonomy): domain Bacteria; phylum Actinomycetota; class Thermoleophilia; order Gaiellales; family Gaiellaceae; genus GMQP-bins7. Next base: position 36,080 of record CAVQVA010000026.1, on the reverse strand, counting down.
AGCGCTCGCGAACGTTCGTGAGCATTCGGGAGCCTCGTCGGTCGACGTGCGCGTGCGGGCACGGCGGAGCGCCATCGAGGTGCAGATCGCAGACGACGGCATGGGCTTCGAGGTCGAGCGCGCGCTGGCGAAGGCAGCGCAACGGGGCCGGCTCGGACTCGTCGGCATCGCCGAGCGGGTACGCATGCTCGGCGGGACGTTCGAGGTGGAAAGCCGTCCGGGCGGTCCGACGAGCCTGACGTTCACGCTCCCTCGCTGGGAGCCTCTCGGGCCATAGGCACCTGCGCCCGGCCGGCTAGACAGCGCGTCTACGCGGCGAGGCGACGGAGAGGTGTTCGCATCGGATCCACTTCGAGGGTGAATCCGCGGTCCCAGTTCACGACGACGAGCCCCGTGTCGCTGATCGCTTCGACAAGACCGCGATCGCCGGCGGACAGGCGTGAGTCGTCTCCGGCATCGACGAGCTCGACGCGCATGCCCATCCAGACTCCGGCGCGGAGCCGGGCCGCCAGCTGCCGTGCGCCCTGGGTGTCCATTGTTCCACTATCGGCTTTTGGGCGCCGATTCTTGACCCTCGTTCGACGCGGGAGCGCAGGAGTGCCGCAGGGTCCGGCGAACTCGCCGCCTGCCGGCGGACCGTTCCGACATCGACGGCAGAAGGAAGGCCCGCCGGCCCCCACACGGAACGACGCTGGTGCGAAACTGAGTGGGCATGCTCATTCCACGGCGTGGCCGAGACAAGGACGACCTGAAGGCCGAGGAGGCTTCCGACTCGGATCTCGCGCGTCGCGTCCTCGCCCATGCGTCCAGCCCGGAGGAGAAGCTCGAGCAGCTCCTCGCCGCACGGAGCCGGGAGCTGGAAGAGCAGGCACGCCGCTTCGAGGAGGTCATGGGTGACCTCGAGCGGCGCGAGGCACTCCTTCGTGACATGCGAGCCTCCGTGGAGAGGTTGCTCCGACTCGGAACGAAGGACCTGACCGAGCGCGAGGTCGAGCTCCAGGAGCTCGGTCGCGAGTTCATGGAGCGCGAGGCCCGTCTGAGCGCCGAGGAAGCCGAGCTCAACCGTCGGCGAAGCGAGCTCGGAGCGGTCGAGCTCAAACGCGAGGCGGTGGAGCAGCGCGAGCGAGCGCTCGCAGCCCGCGAGCAGGAGCTCGCCGCAGCCGGAGCACCTGAATCCGGTCCGAGTACAAGCGGTGACACTCCTGTGCCTCCCTCCGGCGAGCTCCGTTCCGGTGAAGAGGCCGGCGCGGTGACGCTGCTCTTCGTCCCCGGTGCCACCTACAAGCTCGTCGAGGTGGCCCGGCGATCCCTGTCGCCCGGTGCCCCTGTCGAGATCGACGGCGAGCCCTATGTGGTCTCGCGCATCGGTCGTGCGCCTCTACCCGGTGACGCGCGAGCGTGCGCCTATCTCGAGAGGGTAGGGCCGGCCTCGTCCGCGCCCGGCGGCAGCTCGTAGACCGGCGGCCGCTGCCGGGTCGTCTCCACCGACGCGATCATCTCGAGACGCCGCTCTGCCTGGGTGGCGAGGAACTGAGCCACGGCGACGTCATCCTCGTTGAACCTTCGTAGCCGCATCTCGTAGAGCTCGACGAGGCCCCAGGATCGGCCCCTGACACGCAGCGGCACCATCAACATTGCATTCATCCCGAGCTCCCTCAGGATGAATGCCTCGGCAGGGTCGACGTCTCCTTCGAGGAACGAGATCGCGCGCGGCTCGCCGAGGCGAAGGGTCTCGGCGGTGAACGGGAAGTCGGAGATGCGGTACGCAGCCTCGTCGCCCAGCGAGATCTCGCGAAGCGCGTGCTTCTCCGCATCGACGAGGTAGCTGCCCACGACGCGCGAGGCCTGGCAGGCGGTGGCCCCGATGACGAAGACGAGCCCCTTGCAGAGCCTGCTCAGCACCTCGTCGGCGGTGTTCTCCGCCTCGACGGCCTTCGCCGCGGCAAGGACCTCGGCGAGGATCGCGCTGTCGCCGCGCGGTCCTCGCCTACGCTCGTCGGCGGCCGAGATGCTCTCCGTCGTCCTTGCCGGCAGGTCGCGCGCGACGACCTGGCGAAACGACGAGATCCGATCCTTCCCCGCCTGCTTCGCGAGATAGAGGGCCTGGTCGCCGGCCCGAAGAAGAGCCGTCGGCGTCGCTCCGTCGAAGGGGTAGGTCGCGATCCCGCCGCTGAGCTTGAGCGGAAAGCCCGCGTCCGTGAGACCGTCGGCGAGAACGCTGCGGATCCGCCCGCCGAGCGCCTCCGCGGTCTCGGCGCCGGCTTCTCGGAGCATGACCACGAACTCGTCGCCTCCGAGCCGCGCGACTTCGGCGTCGTCCGGCAGCGAATGCGCGAGCACCTCGGCCACCTCGCGGAGAAGTGCGTCGCCGAACTCGTGGCCTGCGCGATCGTTGATCTCCTTGAAGTCGTCGCAGTCGAGGACGAGCACGCTCAGGGGCACCCGGCGTTCCTGTGCGGACGCCAGCTCGTGCTCGAGCCGCTCCTCGAGCCCGCGACGGTTCAGGACTCCCGTCAGCGCATCGGTCATCGCGCTCTGACGCTCCCGCCGAAGTGCGATGGCCGCGTCGAGCGACGCCGCCGAGTGCGCGGCGAGCACGGCAGCCGTGTCGAGGTTGCTCGGATCCACTCGTTCGGCGCCGCCACCGGTTCCCACGAGCGCTCCGATCTCCTCCCCGTTCGCTCGGAGCGGCAGCCAGACGACCGGTCGACGCTCGCTCTTCCGACGCTTCTTCCCGCCTGGATCGACGAGCTGGCACACGACGGACGGGTCGACGAGGGTTCTGGTCGCGTCCAGCTCATCCACGGACAAGCCAGTCCTGACCGCTCCGTCCATGTTCCAGGACGCGAGTTCGGCCGGCTGGCCCATGTCGTCCCAGATCCAGACCTGGCTCGTCTCGAGGCGCAACACGCGTGCGAGCGACGCGGCGGCGAGCGCGGCGATCTCTGACGGGTCGCGCAGGCTTCCCAGATAGACGAAGAGCCGGGCGAGACCGGGAAGATCGAGCACGCCCGAGGCACGAAACGCCCCAGCCCGGGGCGCAAGCGCGGCAGCGAGGGGTCGCAAGAGCTTCAGGGCACCGTCCGGGAACGGGCGCTCCGAGTCGACGTTGAACACGCCGACCGTGACTCGCCCCTGGCGAAGCGGTAGCGCGACCTCGCAGGTCACCGCAGGCAACGCCTCCAGGTATTCCGGGTCAGAGTGGACATCGCCGACGACTTGCCCGCGACCAAGTCGGACTGCGCGGCCCATGATCCCCTGCTCGACTCCGATGCCGTCCGGCACGACGGCGTACCCCCGTTGCGCAACGAGCCACAGGCGTCCGTGCTCGAGCACGAAGGCGGACGGAAGCACACCGTCGATCGCAGCGTGGAACGCGTCGATCGCATGCGTCGATCGCTGCGACCGGGTCGTCGGCCGCATCCGCCGCGCGCACCGCATCCTTGACCGCAGCGGCGAGCAGGCCAGCATCGAGAGGCCGCGGCACGCCGGCGCGCGCTGATGCGCGTTCCATGGGTCAAGAATCGGCTTTCCGAGACGTCTGCTTGAGCCTCGGCTAGCGACCGAGATCGAGGTACCAGCCGAGGATCTCGTCGCCGACGAAGAGGGCCACGACACCGCCGAGCGCAAGGAACGGTCCGAGCGGAATCGCCTGCTTGCGGCCCTGCCCGCCCGTGTCGGACGAGAATGACCGCGGCCGGGATCAGCGCGGCCAGAAAGCCCAGGAAGAGAGCCACCGCCACGGACGCGCCGAGCCCTGCGCCGAGGAAGCCGGCGAGCTTCACGTCGCCCATTCCCATGCCCCGTGGGTAGATCAAGGCGATGACGAAGAGAACGCTCGCGGCGACCAGCGCGGCGGCGAGCCAGCCGACGGACGGATCGTCGAGCGTCCGGCCGGCAAGGATGATCACCGTCCCGGGCAGAACGACGTGGTTCGGGATCAAGCGGTGCTCGAGGTCGGTTCGCGTGACGACGACCAGGATCCAGCAGAAGACGGCTGCAATCGCCGCCTCGAAGGTCAGCCCGAAGACGAGCCCGGACGCGCCACCCAGTACGACCGTCCCTCCGAGAACGAGCAGGAAACGAGGCGACCGTGGGACTCGCGGCGAGCAACGGCTGATGGAGCGGCGCGTTTGTCGCGAGCCGATCGGCGAGTGGGCCGACGGCCGCCCCGGCCAGGAGCCCGGCGAGCATTGCTAGCCCGGCGGCGGCATCCACGAGGACCGATTCCTGCACCGCGCCCCTGTTCCTCCCCCGCGCGCCCTCCTGGCCCGACAGCATCCCCCTTTTGGCGAGGCGACTCGACCAAATCCCCGCAAAATGCGGGGTTGCGGCGGCCGTGGATCACTCGTTCGAGGGACACCGGTCACTCGATTCGGGGGTGTGGTATCGGGGTCAGTCGACTACCGTCAAGAGGACTGCGGGAAGCCAGGGGGGACGGGTTCGAGGTGACGATCCGGGACAGGCGGAGTACAGGCGGCACGCTCGCTTGGGCATTCACGCTCAGCACGCTCGTGGTCCTGGGCGGATTCATCGCGATCCTGCTCGAGTCGCACCCCGACCGGCTCGCGGGAGGCCTGTTCCTCGTCGCGCTCTGCGCCGGAGCGTGCGGAATCGCGCTCGACTGGAGACTTCGCAGAGCGCAGTCACAGGCGCTCCGTGATCCGCTCACCGGGCTGCCGAACCGCGTTCTGCTCGAGGATCGCGTCGAGCAGGCGCTCCAGCGAGCACGTCGAGCGGACGAGTCGTTCGCGCTGATCGTCATCGATCTCGACAACTTCAAGGACGTCAACGACGTGCGCGGGCACCGCGCCGGCGACGCGGTCCTCGAGTCGCTGGCGCGGCGCTTCGAAGCGGTCGTGCGAGCAAGCGACACCGTTGCACGTGTCGGCGGCGACGAGTTCGTCGTCCTCTCGCTCGCTACCGGGGACGACGAGCAGGCAGCTGCTCTCGTGGGGCGGCTCAGGCAGGCGCTGCGGCGCCCCTTCAAGGTCGAAGGATCGACGGTCGAGATCGACGCCAGCATCGGGTGGGCGGTGTTTCCCGCCGACGGAGCCACGGCGGACGAGCTGCTCGGCCGGGCAGACGGCCAGATGTACGCGACCAAGCGAGACTCCACGGACGACACCGTCCTTCTTCGACGTGGCGTCGACGCCGGCGTCGTGCGTGACGTCGAGTCGGCGCTCGAGCGCAACGAGCTCGTCGTCCTCTACCAGCCGATCATCGACCTGCGAACGGCTGAACCCCGAGGCGCCGAGGCGCTCGTCCGTCGCGTCCTACCGAATCAGGCCCTCGAGCTTCCCGCGGAGTTCGTTCCGCACGTGGAGCGAACGCCGCTCGCCCGTGAGCTCACGTTCCTGGTCGTCACCGATGCGCTGCGGTCCGCCGAGGGATGGGCCGCGAAGCACGTCAACCTCGGCGTGTCCGTCAACGTCCCGTACCGACTTCTGGACGACCCGCAGTTCATCGAGGGCCTCCGTGAGCGGCTGCTCAACTCGGCCGTCTCGCCCGCCAAGGTCACGCTCGAAGCAGTCCCGGCCGGTCCCGGTGCGGGCTCCGAGCTCGACGAGGAGGTTCTCGCGGAGCTCAAGGACCTCGGTATTCGACTGGCTCTCGACGACGGCGGGCGAGCAGCGTCGTTCGCGGCCCTTCGGGTCCTCCCGCTGAACGAGCTGAAGATCGACGCCGGATTCGTTCACGGGCTCGGCCGAAGTGCCACGGACGCCGCACTGGTGCGCGGCATGATCGAGATCGGCCACGAGCTCGGCCTCGCGGTCGTCGCGGAGGGAGTGGAGACGCGAGAGGCGTGGAACATGCTGGCGGAGTGGGGCTGCGACTTCGCGCAGGGGTTCTACGCCGCCGGCCCGCGGCCCGCGGACGAGCTCATCGACTGGCTCGGCGCGCGCTGGCCGGCCGTCGCCTGACCGAAGCCCTAGACGACCACGCGCACGGCAAACGCGCATCCGACCGCCACGAGCACGACCCCGAGTGCAAGCCGCAGCGCGTTCTCGGATACGCGGCCGCTTGCTCGAGCCCCGAGCCACCCGCCCGGGATAGCGCCTGCGAGCCCGGCTACCAGTACAGGCCAGTCCACGCCTTCCCCGATCGCGTGGGTCGCGAATCCCGCGACTCCGAGGAAGAAGCCGACCACGAGGTTCGTTCCGGCCGCCTTGCGCACGTCGAGCCCGACGGAGCGGATCAGCGCAGGCATGCGAAGCGTGCCGAGAATGACCCCGACCGCGCCACCGAGCACGCCGATGAAGAAGGAGAGCACCCCGCCGCGCCCCACGCGCGGACGCTCGCGCGGCCTCGGCGTGATCGGTCGCAGCGCCAGGTCGATACCGCTCCACACGAGAATTGCCGCGATCAGGCCGTAGAGAAGCGACTGCGAGACGTCGTCCGCGACGAGCGCGCCCACGACGGCGCCGACCACCGACGGCGGCGCCGTCCAGGCGACGACGTGCCAGTCGACGCGCTTGTCGCGGACGTACCGCAGACCGCCTGCACCCGCGGCCGCTGCGGACACGGCGATGTTCGTCCCGGCGGCGCTGACCGGGCTGCCCGTGGCGATGACCATCAACGGCAGCCGGAGGGTGCCGAGCACGAGCCCGAGCATCGACCCGAGGTACCCCGCGACGAACGAGCCCGCGAAGGCTAGGAGGAGCTGCCAGGCCTCCAGAGCGGCTCCTCGCGGCCGGCCGCGGCGTTGGCGAAGCGGGCGAGGATGAAGAGGAGGTCGGAGAGCCGGTTGAGATACGCGAGCGCGACGGGATTGATCGAATACGTCTGCGCAGCGTCGAGCGCCTCGCGCTCCGCCCGGCGACACACCGTGCGTGCGACATGAAGGCTCGCGGCGAGGGCCACGCCGCCCGGGAGCACGAAGCTCCTGAGCTCGGGCAGCCCGGCGTTGAAGCGATCGCAGTCGGCCTCCAGCACGTCCACCTGGCTCTGCACGACCCGCAGCCGGTCCTCGTGCTCGAACGGAACGGAGAGATCCGCGCCGAGGTCGAAGAGCTCGTTCTGCACGCGAGCGAGCACCTCCCGAACGGTGTCGGGGCAGTCGGTCGCGAGCGCGACCCCGACCAGGGAGTTCAGCTCGTCCACGCTTCCGTACGCGCGAATGCGCGGATCGAGCTTCGAGACGCGCGAGCCGTCGCCGAGAGACGTCTCCCCCGCGTCCCCGCCGCGCGTGTAGATCTTCGTCAGCCGAACCGGCTCGTCGCGGTCGCGGGGCACGTGCGTAGATTAGGACGCGTGGTCGTCAGACCTGCGACCGAGCACGAGGCCGACACGATCGCCGACGTCTTCCTGTCGTCGTTTCGCGGACTGACCTTCCTGCCGATCATCCACTCGGACGACGAGATCCGAACGTGGATCCGCACCGAGATGGTTGCGAGTCACGAGATCTGGGCTGCAGACATGCGAGACGAGATCGTCGGATTCGCCGCGCTCGAGGACGACCTGCTCGGCCACCTGTACGTGCGACCCGAATGGCAGAGCCACGGCGTCGGAAGCGCGCTGCTGGAGACTGTCAAGCGCGAGCGTCCCGGAGGGTTCCACTTCTGGGTGTTCCAGAAGAACGTGCGTGCCCGTCGTTTCTACGAGCGCCACGGTTGCACTCTCGTCGAGCTGACCGACGGAAGCGGGAACATGGAAAAGGAGCCCGATGCGCGCTACGAATGGCTTCCCTGAGAGACCGGCTCCTCACGTAGCTGGCGCCCGAGGATCGAGCGGGCGATGACGAGGCGCTGGATCTCGCTCGTGCCTTCGTAGATCTCGGTGATCTTCGCGTCGCGGTAGTAGCGCTCGACGGGGAACTCCTTCGTGTAGCCGTATCCGCCGAGGACCTGGATGGCCTCGGCCGTCTGCCGGCGCGCCATCTCCGAGGCGAACAGCTTCGCCTTCGCGCCTTCTGCCGTGTGCGGGAGGCCCTGCTGCTTGAGCCAGGCGGCCCGGTAGACGAGGAGGCGGGCCGCGTCGATCTCCGTCGCCATGTCGGCGAGCTTCCACTGGATCGCTTGGAAGTCCGCGATGCGCCGGCCGAACTGCTCCCGCTCGAGCGCGTATGCGCGGGCGACGTCGAACGCTGCCTGGGCGATCCCGAGCGCCTGCGCGGCGATTCCGATGCGCCCCCCGTCGAGGGTCGCCATTGCGATGCGGAACCCTCTCCCCTCGTCGTGGAGGAGACGGTCGCGGCCGACCTGCACGCCCTCGATCACGAGGTCCGACGTCGTCGACGAGTTGAGCCCGAGCTTCTCCTCGTCCCGCGTCACGCGGACGTGCTCGGCATCGAGGACGAAGCAGGAGATCCCGCGTGCGCCTGCCGTTCCCGGGTCGGTGCGCGCGAAGAGGACGAAGGTCCCCGCCACGGAGCCGTTCGTGATCCACTGCTTCGCGCCGGTGATCACGAAGCCGTTTCCGACGGGCTCCGCCCGCGTCTGCAGCGAGCCGGCATCCGACCCCGAGCTCGACTCCGTCAGCGCGAAGGCGCCGATCTGCTCGCCACGCGCGAGGGGCGGCACGAAGCGGCTCCGCTGCTCCTCGGTTCCGAACACGAGGATCGGCAGCGTGGTCGCGCTCGTGTGGACGGCCACGGTCACCCCCACGCCGGCGTCGGCGCGCGACAGCTCTTCGAGGACGAGGACGTACGAGAGGAAGTCCGCTCCCGCGCCTCCGTACTCCTCGGGCACGCAGACGCCCATGAGCCCGAGGTCGGCGAGCTTCGGGAAGAGCTCGGCCGGAAAGCGGTGCTCACGGTCCCACGACGCGGCGTGCGGAACGATCTCGGCCGCGGCCAGCTCACGCGTCAGTGCCTGGATCTCCCGCTGGTCCGCGGTCAGCTCGAAGTCCATCGCCGGACTATAGGTCGCGCCGTATGCGGCGATAGGCACGCCCGGCTCGCCGTCGTGCGACGACCTTGGCGCCGCTCGGCGTCACGAGTCGGCGCAGCCGTCCCGGGCGGAGCTCCGCGCAGAGGACCGCCGAGGCGGCCGGCCCGCGCGCTCCGTACAGGACACCACCGGCGTCGAAGTCCGGAGCCGCTCGCCATCCCTCCGGCGTCAGCTCGTACGCCTCTTGCTCCTCGACGAAGAGGCCGGCCGCCCCGTAGAGCCGCGTCCAGCCGCGCTCGTCCTCCTGGCGGAACCAGCCGTAGTCGCCGGGCTCTCCGAGCGGAACCGTGACGAGAAGGCTCCCGTCGCCGCGAAGGACCCGGCGCAGCTCGCGCAGCGCGTCGAGCCGAGCACCCGGATCCGAGCTTCCCTCGAGCCCGTACACCGCGTTGTCCGCGCCGATGTGCTCCAGCGTCGAGACGAGCAGCACCTGGTCGAACGAGGCGTCCTCGAACGGCAGATCGCGGGCGTCGGCGGTCGCAACCTCCATCCCGTCCACGTCCTTCGTCGCCAGGTCCGCACCGACGAGGTCGACGCCGGAGCGAATCAGCGCCGCGAGGTAGGGCGTCTCTGCGAACGCGTACCCGACCTCCAGCACCCGGCCCTCGTCGCGGAGGCGCGACAGCACCCACGGGATCTCGACCACGCGTTCGTCCGTTCCGGCAGGTGCCTGAAGCCAGCGGAGGCGCTCGTGCGCTGCGCGTGCTCCGAGGCCGAGCGCAACCGCGTCGTCGAGCTCGCGGACGCGCTCGAACTCGGCGCTCGTGGCGAGCTCGTGGACGAGGGTTGCGCGCGAGAGTGTTCCGTCGGCGAGCTTCTCGAGCGCTCGCGCGCGCGCCTCGTCGTCGGGAGCGCGCCGCAGGACGAGCCCGAACACCGCGTCGACGAACGCGTCGTCCGGCCCCTCCTGGGCGGCGAGCTCGGCTTCGAGCCGTGGGTCGGCCATGCTCAGTACTCGTAGAAGCCGCGGCCGGATTTCCGGCCGAGGTGTCCGGCGGCGACGTGCTCGCGAAGGAGAGGGCACGGCGCGTACTTGGGATCGCCGAGCCCCTCGTGCAGCACGTCCATGATCGCGACGCACGTGTCGAGCCCGATCAGGTCGGCCAGCGCCAGCGGGCCGATCGGGTGCGCGAACCCGAGCTTCGCGATCGTGTCGATCGCCTCCGCCTCGGCGACGCCGTCGTGGAGTGCGAACACCGCCTCGTTGATGAACGGCATGAGGATGCGGTTCGAGACGAACCCGGGGAAGTCCCTGGCCTCGGCCGGCGTCTTGCCGAGATCCCTGGCGAGCTCGACGATCGCCTGCGCCGTCTCGTCGGACGTCTCGTCGGTGCGGATCACCTCGACGAGCTGCAGCACCGGCACGGGGTTGAAGAAGTGCATGCCGATGACGCGTTCCGGCCTGCTCGTGACCGCGGCGAGCGAGGAGATCGGAATCGACGACGTGTTCGACGCGAGAATCGCGTCGGCGGGAAGGAGCTCGTCCGCACGACGGAAGAGCCCGCGCTTGACCTCGGCGTCCTCGACGACGGCCTCGATCAGGAGATCCGCGGAAACCAGGTCATCCACCGGGGTCACCCGCGCGAGCACGTCGTTCGGGTCCGCCCCACCCTTCTCGGCGAGCTTCGCCAGGCTCCTCTGCATGACCTCGAGACCGTGCTCGACCGCACCGGGCATCGAGTCGTGGAGCGAGACCCGCCTGCCGGACGCTGCGACGACCTGCGCGATTCCGCCGCCCATCTGACCCGCCCCGACCACGAGCACGTGCTCGAAGCTCATGTCCCCGGCCACCGGTGGAGTCTACGGCCGGGGAGCGCCCGGAAGATCTGGGCGCGTGCCTCTGCGGAGACGCCAGAGCGCCCAGAGGAGCACGAGCCCGAGGATGACGATCCCGATGCCCACCTTGATCACTCCGCCGCGTGGCTCACCGCCTGCGGCGACGAGCAAGCCCGGACTGACGAGACTGCACGCCGTCGCGTACCACGCGCCTCCGGGCAGCTTCGTGAGCAGGAGACCCGTGGTGGTTCCGACGACGGTCGCCGGAAGGTCGCAGTCCGTGCCCTTCGGAACCCGCACGAAGATGGCGCGATCCGCGGAGCCGACCCGCCGGCCGTGCACATCGCCTTTCACGCGCTGCGTGATCTGGAAGAGCATGAGATGAAACGGCTGCGCGGCCGCCCAGTCGGGATCGGTCATGCTTCGCACTTCCCCGACCACGGCCGCGTCAGCACCGTCGAGCCGGTCCGCGATCGGCTCGTTCACGCACATGCACGCGTGCGCATCGGCGGCGGCAACGCCCGCGAGCGTCGCAACGGCGACCACGAGCGCCAGAGCCGTGCCGAGACCTGCGGGTCGTGGCAGGTCTCAGACCTCGATCAGAATGGCGTCGCCCTGGCCGCCGCCCGAGCAGATCGCCGCCAGCCCGAGTCCGCCCCCCGAGCGCCGGAGCTCGTGGATCATCGTGCCGAGAATGCGTCCGCCCGACGCACCGATCGGATGGCCGAGCGCGACGGCTCCGCCGTTCACGTTCACGATCTCCTCGTCGGCACCGAGCATCCGGGTCGAGTTCTTCGCGACGGACGAGAACGCCTCGTTGATCTCGACTCTCGACGACGTCGTCGATCGTCTTGCCCGAGCTCGCGAGCGCGCGCTCGCCGGCGCGCGCCGGGGTCCGTGCGAGGTACGCGTACTCGTCCGCGACATAGCCCTGGGCGAGAATCGTCGCGAGGGGCTCGATCCCGCGCCGTTCGGCGAACTGCTCCGAGCACACGACGACGCACGACGCCCCGTCGTTGACCCCGGGTGCGTTCCCGGCCGTCGTCGTGCCCTCCGGGTCGAAGACCGGCTGGAGCGCGGCGAGCTTCTCGAGCGTCGTGTCCGGTCGGATCCCCTCGTCCGCAGTCACGTCACCCACCGCGACGATCTCGTCGTCGAAACGCCCGGACTCCTGTGCAGCCGCGGCACGCATGTGCGACCGGTACGCCCACTCGTCCTGCTCCTCCCGGGAGATGCCGAGCTCTCGTGACACGCTCGACGCCTGCTGCACCATGTGCAACCCGTCGAAAGACGAGGTGAGGCCGTCGAAGACCATGTGGTCGACCACCTCGCCGTTCCCGAGCCGGTAGCCGAAGCGCGCCTTCGGCAGGAGGTACGGGGCGTTCGACATCGACTCCATGCCACCGGTGACGACGACGTCGTGACCACCGGCGCGGATCATCAGGTCGGCGATCTCGACGGCACGAATCGAGGACGCGCAGACCTTGTTGACGGTGTCCGCCGGGACCTCCTTCGGGATCCCCGCCGCGACCGCTGCCTGGCGCGCGGGCGCCTGGCCGGCACCCGCCTGGAGCACCTGCCCCATGACGACGTACTCGACCTCACCCGGCTCGACCCCCGACCGCTCGAGCGCGGCGCGGATCGCGATGCCGCCGAGGTCCGTCGCCTTCACGTGCGCGAGCCCTCCACCGAGGCGGCCGAACGGAGTACGCGTCGCGGCGACGATGACCGACCGGCTCACGCGAGCCAGCGTAGCGAAGCGGGTGCGCTAGACCCGCTCGGTCACTCGCATCGACCCGCTCGGAGACCGAGGACGGGCCAACCGCTCGAGCGCGCGCGCCACTCGATCCACGAGCTCGCGCGTCTCGGCAAGCTCTTCCCTGAGCGCGGCCAACTCGGCGGCATGTCCTGTCATCGCCTCCGGTGCGCGCACGAGATCGCTCACCGTCGTCTCGGTCCGCTCGGCGATCTGTCGCAGCCGTGGGAGCGACGGCATGGTCACGCCGCGCTCCCAGCGCGACACGGTGATCGACTCGACGCCGAGCGATTCGGCCAGTTGCTTCTGCGTCAGACCGACCGAAAGCCGCGCCGCGCGCACGCGAACGCCAACTCCGCCGCTTTCCTGCACCTTCAACCCGCGCGTGATCCTCTCACATGCTTCGACGAACTCCAGAGCACCGACCGACCGTACGGCCGGCCCGAAACGTCCGTCAGTCGACCGGGCCGACCTTGACGAGCATCTTCCCGATGTTCTCCCCGCGGAGCAGCCCGACGAACGCGCCGGGCGCGTTCTCGATTCCGTCGATGATCGTCTCTCGATACCGAAGCCGCCCGTCTCGAACCCACTCCGACGCAGCTGCCAGAAAGTCCGGAAACCGGTCGTAGTGGTCGCTGATGATGTAGCCCTGGAGCAGAAGCCGCTTCGTCACGACCATGAACATGTTCCTCGGCCCGGCGGCCGGCTCGACGTCGTTGTACCGGGAGATGGAGCCGCAGGCGACCACGCGACCACGGGGACGAAGGGAGCCGATCGCAGCTTCGAGGTGATCACCGCCGACATTGTCGAAGTACACGTCGATGCCGTCCGGCGCCAGCCGAGGGAGCGCCGTCCGAACCGGCTCCTCGCGATAGTCGAACGACGCGTCGAACCCGAGCTCCTCGAGCCAGGCGATCTTCTCCGCCGACCCGGCGCTCCCGATCACGCGGCAACCGGCGATCGCTGCCATCTGCCCTGCTGCGCTGCCCACGGCCCCCGCGGCGCCCGAGACGAACACGACTTCGCCAGGCTGCGGCTTGCCGATCTCGAAGAGCCCGTGATACGCGGTGTAACCCGGCATTCCCAGGACGCCGAGCGCGGTTGACACGGGCGCGATCCGCGGATCGATCGGCCGGACGCCGGAGCCGTCCGAGAGCGCCCACTCGCGCCAGCCGAGCCCGTGGACGACCCAGTCGCCCTCGGCGAGCGACGGGTTCCGCGATACGACGACACGTCCGACCGCGCCCCCGGACATCGCCTCGCCGAGCGTGAACGGCGCGACGTACGAGCGCACGTCGTTCATGCGCGGGCGCATGTACGGGTCGACCGAGAAATACGCGTTTCGGATGAGAGCCTGCCCCTCGGCAGGCTCGGCGATTCCGACCTCGGCAACCTCGAAGAGATCGTCGTCGGGGAAGCCGGTGGGGCGGGCGACGAGTCGGATCTCTCGTGAGACGCCCTCCATGCGGCGATGATATGCCGGTGCAGTCTCTGAAGGGACATCTGCTCGTAGCGGGACCGGCCCTCCACGACCCGAACTTCCGCCGGACAGTCGTCCTCGTCGGGGAGCACGGCGACGAAGGCGCGCTCGGGCTCGTCCTCAACCGGATGACCGATTCCCGGGTAAACGACGCGTTGCCCGAGCTCGCCGGACTGGTCGACGGGGCGGACGCTGTCCACGTCGGCGGGCCCGTTCAGCCGTCTGCGATCGTCGTCCTCGCCGAGTTCGAGGAGCCGGAGCGCGCCGGGACGCTCGTCCTGGACGACATCGGATTCCTTCCGTCCGAGATCGACCCGGACGCGCTCGGAGAGCTGCGCCGGGCACGTGTCTTCGCCGGATACGCGGGCTGGGGCCCTGGCCAGCTGGACGACGAGCTCCGGGAGGGCTCGTGGATCGTCGAGCCGGCGGCGCCGGACGACGTGTTCACGACCGACCCCGAAGAGCTCTGGAGCGAGGTCCTGCGGCGAAAGGGAGGCCCGTTCGGCATCCTCGCGCTCATGCCGCCCGACCCCTCGCTGAACTGATCGCTAGGTTCGCCTGGTGCAGATCGCGTACGTCGTCGATGTGCACGGCCACGCCGAGAGCGTCTCGCAGGCGCTCGTACACGCCGGCCCGCTCGACGTGCTCGTGATCGGTGGCGACATCACGACGTTCGGGACGCCTGACGACGCCGAGCGCGCGATCGAGGTGTGGCGCCCACTGGCACGCAGCCTCCTGGCGGTTGCCGGCAACTGTGACTCGATCACGATCGACGACCGTCTCGATGAGCTCGGCGTCTCGATTCACGGCCGCGGCGTCGTCATCGACGACGTGGGATTCGCGGGTGCCTCCGGATCTCCGGTCACGCCGCTCCACACCCCGTACGAGCTCCCCGACGACGAGTTCGCTCGGGCCGCGGCAGCCGGTCTCGCGACGCTCGACGACTGCCGCATGCGAATCCTCTGCCCGCATGCCCCGCCGTACGGGACGAAGTGCGATCGCCTCCGAACCGGTGAACACGTCGGCAGCACGGCTTTGCGCACGCTGATCGACCGGGAGCAGCCGGACCTCGTGCTCTGCGGGCACATTCACGAGTCACGCGCGATCGACGAGATCGGGCACACCACGGTCGTCAATCCTGGTCCGGTCGCATCCGGCCACTACGCGCTCGTCCAGGTCGACGAAGACATCGCTGTCGAGCTCGACTGACGTGACAGCGATCCCCCAGGCGGTCTCGGCCCTCCCCCGCGCGGCGATCCTGCGTTCCGCGGACAGCGCCTTCCTGCAGCGTGTGGTGCGCCGCTACGGCATGCGCCTCGGTGCCGGCCGGTTCGTCGCGGGAGAGACGCTGGACGAATGCGTCGCCGTGCTGAGGAGGCTCAACGACGCGGGGCTGCACGCGAACACGACGCTGCTCGGCGAGGCCATACCGGATGCGGACGGAGCGGACATCGTCGTGCGCGAATACACCGAGCTCCTCGATCGCCTCGCCAGTGACCGCCTCCGGGCCAACCTTGCACTGAAGCTGACACACCTCGGGCTCTCGTTCGACGAGGAGGCTGCGCATGCAAACGTCGAGCGCCTCGTCGCGCACGCCGCGAGCCGCGATCTCTTCGTGCGCATCGACATGGAGCAGTCCGAGTTCGTCGACGCGACGCTCAGGATCTACGAGCGCCTGCGGGCTGCGGGTCACGAGAACGTCGGCACGGTCCTGCAGTCGTACCTCTACCGCACTCCCGAGGACCTCGACCGGCTCCTGCCGCACGCCCCCAACCTGCGCATCGTGAAGGGGGCGTACCTCGAGCCTGCGGAGATCGCGTACCCGGAGAAGCGCGACGTGGACTCCGCGTACGTCCGGCTCGTGGAGCGCGGCCTGCAGGGCGGTGCGTACGTCGCCGTGGCAACCCACGACGAGAAGATCATCTCCCACGTCGAGCGCTTCGTCGCGCGGGAGGGAATCGGTCGCGACCGGTACGAGTTCCAGATGCTCTTCGGCGTCCGTCCCTCGCTCCAGCGCGAGGTTGCGGCACGCGGCCACAAGGTGCTCGTGGCGACTCCCTACGGCCCGGACTGGTATCCGTATCTCATGCGCCGGCTCGCCGAGCGGCCTGCGAACCTGCTGTTCTTCCTCCGCAACCTCGTACGCCGATGACGGCGGTCCTCCCGGAGCGCGCCGAGGTCGTCGTTGTGGGCGGCGGAGTGATCGGCTCGAGCGTCGCGTTCCATCTTGCCGAGGCAGGCGCGGATGTCTGCCTGCTCGAACGGTCGGAGCTCGCGTCCGGCTCCACGAGCCGGGCGGCCGGCGGTATTCGAGCCCAGTTCTCGGATCCGTTGAACATCGCGCTCGGGCTCCGCAGCATCGAGGCGTACAAGGACTTCGCGGAGCGGCCGGGCGCGGAGATCGACCTGAAGCAGGTCGGATACCTCTTCCTCCTCGACCGCGCCCAGGACGTCGCGTCGTTCGAGCGGAGCGTCGCGTTGCAGAACGAGCACGGCGTGCCGAGTCGATTCGTGGATCTCCACGAGGTGCGGCGCCTCTGCCCGATCGCGGGGCTCGAGGGCGTGCTGGCGGCAACCTTCTCCCCGCTCGACGGCCATGCGAGCCCGGAAGCCGTCGTCCAGGGATACGCGGCCGGTGCTCGGCGCCACGGTGCGACGGTCGTGACCGGGTGTGCGGTCGACGGAATCGACCTCGACGGCGGCGAGATTCGCGGCGTCAGGGCCGGAGCCGGCAGGGTCGAGACGCGTACGGTCGTGTGTGCGGCAGGCGCCTGGTCGCCGGACATCGCGCGGATGGTCGGCATCGAGCTGCCGGTAGCACCCGTCCTTCGCGAGATCGGGTACACGACAGCCGGACCTTCACTCCCGGACGGAATTCCGTTGACGGTCGACTTCTCGACGGGCTTCTACTTCCATCGCGAGGGCCCCGGGCTCCTCTTCGGCATGGCCGACCGCGGGCAAGTCGCCGGGTTCGACGTGCCGACCGACCCGGCCTGGCTCGAGCAGGTCACGGCGGTCGCCGAGTACCGCCTGCCCGTGTTGACCGAGCTCGGAATCGCCGGCGGCTGGAAGGGCTACTACGAGGTCACGCCCGATCACAACGCGCTGATCGGCGAGTCGCCGAGCCCTTCGCGCTTCCTGTACGCGACCGGGTTCTCGGGGCACGGCTTTCTCCAGGGCCCCGCGGTGGGCGAGATCGTTCGCGACCTCGTGCTCGGACGCGAGCCCTTCGCCGATGTCACGCCACTCGCCGTCGAACGCTTCGCCCGGGACGCACCACGTCCCGAGGTGAACGTCATCTGAGAGCGCGAGCTAGCCGCGGTCGAACGGCGAGGTCACTCGAGGCGTTCGGTGGTCTTGCTGTGGATCTTCCCCGACATGACGACGAAGCCGAAGAGGTTGATGTGGAACGGGTACTTGGCGTCGACGGTGACGTCGCCGCCCTGAGCCCACGTCGCACTCCCGTCATCCGGGTTGTATGCGGTCACCGTGATCTCGAGCTTGTTGTGGTCGAGACCCGCCGCAGCACCCTGGACACGAGCTGTCGTCTTCGTGACCGGATCCGGCAGCGTTCGGCTGACGCTCGCCTGCCGAGCACCTGCACGCACCGCATCGGTGAGCGTCAGGTAGTTGTTGAAGAGGATCCCGAACTGGATGATCCCGAAGATCAGGAGCAGGAGAAGAGGGATGACGAGTGCGAACTCGACCATCGCCTGGCCCTCCTGGGCCCTTCGGATTCGACGCGGCGTCATCATCTCTTGCGTTACCCAGTCCCTACGTGGTGTTGTCGTCGATCAGGCGCGCGGCGGGGCGCGAGAGGTCGGCCGCGATTCGGGTGAAGATCGTGCTGAGCTGGCCCGGGTTCGGCTTGTCGTAGTAGTTCGCCGTGATCGCTTGCGATCGCCTCGATCGCGTCGTAGGCAGTGTGCCCCAGGACTGCGTGGCCTCGACGGGGTTGGCTCCCGTCATGGGCCGTTCAGCGCCGCCACGTTGCTCGAGATCCGTTCCCGACCGTTGAGGTCGTAGCCGATCGAGTAGATGACGTTGCCCTTCGCCACTTCGCGAGAGCGCCCGCTCCACACGGAGCCCGGTCGCCGAGATCCACGTCGGATTGTTGCGCCATGGCTGGTCGGCAGCGGCGTATTGACGTGTTCGCGGCCCCGTCGGACAGGAAGACGATGACGTCGTCGACGTTCCGCCGCGCCCGTGCGCGTCGAGCTCGTGCTGGGCCGCCTCGATCGCAGACGCGTAGAGCGTGGTGCCGGCGCCGTTAGAGCAACCGAGGCGTTGGACGTGCGCCGACCGTGCCGGTTGAAGTTGATCAGCGCGGACCGCTCTCCACGAGGTAGTCGAATTCCAGACTCGCACGGTGTACCGGACGGGGTAATCCTGCGTCAGCGACGCGATCGTGTACCATGCGGGCGACCAGGGCGGCTTCGGTAGTCCTTGTCCACTCCGGAAATCACGCGTCGGACCCGTACCGCTTCTGCCGTCCGTCGGAGTGACGGACAGGTCGCGACCCAGCGCTGGTCAGTGCCGGCGGGAAGAGCGCGAGCCCGACCTTGTCCAGCGCCGGGATCCATGAAGCCGAGGAAGGTCTTGATCCCGTCCTTCGCGTTCTTGAGGTCCGTGCAGTTCGGATCGTTCGATCCGTTGCTGAACTGGCACATGGAGCCCGTTCGGTCGAGGACGAGCATGATGTCGAGCGGCTTGGCGGTGCACGGCGAGCAGGCCGTGGCGGTCGCCTTGACGGTGAGCTTCTTGATCCCGAGGATGCGCGCGAAGACCGTGGGCACGTCCGAGGTCGCGTGGACCTGCAGCGCGTTGTACGAGTTGAACGACGTCGAGCAACCGGGAGCCGACTGGACGCAACGCATCGTCACCGTCGTCGTCACCGGTGCGCCCGCCTTGACCGAGTTCGGGCTGCCCGCCGAAGGACCGTAGTCCTGGGCGGTCTGCGTCGCCTCCGTGGGATCGGGAAGGAACTGAGCACCTGCAAGCGCGGCGGCATCGACGCCCGCCTGCAGCTGGCGCTGCACGAGGTACGCCTTGCCGATGTCGACGACAAGGGCGACCATGACGAGCATCATGGTCATGCCCAAGGCCGCCAAGACCAGTACCTGTCCTGATTCATTCGCTGCCCGACTGCGGCGTTCGGCGCGCACCTTATTCCTCCGATGGGTCGACCTCTGGACTCCTTGACGAAGTGAACGGACGAATACGCCAGGTGACAATCCCTCCAACAAGCGATCCGTCACCCTTTCGAGTGACGTAATGGCCGACACAGTCGTCTTCATCCCCGCCTGGAACGAGGAAGCGAACCTTCCGGCCGTGCTCGACGAGCTCGCCGGGCAGCTCCCACAGACCGATGTCCTCGTCGTCGACGACGGTTCGACCGACCGGCACGGCGGACGTCGCGCGTGCCGGTGGTGCGGACGTCCTCTCCTTCGGCGAGAACCGTGGACTCCGGGAAGGGATCGCCGCGGGCTACGCGTATGCCGCCGACCACGGGTACGCATTCGCGGGCCGTGTCGATGCCGACGGTCAGCATCCGGTCGACGAGCTGGCGCGGCTCCTCGCCATCGTCCGCGAGGGCGAGGCGGACGTCGCGATCGGCTCGCGCTTCGCGACCGGCGACGGATACGAGGCGTTCCGGTACGAGCCGAGCCCGAGTCGTCGCGTCGGAACCTCCGTGCTGCGACGGGCGATGCGTGCCGCGCTCGGTAGGCCGTTTCACGACGCGACGAGCGGGATGTACGCGGTCAACGCGCGTGCGATGCCCGTACTCGCCAAGCCGTACGAGAGCGGAGCGCCGGAGGTCGAGTCACTCCTCCGCCTGCGTGAAGCCGGGCTTCATGTCGCCGAGGTGCCCGTCCACATGCGCGAACGCGCGAGCGGCGAGTCGAAGCTGCGCGGCCGGCGCGCCGTCGAGCTCGTCGTGACCGTCGCCGGCACGCTTCTCGTCTACGGCGTCTGGCGGCGCCACCGTCGAGGGCGTCGATGAGCGGGTCGCGTCTCGTTACCGTGCTCGGCTACTCGGACGGCCGCACGCACGAGCTCCACGAGATCTGCGCGACGCGGCTCCGGCGAGCCGAGCAGGTGGCTCGTGACGAGGACGTCGTCCTGATGTCCGGCTGGGCACGACGCAGTCGCGGTATCTCGGAGGCCGAGCTGATGGCGAGATCCTGGAGTGGTCGGACTTCGCGCGTGCTCTTGGATCGCACCGCACGAACGACGCTCGGCAACGTCGTCGGCGCCGCCACCGCCGCTCGGAAGATCTCGGCGCAGGAGGTCGTCCTCGTCACGTCGAGCTGGCACGGCCCGCGGGCCGCGACGCTCCTTCGAGCTGCGCTCGCCGGTACGAGCTCGAAGGTGTCGCTCGCGCTCACGGACGAACGCGCCTCGCTTCTCGAACGGCTGCGCGAAGCCGGATGCTGGCTCGCAGTGCCGGTCCAGCGAGCGCTCGTGCGGTCCCGGCTGTCGGCTCATGTCCGCTCGTCGCGCTGATAGGGTCGAGCTCCTGTGAGACGAGGCACCATGATCGCCTTTGCCGCCGTCGTGGCGTCGTGCGCACTCGTCGCGGCCGGATGCGGAGGTAGCGACGAGAGCACGTCTACGACGGCCGTCGACCAATGGGCCACTGAGTTCTGCACGGCCGTCACCACCTGGACCGACTCGCTCAAGGCGACCACCGACGAGCTGAAGAACCCGTCGTCGCTGAACGAGGACAGCTTGAAGACCGCTGCCGACGACTTCAGCTCTGCGACCGAGACCTTCGTCGACGACGTGAAGGGGCTCGGAACGCCAGACACGCAGTCGGGCGAAGAAGTCAAGAGCTCACTGCAGTCGCTGTCCGACACGCTGGACACCGAGAAGAGCGACATCCAGGACGCCGTCGACAACGTATCGGGGCTCTCGGGGCTCGCTGCCGCCGTGACGGCGATCGGGCAGTCGCTCTCCGCAATGAGCACTGCTTTCAGTACTGCACTCACCACGATCGACAACGCGGACGCCGGGAAGGAGCTCCAGACGGCGCTCGAAGACTCCCCCGCGTGCGCGAACCTGTCGAGCTCGCGTCGAAGCTGCGCGCCCGCGAAGGTCTAGCCGGCGCGAACGGTGTCGCCCACGTCGGCCAGGGCGCGGAGCGCCTGAGACAGCGCGATCGGCAACGTCGCCAGGAAGATCGCGATCGGCCCGCCGATGAAGAGGACGCCGATCGTCTGCCAGAAGCCGTCCGCCTCGAAGGCCCAGACGATCGTCCCGATCCCCGCGAAGATCAGCGCGAGGACACCCACCAAGGTCAGAAGCGCCGCCCACAGCCGCAGGGTCCCGTAGTGCGTCATTCGAAGCTCCTCTCGTCGTCTCGTCGGTGCCCGCGAGTCTAGAGCGTCACGCGATCGGGCCTGTCCGTGCTCCCGAAGCCTCGGCGCACCGCTGCTCTGCCACGGCCGCTGAGCGCTCTCGGCCGGAGGTCGAGGCCGCCGCGCACGATGCCGCGCGACGGCCTCGATCCCGGAGTGCCCGTCAGCGGGCGGTATCGATCGCCGCCTGGCTCTCGCTCCAGCGCGCGGTCAACGCGTAGAGCACGATGATGTTCAAGGCGATCACCGTCAGCGACCAGAGCGGGTACTGGGTGTTGCCGAGGAAGCCGAGCTGGGCGATGAAGTTCAGGGCCACGACCACGATCGCGAACCAGCGCGCCCACCCCTGTCCGGCGATCAAGCCGAGACCTGCGAAGAAGAGCAGCACGCCCCAGATCAGCATCGTCCAGCCCCAACCCGTCAGGTCGAAGACGAGGAAGCCCGACGCAGTGGGGACGAAGTAGTCGTCCTCGAACAGAGCGATCAGGCCCTGGAAGAAGTCGATTCCGCCGATGATCACCATCACGATGCCGGCGAAGCCGATCCACCCTGCCATGCTCTTGGAGTTCATCCCTTACCTCCCGTCGGAAACGTCACTGAGCCGCGCTCGAAGAACTCGCACGGCCTCAATCAATGTGGCGTCGACAACAGTCGCACGTTGCTGCGCCGGGGTGCAATCGTGGACTGGTCGAGGCGGTGGCGAAGAAGCGCAGACCCTTGCGCCCTCATCGAGCTCCGGCGCATGTAGACCGTATGCGAGTCGCGATCGTTCGATGACTACGAGTTCTCCTCGGCCTCCGAATCGGAATGGTTGGAGGGCGGGTCCTCCGCGAGGATCCGGTAGAGCGACCGACGTGCCTGGCGAAGGACGTCCTGTGCCTGGGCGACCTGCGTGTCGTCGCCCGCGTGCACCAGCTGCGTGGCGGCCATGCCGATCTCGCGGACGAGCTGGAAGAGCTGCCACGTGCCGGCGCCGACGTCCTCCTTGACGGCATCCCAGGGGGCGGGAGCGTCGCCCAGCTTGCCGAGCTCGGCACGGCCGGTCTCGGTGAGCTCGTAGACGCGACGCCCGTCGCGCTCTCCGGTGACGACGAGGCCCTCGTCTTCGAGCTGCTGGAGGGCCGGGTAGACCGACCCGGGGCTCGGACGCCAGACTCCGTCGGAGCGCTGCTCGATCTCCTGCATGAGCTGGTAGCCGTTGCGTGGCTCCTCGGCAAGCAGCGCGATCAGGGCTGCCCGGATGTCTCCCCGGCGGGCGCGCGGGCCGCGATAGCCCCGGAAACCGCCGAAGCCCGAGCGACCCCGCCCGCGACGTGAGCCTCGACGTCGCGGGTCTGGGTCGACCCCGGTCACCGCGTACCACTCCCCGCGCGACCGGCGTCGATGGGTGGAACTGTGCATGTAATCCGTCCTTTCATGTTTTGACCTATCACGATATATCGCGATATGTTCGAAATGTCAAATCGCCGTGAGCTCCGGCCAGCGAATCACGCGACGGCCGAGCTTCGCCGCCTGGATTGCTGCCTTGTGCCCGGCCGGTCCGGACCCGATGACGAGCAGATCGTGGTCGTAGGTCATTTGTTCACTCCACCTGTCGAGCAGGGAGCGGTCGAAGAAGTCGATGACCCGCCGCTCGTATTCGGCCGGGCGAGCATCCATGCCTCCGGTGTGCCTCGAGCCGGGCACCTTCCAGATCGCCTTCGGCTTTCCGGCCGCCGCGTAGTACGTCGGCCCTCTCGTGTTCTCCCCGCCCAGCCCGGGATCGGCGTGGATCAGGAAGACCGAACGGGGGGCGATGCGCGCGATGCGGCTCTCGATCGGCGGTGGCGGCCCGTGGTTCGAGAAGACCGTCAACGCCGCCGTCATGAGCGCCAGGTTCGGCTCTGCGAGTAGACGAGCCGGGCCTGTCACGTCCTCGTCCCCGACACGGCTGCCGGCGCCCTCCGTGACGATCGCCTTGTACGCGGTGGACTGCGCGGCCGCTTCGAGCAGGATCTCTCCGCCGATCGAGAAGCCGAACCCGCCGATGCGGTCGGGGTCGACGTCCGGACGACGGCGCAGATACTCGGCTGCGGCCAGAAGGTCGCGGTCGCCCGCCCAGCGCACGGTGTCACCCTCGCTCGAGCCCTGTCCGCGTGGGTCGAGCAGCAGCACGCCATATCCATGGCGGATCAGCATCCTCGCCTCCCGGGACCGAGTCGCTCCCGGAAAGAGGACGACCGCGGCACGATTCCTCGAGGGGACGTACGAGGCGGCCAGCTCGAGCGAATCGGCCGTGACCACGGTGACGGTCTCGTACGGGACACGGAGGTCCGGGGTCACTGCGCCCCGCCCGGTGTGCACGTAGATGTAGGCGAAGCCGATCGGGAAGACGATGAACCAGACGATCGCCCATGCGAGCACGGGCGTCGCCACGACGAGGAGCGCGCGGCGCAGGTAGCGGCGGCGTCGGCTTCCGTCGGTGCGCCGTGCCTTCCAGAGCGTGACCGGCCCGCTCAGGAGGAGCACGACGCCTGCGACGATCGCGAGCAAGCCGGTGAAATGGTCGCCGGAAGCGCTGCCGTCGAGGAGGTAGTAGGCCGATGGCACGCCCACGGTGATGGCGAGCGCGCCGAGGGTCATCGCCGTGATCGCCCGCAGGCCGGCGCGAAGGCGTGGGTAGAGCACCGCGACCGACGCGAGGACCGTCACGGGAATCAGCCCGCTCGCGAGGTGGTCGCCCGCAGAGGTACCGGGCTCGGGATGGACGAAGTTGTCGTCGACGATGTGGAGGCCGACGATTCCGACCGCGATCAGCGTCAACGCGGTCTCTCGGGTGACGGCGCTCGCAAGCCGAGCGAGCCCGCCTGCTTGCACTTTGTGTCGCGAGGTAATCGTGCTCATGACTGGCTCGCAGCGACTCTGGTCGCGTCTGCCCGAGCAGCCACATGACTGCGGCGGCCTGCCCGACGGAGCGTCGCGTACGCCCAGATCGATCTGACGATCCCCCAACACAGAGCGACCGCACCGCTCAGCAGAACGAGGTAGGCGAGATCCGGCAAGCCCTGAGCGACAACGAGAAGCGGCAGCCCGAGCTGCTTCGGCACGACGACGAGGACGAGGACGGCCCAGCCGAGGCTCAGCGCCAGGGCCAGCGCGATGCGCACCCGCGGGCCGATGCGGCCGCGAGGCACGCGCCCACGACGTAGAGCCGTCACCCAGCGCGCGATGCTGCGCAGCTGGAGAACGACGA
The DNA here is from genome assembly GCA_963716975.1 of uncultured Actinomycetes bacterium. Classification (GTDB taxonomy): domain Bacteria; phylum Actinomycetota; class Thermoleophilia; order Gaiellales; family Gaiellaceae; genus GMQP-bins7. Next base: position 11,584 of record CAVQVA010000026.1, on the reverse strand, counting down.
TTCCGAACAGCAGCACGTAGACGACGAAGGTGGCGATGCCCGATGGCGCAGGAGCGGGGTCGCGTCCCTCGAGGAGGCTCGTCACGCCCTCGGAGATCGTGCCCATGCGACCGGTGAGGAACAGGTCGACGGAGTTCTCCGCGTTCATCAGCACGATGACTCCCGTCCGGCTGCCGGGCACGAGCACGGCATTGGCGTGGAAGTTGAACGTCTCGCCCTGGTGGTGGATCGCCGGGATCCCGTTGAGCGGACCGACGAACCAGCCCATCCCGTACGAGGTGCCCGTCTCCGGTGTCTGGACGGCCGGGCGGTGGAGCTCGTCCACTCCCTCGGGTGAGAGCACGGACGCCGAGCCGTACCGACCACGGTTCAACTGGGCGATCAGGTAGTGGCTCATGTCCTCGGCATCGGAGATGAGGTACCCGGCCGGGATGAGCCCACGGTTGTACGGGAGGTCGGCCGCTCTCGGCCGGCCGAACCAGTAGCGATAGCCGGTGGCGAGGCCGTGGTGCTCGGCCGCCGCCGCGGACGTGAACGAGCCGCGCATCTGCAGGGGGTCGAGGATCTCCGTCTGGACGTAGCTCTCGTACGAGCGCCCAGCGACCGTCTGCACGATCAATCCCAAGACTGCGTAGTTGACGGTGCTGTACTGATAGGTCTCGCCGACCGGTGCTGTCAGCTCGACGCTGCTCAGCTTGCGAACGGTCTTCTCCAGCGCCGCGTCACTGATGTCGCCGTTGCCCTGGAACGTCCGCCCGGTCTTGGTCGACAAGCCGCTCGTCTGGTTCAGCAGGTGGCGGACTGTGATCTCAGCGGAAGCTCGCTCGTCTGCGACTCGGAACCAAGGCAGGTAGCGCTGCACGGGGGCGTCGAGCTCGATCTTCCCGGCCTCGACGAGCTGCATGACTGCCAGCGCGGTGAACGACTTGGCGACCGAACCGATGACGAAGGGGGTGCTCGGGGTCACAGGCCGCCCGGAGTCGTCTGCCTTGCCAAAGCCCCGGAGGTAGGTGATGCGGTCGTCCTCGACGATGCCGAGCGCGAGTCCGGGGATTCGCTGCGCGGCCATCTCGTCCTGGACGAAGTGCTCGATGGCCGCGAACTTCGGAGCCGATGCGCGCCCGTTGGCAGCTGGGGTGTCGGAACCCGGCCTGCTTGCGAGGTAGGCGGCGCCGAGGACCAGCGCAGCGAGGATCACCCACACGCCGGCCTTCCGACGGACTGACGGCTCGCGCGTGTCGGCAGTCGGGCGCAGATCACGGTCCGCGACTTTCGCTTCCACGGACTCGCGGGCCGGCAGAAAGCGGACGACGATGACGGCCAGTGGCCGCCGCCAGCGCCGCGGCTACGAGAAGACCGGTACCCATCGCCTGCGTAAAGGCGTCGCCAGTCGTCGCGAGCAGCTCAGAGGCTGCGTTGGGTGGAAGCTGGGCCGCGATCGCGCTGGCGGCACCGACCGAGGACTCGGCCGCCGCCTGCGCCTTGGGAGGCAGAGCGTCGAGCGAGCCTTCGACATCAGTGGAATAGAGGGAACTGACGAACGAGCCGACCACGGCAACGCCGAGCGCTCCCGAGACCATCCGGGCCACGGTGTTGGTGGCCGAGGCGACGCCGGACTTGGCGGCCGGGACGGCGCCGATGACGGCCTCGGTTGCCGGGGCCATCACCCAACCCATCGCGAGCGCGAGCCCGAAGAACCAGGCTGCAAGCAGCAGGGCGTTCGTGCTCGTGTCCCAGAACGTGGTCACCGCCAGAAGGAGCGCCAGACCGCTCAGGCCTGCCGCGACGACGCGTGAGGTGCCGAGCCGGCGCACTGCCTTGCTCGACGAGCCCGCGCCCATCATCAGCCCGAGCGCAATCGGGCTCATGATCGCGCCGGCCTCGATCGCGCTGTAGCCGTGGGCGAACTGCAAGTACTGGGTCAGCGCGAAGATCGCGCCGAGGAGGGCGAAGAAGGCGACGCTGACTGCCCCCGTTCCGACGCTGAAGCGCGCGCTGCGGAAGAAGCCCAGGTCGAGCATCGGGTCCTTGGTGCGCCGTTCCCACCAGACGAAAGAGCCCAGCAGCGCGATGCTCGCGGCGAGCGATCCGAGCACGAGTCCGGACGTCCAACCCTGCTCGGGCGCCTCGATGATCGCGTACACGAGGATGCTGAAGCCGGCGGCGGAGAGCGCCGCTCCGAGCAGGTCGAACGAGCCGGGTCTTGGGTCACGGCTCTCGGGCACGTAGCGGATGCCGAGCAACAGCGCCGCAAGCGCGAACGGCACATTGACGAGGAAGACCGACGGCCAGTCGAACCACTCGAGCAACAGTCCACCTGCCAGTGGGCCGAGCCCGATTCCGACCGCCGCCAGGGCGGCCCAGATGGCGATCGCCTTGCCGCGCTCCTCGCCGGTGAAGACGTTGGCGATGATCGAGAGCGTGGCGGGCATGATCAGCGCCGCGCCGATACCCATTGCGGCGCGCACGGCGATCACCTGGTCGGCGGAATCCGCGACGAGGGCGCCGAGGCTGGCGAGGCCGAAGATCGACACGCCTGCCTGGAGTGCGAGCTTGCGCCCGAAGCGGTCGCCGAGCGTGCCGAAGACGAGCAGAAGGCCCGCGAACACGAGCAGATACGAGTCGACCATCCACTGCAACTTCGAAGGGGAGGCGTCGAACTCGTCCTGCAGCGTGGGCAGGGCGACGTTGAGGATCGTGTTGTCGAGCCCGATGATCACCAGGCTCAGCGAGAGCACGCCGAGCGTCTTCCAACGGCGGGCGTGCTGAATCGGGTCGATTGTCATCAGGCTGCGCTCCTTTCGGGGTGGCTAGGCGTCGAGGCTCGGAGATCGCGCAGCTGGGTTCGCGTCCTCGGCCGGCCGCGTAGGCGAACGGGTGGTAGTAGGCATCGAGGGCACACGCGGCAGGGACGTCCACGTGGAGTTCCTGCTTGAACATCTGGTCGACGACGACGACCCGCACGCGGTCAGTCGCCTTGCTCCAGAAGAGCGAGACCGCGAGGCCGTCGTTCTCTCGGACCGCGAGCTCGCTCCAGGTGTCGTGCTGACGAGATGCGCTCATGACTCCTCCTTCTGGGTTGCGGCTGCCGGGGACGGTCACGGGATCAGCACCTCGTTGACCGAGGCGGCCGTTGTGCGCTCGGCGATGTAGAAGGGCAACTGCGCGAGCGCGTTCTCCTCGCTGGGGGCGTCCACCGTCCACCAGATCGAATGGCCGCCGGAATGGCAGGAGGCCAGCGCGCCCTTGTGACGAAGCGGGCTCTCGAAACCGCGGAACGCGGCGAAGGCAACGCCGCATTCGTTCGGCTCGTGGTGGTGGTGAAGCAGGTAGCGGGGCATGTGTACGACCATGCCGCGGAGCCGTCGTCCCCACATCAGGCGGTCACCCTGAATCGGCCACCCTGATTTCTCGATCGACCAGCCCTGATCTAGGGTTGAGCCGAAAGCCACACATGACACTTGCCACCCACCTCGTCGGCCGCGCGTTAGAGGTCGACTCGGTCGACCGTCTCCTCGCCCAAGTCGGCAGGGGAGACTCCGCGGCGCTCGAGTTGGTCGGCGAGCCGGGAATCGGCAAGTCGCGCCTCCTCGCCGAGGTGGCCGCCCGTGCCGACGCACGCGGGTACCTCGTCCTCTCAGGCCGGGCCGGGGAGCTCGAGCTCGACTTGCCGTTCTGGGTCTTCGTCGACGCGCTCGACGAGTACGTCCACGGCCTCGACCCGCAGCGCCTCGACAACCTCGACGGTGATGTGCGCGCAGAACTCGCGACCGTCTTCCCGTCATTGGCCAGCCTCGCGATTGGGCGCAGGACAGCGATCCAGCACGAGCGATACCGCAGCCACCGCGCCGTCTGCACCCTGCTCGAGACGCTCGCGCAGACCCAGCCGGTGGTTCTCGTGCTGGATGACGTCCACTGGGCCGATCCGGCATCGGTCGAGCTGCTCGGCGCGCTGCTCCATCGACCGCCGGCCGCTCAGGTACTCATCGCGCTGGCCGCGCGGCCGCGACAGATGGGCGAGCGCCTCAGCGCCGCCGTTGAACGGGCGCACCGCGCCGGCACGATCGCGCGCATCGAACTGGGGGCGCTCAGCCTCGACGACGCCCGCGAGCTGATCGGCGACCGCGTCGACGCAACCAGCCTCTACGAGGACAGCGGCGGCAATCCCTTCTACCTCGAGCAGCTCGCACGGTCGGCCAACCGTTCCGACCTAACGGCACCGCCCGACGAGCCTGCGCTCGCAGGCGTCGACGTCCCCCCTGCGGTCGCCGCCGCGCTCACCGAGGAGCTCGCTCTGCTCTCCAAGCCCTCACGCCTCATTCTCGATGGCGCCGCCGTCGCGGGAGACCCCTTCGACCCTGAGCTGGCGGCCGCGGCCGCCGGAGCCGCAGACGCGGCAGCGATCGAGGCACTCGACGAGCTGCTTCGCCTGGATCTCGTCCGCGAGACGGACGTTCCGCGGCGCTTCCGGTTCCGGCATCCGCTCATTCGCCGCACGGTGTACGAGTCGATGCCCGGCGGCTGGCGGCTCGGCTCGCACGAGCGCTGCGCCGAGGCCCTTGCCCTTCGAGGTTCACTGATATCGGCGATCGCGCACCACGTCGAACGCTCAGCGCGTCAGGGCGATGAGGCCGCGATTGCGCTGCTGCGAGAGGCCGGCGAGGGTGCAGCCCCGCGTGCACCTGCGAGCGCCGCGCGCTGGTTCGCCGCCGCCCTCCGTCTCCTTCCGGCGGCTGCGCCCGGCGATCGGCGCGTCGAGCTGCTGCTAGCCCGCTCCGAAGCGCTCGCTGCTACAGGCCAACTCGGCGAGAGCCACGCAGCACTCCTCGAGAGCATGAACATCGTCCCTCAGGAAGCGGAGTCGTTGCGTGTTCGTCTCACCGCTGCCTGTGCGCGGGTCGAGCACCTCCTCGGCCGGTACAACGAGGCGCACGCCCACCTCGAGGCCGCGCTCGGCGAACTCCAAGACCCTGCCTCCGTGCAAGGCGTCGAATTGATGATCGAGCTCATCGGCGACAGCCTCTACCACGGCGACTACGACGCGATGCGCGACTGGGCGAGCCGCGCGGCCGACGCGGCAGCGCTGCTCGACAACCAGGCGCTGATCGCAGCGGCGCTCGCCGGACGTGCCCTCGCAAGCGCGGTTGGGGGTCGCGCGGCTGAGGGACTGACATATTCCGCCGACGCCGCCGCGCTCATCGACGGTCTCGCGGACGACCAGCTCGGCGCTCGCCTCGACGCGCTCGCGCATCTGGCCACGGCCGAGTTCTATCTCGAGAACTTCGCGGGGGCAGGGTCTCACGCCGAGCGCGCGCTGAGGATCGGCCGTGCGAACGGAAAGGGCGATCTCTTCCCGCTCATCGTCCCCATGCTCGGAGGCAGTCTCTGGGTTCGAGGCCGGATGGCGGAGGCAGGCGAGGTGCTCGACGGCGCGATCGCAGCCGCGCGGTCTGGTCGACAACCCGCAAGGCCTCGCCTGGAACCTCTTCAACCGCTCCTACGCAGCATTCGCCGCCGGTGACATCGACCTGGCGCTCGCGACCGCAAAGGAGGCGTTTGACCTTGCGCAACAGCTCGACCCTGGTCCCGTCCCTGCACACGCGGCGGTCGCGCTCGCCTACGCCCGCCTCGAAACCGGCCATGCGGAGCGGTGCGCTGAGCTGTTAGTCGAGTTCGCAGGCGGGAACGAGCTGCGGCTGATCGGAGGAGGTTGGCGCGCCAGGTACCTCGAGCTTCTCACCCGTTCCTTCCTCGCGGCGGGCCGACGCGACGAAGCCGAGCACGCCGCAGCGGCGTCGCAGGCCTGCGCCGAAGCCGTCGGCCTCCCGATGGCAGGCGCGATGGCAGCCCTCGCCGCCGCGGCGCTCGATCTCGACGGCGGCGAGCCGTCGGCCGCCGCCGAGCGGGCGCTGAGCGCTGCAGCGGCCCTCGAGGAGGTCGGGAACGTCTTCGACGCCGCAACGTCGCGGCTGCTCGCCGGTCGAGCGCTCGCCCAGGCGGGCAAGCCCGACCAGGCGGCGGCCGAACTGGAGCTCGCGGCGGCGGCGTTCGAGTCCTTCGGCTCGCACCGCTACCGACAGCAGGCCGAACGGGAACTCCGGAAGCTCGGACGGTCGGTCCACCGGCGCACCCGCCCGGGCAAGGCAGATGGATCAGGCGTCGAGTCGCTGACCGAGCGCGAGCTCCAGATCGCACGACTCGTCGTCGACCGCAAGACCAATCCTCAGATCGCGGCCGAACTCTTCCTCAGCTCGAAGACGGTCGAAACCCACCTGCGCAATACCTTCCGCAAGCTCGGGGTCGCATCGCGCGTAGAAGTGGCGCGCGTCGTCGAGCGCGCCGAACGCGCGCCGTAGGGTCATGCCGCGCCTGCGGGCTCGGGTGCTTCGGACCCTCCGACTCGGAGAGATCGGGGCGCGTGTGCGCGTCCTGAATAACCCCGACTCATCTCGCGCGCACGCGCGCCCCGGCACAACGCTGGACAGAATTTGCATGCCGGAGGTCGCGGATTCGAATCTCGTCGCTCCGGTGGCCCGATGAACCCGAGACCGCGACTCGACCAACGGAAGCGTGATGAACGCTGGGATGGCAGATGGGAAGTCTGTGAAGACGCTCTTTGAATGGGCGGCCGGTAACGAGGCCACCCCGCGCTTGATTGACGCTTTGCGGCGGTGGCCTGGCGGCGTCGGTCTTGGCCACCCCGACAACTCGTCGCAATGGGCGCCTGTGGCGACCGATGCGTCCTCCTCCTCCGCGACCCGGTTGCGGCTTCCGCGGTCGCCGCTCAAGCAGAACGTCCCTCGTGGATCGCGCGGACCGCGTCGATCGTGTCGGCGTCCTCGGGGCGCTTGTCGGGTCGATACCCCTTCACCCGCGCGAAGCGCAGCGCGACGCCTCCGGGGTAGCGTCGGCTCGTCTGCACCCCGTCGAAGGCGACCTCGACAACGAGCTCGGGGCGCACGTGGACGGTGTGGGAGTCGCGACCGGACTCCAGCGCGAGCAGGTGCTCCGTCTGCCACGCGAGCATCGCATCGGTCATCCCCTTGAATGTCTTGCCGAGCATGACGAAGCCTCCAGTGCCGGGATCGCGCGCACCCAGATGGAGGTTCGAGAGCTTCCCTTGGCGCCGCCCGTGCCCCCACTCCGCGGCGAGTACCACCAGGTCCAAGGTGTGCGTGGGCTTTAGCTTGAGCCAGCTTCCGCCGCGACGCCCGGCCTCGTACGGTGCGTCGAGCGCCTTCACCATCACGCCCTCGTGACCGCGGCCGATGGCATCGGCCAGGAATCGCTCAGCGTCAGCGGTGCTCGTAGCCGCGATCCTCGGCACCCGGTTCTGCTCGGGCACCTTGGCAGCGAGCGCCTCGAGGCGCTCCCGCGCGGGCCGGTCGAGAAGATCCTCGCCGTCGACGTGGAGGACGTCGAAGAAGAATGTCGAGAGCGGAGCCTTCGCGGCTGCGGCGCGATCGGGGCGGCTCCCGAAACGGCCCATCGTCACCTGGAACCGGTGCGGCGATCTGTCCTCTCTCAGCGCGATCGCCTCTCCGTCGAGGACGATGGCGTCGACGGGAAGCGCGAGCGCCACCTCCACTACCTCCGGCACCCGATCGGTCACATCGGCAAGGCTCCTCGTGAATGCTCGCACCTCCCTTCCGAGCCGGTGCACCTGCAGACGGGCACCGTCGAGCTTCCATTCGACGACGGCGGGCCGGAGCCGCTCGAGCGCGCTCTCGAGATCGTCGGCCGTCTGCGCCAGCATCGGCTTCACGGGGCGAAGGACCTCGAGCGAGAAGCCGCCGAGCTCCTCGACGCCCCCGGCGATTGCGGCCTCGGCGACCTCCGGAAGGTTGCCGGCGAGCATCGTCGCGCGGCGAACGGCCGCAGGAGCGACACCCGCGGCGCTCGCCACCGCCTCGAGCATGACGCCCTCGAGCGCCCCCTGACGCAGCTCGCCGAGCAGGAGGGCTGCGAGGAATCGCTGCTCACTTTCCGTCGCACGCGCGAACAGCTTCACGAGCTCTGCTCGCCGGATCGCCTGCGATCCCCTGCCCGACACGGCTGCGATGCGCGACACGGCCTCGTGCACCTCGAGCAGCTCGAGCGTCGGCGGAGGCCCGGCCGGGGGCGGAAGCTCGCGAAGTGCCGCCCAGCCGACGCCGATCGAGCCCTGCGGCAGCTCGCCCGAGAGGTACGCGACGGCGACGAGGTGCTCGCCGGCGCCCCCGCGGCGAAGGCACTCGGCGAGGAGGCGCGTCTTCTCGGTGCGTGCTGACGCCGCGGCCACCTCGGCGGAGACGCGCGCGATCTCGTCCAACAGCACGTCCCAAACTCTCTCACGCCTCTCGACGAACAGGCGCAGCGATGAAGGGCGCGGCCGCCTGGCTGGAGCTGCCGTCGTCGTGAGCTAGATTGGCAACCGTGCGTTCGTGGCAGCTTCACGAGATCGAGACACCGGACGGCACCCGCTCCCCCGTCGTGCTCGACTCAGAGGACAGCCGTGCCGTTCTGATCCGGATCGCGCCGGGGCAGGAGCTCGGCGAGCACCAGGTTCGCGAACGCGCGTGGGTGGTAGTCGTCGACGGAACGGTCGAGGTGGGCGCGGCCGACGAGTCGCTGACCGCCCACACGGGAACGCTGCTCGAGTTTGAGCCCGCCGAGCGTCACACGGTGAGGAGCGAGGGCGGCGCTCGCGTCCTGCTGCTCCTAGCGCCGTGGCCCGGACCGGGTCACTACCCGCCCGTCTGAGACGGCAGCGCCTCGTCGATCCAGCGGATCGCATCGGGGATATGCGCCGGGTCGATCTGGTGGGCGGCGTCGGACTCGTAGTACTCGACGTCGAGCCCCGCGCCCTCGAGAAGTTCGCGGGCACGGCGGGCGAAGTCGACCTCGATGATCGGGTCGTTCCGTCCGTGGGCGACGAACACTCGCAGGCCTGACCGAGCCGAGAGCGCCGGCTCCCAGCCCTCCACGACTGGAACGAACCCGGAGAACGCGAGGATTCCGGCCGGCGACGGCCGGTCGGTCCCGAGCCCGAGCGCGTAGCTCATGACCGATCCCATGGAGAAGCCTGCAAGGACCGTTCGATCCGGCGCGATCCCCGTTCGTTCCCACATCTCGTCGTGGCACGCTCCGAGTGCTGCGTATGCGTCATGGAAGGTCGTCGGGTCCGGATACCCCACGCGCGGCACGACGTACCAGTGGTATCCGGGCCAGCCGGGGAGCCGGAGCGGCGCCCGAGGCGCGACGACGTGCAGTCGGCGCTGCGGGTCGAGGACGTCCCCGAGCGGGAGCAGGTCGTGCTCGTCGGCGCCGCGGCCGTGGTGCAACACGAGCAGCCCCTGCGCTTCGCCTGCGGCGGGTCGTTCCACGTGCACGAGAGCGCTCATCGTGAGCCGTTCAGGGAAGGTGACCTCGCCGACAAGAGGGTCTCGAGGCTACCGGCTACCTCGTCTCTTTCACGGTCGTCTTTCACGGTCGTCTTCGACTCCTTCTTTGCGATCCACTACCTCGGTCCAGCCGTGGTCTCGGCTAGGTAAGCACACGGGAGCGCACATCCTCTGGGAGTCGCTCAGTCCGCGGCGTCACCATCCTTCGCGGGCCGGTACGGAGTCGATCTCACGGCTCGAACGCTTGCGCACCTCCCGCTCGAGAAGGCCAGCCGTCTCTTCGAACACATCGGACGACGCTGAGTACTCCGAGGTGAACTCAACGGCTCCGTTCAGCTCGACGACGGTCCACCCACCGTCTGGGGTCGGAAGGAGGTCGACGCCGACGAGGGATGCACCGATCGCTCGCGCAGCGGAGATCGCGAGGGCAGCGGCGTCTCGTGGCACATCGGAGACCGGTCGCCGCAAGGCACCGAGAGCGACATTCGTCCGCCACTCTCCCTGTGCTGCGATTCGGTGCACCGCCCCGACGACTCGCCCCGCGGCCACGAGGACCCGAAGGTCGTATCCCTGCGGGGGCACGAGCTCCTGCACGAGCGCCCCGTGACGTCGATACCAGCCTTGCTCAGCGGCTAGATCCAATGCGTCCGCGAGCGATTCAGCGTCATCGCAGAGGCACACCCCGCTACCACCGCTTCCGAACCTTGGCTTGACGACCACGGGGCCGGTGAAGAGTGGTGGGACTCGTCCCGTGCGAACATGAGACGTGACCGGGTGGGCAATCGCGGAACGGCGCAAGAGCCGCGCAGTCAAGAGCTTGTCGTGTGCGGACAGCAATGCTGCACGGTCGTTCAGCACGCGCACTTCGCGAGCTGCGAGCGCGCCGAGTGCCCAGAGTCCGTCTTCGACGCCGTCGAGGGTCGGCAGGACGTCGAGGCGCCCGAGCACGCCGTCACCGGGCCGCAGGGCATCCAATGCCTGTTGCGGCGTGAGGAGCTCCCAAGCGACTCCTTCGATCCGAGCGCGAGAGAGTGCTTCGTTCGTCGGCGTGGGCCGACCGGCAATCAGGGCCAGGCGCATCCCGTCAGCGTGACGACTCACAACACCCCCGAGCGAGACTCTTCACCAAGCCGCCACAGGCCACGCCCTCGGCGCGAGCTGGCGTCGTAAAGCTAGCGGCTGGCGACGAAGTCGTGCAGGACGATCGAAAGTCGTGTCACCGCACGCCGTTCTCGAGGGCCGTCGGCGTCCAGATCGCAACATTGAGCATGTCTTCGGTTCGGGCGGAGTCGCATGTGAGCGCTACTGATCGAGAGGCTTCTCGAACCAGTGGTCGGCGTACGGCTCGTCGTTGAAACGTTCGACCTCGACGTAGCCTGCTGAGCGGTACAGGGCTATCGCCTCCGCTAGAGCTCGGTTCGTCTCGAGGCGCGCGCGGGTCGCGCCGCATCGTCGAGCATGCTGCTCGAGATCCTGCAGCAGCCGCCGCCCGAGGCCGAGCCCTCGAGCCGCCGGGGCTAACCACATGCGCTTGATCTCCGCCGGATCCGCACCGTGCAGTTTCAGAGCGCCGCAGCCGATGGGCTCGTCTCGTAGCCATGCGATCAGGAGCAGCCCTCGCGGCTCGACGAGCTCGTCGGCTTCGGCGGAGATGCTCCGGTCGGGGTCGAAGCCGGACTCGAAGCGGGCATCGAGCTCCCTGAAGTACGACCCGAGACAGAACTGCGCAGCGGCTCCCGTCGGCGGCGCGACGGCGATCCTGACCGACCCGGCTCCGAGGAGCAGCTCGACGACACCCATCGCTTCCACGAGCCGCGCTCGCTGCGCGTCGTCGAGCGGTTCCAGGAGTGACCACGCGAGTGCGTCACTGCGACGATCGAGCAGCCCCCGCTCTGCCCGCCCGGCCGCGCTCAGCCGCGCGATCCGCGCGCGCCTGTCGCCGCCACTCGGCTCGACCGTCACCAGGCCCTCGCCTTCGAGGCGACGGAGCAGGCGGCTCAGGTATCCCGAGTCCAGCTCGAGACGCGCTCGCAGCGCTCCGACTTCGAGACCGTCCTCTCCGATCTCCCACAGGACGCGCGAGGCGCCGAGAGGCCGGCCGCGCGCAAGGTACTCCTCGCTCAGTGCCCCGATGCGCTGCGTGACCACCCGGTTGAAGTCCCGCACCAGTCGAGTCGCGGTGGGATTCACATACCTGACTT
>CAVQVA010000025.1:0-45750 GCA_963716975.1 uncultured Actinomycetes bacterium | reverse complement strand
GAGGCCCCGCGCACTCTGCCGCGTGTGATCGCTCTACGGGAGGGGCTGGCCGTTCGCGAAGAGCTGGATCGCACCGGCCGCCAAGCCGCCGGCGTCCACGGTGTCCCTGCCCGCGAGGTTGGTGATCTCGAGCCGGTCGTTCGCGACCTCCGGATGGAGGACGTCGACCGTCGCGGCTAGACCGCTCACCTTCACGGCACCTGCGTCTCCGTCGACATGGATCGAGTCGTCGCGATTCGTGCCGCTGACAACGACGCGGTCGGGCTGGCCGTCGCCTCCACCGCCGGTGGCTGCGAGATCGACGTTCACCTTGCCGACGTCGGTGCCGGTCAGGTCGTTGACGGTGACGAGGTCGGCGCCGCCAAGGGCGTTGAAGTCGACGGTCTCGACGCCGTCGGTGTCCATCGTGATGGTGCCCTGGGTGCGGAAGAAGCGCAGCCGCTCGCCGTTCGCCGACAGGTCGACCTGCTCGGCGCCGTTGGCCCCGTTGAAGAGCATCGTGTCGATGCCGTTCTGACCCTCGACGACGTCGCTCCCGTCGCCGGGATCCCAGACGAACGTGTCGTCGCCGTTACCCAACAGCCCAACGTCGTTGCCGCCGTTTCCGTCGATCGAGTCGTTGCCGTTACCGCCATCGAGCGTCTCCGCGCCGGAGCCTCCGGCCAGGATGTCGTTCCCGTTGCCGCCCCGCAGCACGCCGGCTCCGGCTCCCCCGACCAGGTTGTCGTCCCCGTTTCCGCCGTCGATCGTCGTCGCAATGGTGTCGGTGAAGACCCCGTTGCCCTCGTCGATGCGCACGAAATCGTCGCCGTTTCCGCCGTCGACGGAGATCTTCGCGATCTCCGCGCGCGCAAAGCTGAAGTCGGGCGAGCCGTCGTCACCGACGTCGACCTGCAGAATTGCCGGATTGCCGGCCTGCAGGCGAAGCGCGAGCCTGTCGTTCCCATTGCCTCCCTCGATCGCCAGCTCGCCCTGCTCGAGCTGCGGATCCTTGACCTTCGCCTCCTTGCGCAGATGCGACGCCTTGTACGCATGGTGGGCGGGCGCGGTGCCGTATCCGGCCGCCGTCCCTGCCGTGCCGCCGACCGCGGCGATCGCGGCCAGCGCCGAGGCTGCCAGCAACGCCGGCCGTACGCCCCGCGAGTCGTGGAGTCGAATGAATTTCTTCATGGCTTCCTTTCGGAGTCGTTGACCGTTCGTCCGTAGAGACACCGGCGACCGGCGTCTATTCCCAACCGGCGAGCGCTACGCAGCGATCGGGCGCGACTCTCCGGCCCATGGGGAGCGCGAAACGCCCTGGTGCCCGCGATACGAGACGATCTCGTCGGCCGGGAAGGTCGGCGACGCATCCGCGATGGTCTGAAGACGATCTGCCGTCGCCCACGCGGCCCTCGACGTGAACTGCGGTGGCAACAAGGGAATAGCGTCGACCGAAGCGGTGTCCTTCTGAGCGAGATGGTCGTACGGGCTGTTCACCTGAGCTCGCCCCGCGGCTGCGCCGACTCCTGCGGCACCAGAGTTGAAAGGGCGAGGTCGCGTCTTGCGCGGGCGCGCCATGCTCTTCGCGAGCCGGTCTTCCGGCGCCACGACGCGGCGCGCTCGGCGATACCTTTCGTGGTGCCGTGCCGATGAGAGGTCGTCGAGCGGACGTGACCGACGATCGGGAGATCGCCGAGTTGGCGGCGCTCGCGGACGGGTCGCTTCCACCGGAACGGCGTGTCGCGCTCGAGGCGCGAGTGGCTGCGTCTCCGGAGCTTGCCGACCGACTTGCCGAGCAGCGGCGCGCGGTCACGCTCACCCGGAGCGCTGGGGAAGGGATCGAGGCCCCGCCGGCCCTCCGGGCGCGCATCGAGGCGCAACGACGTTCACGCCGCTCACGGGCACCGCGCCGTCTCGTCCTGGTCGGTGCCGCTACGGCCGCCGCACTGGTCGTCGCCGTCGGCGTGGGCGTGAGCGTGCTCGATCAGGGAACGTCCGCCGAGAGCTTCCACGCTGCTCTGTCATCGACCGACCTGTCGCCCGGAGCCACAGGCGCGGCGACGCTCACGAAGACCTCCTCGGGCTGGCGGATCGAGCTCGACGCCTCAGGGCTTCCCCGCCTCGACGGGGGACGCTTCTACGAGGGGTGGCTGCGGAACGCCGCCGGCGTGCTCGTGCCGGTCGGGACGTTCAACGAGGGCGCAAGGGTCACGCTCTGGGCGGGCGTATCGCCGAAGGATTTCACCACGCTGACCGTCACGCGGGAGCGGGCCGACGGCGATCAGACCTCGTCGGGCGAGAAGGTGCTCGTCGGAACCGTCGACACCGGAGGCTGATCGGGCGGGCTGTGCTTCACGCGGTGCCGCCCTCGACTCGACGCACCACCTGTTGGCGGGCGCGGTAAAGGCGGCTCATCACCGTGCCTTCGCGGATGCGCAGTGCCCGAGCCGCCTCCTTGTAGGAGAGACCGGTGACGTCCACGGCCACGAGGACGTCGCGGAAATCATCCGGGAGCGCGGCGATCGCCGCATAGAGCTCGCCGGCTTCGAGCGCGGCCTGCGGCTGGACCGCGTGCGGGTCGGCGACGAGGTCGAGCCCATCGGGTAGCGGCCCGGGACGGAGCCGGCGGCTCTCCGTCCGCTTCTGGTTCAGGAAGGTGTTGCGCAGTGCACGCAGCAGATAGCCAAGGTCGTCCTCGTTGCGAAGCAGGCGCGGACGGGCGAGCAGGCGCGCGTAGGTCTCCTGGACGAGATCCTCGGCATCCTCGCGCGAGCCGCAGAGCGCCCACGCCGCCCGGTAGAGCCGGTCGAGGTGGTCTCCGAGTCGGGCGGGGTCGAGCGTGCGCTCCATCTGGTGACGGCTCGTGCGTCCCGGCGAGCATAGAGCCGCGAACCCGACTGCCGTCGGCCACGCTCGCCGTCAGGCGAGCGGCCTGATCGCCTTGAGGGTGGTGCCTCGGGCGCCGAATTTCTGCGCCTTGCGGCGGGTGTCCTCGAACTTGGAGCGGGCGTAGACGTCGACGAGCTGGCCGGTCTCGATTCGCTCGAATCCGTGTCGTTCCAGGAGCTTCGCGTACGCTGCTTCCAGCAGCGCCCCGGCGATTCAGCCGGTCCAGAGGTCGATGTTTCGTCGGCCCTCTGCGCTGACGGGGCTCTGGATCGTCACGTCAGCGATCTGCATGCGTCCGCCAGGAACGAGCACACGGAACAGCTCGGAAAAGACGGCATCCTTGTCGGGGATCAAGTCCACGACGCCATTCGAGATGACGACGTGGAATGACCCGTCCTCGAACGGGAGCGTTTCCGCCTCGCCCTCGAGGAATTCGACGTTGCCTGCGCCGAGCTCTGCCGCCGCGGATCTCGCCTTTGCCACCATCTCGGGCGTCATGTCGATGCCCGTCACCCGACCCCGGTCACCGACCATCTGCGCCGCGACGAGCGAGTCAGTGCCCGCGCCCGAGCCCAGGTCGAGGACTCGCTCCCCTGCGCGCAGCCGGCCCAGCGAGAACGGGTTCGCGACGCCGGCGAACGACTCGACCGCCGACTCCGGCACACGCGCAAGCTCCTCCGGATACCCCAGGTCCTGGGCCCAGACACGTCCGGTCGGGAAGACGAAGTCGGTGTCGGGCTCGGCCGAGACGCTGGCGTACGTCTTCCTGATCTCGTGCTTGAGCAGGCCGACGTCGATGCCCACGTCGGCGCTCATGCGCTCGCCTCGCGCAGCGCCCGTACCTCGATGCCGTTGCCTGTCGTGACTGCTGCCATGACGACTCCTCCGCGAGCTGTTGTCCGTCTGCAACGAGAAGAGCTCGCGAGGCGCGCCGGTATCGCGCATCGCCGCTCATGCAATACGTTCGTGACAACCGGGGAGGCGGTTTTCGACCTCGGCTGCGGCCCGGGCCCCAGGATCGCCAGGGTGAGCTCGCGTTGGCGGTCGTCGTCACTCCCCGGCTTGCCGATGCCGCCGGACGGCACGCCCCGCGCACCGCATAGGCACACCCGCCCCGCGTCCCCGCATTCGTCTTGTTCCCTGACCTTTGCGCGCCGGCACGTCGCGAATCCGGGTAGCACGGGATGTGGAATCCGCCTGTTCCCGTCACTCGGGACAGCGCCTGTGACGCACTTGCCGTTACTTCATCGACTCGGTGAGAATTGGCGGGCCTTGCCGTCGCCCGCTTCACGTGCGAGTCGAGCGTGGACGAGCTGGACGGCCATCGCTCCTTCGCCGACGGCGGTGGCGCAGCGCTTGGTCGAGCCGGAACGGACGTCGCCTGCGGCGAAGACGCCAGGCAGATTCGTCTCGAGGAGGCTGTCGGCGCCGGCGGCGGGGCCGGTGAGGATGAAGCCCTTGTCGTCCCGTTCAACCGCGTCGTCGAGCCAATCGGTGCAGGGCAGCGCGCCCAGGAAGAGGAACAGGAACGAGAAGGAGAGTCGTTCGCCCGTCTTCAGTGTGACGGCCTCGAGCCGGCCGTCGTCGCCATGCAGGGCGGCGACCTCGCTGCAGCCGCGGACCGCGACGCCATAGCGGTCGAGCTCGTGGACGAGATAGTCCGACATCGTCTCGCGCAGGTCGGAGCGGCGATGGAGCAACGTCACGAGCGCGCCGCCGCGGGCGAGCCAGACAGCGGCCTGGCCGGCCGAGTTGCCTCCACCGACCACGCCAACCCGCGAGGCTCCACAGCGCTGCGCCTCCGGCGGGCCGGCCGCGTAGAACACGCTCAACCCCTCGTAGTCGGAGAGCCCCTCGATGGGGAGTCGCCGGTACTGCGCGCCGGTCGCGAGCAGCACCGTGCGCGCCGCGATCTCGTGACCTTCCTCCAGGTGCACCAGGTAGCGGCCGTCGCGCGGCTCGAGCGAGACGGCGCGGTACGGCGTCGCGGTGCGCGCGTCGAACTTGCGGGCCTGAGTGACTGCGCGGCTGGTCAGCTCCGAACCGGTGATCCCGGCCGGGAATCCGAGGTAGTTCTCGATCCGCCGTGACGAGCCCGCCTGCCCGCCGAGCGCGGTGCTCTCGACGACAAGGGTCCCCAGCCCCTCGGATGCGCCGTAGACGGCGGCTCCCAGGCCTGCGGGGCCGCCGCCGACCACGAGGAAATCCACCTCTTCGCGCGGCGCAAGCTCGAGCCCGATCCCCAGCGCACGCGACATCTGGCCGGTCGAGGGGCCACGCAGCTCCAGCCCGCCCGGCAGGCGCACGAGCGGCAGGCTCTCTGCATCGAGCCCGGCGACGAGTGCGGCCGCGTCCTGCTCGTCGGCGCGATCCGTGTCGTGCCAGGTGAACGGAATGCGGTTGCCGCGGGCGAACTCGGCGATTTGCATCGTCGCCTCGGACGAGCGCGGGCCGACGATCTCCAACCCGATGCCCTCCCAGCGCTGCAGCGCTTCGCGTCGCGCGATAAAGGTCGACAGGAGGACGTCGCTCAGGGACCCGTCGTCGAAGAGCAGCGGCCGAAGCGCGTCACGGTCGACCGCGATGTACCGCAACGCCTGCGTGACGACCGCCGTCAGGAAGACGGTCTGTCCGGTCAGGAGGTTCATCTCGCCCGAGGAAGCACAAAGCTCCGTGGCGGATGAGCTCGTTCCCGGCCGCATCGAGAATGGCCACCTCGCCTTCGACGATCGCGACCAGGGGATACCGCCGGTCGCCCACTCGGAACAACACGTCACCCACGCTCGCCGTCCGCTCCTCTCCCAGCTGGGCGAGCGTCGCCAGCTGGGACGACGACAGCAGCGGACTGGCAGGCGCCGGCACAGGCGGAGCGTACCCACGCAGAGTCCCGCCCCTACGGAGCGGCGTAATCGAGTTCGAGGAACTCGCTCACCTCGGACAGCCAGCGCTCCTGCACGAAGCGGACGTGGTCCGGGTGCTCGTTGTAGCGTGCGTAGGCGGCGCGGTTGGCGAACTCCATCGAGATCCCAAACGTGTAGCCGTTCTTTGGGCTGACCTCGGACAGCAGCTCGAACATCTCGACGCCCGGAATGGCCCCGAGCCGCTCGGCCGCGTCGAGGAAGTCACGCTCCCCTGCCGATCCCTCCGGATGGACGAGCGCAAACGCCACGGTGTGCCGGATGCGCTCGTCGTTCATGCTCGAACCCTACGGCACGATGCCTTCGTCCACTGACCGGGTCGGAACAGGGATCGGTTGGAGCTTTGGCTCACGCGACATTCTTGAACTCCGGCGCAGCGGAGGCTCGCCGTGCGGGGTTGACGCGGGAGCGTGACAGACCGTGAGTGTCAGCCGACGTTCCGCTCGCCATCGATCAGCGGCACGACGCGTTCGCGGAACACCTCCAGCTGGGCGCGCTCGTCGGCGAGCGGCCACAGAAAGACGCGTTGCGCGCCCGCATGCTCGTACGCCAGCAGCTTGACTGCGCATTCCTCCGCCGAACCGATGGGGAGAACCGCGCGGAGCGGCTCCACCGGACGATTGAGCAACGGCGCCAGCACGTCCGCGAGCATCGCTTCGGCGCGAGCCCGGTCCTCGGTGACGTAACACCACATCGTTGCGATGCCGTTCGGGAACCGCGCCACATCGCGGCCGCGTGCCACCAGCTCCGCCTGGACGTCCAACCAGGCCTGGGCGAACAGCTCCGGGTTCGTGTTGTAGCCCGAGGCCAGCCAGCCGTCGGCAAGGCGCGCCACGCGTCTCAGCCCGGCCGCCGATCCCCAGCTCCCGATCCAGATCGGTGGGCCGGGGCGTTGCGCCGGCGTTGGTTCCAGCGTGAAGCCGGCACTGGAGTAGAACGTGCCCTCGAACGCGACGTCGTCGCCTCGCCAGTAGGCACGTAGGGTCTGCACCGCCTCGTCCAGCCGCTTCCAGCGCTCCTCGAAGCTCACGCCGACCAGCTCGTAGTCGCGAGCCGACGAACCGGGGCCGAGCCCGACCAGCAGTCGGCCGCCGGACAGCAGGTCGATCGCCGCGAGGATCTTCGCGGTTGCCGCCGGTCCACGGAGCACCGGCACGGCGACCGTCGTCGCGAGCGTCATCCGGCCACTGTGCGCCAGCATGGCGGCCAGCGCCGTCGGCCCGTCGAGCCAGGGGCGCGAGAACACGAGATGGTCGTTCACGCAGACGTGCGTGTAGCCGAGATCGTTCGCAGCTTTCGTGACCGCGAGCAGGTCATCGAGCGAGCGCTGCTCGCCCATGAACGAGATCAGCGGAAGGTGGACACCGAATTCCAGATGAGCCACTTGTCACGAGAGGGTATGCCAGACCCCATGACCGCGCCTGACTCTCCGCTCGGTCGGCACCATGTGACTCGCCATGACCGAGCTTCCCGAGGACGCGCAGAGGCTACTCGCCGTCGCACCCGACCGGTTCGTCGAGGAGCGCCGACGGCTCGCCCGGGAGCTGCGGGAGAGTGGCCGCAAGGAAGGGGCCGCTGCCGTCGTGGCACTGCGCAAGCCCTCGGCCGTCGTACTCGCCGTCAACCGCGCGGCGCGCGACCGCCCGGAGGCCGCGCTCGCCGCAGCGGATGCCGCGGTCCGCGTGCGTGACGCGCAGGCGCGTGGCGCCGTCGGCGACGTGGCGAGCGCACGCCGGGACATGGACCGCGCGCTCGACCTGCTCGCCGAGGTCGCAGCGGCGCACGTCAGCCCGGGGCGGGACGCCCCCAGCGAGGCGGCGAGACGGCGGATCCAGGAGCTGCTCCGCCGCGCGGTCGCCCTGGACGAGACGCGTGACGCGCTACGGCGCGGAACGCTGCGCGAGGAGCCGGCGCCCGTGGGCTTCGCGTCGCTCGCCGGCGTGACCGTGGAGCCGAGGCCCACGCCAAAGCCGAAGCCCAAGCCAACGCCAGAGCCGACGCCGAAGCCAAAGCCGAAGCCCACGCCGAAGCCTGTGCCGGCACGCGACGTCGCGGCCGCCGCCGCGGCGAAGCAGCGGGAGGAACGGCGCCGGCGCCGTGAACGGGAGCTTCGTGCGGAGCTCGCGAGCGCCGAGCAGGCGCTGCGGAAGTCCGAGTCACGGCTCCGGACGGCCGAGCGCGACCGTGCGCGCGCAGAGCGCGCCGTCGCCGCGCTCGAACAGAAGCTCCACCGGCTCTCCTGAGCAGCGTCGAGCGAACCGAAGTCGGCCCTACGGAGCAACGTAGTCGCGCGATGCATCTGCGCCGGGCGACGAGCGAGCCGGCCCGGGTGATACTGGCGGTGTGTACTCGTGGCCGTTGAAGCCGTTCGACCGGCCGCACCCGGTGCGCGGCTATTTCAACGACCCGCGCATCTCCGGCACCTCGAGAGCGTTCCATTTCGGGATCGACATCTCGGCCCCCAACGGCACTCCCGTGCACGCGGTCCGCGCCGGCGTCGTGCACCTCGAGGGCCCCCGGTCGCTGTCGGTCGCCGACGGCGACCTCGACTTCGGCTACTGGCACGTCGTCCCGGCCGTGAGCCACCTCCAGCGGGTGAAGAAGCATCAACTCGTGGGTCACGTCGAGTCGCCGTGGCTGCACGTCCACTTCGCCGAGCACCGCTCCGGCGTGTACCGCGACCCGCTACGGCCGGGGGCGCTGAACCCGTGGCGCGACACGACCAAGCCACACGTGACGAAGATCGTCTTCTCCCGCAACGGCCGGGTGCTCGATCCGGCGGCGATCTCGGGTGCAGTGGATGTGATCGCCGAGGCGCACCACATGCCACCGCTCGAGGTGCCTGCGCCCTGGGATGGCCTTCCGCTGACACCGGCAAGGGTGCGCTGGCGCGTGCGCCACGGCGGCCGCACGGTGCGGCCCTGGCACACGCCGATCGACTTCAGCAGGCAACTACTGCCCAAGGAGGAGTTCCGGCGGATCTACGCACCCGGCACGCGCCAGAACCGGCCGGGAAAGCCCGGTCTCTATCGCTTCTACCTCGCCCACACCTGGAGCACCAGCCTGCTCGCCGACGGCCGGTACCGGCTCGAAGTCGAGGCGGCCGACCTCCGCGGCAACACGGGCAGACTGCACCTCCCCTTCACGATCGCCAACAACGTGTAAGGCATCGAGCCCGGCCGCACGCACGACACACGACGACGCATGGGTCAGGACGGCCGAGACGCGCAACGTGTCAGTCGGCCTTGCGTTTCCGGCGAGGCGAGGCACGCACTCGGATGTGCTCGTCGTGCTTCCCGAGAAGGCTGAGAATCTCGACGGGCTCGTCATCAGCGGCGCCGAACCAGTGCGGCACCTGAGTGTCGAACTCTGCAACTTCGCGGTCGACGATGGCCTTTCCGTCGAGCTCGCCGGCGGCCAGGTGCTGAGCGTCCGGCGGGTCCTCGTCGCGACCGGTGCGCGCGATGAACTTCCCGACTCCCCGGTGCCCGCGAGCGCTGGGCCGGGACTTCCTGTCGCTCGGGTCGGAGGTTGACAGCCCTCCCGCGTCTGGTCGGCCCAGCCCCCGCGGTCACTCCGTGGCGGGCGCAAGCACACCAGCGGGCGAGTTGCGTTGCCAATACAGAGCGAAGGGCCCGTCGCGGGGCCCTTCGGGGTCCTGGAGTTCTCCGAGCTACTGGACTAAGCCGGGACCGCGCTCGGCAGTTCGGCTCCAGTCGCACGCGCCATCGCCCATTCGAGGGCGTAGTCGGCGACGGCCTCCCACCCAACCGCACCACACGTCCAGTGGTCGCGTCCCTCGAACTCGTAGTACTCGGTGATGATGTCTCCCTTGTAGTGCTTGGCGTTCGACTTGTTCACCGACGGGGGCATGATGTGGTCCTCGCTACCTCCGATGAAGAGAAGCGGGACGCGGTTCGGGTTCTTGTAGTTCACCCAGGTTTCCTGGTGGCCCGGCTTGAAGTTGGCGATGAGGCCGTAGGCCCAGATCCAGTTTCCAGGCGCGGGGATGTGGTAGCGCTCGTAAACCCTCTGCGATTCCTCCTCGCTCAGCGTGTTCGTGAACGCGTAGTGGAACTCGTCGGGGGTAAACCCGACGGCCTTGTGGCGGTTGGCCGGGTTCTTGAGTGCCGGGAAGAGCGATTTGATCTGCGATAGCGGGCTGACGTGGACGCCCTCCGTCGGAGCCGAGTCGATCGCGACGCCGGCGGCGCCGCAACCGCGGTCGAGGAGGAGCTGTGTCAGCGTCCCCCCGAACGAGTGGCCCATGATGATCGGCGGGGTGTCGAGTTCCGTGATCGACTCCGCGATGTGCGCGACCGTGGAGGGCACGGTCGCGGTGGCGATCGGCGTCGGATCTTCGCGCAGCGCCTCAACTTCCACCTCGAAGCCGGGATACGTGGGAGTCAGCACCTTGTAGCCCTTGGCCTCGTAGTACGGGATCCACGCTTCCCAGCTGCGCGGTGTCATCCAGAGACCGTGGACGAGGACGATGGTGTCGGGCGCGTTCGCATCGATGGACATAGGCGGCCTCCCGTTCGGGGTGACTTGCTTGAAGCAAGCGAGACTACAAGACTGACTGGCTTCATGCAACCCGCATCCGTACCCTATGTACGTGCTCAAGCGCGACTACGTAGGCCAAGAGCTGTGCTCGGTCGCCCGAACGCTCGAGATCATCGGCGACCGCTGGACCTGGTTGATCATCCGCGATGCGTTCCTCGGGATCTCGAGATTCGGCGAGTTCCAGGAGAGCCTCGGTGTCGCCGCCAACGTGCTCGACGACCGGTTGACGCGCCTCGTCGACGAGGAGATCTTCGAGCGGGTTTCGTACAACGATCGGCCCGCACGCTTCGAGTACCGGCTCACCCAGAAGGGTTCCGACCTCTTTACTGCGCTCAACGCCCTCCGCCAGTGGGGCGACCAGTACCTCTGCGCGAGGCCAATGCGTCTGCTACGCGTCAAGGGGACGGAGACACCCGTTGTCGCGGTACTCGTCCCGGAGGGGACCCCGGCGCTCGCCAACGAAGAGATCGAGCTCGTACCCGGACCGGGTTTTCCGCGCGGCTAGCTAGCCGGCACCTCTCAAGCGCGGTTCGTGCGCACTCGCCCAGGCGGCTGCTCTGTCGCTCGACCGTCAATGTCCACGGCACGTGCGCGCACGCCGGCCCCGAGCGGCTCGTTTCCAGCTGCTGCGGGGTCCTGCCTGTGGCGCTTCCCTGGACGCCCTTGCGGCTTCGAGTTACCTTGTGCTTCTATGCATGGTACTTCGAGCTATGGAGGCGGGATGCACATCGACAAGGACCTCGTCGCGGCCTCGGCGACACCACTCGTGCTCGCAATCCTGGCCGAAGGTGAAAGCTACGGCTACGCCATCCTGAAGCGGGTACGTGCGCTGTCCGGGGGTGAGCTCGAGTGGACCGACGGGATGCTGTACCCGCTGCTCCATCGCCTCCGTCGGCTTGGGTACGTGACGACGGAATGGCGAACGCCGCCGGAAGGGCGTCGCCGCAAGTACTACGCAATCACCGACGAGGGACGAGCAGCTCTTGCAGACCAGCAGCAGCAATGGATGGCCGTCACGCGTGCACTGAACGACGTCTGGCCGGGGTCGGGTGGGGTGCTGAGGGCTCTCGGCGAGACCTGAGTCATGGCGAGCGTCGAATCACAGATCGCAGAATGGCGCGCCTACGTCGCAAATGCCCCGGGCGTCAACGGCCACGACGTCGATGAGCTGGAAGATCATCTTCGTCACCAGATCACCGAGCTGACCGCGGCCGGCCTCACACCCGACGAGGGGTTCCTGATTGCCGTGAAACGGATGGGCGACCTCGACGCCCTGTCCCGGGAGTTCGCACGCGAGCACAGCGGCCGACTGTGGAAACAGCTCGTCCTCGCAGCTGACGACGAGCCGGCGCGCGCGTCGACCGGCTGGCTCGAGGCGTTCCTCTTCGCTGCGGCTGCGGCTGTCGCGATCCAGGTCGCACGCCTCGCTGCAGGCTTCCCTGACGAGGAGGCGATGTGGCTGGCACGGAACGCAAGTCTGTTCGTGTTGCCGTTCCTCGCCGCGTACTTCGCCCACCGACGGCAGCTCGACACTCGGCGATGGGTGCTGACTGGCGGCGCCGTTCGTGCTCGCTGCGCTCGTGGTCAACCTCTACCCGTACGACGCGGACTCGGACACCGAGATTCTGGTCGCGCTCCATCTGCCCGTCGTGCTGTGGTTCGTCGTCGCGTACCCGTACATGGGTGGGACGATCCGATCGCACGAGCGGCGGATGGACTTCGTGCGGTTCACGGGCGAATGGTTCATCTACTACGTCCTGATCGCGCTCGGGGGTGGGGTGCTCATGGCGCTGACCGCTGCGATCCTCGAACCAACGGGGGTGGACGTCGACCGGATCGCTGCGTGGGTACTGCCATCGGGCGCTGCGGGGGCCGTGATCGTGGCGGCATGGCTCGTAGAGTCGAAGCAGCGGGTCGTCGAGAACATGGCGCCGGTGCTCACAATGCTCTTCACGCCACTGTTCGCGGTGATGCTGGCCTGCGCTGCCGTCGTCTACGCCGTGACCGGCTTTGGCGGCGCATTCGACCGCGATCTCCTCAGTGTCTTCGATGCCCTGCTGCTGGTCGTCCTCGCACTCGTCCTGTACGGGATGTCCGCACGGGAGCCGTCCACGTCGCCCGAATGGATGGACGGCATCCAGTTGGTCGCGGTCGTCAGCGCCCTCGTGCTCGACTTGATAGTGCTCGGCGCGATGATCGCTCGGATTGGCGACCTCGGGTTCACTCCGAACCGGACGGCAGCGCTCGGCCTCAACGTCGTCCTACTCGTGAACCTGGCCGGGGCCGCCTGGCTATCCGTCCGATTCCTGACACGACGAAGCAGGTTCCACCGGCTCGAGCGATGGCAGACGACGTACCTTCCCGTCTTCGCCCTGTGGGCCGCCACGGTCGTCGTCGTCCTCCCGCCGCTGTTCGCCTTTGACTGAGCGAAGCTGAGGGTTTCGAGCGACATTCGCACACACGGGCGTCATTCCCCAACACTCGCCCCGCCGAGACTGGTAAGGCCGGAGATGTCTCGGCCGTCTGGTTCAGTCGGGCAGGTCGAAGGGCGGCACCACGACCGCGCCGTCACAGGGCGTCGTGTCCAGGCCCTCGGTCGTGCCACGCTCGACGAAGTCCGTCACGATCTGGTCGAAGCAGGCGCCGACGCCGGACCACTGGTGCCCGAGGTGCGGAAAGGTCACGGTGCGGCTGTCGGGGAAGTGCTGTTTCAGGGCGGAGAGGTTCGTGACGGGGTCCTGCGGGTCGGCGCCGCCCGCGAAGGCGAGCGCGGACACCGAGCTGGCCGTCGGAAGCGTCCAGAGCGAGCGCGGCTCGGCGCGCCTCGGGATGGAGCTGCACGCCTGCCGCAACGCTGAGAGCCGGGCCGTCGTGTAGCTGTCGAAGTCGGTACCCCACGGCCCTGTCGCATCGAGCCCCGTCCAGGGCTCGTTGCACCAGATCGACGAGCCCATGAGGTTCAGGTCGGCGTCGAGACCCCCTGAGCCCGCTCGCTCGAGGGGTCTGTAGTCGCCGTCTGCCGCGCGACTGACGACCAGCGGGATCGAAACCGCCTTCTGCAGGTCGAGCAGCATGTCGTGCACGACGGAGGCGAGGTCGTCGCCCGTCGTGCCGTTCGCCGGTTGGGCGTTCCATGCCTTCACGAGCTCGGCGAACTGGCGCTCCCAACCCGGGAACGCCTTCCGACAGGAGAGCTCCGAGGCGCAGAGCTGCGCGAGCTGGTCGAGGGCGCGCTGGGCGTTGACGGCGTAGCGGCCGAAGAACGGGACATCAATGGCGGATGCGCCCATGAGGACGAGTGTTCGCACCGAGGCGGGATGGAGCCTCACGTAGACCTGCGCTGCGGTAGCGCCGTAGGAGCTGCCGATCACGTCGAGCTGCCGGTAGCCGAGCGCCGCCCGCACCGCGTCCAGGTCGTCCATCGCCATCCGCGTCCCGTACTGGGTCACATCGCCCCCCCGAGGGTTCGACCCCCCGGTGCCACGCTGGTCGACGAGCAGGATGTCGCGAGACGTGTTCAGCGCGCTCGACTGCCAGCCCTGGTCGACCGCCTGCTCGGTGGCGGCGTCTCCCGGCCCGCCGGCGAGATACGCGACGGCGTCCGTTCGGGCCGGCTTGGCGAACGCGGGCAGGACGACGACATGGAGCCCGATCGTGCGGCCGTTCGGCTTCGCGCGGTTCTCCGGGACGACGAAGGTGCCGCAGCGGGCGTCGATCCCCTGCACGACGCACGGCTCCGGCGGCCACGACCACCGCACCTGATGCGAAAGGAACGCTCGGTCGATGCCGACGCCGATGCCGGCCGCGGCCACTACGCCGACCAGAAGCCACACGGGCCACTGACGCAGCCAGTGGAACCGATCCGGCGCCGGGTGGGCACCCGTCGACATGGGCAAACCTCCACCCAGACCATCCCCCGACAGCCGCGATGCGCCATCAGGGGGTACGCGGATCCTGCGTCTGTACTTAGCCCTGGGCTCTGGAGATATTCGCGAACACTCGCCCAGGCAGCTGTTCCGTCGCTTGACCGTCACGCCGGTGGCACTCGACACGGGCGTCGACGGTCGCATCGGGCGCGGGGCGGTTCAGTAGCATCGTGCCGTGCGCGAGTTGCGTCCGTGCCTGTGGCACTGGGAGGCTCCGCATCCGCAGTGGGAGCCGACCGAGCCGTGGAGCGAGAACGTGTCGTCCTACGCGATCGACGACGGGGAGCGGCTGCTGCTCTTCGATCCGCTGGCCGTGCCGAGCGAGCTCGGGGACCTCGCGACCGGCCGCGAGACGGCGATCGTGCTCACCGCGCCCTGGCATGAGCGTGACGCGCAGAGCCTGGTCGAGCGGCTGGGCGTGCCGGTGTACACGCCGCTGCCCGACACCGCGCAGGGACCTCATGGACCGTCGATCACCGCGACGAGCGGCCTCGACCGAGCCCCGAGGAGCGTCTTCGCTCGAGGAACCATTCCCGCGCACATGGGCAGCGAGGATCCCTTTCCTGCGGCTCACCGTGGCAGGGGCAGTTCGAGACGGTCGAGGGCGCGTTGTGCCTGCGCGCGCATCGAGCGCGTTGGCGGCGAGCCGAAGTAGACACGCACGATCACCGAATATGCGGCTGCCGGTCCGGCCCCCGCGAGCCCGTACGCGCCGCCCGCGACGTAGGTGCCATCGCAACACGCGTAGCGTCTCGCGCGGTCGAGTCGCAAGTCGATCCGTCTGCCTGTGTTCCGCGCCGATTCGTAGACGACCGCGAATACGACGATGCCCTGCCGCGGGAGCCGAGCGAGAGTCGCGTGAGGAGGGTCCGCGGTCGGCCGATCGCGATAGCGGACGCCTCTCGCCATCCAGGCCGTCGACTCCTTGGGCGAGGTGTGGTCCGGCACCGGGCCGTAGGAGGAGTCGAGCGTCCCGCTTGCTCCGCTCTCCCAGCCCCGCAGCGGCCGGAAGCGCAGTGGCTGTGCCCAGGGAGCGAGCGCAACCGCTGCGATCAGCTCGACCATGCCGCTTCACGCTAGGCCGGCTTCCAGAGCGCGTCGTCGCCGAGCGGTGTGCGTGTCGCAGCCCCGGCTGCGACCAGCCGCAGCATTGTCACCTCGGCCTCGACCCGGTCGGGGGCGTCGTTGCCGCGCGTGAGGAGCTGTGCGACCTCCTGGGTTGTGAGCCCGCCCGGGAAACGCGATCAGCAGCTCGAGCGGGTCGTCCGGCACTCCCCGGCGCTCGCCGTCCGGGATCAGGTTCGCGACGATCACGTCGTAGGCCTCGATCGTCTGCCAGCCACCGGCCTCGAGGCGCCGGCCGGCGCGCTCGAACACGAGCGACGGAGCCGTGTACCGAACAGGGCCGTCGGTGGTCGCGTGCTTGTCCTGCAGCTGCGTCGGCGAGCCGGCGGCGCTGCGGGCCTCAGCCCGGTCCCGCTGGTACGCCTCCTCCACCGCCGGCGTGTCGATCGCGGCGATCGCCGCGTCGACGTCGATTCCCTCCACGCCCTGCAGCACGGCCGCGAGGCTCTCGTCCTCGTCGAGGAGCAGCGTGGTCGTGAAGAACCCGAACTGCAGCGCCCGGAAGGCCGCCCACTCTCGCCCCGGCGCCTGCAAGCGCACCGCCACGATTGCCCGGCAGGAGCGACCGGTACCGACGATCCGGGCCCGCGGGTTCGGGGCCAGGGGCATGCCGAACCGGCGGAAGCGCCGCGCGTACCCCTCAGCCGAGCGCAGCGGCGTATAGCCCCGGTCGACGTACTCCTGCGCCACGTTCGTGAGCCCGATCAGCACGAGCCTCCACTCGAGCTGCGCGCCGTAGCGCCACTCGAGCACGCGGAACGCCGGGTTCGCGGAGTAACCCCACGGACAGCCCGCGTCGTTGTACAGCGTCACCCTCACCGGCTCTGCCATGCGCTCACCCAGCCTAGTGGTCGGCACCGCGCCGTCAGGCCCGCGCGCGGTCGTCGACCGCTCGCCTGCGCCCTCAGGCAGGCGTCCGGTCCGCTCGGGTCGCAAGTCGCGGCCGACCGTCGCGGTGCGGCGGACTTTGTGCGTCGGTCCGCTCGAGTTCCGGTCTGTCGACGATCAGTCGGGCGCCTCGTCCTCGGGTGAGGAAGCTGATCGTCCAGCGGAGGAGGACGAGTAGCCGGTTCTGGAACCCGATCAGGTAGAAGAGGTGGACAAGGAGCCAGAGCGCCCAGGCGAGGAAGCCTGCGACACGGACGCCCTTCACCTCCGCGACGGCCTTCGAGCGGCCGATCGTGGCGAGGTTGCCCTTGTCGACGTACTGGAACGGCGCAGGCGCTCGGCCGCGAAGTCGCGCGTGAACCGCACGTGCGGCGTAGCGTCCCTGCTGCATCGCGACCGGGGCGAGTCCCGGGAGCGGTGCGATCGTCCCGTCGGAAGCCTGCACCTTGACCATGTCGCCGAGCGCGAAAACCTCTGGGTGCCCGGGGAGGGTGAGATCCGGCCCTACGGTGACTCTTCCGGCCCGGTCGACGTCGAGGTCGGCCTCGCGTGAAAGCTTGGCGGCGAGGTCGGAGGCGGCGACGCCGGCGGCCCAGATCGCCGTGCGCGCGTCGACGCGCTCGACCTCGCCCGCCGGGGTTCGGATCGCGACCGACCCGGCGGCAATGTCGACGACGGTATGGCCCGCGAGCGGGGTGACGCCCAGCTGCTCGAGTGCGCGCGCCGCCTTCCGCGAGAGCGACTCCGGGAAGCTCGTCAGGACACGGTCCGAGGCCTCCACGAGCAGGACACGCGCTGTTTGCGTGTCGACCGAGCGGAAGTCTCGACGGAGCACGTCGTGCGCGAGCTCGGCGATCTGTCCTGCCATCTCGACGCCGGTCGGGCCGGCGCCGACCACGACGAAGGTGAGCCAGCCCCGCCGCCTCTCAGGATCGGACTCGACCTCGGCCGCCTCGAATGCGGCGAGGACGCGGCTGCGGATCTCGAGCGCGCCGCCCAGGGACTTCAGCTCCGGGGCGTGCGTTTGCCATTCGTCGTGGCCGAAGTAGGAGTAGCGCGAGCCGCCGGCGACGATCAGCGTGTCGTAGCCGAGGTTGGCCCGCCACCCCTCGTCGTTCGGGAGATGATCGACAAGGACCTCACGCCGCTCGAGGTCGAAGCCGGTCACCTCGCCCAGCACCACGCGCGCGTTCCGCTGCCGACGGAGGATCGCGCGCAGCGGCATCGCGATCTCGGCCGGCGAGAGAGCGCCGGTTGCGACCTGGTAGACGAGAGGCTGGAAGAGCGTGTAGTTCTGCCGGTCGACCAGGGTGACCTCGACCGGTGCGCGGCGAAGTCCGCGCACCGCCTGCAGCCCGGCGAAGCCACCTCCGACGACGACCACCTTGTGGGTCGGCTCTCCTGCGGTTCATGCCGCCACCGCCAGCTCCACCTGCTGTTCGGCCTCCTCGATGGTGACGAAGTCGCGCTCGCGGATCAGCACGAAGCAGGCGGCGGAGGCCGCGAAGGCGACGATCGCGTCCGTGAGCGTCCACCACTTGCGGTCGGCCCGCGCCGGGCTTCCGATGTCGATGTTGTGCATCTCGTCTGTCTCCTTTCGTTCATCACCCAGGACGAAGGCCGCTGCGCCGCTGTGACACGGGCGAGGTGTCACGGCCGGGGTTTACGTCTCGTCTTGGGGAGGGACAACCGAGAAAGGAGTTCCGATGCGTGTCTTCGTTGCCGGTGCAAGCGGAGTAATCGGTCGCCAGTTGGTCCCTCGGCTGGTCGAGCAGGGCCATGAGGTGACGGCGTCGACGCGAAGCCGCGAGAAGAGCAAGGAGCTGCGAGCCCTCGGTGCGAAAGCGGTGGTCATGGACGGCCTCGACGCGGCGTCGGTGGGGGAGGCCCTGGGGCGGGCCGAGCCGGAGGTCGTCGTCCACCAGATGACCGCACTTGCGGGGGTGGGCGATCTCCGGCGGTTCGACGAGGGGTTCGCCGCCACGAACGAGCTGCGAACGCGCGGGACCGACCACCTGCTCGCGGCGGCCGACGCCGTCGGAGTCCGACGACTCGTCGCCCAGAGCTACACCGGCTGGCCGAACGAGCGTGCCGGCGGGCCGGTGAAGTCGGAAGACGATCCGCTCGATCCGAGCCCGCCCGCCCAGCAGAGTCGATCGCTCGAGGCAATCCGGTACCTCGAGCGGCGGGTGACGACGGCGGCGCCGATCGAGGGGGTCGTGCTTCGCTACGGCAGCCTCTACGGCCCCGGCACGTCGATGGCGGTCGAGTACGCGCAGATGATCCGCGAGCGGAAGCTGCCGCTCGTCGGTAGCGGAAGCGGGATCTGGTCGTTCACCCACGTCGACGACGCCGCCTCGGCGACCGTGCTCGCGGTCGATCGCGGGGCTCCGGGGCTCTACAACGTCGTCGACGACGAGCCTGCTCCGGTCGCCGAGTGGCTGCCCTATCTCTCCGAGTGTCTCGGCGCCCGGCCGCCGCGACACGTTCCGGCCTGGCTGGCCCGCGTGGCGGTCGGCGAGGTCGGGGTCTCGATGATGACCGAGATCCGCGGCTCCTCGAACGCGAAGGCGAAGCGGGAGCTCGGCTGGAGCCCGGCCTGGCGAAGCTGGCGCGAGGGCTTCAGGCACGGGCTCGCCGACCGGCCGATCCGCTCGGCCGCATGAGGCGGCGTGCGATGCATTCGAATCCGTCGAGCCTGAGGGTTGAGGTGGCCGAGGCGTTCGAGGATCTGCGTCCGCTGCTGTTCTCCATCTCCTACCGGATGCTCGGGAGCGTCGCCGAGGCCGAGGACATCGTCCAGGAGTCGTTCGTTCGCTATCACCGTGCGCTCCTCGAGCAGGACGCCGAGATCGACTCGCCGAAGGCATATCTCTCCGCGGTCACGACGCGGCTCGCGATCGACCACCTGCGCTCGGCCCGCGCGCGCAAGGAGAGCTACGTCGGCGAGTGGCTGCCGGAGCCGCTGCTGACCGACGAGCGCGCCCCCGACGGGGCGCGACACGCCGAGGACGCCGACTCGCTCTCGATGGCCTTCCTGCTGCTGCTCGAGCGGCTCTCTCCCGTCGAGCGGGCCGTGTTCCTGCTCCACGACATCTTCGACTACGGCTACGACGAGGTCGCCGCGATCGTCGGCAAGAGCGAAGACAACTGCCGTCAGCTCGCTGTGCGCGCGCGCCGCCACGTCGAGGAGCACAAGCCTCGCTTCGAGGCCTCGCGTCGCGAGCGCCACCGGCTCGCGAATCGGTTCTTCGGCGCGGTCGAGGAGGGCGACATGGATGCGCTGATCGAGCTGCTCGCAGCCGACGTGGTCGTCTACGGCGACGGCGGCGGCACGAGCCCGTCCTGGCGCCGCCCGATCTTCGGCCGCGACCGGGTGCTCCGGCTGATGCTCGGCATCGGCCGCCACTCACGTGAGCTCGGCGGCACGATCCGGCGCACCGAGATCAACGGCCAGCCGGGCGTGCTGTTCCTCGACCCGGAAGGCCGGCTGATGCACGTGCTGACGGTGGACATTGCAGACGGCGTCGTCCAGACCGTGCGCGGGATCATCAACCCCGACAAGCTGCGCCACCTCGGCCCGCTCGCTGACGTCCGGGCGCTCATGCGCGCGCAGAAGAGGGACGAGCGCGGTGTCACGGACGGTGGGGCTGCCTCGTCTTGAGCTACGTGAACAGACGAGAACGAGGAGAAGAGTGATGGTGGAAGCACAGAGGAGAATCGCGGTGGCGGGAGCAACGGGCCGGGTCGGCCGTCACGTCGTCGAGGCGCTGGAGTCAAGGGGGCACGAGGTCGTCGCGATCTCGCGCTCCGGCGGGATCGACCTGGTCACCGGCGAGGGCCTGGCCGAGGCCCTGGTGGGCGTCGAGGCCGTGATCGACGCGGCGACCGGCCCCTCACCCGAGGAGGCGGCGGCGACGGAGTTCTTCCTCTCCGTCTCCCGGAACCTTCAGGCGCACGGCGAGCGGGCCGGCGTGCAGCGGATCGTCGTCGTGTCGATCATCGGGATCGACCGGTTCGGCGGCGGGTACGGCGCCGCGAAGGTCGCGCACGAGCAGGCGATGCTGGCCGGCCCGGTTCCGGCGCGCATCCTGCGCGCCACGCAGTTCCACGAATTCGTCGGGCAGCTCGTCGACTGGGGCAGGCAGGGCGAGGTGAGCTACGTGCCGAACGCGCGCATGCAGCCCGTCGCAGCGAGGGCTGTGGCCGAGGCACTCGCCGACCTGGCCCTCGACGCCGGAGCGGCCTCCGCGCCGAGCTCGGTCCCGGAGATCGCCGGCCCGCGCGAGGAGAGCCTCGTCGACCTGGCGAAGCTCCTCACGGCCCATCGCGGCGACCCGGTGCGGATCGAGGGCGTGAGCGATCCGGCAGACCCGATGAGCGCCGTGTACGAGTCGGGCGCGCTGCTTCCTGGTCCGAACGCAGCTCTCGCCGGCCCGACCTTCGAGGAATGGCTCGAGTCCGAGTCCGACCGCTCGCGCTCCCCGGAGCTCATGACGGATGGGCGGCGATGATCGGACAGAGAAGCAGCGATCGTTCAACATCCGGCCCCGAGCTCCGCCCGCCATCACCACGCCTTGCGACTCGGCTGGCCTGGCCATCGGAGCCGCCGAAAGGTGGCTCCACGTCTGGACCAACGTCCAGAGATTCGTGCGAGCCAGATGAGTACCTTGAGACGGAGAAAGCAACGGGCGCGGGACGTGATCCGGAACCAGCCCTTGACCCGGGGGATGCGGCAGGTGTCGAACGGCACCACGACATGGACAGTGCGGTACACCGTGAGCGGCGGTCGCCAAGCGCGCTTCAAGGTGTTCCACGACGAGGCAGCGGCAGAGAATTTCGCGCGATGGTGGGAGCGACGAGGCGAGGGTTTTGAGTCCTTCGTACTGCCTCGCTGACGAGGCTCGACGCAGATTGCGATCAGCGTGCCCCAGCGCCACGTGAGAGGGAAGGAAGGGGAGGCGACGTGACAAGGGTGGAACCCACCGAGATCGAGGAGCTGAGCGGGAGTGTCCTGGGAATCATCGGCGCGTACGGGATGGGCGCCGCCCTCGACCCCCGGGACCTGAACCTGAAGACCGCCTCGGCCGACCCGCCGCCGGAGCACGTCCTCGTGCCCGACGAGGGCTACATCAGGGACGGCGTGTACCACGTCGCGCCCTGAGGCGGGGATGGCCGGGAGGCGCCCCTCCGACGCCGCCCCCTCTGCTCCAGGCCCTCGCCCGAGCGCGCACATGACGCGCTAGGCGTTTGCCGGCTGCCGCTCTTCTTTCGTGTGCGTCGAGATCCGTCCCTCCTGCGTGAGAGACGAGAAATCGCGCCCGCCTCTCTAGCCAGCCATACGGTGAGCAACTTCGTACTTCGTGACCGATGTGCGGCGGCCGGGAGTGTCGCCGGTCGGCATCGCGTTCAATGCTTCGTCGCCCTGCCTGTAGTCGTCCTCTGTCTCGAAGAAGACGATCGCGAGGGACTTCTCTGACTCCGGGTCGTGGAGCACGATGAGTTCGGTCGCGGGCAATCCCTCGGGCCGCTCCCCCTCGGCCATCTCGCGCTGCAGTTCCGCGATCCGCTCCTTCGTGACACCTTCGAAAGACACAACTCGTGCGAACGCCATCTGAGCCTCCCTGTCGATTACAGACCAGCCTACGCCTACGGCCCGAACCTGACGGAGCGGTTCCCGTCCTGACGCAGATGAGTTGGCCCCGCCGGACGCCCGCCCCCGGGGTCCGCGGGGCTTCGTGAGGCGCGAGTCGGGCGACGGTACGACTCCCTCGTGGAGCAGCTACGGCGCCGGGCACGGGTCTGGAAGTCTTGTCTGGTGATGCGTGTGCCGCCCGCTGATCGCGACGCGCTCTCATGGGCTGAAGCCCAGGTCGCCGCAGCCCGCGACGATCCGACGGCGCGTCTCGCGCTGCTCGCTCGGACGTACCACGGGCCGACGGGCCGCGCACCCCGACACCTGCCGTTCCGGCGGGCGGCGCTGTCGTTCATGCGCTGGCAGGCCCAGCGTGGTCTCCTCGATCCGCTCGACGCAACGCCGTCGGGCAGCGTCTGGTGGCGGGCGATCAACGAGCGCCTCCTACGGGACGGATGCGAATCGATCGCGCTGGTCGGAGGCATCTCTGGAGATCCGTCGTCGCAGGCCGTCCGGCTGTGGCTCGACTTCATCGCCACGCCGACACCGCCTTGCTGGTATCGGGCTCACAACGCCAGCATCGTCAGCGGGTACCTGGAGCACGAAGCGCTCGCCGAAGAGGAGAACGCTGCGGAGCGCTTCTTCATCAATGTCGCGCTCGTGCGCGTCCTCTTCGCACACGCCCTCGTCGCGGCCCCGGGCATGGCGCTGGGGCGGCTCTCCGTCGTCGGCCGTGTGCTCGGCGACCCGCGGCTCGGCCTGGCCGGCGCGTTCCTCTCTCTCCGCCGCGTGATCCCGAACCACTATCCACTCGTACGGGACGTCGAGTGGTACATCGCCGACGAGCAGGGCCTGGGCCGGTTGCTCGACTACGCAGTGATCGCGCCGCGACTGCAGGGCCTCTACGAGTGGTCCGCCGAGGAGCTCGACCAACCGCGCCTGCTCGGGCTGATACAGGATGGCAACCCGATCTACGCCTGGCCGTTCGAGGACCGACACGTCTGGCGCCCGCCGCACATGCCGTTCGCGGCTGCGTTAATCGAACGCGTCACTCGGGCCCACTGAGGCGGCCGCGCCGCCCAAAGCCGGGCAGCCGCTCCTCGAGCTCGAGAATCGCGAGCTTCTCTGCGAGCCCACAGTACGCGCGCTCCGGGCGCGACAGGCGTGCGAGTAGCGAGCCCGCCGCCCTCGTCTCGATGACCTCGGGCGGCCCGACGGTGAAGGTGCGCCCTGCACGGATCACGTAACCACCGTTGCGCAAGTTCCGAAGCCAATCCGATTCCTCGCCATACAGGAGCGCGATCACGAGAGTCCCGCCTCGCCTGAACGCGAAGAGCGGCGTGCGGTACTGCCGGCCGGAACGTCTACCGCGGTGGAGGATCACCGCCCACGGTGGGACGAGCCAGGCGTACAACCCCTGAATGCGGTTGGTGACCCGCTTGTTGAAGCGCGCGACTCCCCGCGAAAGCTTCATCTCCGACCCGCTTCCGGCAGCTCGTGCCGCTCGAGGTCTCGCACGACGAGCCCGTCGATCACGGTGCCGTCGATGCCCAGAGTCCCGGCAGATCGAGCTGAAGTTGCGATCTCGCCTCCTTGGGGCGACCACGCGGAAGCAGGTGGAGCCCGCCGCTCTGCGCGGCTAGCGAAGAGCCTGCTCGAACCGCGGGTCGTCGCGTACGGCAACGAAATCGTCGTCCCTGCGCGCCTGCTCGCGGAAGGATGAGTGCAGCTCCACTGACCGCCGGAGGTGGGCGAACGTTTCGTCGCCGGTGTCGCCCGCGAGAGTGGCGAAGCACGCGTAGTTGTAATGGAGGCCGGGGTGGTCCGGCATGTGCTCGAGGCCCCCGCGAACCGCTTCGACTGCGTCGGCATAGCGCTGCTCACCGTAGGCGGCCATCGAGTCTCGATGGAACGGCCACGCGTCACCCCAGTCGAGCGCCTGGTACGCCTCGCCGGGGGTGGCGCCGAGAGCGAGGACGGTTCCGTCGCCCGTCGCCTTCCGCTGCGACTCCGGCCGGACGAATACGAATGTTCCTGCGGGCGCGTCGATGGTCTCGCCGTCGATCTCGAAGGTCGCCGTCCCATCGAGCACGATGTACAGCTCTTCCTGACCCGACCCCGACTCGTCATGCTCGCTGATGAGTCTCCCGCCCTCGCCCGGCGTGTAGGCGTTGATTCCGAATGCGCGGATCCCGAAGTGCTCACGCACGGGGATGTCCCTGTCGCGCCGCTCGATGTCGTCGAGGCGCGCCACCTGCCAATTCGAATTGTCGCTCATCCAGCCTCCCTCAAGCGCGGGTCGCTGCTAACGGTCGATCCTACTCGCCGTCGAGCACGCCGCGCGAGCTCGCGCCGGTGTCGGTCGGTGAACGGTGTTTCGCCCGCGGGCGAGTCGCGCCAGCGCTCCACCCGACTTCTTTCGACGTCCAGGCAGCGAGCTTGGAATGGGCGAGCGTTTACCGTCCCCTGAGCGCCGGGTCGGGACTTCGCCCGCGATGATGTTCGGGAGCCGACGCAGTTTCTTCAGGTGCAGCCCTACGGAAAGGAGTCCCAATGAGTACGGAGCGCCGAGCGCGGGCGATGAGTTTGCGCCGCCCGAACGGTCAAGAGGCCAAGAGCATCGAATAGGAGGTCGACAGCGTGACGATCCAACACATGGAGCACGTGGGAATTGTGGTCGATGACCTCGAGGCCGCGACAGCGTTCTTCATCGAACTCGGACTCAAGCCGCAGGGAGAAGGGCAGGTCGAGGGCGGTTGGGTGGACCGCGTGGTGGGGCTCGACGGCGTCCGGGTGGAGTACGCGATGGTGGAGACCCCGGACGGCCACGGACGGCTCGAGCTGGTGAAGTTCCACTCCCCCTCGGTCCGCGGCGGCGACGGGCACGCGCCGGCGAACACCCTGGGAATCCGCCATGTCCTATTCGCTGTCGACGACATCGACGCCGCCGTCGCCACCGTGCGAGCCCGCGGCGGTGAGCTCGTTGGCGAGGTGGAGAACTACAAAGACATCTATCGGCTCTGCTACGTCCGCGGCCCGGAGGGGATCATCGTCGAGCTGGCGGAGCGGATCGGCTAAAGGGCTCTGGCGTATCACGTTGCACGCGACGAGGAAGTGACGCGCGATCCAGCAGCCGAGCGTGCGCTGAGCGTCGAGTCACACGACTGCAGGCCGCGGGAGCCAAGCAGGAGCGCTGTCAGGTGCGCGAGCGTTCAAGAGTGCCGCCTGAAGGAATTACGCCCAGGGCAGACGAGCCCAGTTCGGCGGTCGCTCTCGCCGGAACCGCTCGACCGTCGCGTACGCCTGCCTCCAGTCGGAGGTCTCCTCCGCCACGCTCGCGCCGTAGCGCGCCGCGAGCTCGCGACACCGGGTAGTGCACTCCCGTGCCCGAGCGCGAACCGACGGGTGACGGGCGTGAGCCCCGATCCCAAGTCCTCGAGTTGCGCTTCGGGCACGGAACGCGATTCTCGCAGCTGGGGACAGGTCTCAGATGTGTGCGAGCGTCCTCTCGCTTGAGCGCCAGACAGTCGCACTTGTCCCTCTAACCGTGACCGCATCTGGCTGCTCCTCGGCGTGGCTTATATAACACAGATTTGTGTGATCTCAGGTATGTCTGTATACTGTCGTCATGCCAACCGATGCTGAGATCACCTTCGCCGACCACATGGGCAGGTTCTACGCCCGCCGCTTCTCCTTCCCGCCGATGGTGGGCCGCCTGATCGGCTATCTCGCCGTCTGCGATCCACCGAATCCGACGATCGGCGAGCTGGCCGAAGCCCTGCTCGCCAGCCGCAGCGCAATCGCGGGCGCGGTGAAGGTCCTGGAGACGATCCAGGTGGTGCAGCGCTCGCGCGTCGCCGGCGAGCGGATGGACCGCGTTCGCATCACCGCGCAGCAGTCCATGCAAATGGACGTCTCGGAGTATGAGGAGATGCGGGAGCTGGCGCGCGAGGGCCTCGAGGTTCTCAGCGACGCTCCCCTGGAGCGGCGGGCGGCGCTGCTGGAGATGTCGGCGTTCGCCGACTTCCTCGTTGAGGAGATCCCGAGGCTCAAGCAGGAGTGGGAGGCGCGGCGCCAGGCGCTCGTCGCGTCGGGCGACCTGCCCGAAACGCGCTCTGGACACAGGAGGCAACCATGACCGATTCACGTCAGCCCGCCGTCGTCGTGACCGGCGTGCGGAAGTCGTTCGGCGAAACCGCGGTGCTCGACGGCATCGATCTCACGGTGACCGAGGGAACGATCTTCGCGCTCCTCGGCCCGAACGGAGCCGGCAAGACGACGATCGTGCGCATCCTTTCCACGCTCATTCCCGCCGACTCCGGCGAGGTGCAGGTGGCCGGCCACGACGTCGTCGACGACCCCGACGGCGTGCGCGCGTCGATCGGCGTCACCGGCCAGTTCTCGGCGGTGGACGAATTGCTGACCGGCAAGGAGAACCTGCAACTGATGGCCGACCTGAACCATCTCGGCCGCGCCGCCGGCCGCGCTCGAGTCGACGAGCTTCTCGACCGGTTCGATCTCGCGGACGCAGCCGGCAGGCCGGTGTCGACGTACTCGGGCGGGATGCGCCGCCGCCTCGACCTGGCCATGACACTGGTCGGCTCGCCCCGAGTGATCTTCCTCGACGAGCCCACCACCGGGCTCGACCCGCGCGCCCGTCGCCAGATGTGGGACGACATCCGCAACCTCGCCGCCAGCGGCGTCACCATCCTCCTCACCACCCAGGTCCTCGACGAGGCCGACGAGCTCGCCGACCGGATCGCCGTCCTCGACCACGGCCGCATCGTCGCCGAGGGCACCCCCGACGAACTGAAACGTCGCATCCCCGGCGGCCACATCCGCCTCCAGCTCGCCGACCCGCAGGCCCTGCGCGCGGCCGCTGCCCTGTTCGACGGCGCGACACCCGACGAGGAGCGACTCGCGCTCCGCGTGTCCGGGAACGGAGACGTCCCATCGCTCCGCCACCTGCTCGCGCAGCTCGACGACGCGCGGATCGCGGTTCAGGAGCTCTCCATTCACAGCGCCGACCTCGATGACGTCTTCTTCGCCGTAACCGGCCAACCGACCCTTGAACAGGAGGCAGCTTGATGAGCACTCTCGCCTACACCGTCAGCGACTCCACGACAATGCTCCGCCGCAACCTACGGCGACTACGGCGCTACCCGTCGCTGACGCTGCTCCTGATCGGCATGCCGATCGTGTTTCTGCTGCTGTTCGTCTACGTCTTCGGCGGCCAGCTCAGCCACGGCCTCGACAACGAGTACCTCGCCGGACACACCGGACGCGCCGGCTACCTCAACTACGTCACGCCCGGCATCCTGCTCATGACCGTCGCCGCAGCCGTCCAGGGCACCGCGATCGTCGTCGCGATGGACATGACCGGCGGCATCATCGACCGCTTCCGCACCATGGCCATCGCCCGCTCCGCCGTCCTCACCGGCCACGTCCTCGCCAGCCTCATCCAGGCCTTGCTCAGCGTTGGCATCGTGCTCGGCGTCGCCGTCGCACTCGGCTTCCGCCCAGAGGCAGGCGTGCTCGACTGGCTGGCCGCGATCGGTCTGCTGACGCTGTTCGCGTTCGCGCTCATCTGGCTCGCCACCGCCCTCGGCCTCGCCGCCAAGAGCGTCGAAACCGCGAGCAACACACCGATGTTCCTCACCTTCCTCCCCTTCCTCGGCAGCGGCTTCGTACTGGTCGCCACCCTGCCGGCCGGGCTCGAGCAGTTCGCCAGGTACCAGCCCTTCACCCCCGTGACCGAAACCCTGCGCGGACTCCTCACCGGAACGCCGATCGGCACCAACGCCATCCTCGCCGTCGCCTGGAGCGTCGGCATCGCCCTCGGCTCCTACCTCTGGGCCAGACACCTCTACACGACGAGGCGCTCGACCTGACGCGGCCGCTGCCGGTGCCGGTCTGGGGTTGAGACCCAATCACCACCGCGCTCCTCGGCGGGCTTGGTGCGGGCTCTCGGTGGGCTTGAACAGGCGCACTCCGTGAGCGACTCTGCCCTCCTTGCCCATGATCGCGCTCGTGGCGTTCGGCTGATCGCAGGCGTCGACGAGGTGGGGCGCGCCTGCTTGGCCGGCCCGATCATGGCCGCGGGGGTTCTCTTCGACCTAGAGCGGCTCGCCTCCGGCGCGGGCAGGAGTCTTCTCGAGGAGCTGAACGACTCGAAGCGCCTTGCGCGCGCCAAACGCGAGCGTCTCGCGCAGGCGGTCCTCGCCCACGCGGAGGCGGTTTCGCTCGTCTCCATCCCCGGGAGCCAGATCGACCGGATCGGGATCGATCCCGCCAACGCGGCCTGCCCGCCGCAGAGATGGCCGCCCACCTGCTCGAGACGCCCACGATCGCCGACCGCGTCTGGACGGACGAGCGGCGTCTGCCCCGCGAGTCCCGGACCGCCTTCATTGACCGGGTCCTGCTCCGCGAGACGGAGCCGGTCGACGCTCCCGAGGGCGAGACCGCCGCGACGGAGTTCGAGACGTAGTTCAGGCGTGAGGCGCTCCGGCTGCGCGAGCGTGCGCGAATGTTCCCTGAGCCGAATTCGAGCTACGCGCCGCTTGCGAACGCCTAGGCGCGCGGCGCGTACTCCACGCTGGCGAATGGCCAGTCCGCCTCGAGCCACTCACTCACGGCGCGCCAAAGCGGCTTGTCCAGGTGCGCGTGGCTCTCCCGCACCCAGGAGAGCGCGCAGGCGTGGTAGTCGCTGCCGGCCAGCGGATAGATGTAGACGCACCCGATCACGTCCCGGCTGGCCGGATCGAGCACCGTGTACGTGAACCCCTTCCGGGTGCGGAAGTCGTCGGCGTGGCGCTGCAGGTCCGCGCGGTTCTCGTCCCGCGTCATCTCGCGTGGCCAGGAGCCGTCGGGATACCCGGGCGTCGCCGCGATGTGCTCCATCGACGACGTCCAGGCGTCGTAGTCCAGCTCGTTGTGCTCAGGTCCGAGCGGCTCGAGGACGAAGTCGGAAGTCTCGAGACCGAGCGGGACGTCGAGGTCGGGCGGGACGAACTCGGCCACGTGACCGATCGTAGAACGTCGGCGCTACCGGGTGTCAAGCGACAGGGTGGCCGTGTGGGCCAGTGTTCCGGAATGACCCCTGAGCGGACATTCGGCTCGGGTATTCCTCCGATAAGACCGGGTGAGTCGGCCGGGGCCGATTAGTGGCTCACTGCTCCCGCGAGGTAGAGAGCGTCAAGCGATTGGGGCTCGATTCCGAAGAGGCCCCACGCGGGCGGGGCATCTGGGACCGAGTCCGCAGAGAGAACGTCTACCATCGCGCGGGTCAAAGACGGGGCGACCAGTGCGATCGCCTTAGCGATCGGCGCGGCAAGATGCCGCTCCCCCGCCTCGCCGTGGTTCAGCAGGCTGACGAACTCGTCCACGGTTAGCGCGCGCGGGCCCGCTAGCGCGTAGGTTGCACAGGGGATGGACGGATCGAGCGCCCGGATGATCGCTCGCACGACGTCGCCGACGAAGACAGGTTGGTAGCGCTGGTGACCGGAGCCGATCACGCCGACGGGCTTCCCGTTGTGTGCGAAGAAGGGGACGATGCTCGGTCCTGGGTCGTCGGGGGGACCGAAGATGAAGGTTGAGCGGAGGATCACCGTTTCGATCCCCGACAAGCGCAGCAGCGCTTCGGCTTCGCCTTTCGTGCGTAAGTACTCGTTCGAAGAGTCCGGGTCCGCTCCCGGGTAGCTGAGGAAGACCAGACGACGCACGGCTGCGTCTCGTGCTGCCGTCAGCGTTCGCTCGACGGTGGCTACGTTTGCGTCGCGGTAGCTGTCTCCGCCTACCGGCTTCAGCGTTCCAGCCAGATGCACGATGGCATCGACGCTCTGGACTGCGGCGGACAGGTCGTCGCCGCGATCGACCGCATGCACGTCGAAGTCTTCTTCTTCGAGTCGTCCGACTAGGTGGCGTCCGACGTGGCCCGCGGCTCCTACGACTGCAACGGCTCTACGCCGTGAACTCATGGCGCCCTCCCTCTTTCGTAGTCCAGACAAGTTCTCCGCGGGGGATCGGTTGGCCGCATCGGCGTCTCACCCGATCAGGGTCAGGGAGAACTACCAAACGGAGACTGGAGGCGGCTCCTCCTTCCTTTAGCGGCCCCCCGTCCGCTCGACCTCGCGGTCGATCTCGGCCTCCGTGATCGGCGTGTTCAGACTCGCGGGCCATCTGCCGTAGGCTCGCCAACCGTCTAGGGCGAGGAAGAACCCCCAGACGAGAGAAACCCAGGCGGGCCACGGGATACTGCCACCGGTTGAGCGGCCAGTGAACAACCAGATCAGCCACAACAGACCGTTGACCGCGACGTAGGCGACCGAGTCGTGGGCGAACTTCCGCTTGCGCTTCAGGCTGGCGATTGCGTGTTCGCGCGCCTCATCAACAGGCGCCGCGGCGCCGCATCCAGTTCGACCGGCTGCTCGCGCTCGGGTGGGGCTGCAACAGCCATGAGAGCACCTCCAAATCGACTTCAGCAGCCACAGCGTCGCTCAGCCGAAGTCCCGTGACAGCAGGGTTCGCACCGATCTCGCCTGCCACGAACTACCGAGGACGCACCGGGAGACGCTCGCCTGGGCGAGCGTGCTGTCGCCCGACATGCTCACCCGAGGAGCCCGATCGCGACCGTGCCACATACACGCCACAGTCCGCCACCTCGCAAGGCGGCCCCGAGCGGTATCGAGCGGCGCGCCCCTCCGCGCCGACGTCCAACGGGCGACCAGCCACGGTGCCCCTCCGAACGCCGAATCTGTCTTGACGGAGCGGCGCCGGAGCGACGTCTGCGCTCGTCTGGAAGGTGACCCGGCTGGAAGAGCGCGGGGCGCCGATGATTTTCGGCAGCAGCGGGAGTCTGATGAGAGATTGAACCCGTCGTCGCAGGAGGTGAGGCAAGGTGTCACGCACGCTGCTGCTGGTTGGGACACGCAAGGGACTGTTCATGCTCGAGAGCGACGCCGACCGCATGAACTGGTCGATGCGGGGGGCCTATTGCGAGGGCTGGCCCGTCTACCACGCCGTGTTCGACCAGGATTCGGGCGCGATCTACGCCGCCGCCGCGAGCGAATGGCACGGCTCGTCGATCTGGCGCAGCGCCGACCTCGGCGAGACGTGGACGCAGTCGAGCGAGGGGATCGCTTACGAGGATGGCCGCAGGATGTCCAAGGTTTCGAGCCTCTCGGCTGCTCACGGCCGCGTGCTCGTCGGTGTGGAGGCGCCGGGCATCTTTGAGAGTCGCGACGAGGGGGCGACGTGGTCTCCGTACTCGATGCTCGCCGGCCAGCCCGGAAGCGAGGATTGGGACGATCCGTCGAACCAGCCGCCTGGCCACCTTGGGATCTCGGCGATCACCGCCGACGAGAAGGACCCCGCCCACGTGTGGGCGATCGTGCAGGGCATCAGCCTGTTCGAGACGACCGACGACGGCAAGACGTGGACGCCGCGAAACCGCGGTCTGCGCACCGATTGGCCGCGCGAGCACGAGGAGGTTGGCTTCTGCGTCCACAAGTTCGTCCGCTCACGCACCGACGAGCAGCGGATGTACCAGCAGAACCACGTCGGCATGCATCGCTCGGACGATGCCGGCGCGACGTGGACGGAGATCACCGAAGGGCTGCCGACCGAGTTCGGGTTTGCTGCTGCGGCCCATCCCCACGACCGCGACACCTTCCACGTGATCCCGCTCGACCCGGGCCATGGCCGCACGATGCCCGACGGTCAAGCGGCGGTCTGGCGGACGAAGGACGCGGGCTCGAGCTGGGAGCGTCTCGCGAACGGGCTCCCGCAGGAGAACGCGCACCTCGGCGTCCTGCGCCACGGAATGACGGGCGACACATACGACACGCCCGGCTACTACTTCGGCACGAGCACCGGCCAGGTGTACGCAAGTGCGGACGACGGGGAACGTTGGAGCGAGATCGCGAGCTACCTGCCCGCGATCTCGTCGGTCGAGGTCGCGATCATCGACTGATGGCCGACATCCACCTGCCTCCCACGCTGATGCCGCTCTTCGCGGGGCTACCTCGCCGCCTCGACCTCGAGGCGGCGACGGTCGACGACGCGATCGGCCGACTCGACGCGCAGTGGCCGGGATTGCGTGACCGGCTGTGCGACCCGAGCGGCGGGCATATCCGGCAGCACATTCACGTCTACGTCGATCGTGAGCGGGCGGGGCTCGACACACCGCTCGAGCCCCGCTCGCGGGTCCACGTGATCGCGGCGATCTCCGGCGGCTAGCGCGACAGCGCTGCGCACTCGTCGTCGGTGAAAACCTCATCGCGGCGGAGCAAGCCGCCTTCGAGGTCGAATTCGTCCCTCTCTCCCAGGCTCGCACGGAGAGCCCTCGTAGACTTGACTAGGGCGGTGCTCCGCACTGCCTAGCCGCGGCCGGGCGTGTGGCGGGACGTCAAGAAAACATCACGCAGACCGTCCCTATGCCGCGCCCTGCCTCACCGCGCACAGGTTCGGACAAACCCGTGAAGTACGCGACCGGTCTTGCAGTCTTGGACACCCGGAGCGCTCGGATCCCGCACGGACGCAGGGCCTGTGCGTCGTCGGGGCCCACGCGCCGCAGCGCCTGCAACAGTCAGCCACGCGACCCGATTCCCGTTCAGGCGAGAAGACACTCGCGCAGGCGAGTGGCGTCTAGTTGCCTACGGTCGGGTCGG
This sequence comes from uncultured Actinomycetes bacterium, assembly GCA_963716975.1. GTDB lineage: Bacteria > Actinomycetota > Thermoleophilia > Gaiellales > Gaiellaceae > GMQP-bins7. The sequence continues at coordinate 13,160 of CAVQVA010000025.1, read as the reverse complement.
GCATGAACTCCCGGACCTCTTGAGCACAGCGGTGAGCAACGGAACGGCTAAGCGTCCGGCTCGAGCTCGTGCTTCTCCGGGATCGCCTGGTCGATGGCCTGGATGAGAGTCATCGCCCGACCACGCGCCCACTCCTCCTCGAACGTGCCCTCGCCCACCCGAGCGCGGAGGTCGTCGAGGTTCGGCGTGGGATCGGGCCATCCGACCTCGAACGTCAGGCCGCGCACGCGCTCCCGGAGCAGCGCGGCGCGGGCATGCAGCCGTATGGCGAGCGCCGGGTCCCCATCCGCTGCGGCGAGCCTCGCCGACATCTCGAGGGCGGTCGCGAGTCGCGGCTGCTGGCCTCCCTCACGTTCGATCGCGAGCGCCTCAGAGAGCAGCGTTCGCGCCGTCTGGGTGTCGCCTGCCTCGAGCGCGAGGAAGGAAAGGCTGGAGAGAGAGTGTGAGACGCCCCACGCGTCGTCGAGACCTCGGTGGATGGTCAGGCTCTCTTCGAACAGTCGCTGCGCGCGGGCCTGATCCCCCCGGATGATCGCGAGGCCCCCGAGCGCCTTCTGCCACGAGCCGACGTTCCGCAGATCTCCGTGCGAGCGTGCGAAGCTGACCGCCTCCTCGAGCGTTCGCTCGGCCTCATCGAGCGCCCCGACCTTTGCGAGGGCGACACCGACGTGCCACAAGGCGTGGCCCTCCTGGTACGGGTCGTCCCCCCTGCGAGCAACGTCGAGAGCTTCCCGGCTCAGGGCGACGGCCGTATCCGCGTCCCCGCCGGTGATAGCAAGAAGCCCGAGCGTGCTCGCGATCATGCGCACGTCGCCGAAGCGGCGGTGCACCGGAAGGCTCTCCTCGAGCACGCCTTGCGCCTTCTCGAAGTCGCCGAGAACGAACGACAGCGACCCGATCATCGTTTGGGCTCTCGCGCGGGTGCGCGGAGAGCCGGACCCGAGCCCCAGCAGCTCCTCGAGGCGCTCGCGCCCCTCCTGCTCGTGGTTCCGCAGCTGCCAGAAGCGCCAAAGTGCCGAGGCGATCCTCAGGCCCGTCTCCGCCTCGCGTGCATCGACCGCCCAGGTGAGCGAAGCGCGGATGTTGTCTCGCTCGGCGTCGAGGCGCTCGAGCCACTCGCGTTGTTGCGGGCCGAGCAGGCCCGGCTCGGCCGCCTCGGCGAGCACGAGGCAGAAGGCAGCGTGCCGGCGACGGACGGCCTCGCCGTCGCCGCGCGCCGCCAGACGCTCGAGCGCATACTCGCGAATGGTCTCGAGCATTCCCAACCGTGGCTCGTCCCCTCGTGCGTGCTCGGTGGTGAGCAGGTTGTTCCGGAGGAGCGAGTCGACGCCGTCCAGGATGTCGAGGTCGGGCTGCCCGGCGACGTGCTCGGCGGCGCCCAGCGTGAACCCGCCGACGAAGACAGCGACACCGGTGAAGAGCTGCTGCTCCCGCGGCTGCAGGAGGTCGTAGCTCCACTCGATCGCCCCGCGGAGCGTCCACTGGCGCTCGGCGAGACCGGAGCCCGGCGCAGCCTTCAGGAGGTCGAGCCTCGAGCCGAGGCGCTCGAGCAGCGCGCCGGGTGAAAGCAGATTGCATCGTGCAGCGGCGAGCTCGAGCGCCAGCGGCAGACCATCCAGCCGAACACACAGCTCGATCACCGATTCGGCGTTCGTCTCGGAGAGCTCGAAGTCGGGGCGGGCCGTACGGGCTCGGTCGACGAACAGGCGGATCGCCTCGATCTCACCCAGCTCCGGGACCGAGCGACGCTGCGACCGATCCGGCAGCTCGAGCGCCGGTACCGGGTAGACCCGTTCCTCCGGCACTCCGAGAGGAGCACGGCTCGTGACCAGGAGCTTGGCGCCGGGTGCGCCGGCGAGCAGCTCTCGCAGGAACGACGCAGCTTCGAGCACGTGCTCGAAGTTGTCGAGCAGCAGCAGCGCCTGCCTGTCAGCCAGGTACTCGAGCAGCGCCTCCCGGGCGGAGTGTCCTGACCGTTCCTGGACCCCGAGCTTGTCGGCGATCGTCCTCGCGACGAGCCCCGCCTCGATGATGCGGCCGAGCTCGACGACCACGGCGCCTGACGCCTTCCCCTCGAAACCGGTCACCTCGAGCGCCAGGCGCGTCTTCCCCGATCCGGCTGCACCCGTCAATGTAAGGAGCCGTACGTCCTCCCGACTCAGGAGCGCCCGGATCTCACGCAGCTCGCGCGTCCGCCCCACGAAGGAGGGCGAGCGACTCTCCACGCTCGACCCGGCCTGCGCTGCACTGTCTGCCCGGGGGTCGGCCGGGGTGAGATCGAGCGCCGGATCCTGGTCGAGAATCGAGCGTTCGAGCTGCCGGAGCGAGAGCGTCGGCTCGATGCCGAGCGTCTCGACCAGCGAGCGCCTCGCGTCCCGATACGCCGCGAGCGCGTCCGCCTGCCTCCCCGAGCGGTAGAGGGCGAGCATGAGCTGGGCGCGGAGGCGCTCCCGCAGCGGGTGTCGGCCGACCATCCGCTCGAGCTCGGGAACGAGCTCGGCACTCGCGCCAAGGGCAAGATCCGTTTCGATCCGCTCTTGGAGGGCCTCGACCCGAAGCTCCTCGAGCCTGGCGACCTCGGACTGCGCCCACGGCTCATACGCGAACTCGACCAGAGGCTCTCCGCGCCAAAGCGAGAGCGCCTCCCGCAGCATCCCGTTCGCCTCGGGTGGGGCGACGCCGCGCGCACCCCCGACGAGCTGCTCGAAACGGAGCAGGTCGAGCGACCCGGCATCGGCACGGAGCTCGTAGGCGGAGGAGACGGTCCGGATCACGTCACGGCCGAGCGCCCGGCGGAGCTGAGAGACGTAGGTCTGGAGAACCTTCGCGGCCGAGGACGGCGCACGGCCGGCCCAGAGCTCCTCGATCAGGCGATCGCGCGCGACCGGCTCGTTCGCCCGGAGAAGCAGGATCGCGAGCAGCGCCCGCGGCTTTCGCGCATCCAGCTGAACGACACGGCCCTCGGAGACCACCTCGAGGCGTCCGAGGATGCGGAACTCCACGCGCCCCATCGTCCCCGAACCGCGCACAACACACAAGAACGCCCTGTATCCGGACTCGACCGGAGCTGGACCGGGGCTCTACCGGGGAACCCGAAGGTGTAGAGAGACGGGTCCAGCCAAGCGAGCGCCAAGGAGATGACGATGTTCGACGTAAGTGACCGCTTCCTACACCAGCTCGCCGCGGACCGCAGGGCGTCTCTCCTCCGTTCCGGGAGAGCGTCGACGGAGCACCCGTTCCGCCGACTGGGTGCCGGTCTGGCGCGCCTCGGCCTGGTGGCAGACCGCAACCGGGGCGAAGCTCCATCGCTCCATCGACCACGACCCGCGCTCACGAACTCGGAGGGAACGTGCAGGATCCAAGAGGGTTCGACTGGATCGGCGCCGGGCGTCGGCGAGCCGGCCGCCGTCGACGTCGTATCGCCCAGTGCGGGCGCATCTACGACTCGGCTCCGCCACGGAGCGCAGCAGGCGTGAGCAACGGCGTGCTGACACGGCGGGAGCACCAGGTCGTCCTGCTCGTTGCCGAGGGGTTGACCAACGCCGAGATCGCCCGGAAGCTCTGGATCTCGCCGGGGACCGTCCGCAGACACCTCGAGAACGTGTTCGCGAAACTGGGAGTCCACACGCGGACCGGTGCGGTGGCGAGGGTTCGCGACGGCGAGCCCCGTCCCGAACCAATCGGAGAGGGCCGCATCGCTGGCGTCGCGCCGCGCGGAATCGGAGACGATCCGACGGGGCGCCAGCCATCGGTACCCGTCCCAGCTTGACGACGGATACCGATGGAAGGGAAAGGGGCGGCTCGCCGTCATGACGTCACAGACCTGGCGGGTCGCGGTCAGACCCGTCAGCACGCTGAGTTTGGCTTTACGGAGCGGCGCCGGGGTCGAACCGACCGAGCCGTGGGGCTACACGACGGGTTCGGCGCCAGTGGCATCGTGCTCGCGAGCCGCGATCGGCAGGTCGTCCTATACCTGCGCACGCGATTTGGGGAGGCGACCTTGCGACCGGCGTGCCGCCCGAACGCGCCGGAGCGACGCTCAGCCGCCTCGGCGGATCGCAATGATTCCGGTCGGGATCTGCCGCTGGTAGTCCGGCCGGTTGAGGGACGCTCCGCGCCAGTTGACGTTCGCGCTGGAGTCGATGTCCATGCCCAGCGCCTCGACGAAGCCGAGCCCGATCAGCGCCTGCGCGAACTGGCGGGCGGAGGTGCCCGCGCCGCCGATGACGACGAGCGCCGTCTGCCCGTTCCGCAGCCGCCCGACCGCTGTGCGATGGTAGGCGTGGTCGCGTTGATACGGCTCCAGCGTCGTCAGGTCGCCGACGTGGCCGTCGTGGACGTAGACGGGCTTGCCGGAGATCGCCTCGCGCACCCCCTCTTGGATGAGATCGGCGTCCTTCACGCTCCCGGCGACGATGTCGACGCTGCCGTCGGCGCCGAACGCGGCGGCGCCGCGGTTGGTGCCGCCGAGGAAGCTGCGGCCCTTGTGGATCAGCAAGTTGCCGGACGGGACGTTACGGCCCAGCAGGAAGAAGTCGCCGTTGAGGCCGGCGACTGCGCCGCGCCCGGCGTTGGCGCGGATGTACCCGCCCACGGTCCCGGTGCGCCCCGGGCCGCCGCCCAGCCAGACGGCTTCGAGCCGCACCCCCCGACCGGGGACGATGCGGACGATGTGAACCGGCCGGGGGCCGGCGCCGGTGGCAATCGTCCTCGTGCTCGAGGTGACCGCGGGAACCGCCGCTGCCGTCGTGGACGTCACGGCCGCGCCGAGCGCCGCAATCGCCACAGCGAGTCCCAATGCCCAGATCAGCCGCCTCGCCACTGCATCACTCCCCACCACTCCCGGCACGGCCGTCGTGCGACGTGGCGCCGCAACACAATCGCCCCGAGCGAGTCTATCCCCACCGTGATCGTCGGAACAGGCCGCGGCCCGGCGTCGCAAGTGGGTCCGGGCGTGATGCCCCGGCAAGAATCGAACCCGCGCACGCGGTCTAGGAACCGATGTCCACGACCCCAACGCCCACATAGTCGCGCCACGTTCGTGCCACAGCTCACCGTCGCGATCCGCTCGATACTCGAGGTGCTCGACGAGGCGGGCTGGCGGCGCATCCCGAACGCGATCCCGTACCTCTTCGATGAGAACGCGATCCGAGCCGCCGCCCATCGCCTCGCCCTCTACGGGCAGATGCGGAACGCGTCCTGACCGCGGGAGACATCGCGTAGGTCGCGTTCCAACGTTGCCACGTACCGATGTCACGTCCGCCATACGTTCGCCGACCTTGACATGCACGGGCGCGGACGGCGATGTGAACTGGACGACGCAAGCCCGACTCGCTATTCGTGTAGCCGGATGGCGGTCGACGTCGAGACGGGGATCGAGATCCGCAGGCCGCGCCACGAGGTCGCCGCCTACGGGGCCGACCCTGACAACGCGTGCGTCTGGTACGAGAACATCGAGAGCGTCGAGTGGAAGACCGCGAGACCGCTCGCCGTTGGCACACGGGTCGCATTCGTCGCGACCTTCCTCGGCCGGCGGCTGGCGTACACCTACGAAGTCCCTGAGCTCATTCCGGGCGAGCGACTCGTGATGCGTACGGCCGACGGCCCCTTCGCGATGGAGACGACCTACACCTGGCAGGACACCGGAGACGGCTCGACGCGGATGACGCTGCGCAACCGCGGCGAGCCGAGCGGCTTCTCGAGGGTTGCCGCGCCGATCATCGGTCAGGCGATGCGGCGCGCCAACCGCAAAGACCTCACCCGACTCAAGGAGCTTCTCGAGTCGACCCGTCCATAGAGTTTGCGTCGTGCGCAAAGCGATTCTCGGCGTCGCAGCCTTCGTGGCCGGCCGCCGCATTTACCGCGTGTATGCCGCCGGCGCGATCACCGTCGATCTAGGCCTCGGTAGGACCGTCCAACCGCTTGGCCCGGTCGTACGTCGGATCGCCGCACCGCGCGAGCTCGTGTTCGATGTGATCGCGGCGCCGTATCTTGGCCGGACGTCGCGCGCCCTCCAGGAGAAGCTGCAGGTCTGGGAGCGGGGCTCGGACATGGTTCTCGCCGCGCACCACACGCCGGTCAAATGTGGCGTGACGACGACCGTCGAGACGGTGCGTTTCGAGCGGCCGGAGCGAGTGATCTTCCGTGTCGTGCGCGGCCCGGTGCCACACGTCGCCGAGTCGTTCGTCCTTCGAGAGGTCGAGATCGAGGGCGGGACGGATCTGACCTGGGAGGGCCAGCTTGGAACTGACCTGTGGGCGCTCGGCGCCTGGTGGGGCGCTCGCGTCGCCCGCTCCTGGACCAAAGCGGTCCAGGCTTCACTACACGAGATCGCCGTCGAAGCCGAACGCCGGGCCGCCCGGGCTCGCAGCGGTTGAGCGCAACTCAGGTCGTCGCGGCGCCAACCGCGACCAGCCAGAGCACAAGACACCCCCTGGAGGACGCGGTTGCCAAGCGCGCGGCCGGTCGCGCGCTTGCGTCTCCGCGACCAGGCCCCACGACAAGGATCATGGCGAGGGGGTGGAGGTAGCCTCCGCTTCCGGCTCGGCGCCTCGCGTGATGCGCGCGTGCGCGCAAGCGGACGAGCTAGCGGCAGCGGAGGCGGTTCGCCGTCATCGTGTGGCCGGTGATGGCGCCCAGGATCACGATCTGCCGCTTCCTCACGAAGCAGCTGCAGCTGTCAGGAGCGGCCGCGTAGAAACGAGTTCGCGACGCGCGATCGTCTCATCGAATTCGATTCCAACCTCGATTGCTCGGCGCACCGGACACGACGCAGCCACCTTCTTCAGTCGGCGCAACTGCTCGTTGGTCAGGTCGCCGCCGAGCTCGATCGTGACCTCGAACCGACGTGGCGTCGAGTGATTGTCGTAGTCGACGGCGACCATGACCTCGCCCAGCTCCCAGCCCTTCGTGCGCGCGTACATGACCAGCGTTGTCGAGATGCAGGAGGCGAGCGCGGCCGGGAAGAGCTCATGAGGAGCGGGGCCGCTGCCGTCACCACCCAGGTGTTCCGGCTCGTCGGTGATCAGGTGGTGCCTGCCGTCGATGACCACCTTTTGCCGGAGCGTGCCTGGGATCGAACGGGCTGTCGCGGTGAGGCTCATGGATCTCTGCGTGCAGCTTCTCCCGGGCCGGCTTGCGGATCATCGGGGCCAGCGCGCATCCACCTGCGGACAACTACGCAAGCGACTAGCCGTCCACGCGACATGTACGCCTTCCGGGTCGAGCACAGCAGTCAAGCGGTCCTGCTCGCTAGCTCGGTTTGTACGCCTTGAGGGTGGTGCCACGTGCGCCGAACTTCTGCGCCTTGCGGCGGGTGTCCTCGAACTTGGAGCGAGCGTAGGTGTCGACCAGCTGGCCGGTCTCGATCCGCTCGAAGCCGTGTCGTTCCAGGAACTTCGCGTACGCTGCTTCCAGCAGCGCCCCGGCAATTCAGCCGGTCCACAGGTCGATGTTGCGTCGGCCCTCTGCGCTGACGGGGTTCTGGATCGTCACGTCGGCGATCTGCATCCTTCCGCCGGGAACGAGCACGCGAAACAGCTCGGCGAAGACCGCGTCCTTGTCGGGGATGAGGTCGATGACACCGTTCGAGATCACGACGTCGAAGCTCTCGTCGGGGAAGGGCAGTTGCTCGGCCTCGCTCTCGACGAACTCGACGTTAGGTGTGTTCATCTCGGCAGCAGCTGTGCGCGCCTTGGTCAGCATTTCGGGCGTCATGTCGACCCCGGTGACCGAGCCGTGCTCCCCGACCATCTGGGCGGCGACGAGCGAGTCGGTGCCGGCGCCCGAGCCGAGGTCGAGCACCCGCTCGCCCGGTGTCAGCCGGCCGAGCTCCCATGGGTTGGCGACACCGGCGAACGACTCGACGGCAGCGTCGGGCACGTTCGCCAGCTCGGGCGGGTAGCGCAGGTCTTCGGCCCAGGCGCGCCCGGTCGGGAAGATGAAGTCGCGCTCCGGGTCCTCGGACACGGAGGCATAGGTCTTCTTGATCTCGCTCTTCAGGAGATCGACATCGATCTCGACCTCGATGGCCATGCGGCGCTCTCCTTTCAGTAGCTGAAGACGATCGCGTCGTCGCCGATCCATTCCCAGAGCGGCGTCGCGCCCCCCAGCCGTGCGTTCTGCACGAGATCGGCCTCATCCAGCTTTCGTGCGTTGAAGCAGATCGGGCAGACAAGCAGCTCGCCGCCGCCGTCTGCGAACTGCTGGAACAGCCGCGGCACGGGCGGGCACCCCTCGCAGGCGACAGCCTCGGCGTGGCCGGGAAGCCCGAGCCGAACGGCCTCCTTGGTGAGGAACATCGCAACCTTCTTGCCCTGCTCGAGCGCGGCGGTGCCGACGAGGAACGCGACCGTGACGCGCTCGCTGTCGTCGAGGCCCCGTTGCGAGGTTGATCACGACCTTGCCGTTGTCAGCCATCGTGCATCACTCTCCTTCGTTGTCTGACCTCGTAGAACGTCGGCCGCCTCACAGCGGATCGCCGCATCTGTCGGAGGGAAGCGTGGTAGTCGAGCGTGCTTCGCATTCGCGTCTCCGCTCGAGTGGCCTAGGGGACGGGGGCGGGTTGGAGTGCAGTGCGCGGCTGCCACGACGTCGCGGCGACCACCAGGCCGCTGGCGGCGGTCAGCAGGGCGACGATCGCGATCGCCGTCTGCGCTGAGGTGGCGTCGGCGCCGATGCCGGCGATCAGGGCGCCGAGCACGAAGCCGAAGTCGCGCCAGAAGCGGTAGACGCCAACGACGCGTGCCCGGTCCCGCGGCTGGCTCGCGTCCGACACGGCCGCGATCAGAGTCGGGTAGACCATCGCGGTACCGGCGCCAAGCAGCACTGCGGCGGCGAGGGAGGGCGCGAACGCGCCGTCGCCGGCGACGAGCAGGCCGAGCGCGCCGGCTTGGACGAGCATGCCTGCGACGATCAGTGGCTTGCGTCCGGTGTGGTCGGAGAGCCATCCCGTGAGCAGCTGTCCGGCGCCCCAGACGAGCGGGTAGGCCGCGGCGACGATCGCGATCTCGTGCAGGCTCGCGTCGTGGGCGGCGAGGTACAGCGGCGCGAGGCCCCAGGCGAGCGCGTCGTTGAGGTTGTTCACGAGCCCGGCCTGGCTGCAGGCGCGCAGGACCGGGTCGCGCAGGCTCGCGTGCGCGAAGGCGCTGCGGAGGTTCTCATGCCCGGGTTGGTGCTCTCCGTGCGCCCGTTGTTCGAGCGCGACGTGGGGGGCGGTGTCGCGGACTGCGAGCACGCTGATCAGCAGGCCCGTCACCGCGATCAGCGCGGCGCCGACCCAGACGACAGTGCGTGGCGCGTAGCTGGCGGCGAGGGCGCCGGTGGCGAAGGCGGTGGCGGCGACGCCGAGATAGCCGGCTGCCTCGTTGAAGCCGAGCGCCAGCCCACGGCGGCGCGGGCCGGCCAGATCGATCTTCATCACGACGGTCATCGACCAGGCGAGCCCCTGATTGACGCCAAGGAGGAGGTTGGCGGAGACGATGAACCACCAGGTCGGCGCAAGCCCGATCAGCAGCGGCACCGGCAGCGCGACAAGCCAGCCGGCGGCCAGGATCCGTTTGCGTCCGAACCTCTCTGCCAGATCACCGGCGGCGAGGTTGGTGAGCGCCTTGGCCGCGCCAAAGGCGACCACGAAGGCGAGGATCGTGACGGTCGAGGTGAGGCCGAAGTCCTGCTCGCCGACGAGCGGCAGCACGCTTCGCTCCAGGCCGACCATGCCGCCGACAAGAGTGTTCAGCGCGACCAGCAGACCGAACTGGTGGGCGTTCGCTCGCAGCCCGAGCCGGACCGCGGTCATGCGAGGGCGCCGACCTCGCCGGAGCGGTTGGCGGCGACGATTCGCTCCTGCCCGAGCGGCCGCGGCGGCATCTCGGCGACGAGCGCGTCGGCGAACGCCTCCAGGTCGCGGAGAGCGAGCAGCGGATTGTGCAAGCGTTCGAACCCGATCGAGGAGATCGGGTTGCCGGAGAGACCGCGGCCGCAGACCGAGCCGCCGTAGTGACTCGGATACAGGACGACATAGTCGGGCAGCTCGAGCAGCCGCTGCAAACTGGCGTGCAGGAGGCGTGCCTGGCCGTGCGCGTCGCTGGCGACATGCAGGTCGGGGCGGCCGACATCGCCGATCAGCAGCGAGTCGCCGCTGAACACAAGCCACGGCTCCTCGCTGCCGCGCCGCCGGTCGGTGACCGCGTAGGCGTGGTGGGCGGGTGCGTGCCCCGGTGTCGCGATCGCAGTCACGAGCGTGTTCCCGAGCCCGACGACCTCGCCGTCGTCCAGCGCGACGTGCGCGAACGAGACCCCGGCTCCGACCGGCAGGTAGGCGGTCGCGCCGGTCCGCTCCACCAGCGCGGGTAGCCCGGATACGTGGTCGGCCTGGACGTGCGTCTCGAACACGGCGACGATTGGCGCCCCGATCGCAGCCGCAGCCGCGACGTACTCCTCGACAAAGTCAGCGTGCGGGTCGACGACCGCGAGTTTCGAGTGGGACGTACAGCCGAACAGGTAGCTGACACAGGAGCCGATGTCGTTCAGGAAGGGGCGCAGCAGCACGTGATCTCCTCTCAGCTGGTTGTCTCGACCGGCAGCCCCGCCCGCCGCCACTCCGGAAAGCCGACATCCAGCCGGCGCGCCTTCAGGCCGCGAGCTCGCAGCAGACGGACGGCATCGTCGGCATAGACGCAGTACGGACCCCGACAGTAGGCAACGATCTCGCGTCGCCGCGGCAGCTTCGGCACCAGCGAGCCAAGCGCCGGCAGCGGCGCCGAACGCGCTCCGACGATGTGCCCCGCCCGGAACTCGGGCTCGGGGCGCACATCGAGCACAACCACATCGCCGCGCGCCAGCCGCTGCTCGAGCTCCATGGCCGAGAGCTGCTCGACGCCGTCGCGCTCGCCCAGATACTCGTCCGCGAGAACGCTCACCTCGGCCACGTGGCGCACCGCCACGTCGCGAACGGCGGCCCAAAGCTCGCCGACGCGGTCGTCGGCCAGGCGGTAGAAGACCCGGTTCCCCTCGCGGCGCGTCCGGACCAGGCCAGCTCGCGCCAGCACGCGAAGGTGTTGGGACGTGTTCGCAACGCTCTGCGAGATCTCGCCCGCGAGCTCCTCGACCGAGCGCTCCCCCTGCGCGAGCACATCGACGATCTCCGCCCGTCGACCGCTCCCGAGCGCCTGCGCGACCGACGCCAACGCATCGAACAACGCCACCTTTGCCGAACCACTCGCCACATCATCAAATTATCACTTGAGTACTTGAATATCAACGGTGCGTGTTTCCACCCATGACTGCGGCCGATACCCGATGCCCAAGCGAGGGTCGTCGAACACGATCCCCGCCACAGTCCGCCACCTTGCGAGGCGGCTCCAAGCGGTCTCGACCGGGCCCCGCGCTCCAGCCTGAACGTGCAGGGGGATGCGGCGAGGCCCGTCAGCGAGCCGAAATCGGCTTGACGGAGCGGCGCCGGAGTCGAACCGACCGAGCGTGGGGCTGCCACACCGCACAGGTCTTGAAGACGCGCCCGCGAGCCGGGCCGACGCGTGCGTTCATGCGGCATCCCGGGTGGGCGCGGCCGGGTGCGCGCCACGCTGCGCGCCAGCACCGCTCGTCGTCACGCGCGCGGTAGAGGCGGTGTCCGGGTGCGGTGTAATACACGCCGCCCCTTCCGTTAGCCTGCTCGACAACGTCGCGCGTGTCCTCCCGGGCCGCGAGGCTCACGCGCCATCTATGGCTCGAGCGCTGACGCACGGCCGCGCTTGACGGCTGGCTCTTCTACTAGAACCATCGGAGGCGACACTCACCGCTCGGCCATCACAGCTGGGGCCTAGCGTGCTCGACCGGGTCGACGAGAGATCGACCAAGTCCACGAGACAGGAGCCTTCAATGGCCTATGAGATCAAGATGCTCGATCTGATCGACATCGAGCTCGAATCGAGCTTCCTCGTTCTCGCCCGCAACATGGGGATCCGCACGCAGGTGAAGACGTGGGGTTTCCTCATCCTCGGCCCAGATACCGAGCCGATCCTCGTCGACACCGGTGCGAGCCATCCGGAGATCATGGAGACGCTCGGGATGACCGGGACCGTAACGAAAGAGATGACGTTGCGCCGCCAACTCGTGAAGCACGGCGTCAAGCTCAACGATGTGCGTTGGATCCTGCATACGCACCACCACATCGACCACGCCGGCCAGGACAGCCAGTTCTCGATGCGGCAGACAGTCATCACGAACCGGCGGGAACTGGAGTACTCGGTATCCGGGATCCAGGGTGGTCAGTACCCCGCCGAGTATGTGAAACATCACATCGACCGCCTGCACAAGCCCGGCGCGATGCGCCTGCTCGACCTCGAGCTGTCCGGCCCCGACGAGATCGCCCCCGGCATCGTTTGCGAGTCCGCCGGCGGCCACACCGAGGGCTCGATGAACATCCTCGTCGAGACCGCCGAGGGAACCGCCTGCATCTGTGGCGACGTCGTCTACGACATCCAGAACCAGATCATCGACCCGATCTACCAGGTCCTCGACTACGAGCCGCAGTCGACCGGGAACCAGGGCACGTCGAAACGCCAAGAGCGAGCCGCGATCAAGCGGGCGCTAAACAGCGGCACGTTCCTCCTGCCGATTCACGACTATCCGGCCCGCGTCGAGCACGGGCGCGTCGTCTCGCGACTGGTAGGCGACTCCGTCCCCGGGCCGGAGTTCGCCGTCGAGCACCGGACGACCGGCGAGACGCGGAAGATGGGCCTCGGCCGCGAGGAGTTCACCCTTCCTCCCGCTCCATGACTTGCGGCCGGCGCGAACGCGCCGACCTTGCTCGCCGTAGCTGCATAACCTCGAACGCCTGGCACAAGCCCGCCGAGTCACGGCTCTCGCGGAATCCGTGACTGATGCGCGTCTCGCTCTGCAGGGCCTACGAAAACGTGACTAGATTCGTCGAACGAGCGCTGTCTGAACGGAGCCGGCGCCGGAGGTCGAACCGACCGAGCGTGGGGCTGCCACACCGCACAGGTCTTGAAGTCTTGTACGGCGATGAGCCTCCACGCCACACGAACGCGGGCTTTGCGACGGGTCGACGAGATGTCCGACGAAGGCTGGTGGAGCCGCGGATGCGCAAACCCAGCAAACCCCGACCTGGATTCGGAGTCGAACCCCGAGGAGCGCGCGCC
>CAVQVA010000024.1:0-37676 GCA_963716975.1 uncultured Actinomycetes bacterium | reverse complement strand
GGCAAGCACGACGAATCCTGCGATGGCTGCAGTGGTCCCCGGGCGACGTCGTGCCGCGAAGCGGAGGAGCCCCGCGCGAAGGCGGCGCGCCGAGGCCGTCTGACTGGCCCCGCCATCGTCCTCGTTTCTCTTCTCGCTCGGCGAATCTAGGCCACTTCGTTACCGCACCTTATCCCGCGCGGTCCAGACAATCCCCATGCGCACGGGATGAGCCCGCCGCAGCTCTAGGGAGGGGTACATGAAGCTATCGCCTAAGAAGGTCGTGCTAGCGGTCGGCGTGTTGACTTTCGTGGTAGTCGGCACGGCGGTCGCGGCCCTCCACAGTGATTTTGGCCTTCAGGTTCAATCGGAACTGCGAAACCAGTCGCCTGAGCTCTTCGGCGTCAGCGAGCCAATCGCAAAGTCGTCGACCGTCGACTTCACCACGGCTCAGGCGTTGGCCGACCCGGCCGGACTCATCACCGTGGCCAAGGGCCTCAAGGTGAATGTCGTATCCGCTGGCGCGGCAGACAACGCTGCGCCCAACATCGACCAGATGGTGCTGTGGCCACAGGCGAATCCGACGCACATCATCGCCTGCAACGAGGAGGGTGTAGCCCAGCCCGCCCTCCAGAAGATCAGCCTGGCCACCGGTGCGGCCACCACGATCGCAACCGGCCTCAACTCGTGTGACCCGGTCCGGGTCACTCCCTGGGGGACTGTCCTCTTCGGCGAGGAGAACGGGACGAACGGTGCGATGTACGAGCTGATCGACCCGCTCAGCGTCGTCGGGGCCACGATCAACAACGTTACCGGGGTCACCTCGACACCGAAGATCCGCCGCGTCAACGCGCTCGGCTTCCTCTCTTTTGAGGGCCTCGGGATCCTTCCGAACGGCGTGACCTACTACGGGGACGAGCTGTCAGCGAGCAACGGAGCGCCCGGCGGCGCGTACTACAAGTTCGTGCCCAGCAAGCCGTGGGCAGGCGGCGCCGGCGTCGGCGCAATAACGAACCTCGACCAGTCGCCCTACGCCTCTGGCTTGGTGTACGGCCTCCGTGTCGGCCAGGGGAGTAACTTCGGTCAGGGGTTCTCCAACGGCATCGGCACGTGGCAGTTCCTCACGTCGACGCCGGGTCAGCAACTGCGTCCGCTCGCCACGACGGCCAAGCTGACGGGCTACTACCGCCCCGAGGACCTCTCCCTCGACGGCGCTGCTCTCGCTGCCGGAAAGGTCCGGCTCTGCGGCAACAACACCGGCCGAGACGCCGCCCGCTTCTGGGGCGAGACGATCTGCATCACAGACGGCACCGTCGCGGGCGCAACGTCGCCGAACTCGGGCCTGCAGGTGCAGCTGCTCGTCCAGGGTTCGTCGGAGCTCAACATGCCCGACAACATCGCCTACCAGGCGAGCCTGGGCAACTGGATCATCGAAGAGGACGGCAGCACCGGCGACTTCATCGACGGCGCCCGGAACAACGACATCTGGGACTGCCTGGACGACGGCGCCGATGACGACACGCTGAGCGACGGTTGTGTCCGCATCGCGACGCTGAACGACCTCGATGCGGAGAGCACCGGAGGCTTCTTCGACTCGAGCGGCAAGCACTACTACGTGAGCATCCAGCACAACTCGAGCGGCTTCGGAACCATCTTGGACATCACAGGGTGGGGTTCGTAAGACAAAAGACAAGGACCACTGAGGCACGCGCCTCGTAGTACGAAAGCTCGAAGCGCAGGGGCCCGTCTCGCGAGACGGGCCCCTGCGCGCTCTGGTCGTATCGCAGGGGAACTAGTCACCTCCGTGGTTCAGGCGGACCTTCGGGATCTCCCGGAACAACGTCAGGCTCGTCGCCGCGGGACTGTCCTCGACGACGATTCCGATCGGGACCGAGCTGGGAGCCGCAGCCCAGATCGGAGGAGTCGCAGCGATCGTCACGGCTGCGCTCGTTGCGGAGGAACGTGTGAGAAAAGCGTTGCGTGTCGGTCCTCCCTGACGTACCTGGGGGATGCGACGCGTACCATTCGACGTCTTGTCTCGCCGTAACGTCGTGTGGCTGCTCACGCTCGCGCTGGCGGTGATCGGATCACAGCTGGCACACGAGCTGGCATACCGCCTGGTGACTCCCGACGGAGCCCAGCGAGCCCACGAGCTGGCGCGGACCGGTCATGCGTACCTGGTGTATGCGCCGGCGGCCCTCGCGGTCTGCAGCGTGCTCGTCCTCATCGCGCTCGTCGGAGAGCTCCGCCATCTCCTGAGCGGCCGTGGAACCGCATCATTTCGACCGTCCGCTCTGACGTTCGCGGTGCTGGCGCCGGCGATCTTCCTCTTGCAGGAGCACTTCGAGCGGCTGTTCCACGACGGTGCGTTTCCCTGGGATGCATGCCTCCAACCGACCTTCGTCGTGGGGTTGCTACTGCAGCTGCCGGTTGCGTTTGGCGCGTATCTCCTCGCACGGCTGCTCCTGCGGGCTGTCCGCTCGCTCGGGCGCTTGCTCGTCGGACCGATGCGTCCGGCGGTGCCCGGTTGCGAGCTCGTTCAGCCCACGACTCGTATGCACGTTCCGCGGGTTCCCGTGCTCGCACTCGGGTACGGCTCGCGCGGGCCCCCGATTTCCTCCCGCTGATCCGTGGCGGCGGCGTAGTCGCGTCGCCCGTCGAACGCGAAGGAGGTGTGCATGACCCGACCGATTCGGATGGCAGGGCGGGCGTGCTCCGCGTTGGTCGCGACCGTGGCAGTGGCACTGGTCGTGGTCCCCGTGGCGCTCGCCCACGCAACGCTCGTCTCGTCGACGCCGTCTGACGGCGTCGTGCTCGCGCGTGCTCCGAAGCAGGTCGTGCTTGCCTTCAACGAGCCCGTCGAGAGCGCTCTCGGCTCCGTCCGGGTCTACGACGGCGACCTCCGACGCGTCGACGACGGCGCGACCACGAAGCCGGAGCCGAACGAGGTCGCCGTCGGCGTTCGCTCGGGGCTTCCACGCGGCACCTACACGGTCGCGTGGCGCGTCATCTCGGCCGACTCGCACCCGGTGCACGGGGCGTTCGTCTTCTCAGTCGGAAAGCCGAGCGCAGGCGGTGCCGGAGTGGTCGAGCAGGTGCTCGCGGGGCAGGCCGGATCGAAGGACGTCGACCTCGTGTTCGGCGTGATCCGGTTCCTGAACCTCGCGCTCATCCTGCTCTGTGCGGGTGGTGCGATCGTCCTCGCCTGGGTGCTGAAAGCAGAGCCCGCGTCGGTGGGCCGTCCGCTCTGGCCCGTGCTGTCCATCGCGGGGTTGCTGCTCGCGGCCGTATCGGTCGCAGGCATCGGCCTCGAGGGGGCGCAGGCGAGCGGCCTCGGTCTCGGCTCGGCTTTCCGGCCGTCCCTGTTCGGCGACGTGGTGGACACGCGGTTCGGCAAGGTCTGGCTCGTTCGAGCCGGGCTTGCGTTGGCGTTCGCACTGCTCGCGGCACTCGCGCTGCGGCGCGAGCGGCAGAGGCGTGCTTTCGCCTGGTACGCGGTCGCGCTCGGCTCGGCGCTGGCTCTCACGCCGGCGCTCTCGGGTCATGCGCGTGTCGAAGGCGCGCTCGGGGTCGTGAGCGACTGGGTGCACGTCCTCGGCGCCTCCGCCTGGACCGGCGGCCTCGCGTTCGTGCTCCTCGCACTCCTGCTCGCGAGCGGTGATCGCTGGGAGCTCGCCCGTCGAGTGGTGCCGCGGCTCTCGGCGCTCGCAGTGATCTCCGTCACGCTCCTGCTGATCGCAGGAGTGGTGAGCGGGTTCCTCGAGGTGCGAACGTGGAGCGGTCTCTGGAGCACCACCTACGGCCAGCTCCTGCTCGTCAAGGTCGCCCTCGTCGTTCCGCTTCTCCTCCTAGGCGCATTCAACAACCGCATCTCCGTTCCGCGGATTCGTTCGGGAGCCGCCTCTGCCGTCGAGCAGCGGCACTTCCTCACGACCGCCGGAGTCGAGCTTGCGATCGTGGTCGTAATCCTTGGCGTCACCGCGGCGCTCGTCGCGGAGTCTCCTGCCAAGGCCCAACAGTCGGTCGCGGCCGGACCGGTGTCACGTGACGTACAGGTCGGCCCATTCGATCTCGACGTTGTCGTGGACCCGGCTCGGACGGGGCCCAACGCAATCCACATCACCGTGCTCCAGCGCGCAACCGGGCAGCTGGCGGACGTGGACGAGATCCGCGTCGCGGCATCTCTCCCCGCCGCGGGCCTCGGCCCGCTCCGCTTCAAGTCGACACCAGCCGGACCCGGGCACGTGATCGTGTCCGGGGCGACCTTCCCGGTCGCCGGTACGTGGAAGCTCGAAGTGGACGTCCGCCGGGGCGAGTTCGACCAGTGGAGCACGACTCTCGACATCCCAATCGGAAAGGACTGATTCCATGAAGGCACGTCTGATCGTTCTTGCAATCGCCGCTCTCTCGATGCTGATCGCAGCAGGGGTGGCCCAGGCACACGTCACCGTGCACCCGAATGCGCTGCCGGCCGACGGCTTCACCGTGATCGGCATCAACGTCCCGAGCGAGGAAGAGGCGGCCGCCACCGTCAAGCTGGACGTGAAGTTCCCGAACGGTGTCTATTCGGCGTCACCCGCCGTGATCCCCGGCTGGAAGAGCGTCGTCATCACGAAGAAGCTCTCGAAGCCGGTAGAGGTCGAGCCGGGCGAGAGCGTCAGCAGCCGGGTCGACCGCATCGTCTTCTCCGGAGGGCGCATCGGGCCGGAGCGGTTCCTCTCGTTCCCGGTGTCGATCAAGGTCCCGGACGCGAGGCCCGGGTCGCTCCTCACGTTCAAGGCCGTGCAGACGTACTCGAACGGCGACGTCGTCCGCTGGATCGGCAGCCCGGGCTCCGAGGAGCCAGCGCCGCAGGTGCTCGTCCGGCCCGCGTCCTCGCCGGTGCTCGACTATCCGGCGGGCACGACCGCCGCCAGACAGGGAATGACGAAGACGTTGAAGGGCGTCGTCTTCGGGCTCCCGCTCGCGGCGTTCGGCGCATATTTCGCGCTTCGCAGGCGCAGGAACGGCGAGTGAGCCGAGCGCTTCTCGCTGCGGTCCTAGCCGCACTCGTTGTCTGCTCCGCCGCCGCCGCACATGGCGGCGGCGGAGCGCTCGGGTTTCGCTCCAAGGTCACCGGGATCAAACCGGAGGTTTCCGGCGTCTCGATCACCGTCCTCGACTACGACGACCGGCTGGAGCTCCGCAACGAGACGGGAAGACCGCTCGTCATCCTCGGCTACGAGGGCGAGCCCTACCTGGCGTTCCGTGACGGTCGCGTCTACCGCAACGACCGCTCACCGGCCACCTATCTCAATGACGACCGCTACGGACAAGTGCAACTGCCTGCGAAGGCAGACGCCAAGGCCGCTCCGGAGTGGAAGGAGGTGTCGCCGCGCGAGGACTTCGACTGGCACGACCACCGCATCCACTGGATGAGCAGGACCTTGCCGCCGATGATCCAGGCGGCCAAGAACAAGCCGCACCATGTCTTCGACTGGACCGTCCCGGCTCGCCTGGACGGGAAGCCACTCGCCATCGCCGGCTCGCTCGACTACCAGCCTCCTCCGAACAAGATTCCGAAGCCCCTGATTGCCGTCCTCGGCCTCGTTGTCCTCGGGGGTGGCGCTGCAGTCTGGCTGCGCCGTCGCCGTGAACGCGTCGGCTGAGGACGGCGCGCGGCCCACGCCCGTCGGCGCTCACTCGGTGCCGGCTCAGCGTGGGCGCCGAGCCGGCACCGATCTTCACCGTTGCTACTGCTGCCGGAGTCGAGCGCCGGCGTAGGCGGCGAGACCGTAGATGACGAGGATGTCGATCGCGAAGATCGCCATCGACCACCACGGGTACGCATCCAGGAAGAACAGCTGGCCCACTGCGTTCACGCCTGCGACGGCGATCCCGAACCAGCGGGCAAGCTCGCTCCCGGTCATCAGGGAGAAGGCGGCAAGCAGGCACAGGACACCGAGGCCCGTCACGATCCAGCCCCAGGTGTTGAGGCTGCTGAAGACGAACGTCGCGTTGGCCGTGAAGACCTTCGACGACGAGATCGCGAGGATGCCCTCGATGATGCCCCAGACGCCCACGAAGGCGAGCATGATCGCCGAGAACAGAACCCAGCCCATGCCCTGGGGCTCGTTGTACACGTCCACCGCCGGTGTGCTCGAAACGACGGCGACGCCATTTCCCTCGACCGTCCTTGGCTTCTCGATGGTCGACACGTTCAACCTCCTTCGAACCCGACTGACCGCGGGTGCACGGTCGCAGCACTAGGTTCCGCCTTCTCCATGGACGATGCATCGGCCGTGCTACCGATCCCACTCCGTAGTTAGCCGTGTGGTGGAAAAGCGATCGTCGAGCGCCCGGGTACTGTCCAGCGGCCGCGTTGTCGTCGAGGAGGGGCTCATGAGCGTCCACCGTGAGGGTGGCTGCGCCTGCGGAGAGGTTCGTTATCGGCTGAAGTCCGATCCGCTTTTCACGCATTGCTGCCACTGTTTGAACTGCCAGCGGCAGACCGGAAGCGCGTTCGTCATCAACCTGCTCATCGAGGCCGATCGCGTGGAGCTACTCGCCGGCGACCCGCAGCCGGTCGCCGTACCTCGTAGCGGCGGCAAGAAGCAGAAGATCTGGCGCTGCACGACCTGCCAGGTGGCGGTCTTCAGCCAGTACACGAGCCGCCACGTGCGGTTCGTTCGCGGCGGCACGCTCGACGACCCGTCGGGCGTCACGCCCGACGTTCACATCTTCACTCGGTCCAAGCTCCCCTGGATCACGCTCCCCGAGTCAGTGCCGGCCTTCGGCGTCTACTACGACTCGAAGAAGCTTTGGCCCGAGGCGAGCCTCGAGCGCCTCCGGGCCGCGCTCGACTCCTAGAAGCTCGTCCAGAGGGCCTGGCTTCCAGCGAACCGGAACGCCGTCTGCGGCGAATCAGCGGCGACAGCATCCGACGCAAAGGAGCCTCCATGCGCTTCATCCCGACGAAGTTCCATGCGCCGCTCGACTACATCGTCGGCGCCGTCCTGATCGCCGGGCCCTGGATCTTCCAGTACTCGGACGACAACGCCGCACTGGTCATTTCGATCGTGCTCGGCGTCGGACTCATCGCCTACAGCCTGCTCACGAACTACGAGCTCGGCGTCTGGAAGGTCGCGCCGATGGCCGTCCACAACCTCATCGACATCGTGGCGGGCGCGCTGCTCGCGGTCTCGCCGTGGCTCTTCGGCTTCGCCGACGACGGCGCGAACTTCTGGCTGCCGTTCGTGGTCATCGGAATGGCCGCGATCTTCCTTGGTCTGACGACCAGGCAGCAGGGGCGGGTACCGCTACGGCAAGACCAGCACGCCCACGACGGCATAGGCACTCGGGTCCTCGCGCGGCGGGCGGGAGCCCGCCGCGCACTAGGACGCGGCCGCGACGACCGAAACGGTGGGACGCTCGATCCAGCATGCAGTGCAGACGCCCGTCTTGGCCCGGGCAGGCGGGCGTGGTAAGTAGTGCGCATGCAGGACGAGATCGTCTTCCGCTTCCTCGACGAGGGGGCCGCCGCGTCGGCGCGGCTACTCCGGGAGCAGGCACCGGAGACGTGCGGCGCCGTCTTGGGCGCGCTGCCCGCCGCCGGCTCCGCGCGTCACGGGATCTATTCCGGAAGCGAGGTGTACCTCGTCCTTCCGGGGCTGCTCACGCCACCGCGCGAGCACGCGACAACGATCGTCGGGCCTGGCGATGTCGCCTTTCTCACCGTCGAGAAGGGCTCGGGGTACGGCATCGAGGAGGACTACTCGGAGGTCTGCTGGTTCTACGACCTCGACGCGACGCCCTCGATGCCCGAGGGACCGATCGCAGTAAACGTCTTCGCTCGGCTCTACGACGCCGACACCTTCTTCGCCGTTTGCCGAAGTATGCGGCTGGAGGGCGCGAAGAGGGTCGAGATCGCCCGGGTATAGCGGGGCTTCAAGCCCAGGGCCGGGATCATCGGGGCGACTCGACGCGCTCGAAGCCGAACTCGAAGACGGCGCCGACGCGCGGTCGGAAGGCGCACGCTTAGGGCACTAACGGGGCACGAGCGGCGGCGAGGGGGGCTCGAAGGCGCCCGCACGCAGAAACCGCGTGAATGCAGGCAGTTCAAGAGACGGGAGCGACGGGACTCGAACCCGCGACCTCCGGCGTGACAGGCCGGCGTTCTAACCAACTGAACTACGCCCCCGAGCCGCGTGATTGTAGCCGGGCGCGGAGGGTGTCACGGCCACCGCGGTGCGTACGCTTCGGTGTCTGTGGCCACCGCCGACTGGATCGTCATCGGCGTCGTTCTCCTGTTCGGCTTCTACGGGCTCTCCCGAGGACTCGTCCGGGGTGCGCTGTCCCTCGCCGGGTTCGCGCTCGGGGCGTACGTCGGCGCCCAGGTGGCTCCGGCGCTCCTCGCCAAGGGGTCGCCGTACGCGCCGCTCGTCGCTCTCGGCGGGGCGATCCTCGGCGGAGTCCTGCTCCAGTCGCTGGCTGGGATGCTGGGAGGAATGCTGCGGTCGAGCCTGGGAGCGCTCCCGGGCTTCCACCTGCTCGACTCGCTGGCCGGGGCATTGCTTGGTCTCGCCGCCGGCGTCCTCATCTGCTGGGCGGTCGGGGCGGTCCTGCTCTACCTGCCCGGACAGTCCGAGCTCCGCCGGTCGGTGCAGGAGTCAGCGATCCTGTCGCGGATCAACGAGCGGTTTCCGCCCGAGCGGCTCCTGGAGACGCTCGCACGCGTCGACCCGATCGGCGATGTGATCGGCCCTCGGGCCGTCGTGCCACCGCCCGACACGACGATCGCCGTGAGTCCAAAGGTCGTGCTGGCCGCGGCGAGCGTCGTGCGCGTCACGGGTCTCGCGTGCGGTCTCGGCATCGAGGGGTCGGGCTGGATCGTTCGTCCCGGCCTCGTGGTCACCAACGCCCATGTCGTAGCCGGCATCCGGAAGCCACATGTCGACAGGCGTGCCGGCGCGGGGTTCGACGCGACGATCGTCGCCTTCGACGCGGACGAAGACCTCGCCGTGCTGCGCGTGAAGGGTCTTCGCGGTCGCCCGCTACCGCTCGCCGAACCGGAGCGGGGCACGGCAGTCGCACTCGTCGGTTATCCGGGGAACGGCCCTCTGACCCGGACGCCCGGCCGGCTCGGGGGAACTGGCAACGCTCTGAGCCGAGATGCGTACGGACGAGGCCCGATCACGCGCTCCGTGACTGCGATCCGCGGTGACATACGCCCCGGGCTGTCAGGCGGTCCCGGAGTCGACGCGCGGGGACGGGTGCTGGCGACCGTGTTCGCTCGTCGCCCCGGGGAGGAGGGCGGCTACGGGATTCCGTCTTCGGTCGTGCGGAACGTGCTCGAGCAGGTCGGGACGAAGGCGCTGAAGACCGAGTGCGCGCGTTGACACGCTCTCTCAGCTGAGGACGTCGAGCGCCGCGAGCGGCTGGCGGAACGGAGGGACGACGTAGACACCCGCCGCACGCTCGCGTGACGCGTCGAGGAGCTCCTTCGCGAGCGCCAGCCCGACCTCGTTCGCCGCGCTACCCGCGCCGCGGAGCCGCTTCTGCACCTGCTCGGGGATCACGATCCCGGGTACCTCGTTGTGGAGCCGTAGCGCGAGCTGGTAGCTGCGCACGTAGAAGATGCCGACGAGCATCGGAATCGGAGGCGTGCCGCCGAGCCGCTCGACGAACCGGTCGAGGTACTCGATGTCGAACAGGGCCTGCGTCATCGCGAAGCTCGCGCCCTCCTCGAGCTTCCGCTCGAAGCGCGCGAGCTCGTAGTCGAGGTCGTCGGCCGCGGGGTTCACCGCGACGCCGACGAAGAACGATGTCGGCGCCTCGATCTCTGCGCCGTTGAAGTCCTCACCCGAGTTCAGGCGGCGGATGATCCGCGCGAGCCCGATGGAGTCGACGTCGTACACGCCCTGCGATCCCGGGTAGTCCCCGGCCTCCGGTGGGTCGCCAGTCACCGCCAGCACGTTCCTGATGCCCTCGGCATGCGCGCCGAGCAGCGTCGACTCGAGCCCGGCGATCGAGGAGTCGCGCGGCGTGAGGTGGGGAATCGTCTCGATGCCGACCCGCCGCTCGATCGCGGTGGAGGCGATCATGCCGCTCATTCGCGCCCGGGCGCGCGGGTTGTCGTTGACATCGACGACGTCGACCTTCCCCGACTCCTTGAGCGCCCGAGCGACGTCGAGCATCGCCTGTGAGTTGGCGCCGCGAGGCGGATCGATCTCGACCGAGACCACGAACTCGCCCGCTGCGAGCTTGCGCTGCAGAAGCGTCTCGACACCAGGCTCCGCGGGTGCGGCGGCAAGCTCGCGCTCGTGGACGACGAGCGCTGCCGTCGGACGCCGATGCTCGTCGACCGCCTGGCGGATGGCGGTGATCTGAGCCGGCGTGCAGCCGCAGCAGCCGCCGATGATCCGTGCGCCGAGCTCCTGGGCATGCGCCGTGAACTCGGCGAAGTACTCCGGGGTCGCGTGGGGGAAGACGACACGGGGACCGGCCAGGCTCGCGAGCCCGAGGTTCGGCATCACCGCGAGAGGCAGGCCGGGCGCGCCCATCTCCTCGATCGCACGGAGCGCGGCGTGCGGCCCGGCGCTGTGATTGGCGCCGATCGCGACGACGTCCTGCTCGGCGAGTCTCGTGGCTGCCTCCTCGGCGCGAACGCCGCCGAGCGTGAGCGCGTCCTCGTCGAAGGTCAGGAGCGCGACGATGGGCAGGGACGACACCGAGCGGACCGCGGCGATCGCGGTCAGCAGCCGCTCCACGTCGAAGAACGTCTCGACGGCGAAGAGTTCGACTCCGCGCCCCTCGAGCAGCTCCGCTTGCTCTGCGTAGACCGCGAACTCGTCCTCGTCGACGTCGCGCGCATCGCCGATCGGCCCGATCGATCCCGCGATGAAGACCTCGCGGCCGGAGATGTCGCGGGCTTCGCGGGCGATCTTGACCGCGGCCTCGTTGATGTGCCGCACTTCGTCGTCGAGGAAGCGCTCGCGGAGCTTGTGGCGGTTGGCGCCGAACGAGTTCGTCTCGATGAGCTCTGCGCCGGCGCGGATGAAGCCGAGATGGAGCGAGAGGACGCTTTCCGGCGCGCGCAGATTTGCCTCCTCCGGGCAGCGGAGCCGTGGAACCGCGCTCGAGAGGAGGGCGCCCATCCCACCGTCCGCGACGATCGGAGATCCGGCCGAAAGCCGCTCTAGAAAGCGCTCTGCCATGGCGACTCACTCTAGAGCGAACGCGTGAAGTGACCTCGTCAACACACTCCGGGGGATCGGTCAACCGCCTCCGGGTGACGCCCGCGGTGGGGGGATCGCTCACGCTTGAGATCACTCATAGCGCGCGAGCGATGCGGCGGTCGCGCGAGTGAGCTGCAAGTGCAAGTGAGGGGCAAGTGCGGTTCCTCCCCAATCGAGGGACCTGCCGGGACAAAGGAGCGGGGCCAACGGCGGCAACCCCGCTCCTGTCCCTCTTTCGGAGCGGGATCGAGCGCCGCTCAAGTCGATACGCGTTTCTGCCGATGAAGGCACCGGACTCCCGGCTGGGGACTGACGGCAATCAGAACCAGGCGCGGAGCATGTGAGATCGGGCGGCCCAGAAGCCGCCCTTTCTCGTCTAGTGGGAACGTCCTCCCGCCGACGAGTGCCGGTGCCACTCGAAGACGGCGATCAGGCAGCCCGCCTCACTCCACGAGTTGTGGTGCGTGCCTGCCTCGTAGCTGACGAAGTCGCCGGGGCCGAACACGGTGCCGTCCGAGTCGACGAGGTCTCCCTCGAGGATCAGGAACTCCTCCATGCCCGGATGGTCGTGCGCGATCGTCACGGCGCCCGGCTCCATGCGCATCAAATAGGTGCCCTCGCCGGTCTCGGAGTCGTAGCTGAGCGGTAGCCAGCTCATCTCGGGTTGCATTGGCCCCTCGAGGTCGTACGGGAGAAACGGCGTCGTGTGTGCATTGACCACGGTGCGGCCCCGGTTCGGGGCAGAGCTCGAGTCGGTCATCGAGTGCTCCTAGTGTCAGTCCGTGTGGATGGTTCGGCCTTCCATGCCGCCCGCGACGACGACCACCTGCCCGGAGACGTGCCCGGACAGGGTGTCCGAAGCGAGCACGACGACCTGGGCGGCGACGTCGTCGGGCTGCGCGATCTTGCGCAGCGCCATCGTGCGCGATACGGCCGCGACCTGCTCCGGGTCGACGAGCCCGCGTGTCATGGGTGACTCCGTCCAGCCGGGAGCGACCGCGTTCACACGCCCTCGCGGCGCGATCCCCACGATCTCGTTCTTGAGCGAGAGCAGGAGCCCACCGAGGATCGCCGACTTCGCTGCGGCGTAGTCGGCGTGGCCCGCCTCGCCGAATACGCCTGCGGTCGAGCCGACGAGGACGAGCGAGCCATGGCCTGTCCGCTCGACCTCGCGCAGGAACTCGCGGGCGACGAGGAACGTCGCCGTGAGGTTCTCGCGCAGCGTCTCCTCCCAGCGTTCGAGCGGAAGCTTCCAGACCGGGAGGTCATCCCGTGGCCAGACGCCCTGCACCTCGACACAGAGGTCCACCTGTCCGAGCGCCGCGCGCGCCTCGTCGAAGAGGCGCGCGACCTCGCTCTCGACAGTGAGATCCGCCTGCGCGAAGGGCGTCCCGCCGAGCTCTGCCGCGAGCGCGCGAGCACGGTCCTCTCCGCGGTTGTAGTGGACGAGGACGCGTGCTCCCTCCGAAGCGAAGGCACGCGCGCAGGCCGAGCCGATGCCACCCGAACCGCCCGTGATCACGACGCCCTTGCCCTGAAGCCCCGTCTCGATGCGGCGTAGGCTACTCGCGTGCGCGTCCACGTCATCTCGGACATGGAAGGCGTTGCCGGCATCGTGAAGTGGGAGCAGACGACCGGCGGCGAGTCCCTGTACGACGAGGGACGGAAGCTCTACACCGAGGAGATCAACGCCGCGGTCCGCGGCGCGAAGGCAGCGGGCGCGACGGAGATCGTGGTGATGGACTGCCACGGCGCAGGCAAGGGGTGGACGTTCAACTCGTTGCTCCCAGAGGATCTCGATCCCGATTGCGACTACGTCGTGCAGGAGGAGTGGACCGAGTACACGGACTTCCTCGAGCAGGGCTGCGACGCCGCGCTCTTCATCGGCATGCATGCGCGCGCGGGCACCCGAGACGGAGTCATGAACCACACGATCTCGGGCCGCGACTACCAGAACCTCTGGTTCAACGGCACGCTCGTGGGGGAGACGGGGATCAACGCCGCGCTTTGCGGCACGTGGGGCTGCCCCGTCCTCCTCGTCACGGGGGACGATGCCTCGTGTCGCGAAGGCACCGAGCTCCTCGGCGAGGCGCTGACGACTGTCGCAGTCAAGTGGGGCCTTGGCGGAGAAGCGGCTCGGATGATCCCTCCGGTCCGTGCGCGGCAGCTGATCGAGGACGCGGCACGCCGGGCGCTCGCCGATCTCACGGCCGTCGCGCCGTACGATCCGGGCCGTCCGTGTGAGGTCAAGGCCGAGTTCAAGAACACGACCGAGCCGGACCGGCTGCGCTTCCGCCCGGGGGTCGAACGCGTCGACGACCGTACGATCGTCTCGCGTGCCGACACCTGGTGGGAAGCCTGGAAGCAGTTCTACTTCTAAAGCGACCCGCGGCGCGCAGGTACGCCGCTTGTTGACACGGCCACCCACGTGGTGTCAGATTGCCACGGCGAGCCGTCGGGGCTCGGTGGATGTTTGCTGCGTCAACTAGCGGGCGCCGAAGGCGTCCAAGAAGTAGGCCGTTTCATTCATTCCAAGGAGGGTTCTCTTCATGAAGAAAGCCATTGGCTTCGCCATCGTCGTTCTGCTCGCGGCGGTCGCTGCCACTCTGGGCGCGCGCACGACAGATTCGTCGGCGGCGGGCGTCCCCTGTGACGGCCTACCGCTCGGGTTCATGGCGCCGATCACCGGTTTCGTATCGTTCCTCGGCACCGAGCAGCTGCATTGGGCGCAGTACTCGCTCGACACCTTCAACAAGAAGAACGGGACGAGCTTCACACTCAGCCAGTTCGACACGCAGGACCTGAATCCGGCGCTTGCCGCGCTCGGCGCGACGAAGCTCTCGGCCGACAAGTCGGTCTTTGGTGTCGTCGGGCCGGCGGGGAGTCAAGAAGTTGGAGCGGCGGGCCCGGTCTACAAGAGAGCAGGCATGCCGTTCCTCTCGCCGTCAGCGACGGCCGCCAGCCTGACATCCGGCAAGTACCCGACCTTCTTCCGAGTCGTCGGTGGCGACAACCAACAGGCTACGGGTGACGCCCTCTTCATGGCCAAGAAGCTGAAGGCCAAGAAGGTGTTCATCGTCGACGACCAGGAGGCGTACTCGACCGGCATCGCCAACGTCGCCGGCAACGTGCTGCGATCCGCCGGTGTCCAGGTCCAGCGTGAGTCGGTCAGCCAGAAGGCCACGGACTTCTCGTCGCTCGTGAGCAAGATCTCGAGCGATACGGATGTCGTCTTCCTGCCCTGGCAGGTCGCCGCGAATGCCCAGCTCTTCTACCGGCAGATGGTCGAGCAGGGCAAGACTGCGAAGATCTTCGGCTCGGACGGCTTGGACTCCGGGGACTTCACCGCCCCCGGCCGCTACATCTCTACGTTCGCGCGGGACATTCGCGGCCTGAAGGGAAGTGCCAGGGTGATCCGGGAGTACGAGGATCGCTACGGCAAGAACTGGGGGACGTTCGGACCGCCGGCCTACGTGTCGGTGCAGGCACTACTGACGGCGATGAACAAGTCGTGCAAGGACAAGAAGTCGAGCCGCGCCGAAGTCCTCAAGAACCTGAAGACAACCAAGCTTCCCAACACTATTCTCGGCCTACCCGTGCAGTTCGACCGCAAGGGTCAGAACAAGTTCGCGAAGTTCTACGTCTACAGGATCACCGGCTCGAAGAAGACACTCGTCGGCTAGCGTCGGCGATCGATGACTGCGGCCCGCCCAGGCGGTGGGCCGCACTCATCGCCCTGTGACAACCTGAGGCTCGCGTGGACTGGGACTTCTTCGTACAGCAGATCGTGAACGGGGTCACGCTCGGCAGCGTCTACGCGCTCGTCGCCCTCGGCTACTCGCTCGTGTACGGGATCCTCAAGCTGCTCAACTTTGCGCACGGCGACGTCTACATGATCGGTGCGTTCATCGGCTACGGCGTGCTGACCATTTTCGGGGGAGCGGCCAGTCCGAACATCCCAATCCCGCTCCTCATTTTCCTCATGTTCGTGGTGGCGATGATCGGATGCAGTGTCCTCGGGGTGACCATCGAGCGATTCGCCTACAGGCCCTTGCGGAATGCGCCTCGGATCGCACCGCTCATCTCCGCCCTCGGTGTCTCCTTCTTCCTGCAGAACTCGGCCCTTCTCCTCTTCTCGCCGAATTTCCGCTCGTACGACAGCTTCTCTTTGTACGACGGCCGGCTCTTCCTGCCGCTCTCCGCCGGGCCGCTCCACATCTCCCCGATGCGGATCCTCGTCATCGGCTCGGCGCTCGGGCTGATGATCGTGCTGACGCTCCTCGTCGGGAGAACGCAGATAGGTCGCGCGATGCGGGCGACCTCGCACGATCGCGAGGCGGCGGCAATGATGGGCATCGACGTCGATCGCGTGATCGTCGTCACCTTCCTCCTCGGCTCGGCTCTGGCGGGCGCGGCCGGAGTCATGGTCGGCCTCGTCTTCGAGCGCGTGTACCACACGATGGGCTTCATCGCAGGCCTCAAAGGCTTTGCTGCTGCGGTTGTCGGCGGCATCGGCAGCATTCCCGGCGCGATGGTCGGAGGCCTCGTCATCGGCCTCGCAGAGTCGTTCTCCATCGCCTATGTGTCGTCGACGTTCTCCGACCTGATCGTCTTCGCGATCCTGATCGCCGTCATGCTGGTGCGACCTACGGGTCTGCTCGGCAAGGCGGACATCAAGAAGGTCTGATGAGCGAGACAGAGCCCGGACAGCCGCAGATCGGCATCGACGAGTGGGTCGCGACGGCCGATGCCCGCAGCGAGCGCGATCGTGGGGTCGTCGGGGCTGTGCGGCGCAAGTTCGACCGCGTCCCTGATCTCGCCCGCTTCGGCATTTTCATCGGACTCGTCGCACTCATTCCCGTGCTGACGTCGGATCAGTACATCCTCCGGGTCTCGGTCGACACGATCATCTTCGCGCTGCTCGTCCTCGGTCTCAATGTGGTCGTAGGCTGGGCGGGGTTGCTCGACCTCGGGTTTGTCGCCTTCTTCGGGATAGGGGCATACAGCTACGCGCTGCTCTCGTCGGACCACTTCGGAATCCACTGGGAGGCTCAGTTCACGGTGCCGCTCATCGTCGCCGGGACAGCGCTCGTGGGCCTTCTGCTGGGTCTGACGTCGTGGAGGCTCCTCGGCGATTACCTGGCAATCGTCACGCTCTTCTTCCTGCAGGCGTTCGTCGTCGTCACGACGAACGGCAGCAGTATCAGCTTCCTCGGCCTGACGCCGACGACGGATGTCACGGGCGGCCCGAACGGGATACCCGGGCTCGATCCGTTCACGATCTTCGGCGTCCAGATCGAGTCGCTCGAGGGCTACTTCTACTTGGGCCTTGTGACGATGGCGCTTGTGATCGCAGTGCTGTATCTGGCGGTCCGCTCACGCACCGGCCGCGCATGGCATGCGCTCAGAGAAGACCCGCTTGCGGCCGAGCTGATGAGCATGCCGGTGAATCGTCTCAAGCTCCTCGCCTTCATGTTCGGGGCGGGCATCGCCGGTCTGACGGGAACGATCCAGGCGGCGCTTCTCGGCGGGGTGTTCCCGTCGAGCTACGACGTGCCGCTCCTGATCACGATCTATGCGATGTTGATTCTCGGAGGATCGGGGAGCCTCGCGGGAGCCGTGGTCGGCGCGATCGCGATCAACGTCTCGCTCGAGGTGCTCCGCAATCCCGACCATGCGCGCTGGCTCTTTTATTCAGTGATCTTGCTCACGCTCGTAGCGAAGCTGCGGCCCTGGTGGAAGCTTGCCGCGGTGCTCGGCTCTCTGGTCGCTTTCGGCTACGCCCTGAGTGCCGTTCTCGGAACGCTCTGGCCGTCAGCGACCGGAGGCGAGGCTGCCGGCGGCGACGCCATCGGCCGGGGCGTCCAGAGCTGGGTCGTGCATCCCGCAGAGCACGCGACACAGATCGGCAACGTCGGGTTCGTGCTGCTGATCGCGCTCGTGTTGCTGCTCACGGTCATCAAGGATCCGTGGCGCACGGTCCTGCTCGTGCCGACGATCTACCTCGCAGCGTTCGAGTGGGAAAACCTGCTGATGGCCTCGTTCGAGGCCCAGGCGGCCACGCGCTTCATGCTCCTGGGCGCGCTCCTCGTCGTGCTGATGGCGGTGCGGCCGCAGGGGCTGGTAGGCAGGACTCGGGTTGAGGTCGCCTAGCGCGTGAACGAGCGCCCTGTACTCGAGCTCAGCAACCTCAGCAAGTCGTTCGGCGGGTTGCGGGTGCTCGACGAACTCGACCTTGTCGTCGGCGAGCGAGAGATCGTCAGCCTCATCGGCCCGAACGGCGCCGGCAAGACGACGGTCTTCAACGTCGTCACCGGTGTCTACTCGCCGGACTCGGGAGACATCTTCCTGGACGGCGAAAGCATCCTCGGGCTCGCTCCCTATCGGATCACGAAGCGCGGAGTTGCGCGCACCTTCCAGACGCTGCGCCTGTTCCTCAACATGACCGTCAAGGAGAACGTGATGGCCGCGGCATATGGGCACACCAAAGCCAACGTCTTCCAGTCGATCCTGCGGACGCCTGCTGCGCGACGCGAGGAGCGTGAGATCGCGCGTCTCGCCGAGGAGAAGCTGTCGTTCTTCGGCCAGCGGCTGGTGGGCTACCGCTGGGGACAGCCCGCATACAGCCTCTCGTACGCCAACCGCCGTCGTCTCGAGATCGCGCGCGCGACTGCCACCAGCCCGCGCATCCTCCTGCTCGACGAGCCGGCGGCCGGGATGAACCCTGTGGAGACGCACGAGATCACCGAGCTGATCGCGAAGCTCCGCGACGACGGCGGCTACACGATCCTCGTCATCGAGCACGACATGCACGTGGTGGAAGGAATCTCAGATCGTGTGGTCGCCCTCGACCACGGAGTGAAGATCGCCGAGGGCACATTCGAAGAGGTTGCGACCAATCCGAGAGTCGTCGAGGCCTACCTCGGCACGTCCGCCACGGAGCGGAAATGAGCGAGGGTACGAACGGGTCCCGTCCCCTGCTTCAGCTCGAAGGCGTCAACACGTACTACGGGCAGATGCACATCCTCCAGGACGCCAACCTGAACGTTGGCCAGGGGGAGCTCGTCTGCCTGCTGGGTGGGAACGCGTCGGGCAAGTCGACGACGCTCAAGACGGTGCTCGGGATCGTGCGGCCGCGGACCGGGACCGTGACGTTCGCAGGCGAAGACGTCACGGGCCGTTCCACGAGCTACCGGATCGGCAAGGGGATGGCGATCGTGCCCGAGAACCGGCGGCTTTTCGGGCCGATGACCGTCCTCGAGAACCTGCAGATGGGTGCGTATCTGCACGGCGGCGGTGATCCCGAGGACTACGAGCGCGTCTACTCGCTCTTCCCGCTCCTGCACGAGCGTCGGAGCCAGCTCGCGGGAACGCTGTCCGGCGGCGAGCAGCAGATGGTCGCGATGGGCAGGGCGCTCATGGCGCGTCCGAAGCTGATGCTCATGGACGAGCCCTCGATGGGGTTGGCTCCGATCCTCGTCGAGCGCAGCTTCCAGATAATCCAACAGGTGCACCAATCCGGCGTTGCGATGCTCGTGGTCGAGCAGAACGCGAACGTCTCCCTCTCGATCGCCGATCGCGGGTACGTCCTCTCGACGGGCCGGATCGTCCTCGAGGGCACGGCGTCCGAGCTGATCCAGCACGAGGAGCTGCGGAAGGCGTACCTGGGCAGGTGACGGTCGGCCAGGCGATTCGCCGGGAGTTCCCGATATTCGAGCACGCGGTGTACGCGAACTCGTGCTCGCAGGGCGCGCTCTCGACGCGCGTGCGCGCAGCTGTCGAGGAGTGGCTCGAAGGCTGGGACGAGAACGGCGCCGAGTGGGAGTTCTGGGTCGACCGGAGCGAGGCGGCCCGCGCGTCCTTCGCGGGTCTCGTGCATGCCTCCCCGGACGACGTCGCGGTGACGACGTCCGTTTCGCAGGGCGTGAGCGGGCTCGTCTCGGCGCTCGACCTGCGCGGCGAGCGGAACCGGATCGTGATCAGCGAGTACGAGTTCCCGACGATCGGGCAGATCGCGCATGCGCAGGAGCTGCGCGGCGCGGAAGTCGTCCACGTCCTCCCGGAGCCCGATGGTCGCATCCCGCTCGAGCGGTTCGCCGAGGCGATCGACGAGCGGACCGCTCTCGTCTGCTGCACCGCGGTCTCCTTCCGGACGGGCAACCGCCACGACGTGACCGCGATCGCCGAGCTGGCTCACGCGAGCGGAGCTCTGGTGCTCGCAGACAGCTATCAGGCGATCGGTGCGCTCGAGCTCGACGTGCGCACGCTCGGCGCCGACGTCGTCACCGGCGGGACCGTCAAGTACCTCCTCGGGTCCGCCGGCCTCGGGTTCATGTGGATCCGCGGCCCGCTCCACTCCTCGCTCTTTCCGACCCAGACCGGGTGGTTCGCCGACGAGGACATCTTCCGG
This sequence comes from uncultured Actinomycetes bacterium, assembly GCA_963716975.1. Lineage (GTDB taxonomy): Bacteria > Actinomycetota > Thermoleophilia > Gaiellales > Gaiellaceae > GMQP-bins7. The sequence continues at coordinate 18,071 of CAVQVA010000024.1, read as the reverse complement.
ATGTCGATCGCCGACTACTCGCCGCACGCGAGCGCGCGGCGCTTCGACAGCGGCACGCCGCCCGTCCCGTCGCTGTATCCCGGCGTCGCCGGCATGGGTCTCGTCGCGGAGACCGGCGTGCCGGCGATCGAGGCTCACGTCCGCGGCCTTGTCGACCGCCTTCTCGCCGGGCTGGACGAGCTCGGAGCGACGGTCGCGACTCCTCGCGGCGAGTTGGAGTACGGGCCGCTCGTCTGCATCGCGTCGACCGACCCCGACAAGCTCGTCGCCGCCCTCGCCGCAGACCGGATCGTGACCTCGACGCGCGACTCCAACCTTCGGATCTCGCTGCATCTCTACAACGTTGAGGAGGACGTGGACCGCATTCTCGAGGCGCTCTCGCGGAACCGGGATCTGCTCATCTGAGCCGTGAAACGGACAAGGGCCGCTCTCGCGGCCCTCAGTCCTTGTACGGGTCGAACACGCCGCGGCCCGCCATCGCGACGCCGAGCGGGCGGAGCGTGTGCTTCACGCGGATCGATCCCGCGTGGGCCGCGAGGACGTCCGGCAGGCGCTTGTACACCTCCGGCGCCTCGTCCGCACCCCCGCCAACCAGCACGATGCCCTGCTCGTGCAGGCGTGCCTGCACCGCCGGCCAGTCGACCACACCGGGCGACACCTGCTCCTCGATCCAGACCTTCTTGACCCGCGCGTCGGGGTGGTCCGGACAGACGCCCTTCTTCGGTGGACCGCGGTGTGCGCTGATGCCGTCGATGTCGAAGACGCGTTTGCAGTCACGATTACTGCACGCCCACCGCTTGCGGCGACGGATCTTGCCCGCAGCCTGTGTGCGGCTCATCACGCGGCCCGCGCCGTGCACCGTCGAGAACAGCGACTCCTCGGCTTCCGGGCCGGCAGTGCCCTCGAGGATGACCGAGTCGTCGCCCATCGAGCCTCCGACGAAGCCTTCCTGGCCGGGCCGAGCGGGCGTACAGCCCTTCCGGATGACCCAGTAGGTGCGGCCGAAGTGCTCCTCTCGCCACGCGAAGTTGTGGTGGTTGTGCACCTCGTAGACTGCCTCGGTGCCGAGGATCTCGAGCACCTTCGCGACAGCGGCGTCTCGCCCGGCGTAGGCGTACTCGCCGGCGAGCTGCATCGCTGCGACGTACGACTGGCCGAGCTCCGAGTCGATATCGAGCAGGACGGGCGGCGAGTCCATCTCGCCCTCGACGGCACGGCCGTCGAACGGCAGCCCTTGTGCGAGAGCTAGGAAGCCCGATGCGGTCTTGTGGCCAAAGCCGCGCGAGCCGAAGTGGACGCCGACCCAGATCAAACCCTCCTCGTCCTCCATCAGGTTGACATAGTGGTTACCCGAGCCGACCGTGCCGAGCTGTGACTCCGCGAGCTGCGCGAGCTTGCGCTGCGGCGCGAACTCCGCCTGGCGGATGTGCTCGAGCACCGGGTGGTCGACCCGCTCTCGCGCCGGCACGCCCATGCCGAACGAGATCCGACGCGTGATCTCGCCCATGATCGCCTCGACACCTCCGAGGATCTCGAGGTCGGCACGGACGAGATCGGTTTGTGCGGCCTTGTTGCCACAGCCGATGTCGTAGCCCACCCCGGAGGGCGAGACGTACCCCTCGTAGGCGATGCCACCGCCGATCGGCTGCGAGTAGCCGGGGTGATGGTCGGCGCAGAGGACGCCGAACTCGGCGTCGCCTGCCTCCATGCAGCGCTCGAGCTGCTGGAGGCTCCGCTCGTCGACGGAGCCGAAGGTCTTGATGTTCACGGTTCGATCCTCCTCTCATCGTAGATCGGGTCAAGACACCGGGCGGATTCGAACCGCCGTGAGCGCGCTTTGCAGGCGCGCGCCTACCGCTCGGCCACGGTGTCGCAGTGATGGACCCGGTGGGAGTTGCACTCACGACGCCGGCGCTACCACGCCGACGGCTACTTGCTGAGCTTCTGCTGCAAGCCCGTGCAATAGACGTGAACTTGCCTCGAGTAGCGAAGACGGCGACGGCGCACCCTCCGACGTCCACGTGGTCGACAGACGCGAGCCGGCGATCTCCGCGCAGGTCGCGTCCGTCCGTCGCCGAGACCCAGCTTGACGCGAGCGAGCGCGTGCGCCAGCGGCGCGGAGTGCTCACGAAGATCCTCGCTGACTCGCTGCATCGCTCCGCTCGGCTCGAGCCCCCAGGTCTCCACGAGCAGATGCCGCCAGTCCGCGAAGCTCGCCAGCGCTTCGATCGAGCGTCCCGAGCGGTGGAGAGCGACCATCTGCAGAACCCGGAGACGCTCGCGAAACGGGAACTGGCAGACGAGCGCGCTGAGCTCCGGCACGATCGCGTCGGAGCCTCCGAGCTCCAGCTCGGCCGCGAGCCGCTCCTCGAGAGCATGGATGCGAAGCTCCTCGAGGCGCGTGATCTCTGCCTGTGCGAACGACTCGTAGCGGACATCGACGAGTGGCGACCCTCGCCAGAGCGAAAGCGCCTCCGCCAGGATGCGGACCCGCTCGCGAGCACGCTCGGCTGCAGCGCTCGAGACCAGGCGCTCGAAGTGGAACGCGTCGAGCTGATCGGCCTCGATCCGGAGCAGGTACCCCGCATTCATGGTCTCGAGCAGCTCCGGTGCAAGGGTTCTGCGCAGGGTCGAGACGAGGTTGTGCAGCGACATTCGCGCTGCCTGAGGGGCGTGCTCGCCCCAGAGATCGTCGATCAGCTGGTCGGCGGTGATCGCCTGGCGCGGGCGCACGAGCAGGGCCGCGAGTAGCGTGTGCAGCATCTTGCCTCGCAGCGGCAGCTTGCGTCCGTCCTCGATCACCTCCAGCGCCCCGAGAATTCGAAACTCGGTGTCAGGACATGGCACGTCTTCACTCCTCTCTAGGACTCACCCGACCGGCGGGTGGTCTGCGTTTGTTGCGCCCGCAGCCCGGACCTGCCCTTCTGGGGCGCTTCGCTACCTCCGGGCAAGCCTCCGAGAGGAATCGAACCTCTGTGTCTGGATTGGGAGTCCGGCGCTCTGCCATTGAGCTACGGAGGCAAGGGGCGGCTTCCCGCCCCGGAGCGCGAGGTCGTTCAGCGCTCCCTGAAGTAGTCAGCGCGTCCCGCGCCGTCGAAAGCGGCCGCCGTTACGGCAGCAGTTCTTGAAATCGTCGCCCTGAACCGCATGGGCAGAGGTCGTTCGAGCCGAGGCGCTCGAGCAGCTCCTTCTCCTCGCCCTTGACGCTTCGCGGCCCGCGCTTGACGTTGGTCTCCGACGGGAAGCCACGCTTGCGCTTGCTCATCGGCTCAAAAGGAGAACTCGTCGTGGGTGTGCTTGCCGGCCATCGCTGGTGCCTCCTTCCTTCGAGGTCGAGTACGGGCGGAGGGATTCGAACCCTCAACGGGCCGAAGCCCGCCGGCTTCTGAGGCCGGTGCGTCGCCGTTGCACCACGCCCGCAAGGTGTGGGCGGATGCGCTTCCGCCTCCGCCCTGATGAAACGCCCGATCACCCACGGAGCGACTCGAGCGTCTGCTCGCGCCGGTCGTACGGCTCGAACTCCGCGATGAACGCATCGCGGAACACGCGGATCGCGATCTCGAGCGTGTCGAGCTTGTGGAGCGAGTTCTCCCGCCCCTCGGGCGTGTCGACGTCGAACTCGAGCTCGACGGTCCTGTGGCAGTCCGCGATCTCGAGCGACATGCGCGGCTCGAAGTTCGCGGGACAGCACGAGCAGTCGTTGTCACAGTACGGCCCCTTCGCGAGGCCGCGCTCCGACGTGTCCTCGATGTAGACGTAGACGTACGCCCCTCCGTGGAAGCCCGGCAGGTTGAGCAGCGTGCGCTCGTTGATGCGAGCGCGGTACGGCATGCCCATGTCGTTCCTCTCTAGTTCGTGTCGCCGCCCTAGCGGCGACGATCCAGTGAACGTGGTCTGGCGATCACCGAGAGGGGGAGCTCCGACGTGGAGCAGCCCGTGGCTCGCGATCGCCGCGAGCTGCGCACACATCGTTTCCTCCTTTGTGTCGTGTCTGGTCTCGTGCGGGGCTACCAGCCCCAGGCACGGCGGTACGCGTCGACCAGGAACCGGTCGATTGCGACGCGGTCCGGCTCCGCGGGAAGCTGCGTTCGCTCGAGGGCGCCGGCAAGCTGCTGCTCGACCTGGTCGATCTCGGCGATCGTCTCATCGAAGCTTCGCTCCCCGGTTCGGATCGCCATGACGCGCGATTGCTCGGGTTCCGGCATGGGCAACGTCAGCAGTCCGGTATCGAGGACCTCTAGCCCCTGGTAGCCGAGCCGAGCGGCATGCATCGCGTACTTCGTATCGAAGCCGTGCGTCTCTACGAGTTCGGGTCTGTTGACCCGCTTCTGCCCGCGCGTTCCGAGAAGTCGTTCTTTCTGCCCGCGCAGGTATCCGAGATACCCGGCTCCGGCGCGGCGCGAGAGAAAGGCGGGGCGAAGTTCGCGCAGTTCCTGACCGAGCTCCGTCTTCACGAGTACGAGCTCCTCGGGCACGAAGAGGAGCAGCAGGATCGTGGGGTGACCCTTGAGGGCAAGCCGGGCGTACTTCCGCAGGTTGTACGCCACGAGATCGAGGTCACCTGAGCCCCGACCGCGATCCTTCGGGCTGAGTGCGCTCGACGAAGTGCTCGAACCCGTACTGCCCTCCGCGAATGCCCCGGGCGCGCGAGAGCCCGAGCAGGTACTCCGGCGGCTCCGCGAAGACGGCCATCTCGTCCCGGTCGTCCTGGCCTCCGTGATGCAGGCCGTGGACCGTCGAGCCGACGGTGGCCCTGAGGATCGTGCCGCGCTCGACGATCTCCTTCGAGTCCATGCCGACCTCCTCTCGACGTACTCTGGCGCCCCGCCTGGACAGCTCGGCGAAGCGCCACTTCGATTGCCCGACTACAGAGCGCCGCGGGCGAACTCGGAGACGAGCTGCGGCGTCGCGGTGTCGAACCCCACGACGTCGAGCATCCCCGGATCACGTGGATCTGCAATCGAGAAGCCGTTCGAGACCATCCCGACCACGACCAGACGCGCGTCGATGCCCGACGCCCGGCGGTAGTCGCTCAGGACCTGGGCCGGGTGGATGTCACCCGCCCACGTCTCCGAGTCGGTGTAGATCACGAACGTGTCGATCTCCTTCTCCTTTGCCTGCGCGTACCGCATCGGGAGCGCGCAGTCGGTGCCGCCGAACGGCAGGTCCGAGACCTGCTTCACCGCGTCGTCCAGCCGCTGACGCGGCGAGATCGACAGTGGCGTGATCCCGTTCTCGCCGAGGTAGTACTGGCGACGACCGCCGGCCTTCCAGCCTCGACGACCGGCGTAGAAGCCGACGATCTCGTAGTCCCGCTCGGTGGCAGCCGTGACAAGCGCGAGTGCGGCCGACGCATCCCGAGGCGAGAGGCCTGGGACGCCCGCGACCCAACCCGACTCCATCGAGCCCGACACGTCGAGCGCGAGGAGCAGGCGCTTGCCCGCGGGCACGACGTTCCCGAACGCCGTGTAGAACGCGGCGTCGAGAGCGTCGACGATCTGACGGACGGGCCGCCACTCGTTCCGGCCCCGAGCACCTCGACCCGACACGTACGTCCGGAGAGCCGCGAGCACCGCGATCGGGTGCACGCGTGCGCGCCGGATGCGCTCCGCGTCGCCGAGCCGCGCCACCACGTTGGCCGTCGCAGCCGAGCCCGAGTCGAGCAGACCGACCCGCGTCATCGTCGCGAGGTTGCGGATGAGCGCTGTCATCGGCATCTCTTCGAGCAGCGCCTCCCACACCACGGGCGACGCCAGGTGCTCCGTCTTCACGGCCTCACGAGGCAGCCGGTACTCGCGAACGAGCTCTGCCGTCTCGTGCGGCTTGCCAGCCGCCTGGGCCCGCCCGAAGCCCTCGACGATACGAGGGAGCCCGTCCGAGCTGCCGCCCCGGACGATCCACTCGAACAGACGCTCGTGCTCGGGCGACACAGCCAGCGTCGGGTTGCCCGCGCTCACCCGCTCCGCCGGATGCGCCAGTCGGAGCAGGTCGCGGTGCGTCACGCCCTCGCGCTGGCGGTACTTCACCGCCTGGTACGCCAGGGGGTCGACCTTCTGCGCGGCGTACCAACCGCCGACCGCACGCCGCAGCGAGCGGCCCCAGCCGCGGAAGCCCTCGACGAAGGTCGCGAACTGGAAGAGGTGAGTGCCCGTTCGGCAGACGAGCGGAAGCGCGTCGAGCGCTGCCTTGCGTGTCGCCGCGTCGGGACGACCCGCCGCCATCGCGAGCGCGAAGATCGCCGGGTCGTTCTTCGGCGCGCGACCCTCCTGGCTCACACGCACGATCTCCGCGACAGCGCGCGGACCGTCCTCGGTGAGGCACTCCGCGACCGCCTTCGCGTTCTTCCGAGTCAGCTTCGACTCCGACGCGTAGTAGCTCCCACCCTCGGATCCGAGGATGAGGAAGCGCCGCAGCTCAGTCCAGCAGTCGACCGCCCAGGCGAACCCGCCGGCCGAGTTCGGCACCTGCCCCGACTCCGGGATCGGCGCCGACTGTGGCACGCGACGCGTGCCGAGTCGCTTCAGGTACGACATCACGTCTCCTTTCGTGAGTGTCAGCGGCCCTCGCGCTGTGCGCGAAGCTCCGCCTCCGCCTGCAGGCCCGAGCGGAACCGCTCGAGCGAGGCGATGAGGGTGTCGATCTTGTGCAGCGAGTTCTCGCGGAGATCCGGTGTATCGAGCGAGAACTCCAGATGGATCTCGTTCGAGCAGTCGGTGATCCGCAGCTTGAGCCGTGGCGACGGCAGTCGGTGCCGACGCACGCGGTGCGCCGACGTGTCCTCGACGAAAACGCGGACGTGCGCGCCACCGTCGAACTCCGGCAGGTTGAGGAGCGTCATCTCGTCGACACGCGCCCCTCGAGACGCCGGACGGACCGAGGCGGGACGACGGAGCGCGTACAGCGTCAGGTAGGACATCGCCTCCCTCCTCTCTGAAGCCGCGGTCGTGTGGCGTGGGGCGGATCTGTTGAACTGAGCTACCGGCGCGGCGCGACCGCACCGAGGCGAGACTCGAACTCGCCGGCCTCCCGGCTTCCGCCGGGTGCTCTTCCCGATAACCGCTCCAATCCGGCCCGCGGATTGCTGGATGGACTGATCTGCTGCGGTCGTGTAGCCGGCCCGGAACTGCTCTACCAGCTGAGCTACCAGGGCGCTCTGTCTGTCCGCAGGCTGTCGATCACCTAGCGGCAATCGCCAGCCGCGACGACTCCTGAAGCGGCCGCCTCGCGGCCGAGGTGCCCTGGGCGGGATTCGAACCCGCGACCTGTCGATTCGTAGTCGATAACCGGAACCTTCCGGCCCGCAGCAGATGCGTCGTCGCGGTCGTGGAGTGCGGTCGGGTGCGGAGTCGAACCGCAGGCCTTACGGCCTCTCTGCCTGTGAGATAACCGAGCCGCTCCGGCCCGCGACGAGTTGGTGTGGCGGTGAGATGAGCAGGCCCCCCAGGAGTCGAACCCGGACCAGCGAGGTTGGAGCTCGCCGTGCTCTCCGTTACACCAGGGGCCTTCGAGATGCGAGAGCGGACGACCCGGCTCGAACGGGCCTCTTCGGAGTGGCGCTCCGGTGCTCTTCCCGATGAGCTACGTCCGCACAGATACGCCCGGCTGGATTCGAACCAGCGTCCTCTGCCGTCGCAAGACAGTGCTCGTGGTCCACTGAGCTTCGGGCGTTCGCAAGAGCCTCCGGCAGGAGTTGAACCCGCACCTCGGCCGTACAAAGGGCGCGTGCTTGCCGTTGACACTACGGAGGCGTGCAGAATCAGTCGATGGATGATGGTCCGGTCATCCGACCGTTCCGGTGGGACGTCAGCCGGCGAAGCGAGCTCGGATCGCTCGCTCGGATCGAACCGCCGAAGACATATCCGGAGTTCGAGGACGATCTGCTGGCGTGTGCTGCTCGAGTTCTCGCATTCGCAGGTGACAGCGATCTCGTGTTCGTGGGTCGATCGCCCCAGCCGCTGTTCGATCTGCTGAGCGGGCTGCTCGTCGATACCACGTGGCGAGATCGACCTTTTCTGCTCGACCTGTCACTCCGTTACCGCGAGAGCCTGATTCGGGCACAGCTCCCGTCGATCTACCCCTACTTCACAGAGGTCGGGCTCGATCCTCAGAGTTTGACTCGACGATCGCGGACGGTCGCTCTCGTGGACGTGGTCATGTCGGGTTGGACGATGGGCGGGCTGATCGAGATTCTCGAGGAATGGACGCGGAGCGAGCGGGGCGACTGGCCCGCTGTGGCTCGCAAACTCCGTGTCGTCGGGCTGACCGAGCGCAGGAGGACGAGCCCGAACACGTGGCGCTGGCAACAGCACGCCGAATGGGTCGACCGGCTCACGCCGCAGGACATCAAGAACGTGTCCGTTCATCCACGCCTGTGGGACTTTCTGGGCGATCGAGCGCCAAAGACGAGCGCCTCGTTCGGGCCTGATCGGTGGGGCGATGCGGAATCTGCGAAGCCGTGCGAAACGACGAAGCACGAGCGGCACTCGCACTCGCTGTTCGACTGTTCGACCTCGGGCGAGAGGCTCGGACCCGGCTCCTGTTCGCGCGGCTCCTGGCTAGCGAGCCGGCAATGACGGAGAGCTGGTTCCGCTCGCTCGTGCTCGAAGTGAAGTCCTGAACCGGTCAACGGGGATGGAGACGGTGGGAATCGAACCCACGCCCTGCTCGGTGCAAGCGAGAGGCACTCTCCAGAGCGCGTCCCCGGGGTCCGGGCGGCGGGCGAAGCCGCCCGGAGGAAAGCATCAAGGCCGACCCGGAAGCGCAGCCGGGCTATGGGCCGCACCTGCGCTTCGATGAAGCGGTGACCTGCCGCTAGGGCTGCCGCGATGCGGTGGCGGCCGTCGCGAACGACGAAGCCTTCACCCTGTCGTGCGAGCCATACAGGCGGTGCCTCGAGGCCTTCCTCGAGCCACATGCGGTAGAGGTCGATCGTCGCTGGGCTGAGGCTGGATACCGTGCGCTCGCCGACGCGGATGTCGTCGAGCGATGCCCAGATCGTCTCGTGCTCGTCCCTGTTCACGGTTCCCTCCTCTCGTCGGTCGGCGCCGGGGAGTTGCGGACGGAGGTGCGGACGGGTGGAGTCGAACCACCACAGCCAGAGGCGACGCGGTTACAGCGCGCTGAGCTCGCCGGTGCTCAGCGTCCGCATGAGGTAGCGCGGGTGGGATTCGAACCCACGGTCTCGAGCTCATGAGGCTCGCGAGGACAACCGGGCTCCTCTACCGCGCAAGTCTGGCCGGCTGGAATCGAACCAGCGATCTCCGGTTCCCAAAACCGGCGGGTTAGCCGTCTGCCCTACAGCCAGAGGTCCGGAACACGGCCTCGGCGGTGTCCCGGAAGTCGACGACCGTGGAATCGAACCACGCTCGACCGCCGTATCAGAGCGGCGCTTGCCCAGTCGGCCCGTCGTCGCTGGATCACTACATGGGGCGCCGCCAGGGAATCGCACCCTGCTCCACGGATTCACAGCCCGCGGGCTCGCTACAAGCCTTGCGACGCAGACTCGCCGGGAGGAGTCGAACCCCCATCGCCCGCGGTAGGAGCGCGGCGCTCATCCATTGAGCTACGGCGAGGAGCGCTCTCGACGGGAATCGAACCCGCCTCACCCGGCAGACAACCGGGCCGCATGTCCCAGACGCGTCCGAGAGCGTAGTACCCCGAGTGGGATTCGAACCCACGTCGCCGATGTGAGAGACCGGCGTCCTCGACCGCTAGACGATCGGGGCATGAAGACGTGCGAGGCTGCGACGGCTGGGGTCGAACCAGCGTCTTCCGGGTAACAGCCGGTCGTCCTACCGTTGAACGACGTCGCAGTGAAGTGGACGCCCCGGCCCGAATCGAACGGGCGCGCGTGGGGTCGAAACCCACAGCTCTTCTCCGCTGAGCTACGGGGCGTTGACGGAGGCACCAGCAGAAACTGCCGAGCACTCGAACCTGCGAGCGGCTATGACCGCCTGCGCGCTAGCAACGCGCTGCCTTTCCAGCTCGGCCACGCCTCCAAAGGAAGGAGAGGGAGTCGAACCCCAAGGCCGCGAAGCCCACCCGTTTTCGAGACGGGATACCGCACCCATGGCAGTCCTTCCAGATGGTGACCCCGGCAGGAGTCGAACCTGCATCCGCCCGGGTAAGAACCGGGAGCTCTGCTTGAGCTACGGAGCCGAGTGAGTGTGACCGGCAGGAATCGAACCTGCGACGCCCCGCGTTTCAGACGGGCGCTCTACCGGCTGAGCTTCGGTCACGAGATGGTGGGCGAGGCTGGACTCGAACCAGCAGGCCTCTTGTTTGTGAGACAAGCGCTCTCCGCAATTGAGCTACTCGCCCTCGTGATCTCCAGGGAGGGAGTCGAACCCTCACGGGCTTCGCCCACGGCGTTCTCGACGCCGCGCGTCTACCACTTTCGCCACCTGGATAGGAGTTCCGGGACAAGGGATCGAACCTCGATCTCCACGTTCAGAGCGTGGTGTCCTTCCGGTTAGACGATCCCGGAGCGAGCGGGCGGCTCCCTAGCTGCCGGTTGGTGGGATGGGAGACCGCCCCGGCAGAAGCTGCGCCTCTCCGTCCATCACCCTTCCCGGGAGATCGACGCAGAAGCACGAGCTCGTGACCTTCGATCAACGGAGAGTCGGCTACACGCCGAACCTCCTATTTCCATGCCACTCGCCTACCCTTCGACCCTGGATCACCGATCGCGATGGTGCACAACCGCGAGACGACGTCCTACGTGGAGGGGCTTTGGAGCCGGAGCCTCGGGGTCTTGCATCTAAATGAGCAGGCAAAAGCAACGCTGAATTGCCAAGCGCCATTTTGGCAGTGGACGCCGAGGAGTCTTTCTCTCTCAGGCGGGGCCTCGATTCGGTCATCTGCTTTCTCAAGCTGGGCATCACCTCCGTTCATTCGTTGTGAATCGCCTCAGAAACGACAAAGGCGACCCGTTCGGATCGCCCTCGACTGGCTTGCTATGGCGCTAGAGGTCTAGCGCGCATACCTCCCAGCGAGGACTGCCAACGCTCGATTAGGTCGATCCGTACCCACGTGGTTCTCCCACGGCAGGGCCGAGACGACTGATGTCGCGTTCGCAAGGCGTGGTTGATATCTCGGGAGCAAGGGGGTCATGAACGTGCGGATGGTAGACGATCGGGAAACCCAATGCAAGGTATGGCGAAGAGTCTTAACAGAATGGCGAGGAATGCAATCGGAAGTAAAGCGGAATAGACGAGCTAAACACGGAGACGGCTTTTCACGATTCGCACTAGAAGGACGCCATCCTCACCATGAACGGACGCCATCTGCGCGAAGCCCCGTTCGTGCGACTTCCACGCACGTCTGCGCACGCTCCTGGTGGTCGCCCCCCGGGTGGTTGGGGTCGTCTAGCCGCAATGTCTCGAGGCGGGACGGTTCTTGAGCCGTTCTTGAGCCGAGCCGCGTATCCGTTTGGACTACGGATGCGCACTCACGACGAGTCGACAGACGCTCGCCCTGGATTCCAGGAGGAATCGGCGTGAGCGACGACCTTTCAGCACGGCTCGACCGCCTGGAGGCAGAGCTCTGGCGCGTCGGAGTGGAGGTGCGCGAGGTGCGCGCTCTCCTCGACCGCGAGCGGACACCCGCGCCCGCCGTGTCCACGGTGGTTGTGCCTCCTCCGCGCGTACCCGAGTCGGAGGTCGTGCGGCCGCTGCCGACCACGCGCGTGACGCCGACGGTCGAGAAACGACGCGCCGCACCGATGCCTCCGCCGAAGCCGCCCCGCCGCTCGCTCGGCGAGCTTGCCCGCGACTGGGATCTCGTCGGGGCGCGCGGCTTCGCGATCGTCGGCGGGGCGGTCATGGCGCTCGGGATCGGGCTCTTCTTCGTCCTCGCCTCGAATCGTGGCTGGATCGACGAGCGGGCACGTGTCGCTCTCGGCGCACTCGCGTCCGCGCTCGTGCTCGGCGCCGGCCTGGTCCTTCGCGCGCGTTTCGGTCAGTACTGGGCTGCCCTCGCCGCAGTCGGAGCGGGGATCGCGGGCGCCTACGCGACACTCGCGGCTGCGGCCGTCCGCTACGACCTCGTACCGGACGGATTCGCCTTGCCGCTCGCGGGCGTCATCGCGATGGTCGGAACCCTGATCGCGATTCGCTGGCGCTCGCAGGTCATCGCGGCGATCGGGCTCACGGGTGCTGCCCTCGCGCCGGCCCTGCAGGCGCTCGACCTCGAGCTGAAGTGGGAGTCGGTGGCGTTCGCGCTGATCGTGCTCGTCGCGGGCGCGATCGTGACGGTGCCGCGCGGCTGGCGGGAGCTTCTCATCGGTCTGTCCGTGATCGTCGGCATCCAGGTGGTGTGGCTCGTCGGGGAGACGGTCGCCCCGGCCGACGTCGGAACCGTGAGCGTCGCCGCTGCGCTCCTCCTCGTCCTCCTCGGTATCTCGACAGCGCTGCAGCTCACCTCCCGCAGAGCCGATCTCGAGCCGTTCGCACTCGTATATGCGCTCGTCCCGTTCGCACTCGCGATCCAGTTCGCAGGGCGGCTGTTCGACGATCGCGCAGACCGTGGTGTCGCTCTCCTGGCGATCGCCGCGATCTGGGCGCTCGTCTTCGGCGCGCTCGCGCGTCGAAGCCTTCCCGACCTCGGTCTCGTTGTCGGGACGTCCGCACTGGCGCTGGCCGCGGTCGGCACCGCGTTCCTCCTTTCCGACGCAGCCGTCACCATCGCCTGGGCAGCGCAGGCCGTCGTCCTCACCGCACTCGCTGCGCGTTTTCGCGACGCTCGACTCCAGGTGATGGGCATCGCGTACGGAGCGCTTGCATCGATCCAGGCACTCGCCACTGACGGCGCTCCCGGGCTTCTCTTCGACGAGTCTGCCGAACATGCTCCTGGCGTCGTGCCGCTCGCAGCCGCAGGTGTTGCCCTGATCGTCTCCGGGCTCCTGGCGCCCGCCGCGCATCGCGAGCGGACGGAAAGCGGACTGCTCTCGTTCGTCGCCGAGCTCAGGCGCGCGCTCGCCGCCCATCGCCGCGGCTTGCGCGAGTCGCTCGTCGTTTCGGGAGCCGCGCTCGCCACGCTCTCAGCTGCGTTCGGCTTGGTCGCGATCTCGTTCGAGTGGGGCCACATCACGGCGATCCTCCTCGCGGCGATCGTCGGCGCAGTGATCCTCGGCCGCGCCGGGGCGAGCCGTTCCGACGGCCTCGCAGCCGCCGGGTACGTCTGGCTCGGAGTGATCGTGATCGTCTCCGTCGCGTACGACGTGGCGGTGTTCTACGACGACTCCTCGGGGACGTCGATCGGGGGTTGGTCGGCGATAGCCGCTGCAGCCGGGCTGCTGGCCGGCGCCTATGCACACCGTCTCGCCTGGCCGGGGTCGACGGCACGCGACACGATTCTGGGCGTCGCCGCGGGCGTCGCCGCCGGGCTCGGCGTCCTCGGAGTCGGCGTGCTCGTGGAGACGACGACGGCGTTCGGGATCGGCCTGCTTCTCGGGGCGGTCGTCTATGCGGGCCTCGCCGCGAACATCTTCCGGCGTGAAGGATTCCGGAATGCATCGACGATCCTCTGGGCGCTCGGACTACTCCTGCTGATCGGCGCAGAGTCGGCGCTCGTCATGGACCCGATCTGGCGGACGATCGTGATCGCGGCGACGGCGCTCGCGGTCGGTGCGCTCGGAGGGCGCGTCGTCGAGGCGCGGCTCTGGCTCGCGGGATCCTCGCTCGCGCTGGGCACGTCGGTGATCGTCCTCCTCCTCCAGGTTCAGCCGTGGGCGGAGGAAGGCGAGCTCTCGCGACGCCTCGCTCTGACCTCCACCGCGTGCGCGCTGAGCGTCGTCGGGCTCGCAGCGCTCCGCTGGCAAGAGGTGCCCTGGCGCGAGCCCGTGACGCTGCTCTGGGGCGCCGGGATCGTTCTCGTGCTCACGACCGAGCGCGTGCTGCTCGGAGACTGGGGATCGACGATCGTGGCAGCCGCACTCACCGGTGCGGCGGTGACGTGTCTAGCCCGGCCGCTGCGCGAGGAGCGACTCTGGATCGCCGGAGCCCTCGTCGTCGCGTGGTGCACGGTTGCGGCGTTTGCCGTCTTCACGCCGCCGTCGCACGTGTTCACGGCCTCCGAAAGCCCCGCCCAATCGCTCTGGGTGCTCCTCGGATGCGTGCTCGCGCTCGGCGTCGTCGCGCTGACCGCCGAGATCCGGATGCAGCGCTTCGCTCTCCTGATCGTCGCCGGTGGGATAGCGCTGTACGCACTCTCGCTCGCGATTCTCGAGATCGCTGAGCGCGTCTCCACCGCCTCGATCGCGACCGACTTCGAGCGAGGGCACACGGCCGTGAGTGGGCTCTGGGCGCTCGTCGGGCTTGCACTGCTCGTAGTCGGGCTACTGCGACGATCGGCAGTCCTTCGCTACTGCGGCCTCGCGCTCTTCGGGCTGAGCCTGGTCAAGATCTTCCTGTACGACCTGGCGGAGCTGAGCTCCGTGGCCCGTGCGTTCTCGTTCATCCTCGTCGGAGGGCTCCTTCTCGCCGGAGGCTTCTTCCTCCAGCGGCTGAGCGATCGCATGGGATCGCCACGGCCGCCGGCGACCCCGACCACGAGTTAGCCTTGCGGGCGTGGGGGATCGCGACGCGGCAGCGGAGCTCGAGCAGATCATCGACCGCTACAACGCTGCCTGGAACGCACACGACGTGGACGCGATCGTCGAGTTCCACGCGCCCGGGATGGTGTTCGAGAACCACACCGCCGGCGACCGTGTCGAGGGTGCCGACGTGTGGGGACACATCGCCCGGATCTTCGAGAACGCGCCCGACCTCGCGTTCACGGGACGGAGGTTGTACGCACGCGACGGCCTCGTCGTCAGCGAATGGACGGCAACGGCCACCGCCCGCGACGGTCGGCGACTCGAATGGGACGGCATCGACGTCTTCCCGTTCGAGAACGGCCTCATCCTGCGCAAGGACGTGTACTCGTCGTCGCACCGTCCGCGTGTGCTCGACTCCTGATCAGCTCCCGGCGTCGGCCTCCATCACTGCGAGCCGCGTGTAGTAGTCCGAAAGCTCCTTGAGATGTGCCCACGCGATCTTCCCCGTGAGGATCGGATCGTCACCCGTCACATTCGTCTCGGCGTCGTGTGCGCCGTGCTCGAGCTCGATTTCGAGGCCCATCCGGAACTGCGCGACGTCGAAGGGTGATGTCGCCCAGTCGATGCCGATCTCCGTGCCGATCTGCCGTGCCTCGACCTCGGTGAACCTGCTGGCTGTCGTCGTCATGGCAACTCCTTTCCTCGTCCAGTGTCATGTGCGCCTCATGAAGGCGGCATCGGGGGCGCTACCGATCACCCGTACGTGTTCTGACTGACGTCGGTGTAGCGTCCTGCTCCGTGAACGCCTTCGGCAGCGCGTCCATGACGGCGGAGCTCAGGAGAGTCCTCGTTCGCCCGCCGCTCGCCGCGGACGGCGAGCACTGGCAGGAGTGCGGCTGGCGGGCGGCGCCCGATCATGCCGCCGCCTCCCGGGAGCACGAGCTGCTCTGCAGCGTCCTCGAGTCGTCCGGCGCGGAGGTCGTGGTGTCGGAGCACGACCCCGGGAATCCCGACGCGATGTACGTCTACGACCCGGTGCTCGTCGGGCCGGAGGGCGCCGTGCTTCTTCGCCCCGGAAAGCAGGGCCGCCGCTCTGAGCCCGGCGCGATCGCTCCGGTGCTCGAGGGAGCTGGCATTCCCATTGCGGGCCGGCTCGAAGAGCCCGTGCTCGTCGAGGGAGGCGACACGCTCTGGCTCGACGAGCGAACGCTGCTCGTCGGCATCGGCTATCGGACGAACGAGCCGTCAGTCGCGGCTCTCGAGGCTGCGTTTCCAGGGGTGGAGGTCATCGCGTTCGACCTTCCGCACTGGACCGGTGCGGGAGAGGTGATGCACCTCATGTCCTTCATCTCGCCGCTCGACCGCGATCTTGCCGTCGTCTATCCACGGCTCGCGCCCGTTCGGCTCATGCAGCTGCTTGCGGAACGCGGGATCGAGTTCGTCGCAGTGCCGGACGATGAATTCGCGACCCAGGGGTCGAACGTGCTCGCTCTCGGCCCTCGTCGAGCCCTTGCGTTGGAGGGAAACCCCGACACGCGAAAACGAATGGAACGGGCCGGCGTCGATGTTCAGGTCTACAGCGGTCGGGAGATCTCGGTAAAGGGCGACGGCGGCCCGACGTGTCTCACTCGCCCGCTCCTTCGAGCCTAGGAGAGGCCGAACCCCACCGCGAACCCGAGTGCGGTGGCGAGGCCCGCCTCTCGTCCGCAGAGCTCGAACGCCTCGGGCATCAGCGTGTCGGCGAGCATCACGAGGAGCGCGCCGGCGGCGAACGCCGTGACGAAGGCGCCACCGGCGGTCGGCATTGTGTCGAGCAGCAACCACCCCGCCACCGTCGCGATCACGGAGGCGACGACGACGATGCTCCACATCCGGAACACGCGACCGCGCGTCCAACCGGCCTCGAGCAGGCCGCTCGTTCCGGACAGCGCCTCCGGGACGTTCGAGACGAACACGCCGACGACGACTGCGACAGGAACCGTGCTCTCCTGCTGGAGCGACGCTCCGAGAACGAACGACTCGGGTATGCCGTCGAGAACGGTGCCGAGCACGATCGCGCTGGCACTCCCTGCGAGCTGGGCCTGCCCGGACATGCTCTTCCGGCCCTCTCCACCCTGGCGGTCGATTGCCCAGTCGCCCACGTAGAACGTGAGCGCCCCGACGGCGAATCCCCAGGACGCGAGCTGGAAATCCGTCGCGAACGCGTCTTGTACGAGCTCGTACGCGACCGCGGCGATGAGCGCGCCCGAGCCGAACGCCATCGCCAGACCGATCCACCGCTGGCCGGGACGCGCGACCGCGAGTGCCGCGCCTACCCACAGCGAGCCTGCCGTCACGAGCCCCCAGAACGCGGCTTCGAGCACGTCGCGATCCTACGACGGGTCGAGGCTGAGCTGGCGGTGGGGAGAGAGGCCGGAGACTCCGACGCCGACCAGGCGTAGGGCCCCGGGGCGATCGTGCAGCCCGCGATCGAGCAGGCCGCAGGCGACCTCGCCTATCGTCGCCGCGTCGTCGATCGTCGCGGGGAGCGTCGTGGAGCGGGTTCTGATCGAGAAGTCGCCGTAGCGGATCTTCGCCGTGACCGTCCGCCCCGAGAGGCCCGAGGCCTGGAGGCGCTCGGCGACGACCTCCGCGAGCCGGCGCACCTCGGCGTGGAGGACGTCGCGCTCGGAGATGTCGCGAGCGAACGTGTCCTCTGCCGAGACCGAGACGGGCTCGCCCTCGAGCTCGAGGTCACGAGGGTCGATCCCCCGAGCGCGGTCGCGCAGGAGCTTCCCCAGAGAGCCGGGGAGGATGGCCTTGAGCTCGGTGTCGCCCAGAGCGGCGAGACCGCCGATCGTGTCCACGCCGGCGACGCGAAGTCGCTCTTCCGCCCGTGGGCCCACACCGGGCAACAGGCGAACGGCCAGCGGAGCGAGGAATCGTGCCTCCTTTCCCGCCGGAACGACCGTGATCCCGCCGGGCTTGCGGCGGTCGGAGGCGATCTTGCACACCACCTTCGACGTTCCGACGCCGAGCGAGCAGGTGAGCCTCGTCGTCGCTCGAACGGACGTCTGCACCGCCGAAGCGAGCTCGCGCGCCCGGACGAAGTCCCGCGCGACGGTCGCCAGGTCGAGGTAGCCCTCGTCGATCCCGGTCCTCTCGATGCGAGGCACGACCTGAGCGACCGTCTCCCATACGGCTCGCGAGTACTGCCGATACAGCGCGTGGCGCGGGCGCACGAAGACGGCGTGCGGACAGCGGCGCAGCGCCTCCGCCGCGCTCATCGCAGAATGGATGCCGAACGAACGCGCGACGTAGTTGGCGGTCGACACGACGCCGCGGCTCCGGGGATCGCCGCCGACGACGAGCGGCTTGTCGCAGAGCGCGGGGTCCTCCAACTCCTCGACCGCAGCGAAGAAGGCGTCGAGGTCGAGGTGGGCCAGGATCGGCGTGCTCGTCGCCACCGGGTCAAGGCTAGTGACGTCTACCCTTGCCCCGTGAACGCCGCACCCGCGCTGCCTCCTCCGGCGATCGAGCAGCCTGCGGCGCACCA
>CAVQVA010000023.1:0-24942 GCA_963716975.1 uncultured Actinomycetes bacterium | reverse complement strand
CGGTCGTCGCGTTCGGATTCTTCAGCGCCGGGATGTCCGCCGGCCTCCCCGTCTACGCCTACGACCAGTTCGACGGGAGTGCCCGCATTGCGGGTCTCTTCTACGCAGCGCTCGGTGCCGGCGCGCTCGTCGGCAGCCTGATGGCGGTTCTCGTGGTCCGCAAGGTGGCCCCGCTGCGACTCGCCGCGATCGGGATTCTCGCGTTTGCGGTTCCGCTGTGGGTCCTTCCGTTCCTGCCGCCGTGGCCGATCGTGTTCTTCGCTCTCTTCCTCGCGACCCTGTTCACGCCCCTGGTGAACGGTCCGACGCTCGGTGTCCTGACCGCTCGAACCCCGGCGGAGTTGCGGCCCAAGGTGATGACGGCGGTCATCACCGCAAACACGCTCGCAGCACCGCTCGGATTCCTCGTTGCAGGGCAGGTGCTCGAGCACTGGGGCGTCGTTCCGCTCTTCACCGTCGTGGTCGCGGGCATCACCTGGATGGCGATCGTGTTCGCCGCGATCGTCCTCCGGTATCGGGAGCCGGATCGGGCTCCCGAGCTCGCAGCGTCCTGATCCGAGTGGTAGCCGCCGGCGCGGGGGAGCACACCCGCGCCGGCGGCGGATCAGCCGTCGTAGCTCACGGTCGAAGCGCTGCTGACCACCTGATCTCGCCTGAGGAACATCGAAGCGGCGTCCCCTTGTACTTGAGCCCGTAGTTCATGACGATCGTGCCCGTGACGGTCGTCGCCGTGTCGAACCGCCCGGTGACTCTGCCGTCCCAATGTGTCCACTCGATGTCTCCCTGAACCATTGAGCCGTCCCAGTTCCCCGATTCGTCGAATGTTGCGGCATCAGTAATCGTGAACGTGCTGTCGCCAAAGTCCGACCCGCCAGTGAGGGTGCCGCCGCCCTCGCACGGTGCCGGAAGGTCGTTGACTCTCAGTCCGGTGAAGGTCCGATTGGCCGACACCGTCAGGAAGACGAAGTTTCCGTTCTGCGTCTGGCCCTGGTACGAGCCAGCGGTGACCGGAGTTTGCGTCGGCGGCGGAGGCGGTGCCGGTGGAGGCGGCGGAGGTGGCGGAGGAGCGGGCGAGGGAGGAGGCGGGGAAGCTGCCGGCCTGATCCCCTTGACGACCTCGCAGTCCTTCGCTGCCTTGTCCTTCGCGTCGCCGTTCACGACGTCGCGACCTGGCCCGCAGACCATCCGGTCGGCGCCGGGGCCGCCCACGAGCAGGTCGTTCCCGGGTCCTCCGACGAGGACGTCGTTGCCCGCGAGTCCGTAGAGCTTGTCGTTGCCGGCCCGGCCGTTGAGCCGGTCGTTGCCTGCGGTGCCGCGAAGCTTGTCGGCACCCGCTGTCCCCGTGATGTTTCCGGCGCCGACCGCGCCCACGCCGATCGCGAGGGCGGCGCACACGAGGAACGCGATGAGGTATGAGCGTCTGGGTCTGGCGCGCATCTTTCGAACCTCCGATTCATGCGCTGCTTCCGTACAGCGCGGTGGATACGGAGAGGGTGTGCTCCGAGCCTCAAGAAACGCTCAAGGCCCGCAGTGAGTTTCCGGCAGCAGGAGCGTCGGGCTCGGATCGCGGGCCCCCGAACTGCCACCGGTGGAGGAGTCAGGGCAGCTGCCCGCCTCCACCGGTGGCAGTTCGGGCGTCGCTACTTCAGGCAGACCACCTGGACCAGGCCGGCGGCCGCGCTGGTTCCCGACGCCTCCACGAGGTAGATCGACCAACCGGACCCATCCGATGTCGGGCCGGTATCGAACGAGACGGCGACTCCGACAGGGTTCGTGTAACCGCCCGAGATCGCCTTCTGCCCGCTATCACACGTTGCGGTGAACGCCGCCTGGCCGTCGGCGGTCAGTGCGAACGGTGCGGACTTGACGGCGATGAGGCTCGCCGCAGTGCTGGCCGGACGTGGGCCGGCCGGCGACTGCTTGAGCGCCAGCTGAACCGCAGCTCCACCGAGCTGGCCCGCGGTGACACCGTTGAGCTTCTTGGCGTTGTCGGCGACGAGCGCGCGCTTCGCAAGCGGCACCGCCGCGGTTACGACCGCACCGGCCGTTCCACCTAGCGCGACGAACAGTGCGATCATCGCGATGACGAAGGCAGGAGTCGGACGCTTCATCCGTGGTCCGTTCAAGAGAACCTCCTTCCGCCCACCGGCCGTCCGGTCGGTGAGTCGTTCGGTATGGAGCGGAGGCTACGCCCCGAAGTTCAAGAAACGCTCAAGAGCGCCGTCGCACCGAGACGAGCAGTGCAACTCCGCAGGCGAGCCCGACAAGCGTCGTTGCCGGGACCTCCCAGTCCCAGTCGAGCCCTGCATGGACGAGGAACGCCGCGTACGCGGCGGCGGCGATCGGGGTGACGCTCGTTCCCCGACGGCGCACCATCGCAACGAGTGGCGGTGCGAGGACACCGAGCAGGAGGACAAGGCCTACCGGGCCGAGCTCGGCGAGAACCTCGAGGTACAGGCCATGTGCGTCCCGTGCGTTCGCGGCGATCGGGCGGTCCGCGTACCAGACGTCGTCGAAGCTTCCAGCGCCGGATCCCAGGACGGGATGCCGCACGACGTCGGACGTGGCCACACGCCAGTAGGACGGCCGGTCGCCGAGCGACGGGCGGGCGATCGCGAGGAGTCCTCCCGCGACGACCATCGCGACCACCATCGCAAGACACCAGTGGCGCTTCCCGAGAGTGGCACTGTTTCTCAGCTGAAGTGCGGTGAGCGCGAGGAGCCCGACTCCGAGCGCGACGAACGCTCCGCGACTCGAAGTCAGCGTGAGAGCAACGAGGGAGATCGTGGCGGCCGCGACGAAGATCGCTCGAGCCGCCATGCGGCGCTCGCCCCGCGCGAGGCCGATCGCAACGAGGGTCGCCATCGCCGAGAGGATCCCGAGGGCATTCGCATATCCGATCGGCCCGACGAGAAGAGCTCCCTGAGTTGGATCAGGATCGCCACGTTCGACCGCCTTCTGGCCGAGTGCGTAGCACTCGAGAGCGAGGATCCCCGCCAGTATCCCGACGAGGAACGCTCTGACGGTAGCCCGCTCGACGACGATCAGGAACGCGCCGAGGGCTGCCAGGTACATGCCTGCGCGCGCTGCCTCATGCCCGGCTTCGGTTCCCGGGACACCCCACAGGTGCGATGCGAGCATCCAGGTTCCGAGCGCTGCGAGCGAGATCGGCGTGAGCCACGCCAGAGGCTGCACCGTCGGAGTCCCTCGTGCCAGCAGCCCGATCGCCGCTACGGCCGCGAAGCAGACCGTCATCCAGATCCACGTTGCCGAGAAGTAGCCCCCATCGTCGAAGCCGACGATCGTGACCGCGACTGCCCCGAGAGCGGCGGAGCACGCCTGTGGCCCGGCGCTGCGCGTGAATCGCACGGGTCGCCCGCCGATGTCTGCCGCCGCACGTGCTCCGGCGGCAGACTCGACGGTGGAGAAGGGCTCGGCGAGGCTGTCGAGCACTGCGTCTCCTGCGCGCGTTACCGGCCGCGCCTCGGCGGGCACGTGTACTGGTGCGCTGCCACCGGATTGGCCGGCTGGATACCTGCAACGCCATACTGGTGACCGGGTGGCGTGCACGGTCGCGGATGACCGCCGCGCATCGGCGATGCCGCAAGGGCGAGCCTCGCGAGCGACGCCGAGAGCACGATGCACAGGATGACCGCGGCGCCAATTCGAAGGAACTGGTTTACACGCATGTGGCTTCCTCCTTCCAGTGATGTCGCATCGACGGCGTCGATCGTGCGACGAGTCGCTCAAAAACCGCTCAAAGTCAGGTCAGGGCTCGACGAACTGGATCGAGGCGGCGGTCGAGAGCACGAGGCGGCCGCGGTCGTACCAACGACCCGAGAAGCGGTGCCAACCGGCCGGCAAACCAGCCTCGAAGGTGGCGAGACTGCGCTTGCTCGCTACGCGGCCGCCCTCGCCCGACGTGACATCGGTGGCCATGTCCGCCGGCTCGCCGTCCACCTCGAGCTCGAACCGAGTCTCCGTCCCGAAGGTCTCGGATCCGGCATCCTCCGGCTCGGGCACGAAACCGTAGCCGATCCAGAACGCCTCGCCGGCAGGGAAGACGGAGGGTGTTGCAGCACCCGGAAAGATGTTGAGTCGGGTTCCGGTGTGCGGCATGTCCTCCGCGTCGGACCAGGGCATGACGACGAATGCGGCCATCGCGATCTCCTTTTCAGGTCGAGCTCGTAGTTGGGTCGTGACGGGCCGGGATCGAGTGATGTGGTTTGGCTCTCGTCAACACGCCCCAAGCATCCAGCGAGCGACTCAAGAAGCGCTCAAGGTCGGATCACGCAACGTCCGATCACACAACGGGCGGCTGCCCGAGGCCGCCGCCCCTTGCACCTTCGCTGGGCCCCCGGACTGCTCCGGCCATCTACTTCAGCACGACCTTCGCGCAGCTCGGCGGCGAGGCGTTTCCGGCCCGGTCGTATGCCCGGACGCAGTGTTGATACTTGCCCGTGGCGTCTGCCGGAGCCTTCCACGCAAGCGCGACGGTGGCCGCACCCACGGCGCGAGCGAATCCTCGTTGCAGGCTCGCGATCGTCCGTCCGTTCCGCTTCACCTGAGCGACGAGCCGGAGCTCGCCCGAGTCGTCCTCGACACGCGACACGAGCTTGACCGTTCGTCCTGCGCGGCCCGTGCTCACGAGCGCCGTGGCCGTCGGCGGGGCCACGTCGGGCGGCTGCGGCAGCGTCAGCTCTCCCGCTCCGGTTTCGTTGTCGACCCCGGCCGTTCCGAGATCCCTCGCACTCCGCATGAGGTATTGCTGAAGCTCGGCGGGCCCGTACCTCGGATATGCCTGCTTGACGAGCGCAGCTGCTCCCGCGACCTCGGGCGAGGATGCCGAGGTTCCTGCGAAGCCGGACAGGCATCCGCTGGACGGGCCATAGGTCATTCCGGACACGCTGTCGTGACCGACGATCTCGGGCTTCGTGCGCCCGTCGATCGTAGGCCCCTGCGAGCTGTAGAACTCGAGCTGGTGCGACTGCACGCAGACTGCGCCGACGGCCATCACCGCGGGCGAAGAGGCTGGCGTGCCGATGCTTCCGGCCGCGACCGAGTACTGAAGCGGTGGGCTCCAGCTCACGAGGTCGAGTCGCGGTGACGTCGTGACCCTGTAGCCGCCGATCGCCCAGAACGCGACGACGTCGCGGCCACTCGACTGGGTCGCGCACAGCGCCTCGAAGGGAGTCTGGCTACCCGACTGGTCCTCGGCGGACAGGGCGACCAGCGTGTTCGAGCCTCCGAGGAAGAGTCCCAGGTCGAAGTCGGAGGCGGCGGCCGGCCACTCGTCCCACTTCAGGAATCCGCAGATCTCCTCGCCGTCCGGCCAGATGAACGAGTTGCCCATGTCGCCGTCCGGGCTCCACACGTGAATGTTCCCGTCGGGGTTGTACGTACCCGACCAATGTGACACCGCTTCGTTTCCGGCCGAGTTGACCCAGAGGATGCCGCTGGCGCGCGCGTCGGACACGATTGCTCCGATCTGTCCGCTGCCGTCGTCGCGATACGCGCCTTCCCAGCCCATGGAGTGGTTGATGATCTGAACCCCCTGGCTCTTGGCGTATGACTCTGCGGCTGCGAGGTCAACCTCCGTTCCCACGCAGACGAGGTACAGCTGCGCGTCGGGAGCCATCTCGTGGACGATCTCCGCCACGGCTGCGCCGTGCTCCGTCTCGGTGACGAGCTTGCCGCCGCAGAAGTCCTGGGTGATCGCGTTCGTCGGAAGCTCCCCGGCAGCCTGGAGCTCGGGCAGGCCCTTGAAGCCGCCGTCGATCACCGCGACCTTGACGCCCTTGCCGGTGAAGCCCTTGTCGTGCCAGGGGCCGGCCATGCTGGCGGCGATCTCCTCGCCCGACACCGCGTGCTCGATGCGCGAGTACGGTGCTCGAACGGCGTCGACGGCGGGCCGTCCGGAAAGGGCAGAGAGCTTCTGCTGTGGAATCAGGACCTGAACCAGGTTTCGCCACGAGCGCTCGACACGCCCCCCGAGGCTCGCGACGTCTTGCGCAAGCAGCTCGGGCCGGTTCGTCTCGACCACCACTCGAGCCAGACCGCCCTTTGCGGGCTGGAAGCCGCCCGGGCGTCGGCTGAGCGCGCCGGTCGAATGGATGCCGCCCGCCACGTGGCGAACGACCACGCTCCGGCCGTGGTCGAGGGTCTGAACGGCGTTTGCACCTCCGTCCGTGAAGAACGGATGGGGATGAACGGTGCGGCCTGACGCCGCCGGCGCGGAGGCGATGAGCGAGAGCGCGATGACCGCGACACCCGTCGACACCCCCGCGGAGATCGTCTTTCGCAAGCTGGACATTCCTGCCTCCTCGTCGTGTTGGAGAGGCAAGCGTGCGAGCCGGCGCTCAAGGACCGTTCAATGCAGACGTGTCCCGACGGGTTGAAATCGCGGCGGCGGCTGTCCAAGCTACGACGCACATCGGCCGAGGAGTAGGTATGGCCAGGGCGCGCCAGGGGGGCGAAGAGAGGCTCGAGCTCCGATTGCTCGGCCCCTTCGAGGCGGCATCGGGCGGACGTGGTGTCGCTCTCGGCGGGCCCAAACCTCGTGCTTTGCTCGCCGTCCTCGCGCTCGACGTAGGTCGCGTTGTCTCCGTCGACCGCCTCGTCGAGTGCCTCTGGCCGGGAGAGGCGCCTGAGACCGCCGCGCACGCCGTCCAGGTCTACGTGTCGCAGCTCCGCAAGGCGCTCGGGCCGGTCATCGCCACGCGTGCGCCCGGCTACGTGCTGGAGCTCGAGCCCGAGCAGGTCGACGCGCATCGGTTCGCCCACCTCGCTGACGAGGGGCGAGAGGCGCTCCAGAACGGCAGCCCCGAGGCGGCCGAAGCCGCTCTCCGCGAGGCGCTCGGCCTCTGGCGTGGCCCCGCCCTGGCCGACTTCCTCTACGAGCCGTTCGCGCAGACAGAGATCGCGCGGCTCGAAGAGCTACGCACGGTCGCGCTCGAGGAGCGGATCGACGCCGACCTCGCACTCGCGCGCCACGCCGAGCTCGTCGCCGAGCTCGAGGGGCTCGTCCAGGCGCAACCCCTACGCGAGCGGCCGCGCGGGCAGCTAATGCTCGCGCTCTACCGCTCCGGACGCCAGGCCGACGCGCTCTCTGCGTACCGCGATGCGCGCGAGACCCTCGTCGAGGAACTCGGTCTCGACCCGGGCCCCGAGCTCAAGGAGCTCGAGGCGGCGATCCTGCGCCAGGACGACTCGCTGCTGCTCGAGGAGACACCACTCGCGAAGCCGCCGATGCAGTTCCGGCGGCTCGTCACGATCCTCTTCGTCGACATCCTCGAGTCGATGGCACTTGCGGAAGCGCTCGACGCCGAGGCGCTCGGCCGCGTCCTGCAGAGCTACTTCGAGTCTGTGTCCGCCGCGATCACGAGACACGGCGGCACCGTCGAGAAGTACGCGGGCGACGCCGTGATGGCCGCGTTCGGCATCCCCGTGTCGCACGAGGACGACGCCCTCCGCGCAGCACGAGCGGCCTTCGACGTACAGGCGTCGCTCGCAGTGCTGAATGAGCGCCTTGTGGCGGATCACAGCGTCGGGATCGAGATCCGCATCGGCATCGAGTCCGGCGAGGTCGTCGCGACGCCGACCGACGCGCGCCAGCGCCTCGTCACCGGCGAAGCGGTCGGTATCGCCGCGAAGCTGGAGGGGCTCGCCGCCGCAGGCCAGATCGTCGTCGGCGAGCTCGCCGGGCGGCTCATCGACCACGCGGCAGAGCTCGAGCCGCTCGGCGAGCTCGAGATCAAGGGCAAGCGTGAGCGTGTGCGCGCGTACCGGCTCGTCGAGATCGCGCAGGTCGCGCCCGCGTTCGAGAGCAGGCTCGACGCACCGCTCGTCGGCCGCAAGCGCGAGCTGGCCGCCCTGCGAAAGGCGCTCAAGCGCACCGTCGACGGCGGCACCGCCCGCGCAGCGGTCGTGATCGGCTCTCCCGGCGTGGGGAAATCGCGTCTCGTCACGGAGCTCACGCGCCGGGCGAAGGGCGTGACCGTGCTGTGGGGCCGCTGTCTTTCCTACGGCGACGGCATCACGTACTGGCCGCTGCGAGACGTCCTGGGCAGGGCTCCATCGGGCGACGCGCGCGACGCCGTGCTCGCAGCGCTCGATGCGGATACTCCGCCTCCCGCGTCTGAGATCGCGTGGCTGTTCCGGCAGTTCTGCGAGGCGCTCGCACGCGAGCAGCCGCTCGTGCTCGTCCTCGACGACGTCCACTGGGCCGAGCCGACCTTCCTCGAGCTCGTCGAGCACCTCGTGGGCATGGGGGAGGCGCCGATTCTCGTCGTCTGCGTCGCTCGCGACGAGCTGCTCGAGGACCAGCCCGCGTTCCTCGAGGGTCTCGCGAGCGCCGATCGGATTGTCCTGGAGCCGCTTTCGGCCGAGGAGACCGATTCGCTCCTCGACGGCCTCGGCGGAGCCGTTCTCGAGTCCGACCAGCGCGCGCGCATCGTCGCGGCGGCCGAAGGCAATCCGTTCTTCGTCGAGCAGCTCCTCGCACTCGGGCTGGAGGGCGGGCTCGCGGATCGGCAGTTGCCGGAGACGATCCAGGCGCTCCTCGCCGCCCGCCTCGACAGGCTCGGCCCGGGAGAGCGCGCGGTGCTGGAGCGCGCAGCGGTCATCGGCAAACGGTTCCGCGTGGACGACGTCGTCGCTCTCCTCGAGCCCGACGCGGCGCCCACGGCCGGCGCCCACATCCATGCGCTCGTCGGGAGGGGCTTCATCAGGCCCGTCGACGAGGATCTCCGCTTCCGGCACGTCCTAGTGCAGGCGGCGGTTTACCGCGCTGCGCCGAAGAGGCTGAGGGCTGAATTGCACGAGCGGTTCACTGATCAGTTCGAGCAGAGGTACGACGACTCGGGAGACATCGACGAGTTCGCCGGGTACCACCTCGAGCAGGCGTACCGTCTGCGAACGGAGCTTGGGGAGTCCGACCGGCGCACGCAACGGCTGGCCGAGGATGCTGGGAGACGGCTCGGCGCAGCGGGCTTCCGAGCTTTGAAGCGCGGAGACATGCCCGCGACGGTGGGTCTCCTCGATCGCGCCGTCGCGCTGATGCCGTTTGACGACGAGTCTCGCTACGAGTTGATGAGCGAGCTCGGCATCGCCCAGCGCGCTGCAGGCGACGCTGAAGCAAGCGGCCGAACTCTTCTCCAGGCGATTTCGGGAGCGAATCAGGCGGGACTGCGACGCGTCGAGCAGCGTGCTCGAATCGAGGCGGGATACGGGCGCCTCCTCACCGAACCCGAAGGCGGTGCGCGAGATCTTCTAAATCTGGCTGAACGCGCCGTACCGACGTTCGAGGCGGTCGAGGATGAGAGATCGTTGGCACGCGCCTGGCTCCTGATTGGCTATGTGCGCGGCGGGATTCACGGGAATCATGCCGCTTGGGAGGAAGCGGAAGAGCGCGCTCTCATCTACTACCGGAACGCAGCGTTCCCGCCGGCGACGTGCATGCAGCAGATCGCAGCGGCGATCTATTGGGGGCCAACGTCAGTGCCACAGGGGATAGAGAGATGCGCCAGCCTGATTGCTGACGAGACGCTTGGCCACTTCGGACGCGCGCTAATCCTTCCTTTTCTCGGGGGTCTCCATGCACAGGCCGGAGAATTCGAGATCGCACGCGCGCTCACTGCCGAGGCGGAGCACACGCTGTGGGACTTCGGTGCTCTGGCGACGGCGATCGTCTTCTGTGGGACGGTGCGAGCAGACATCGAACTCCTCGCCGGCGATCTATCCAGTGCAGAGATGACGTTGCGCGAGCAATGCGAGCACTTCGAGCGCGTGCACGACCGAGCACACCTGGCCGTGCGGGCGGCCAAGCTCGCCGAGGCGCTCTACAGGCAAGGACGCATGGAGGAGGCCGAGCGCTGGGCTGCCGTTTCCCGCTCGAATGCCGCGAGCGACGACAAGAGTGCACAGCTTGTGATTGGAGCTGTTGAGGCAAAGCTCTTCGCGCACAGGGGTGAGATCTCCCACGCTCGCGAACTCGCCGAGGAGACTGTGCGTCTGGCCGACGGCACCGACGGCTTGAATCTGATTGCTTTCACCCGCCTCGCACTCGCTGAGGTGCACAGACGGGCAGATGCCGAGAGCGATGCCCGTCGTTTGGTCGTCGAGGCGATCGATCTGTTCGAACGTAAGGGCAACTCGGTGGCGGCAGCCGAGGCTCGTGATCTCCTCGGTTTCGAGGTCCCTGCATAGCGAAGGGGCCCCGTTGCGTGGGGCCCCTTCATCGTCCGGTTGTACAAGGCACTAGCCGCTGTGCGGTCCGCCGTCGGCATACGCGACGAGCGGAGCCGCGAGCGCGAGCAGACCGACTGCGAGCACGACCAGCGTGCGGTGCAGTGAGGTGACCTGGCGCATCGTTCCCTCCTTTCCGGGTTCTCGGGTGCGCCGGTCACGCTCGAGCCGACCGCTAACGCCGCAGTCACGGGCGGCTAACGAACGGCTAATCTCGCGATATGTGACTCTGTAATTCCGGCGCGTAAATTCCATGCACCGGATGCTTGAGCAGTCGCGTTATTACGACCTCGGCAAAGATCTGGATTTCGTGTCGGAAAAACCTTGAGATTTCGAGAGCAGCAACTAGGGAGATCCCGTAGGGCGCGTCGGGCGACGGGTCAGAACGTC
Organism: uncultured Actinomycetes bacterium; assembly: GCA_963716975.1. GTDB lineage: Bacteria > Actinomycetota > Thermoleophilia > Gaiellales > Gaiellaceae > GMQP-bins7. The sequence goes on along the minus strand of CAVQVA010000023.1, from coordinate 14,307 downwards.
TCGGGTGCACGTCTCGGCCCCGTCTCGGGGTTCTCCCTGACCACGATCTCGGGGGGTGGCCCGTGGACTCAGCCCAGCGACCGTGTGACGATGCGCATATGTCAGTGACGCGGGCTCTGCAGATCGGTCTCGGCGCCGCAGGAGTCGTCCTCGCGGTCGTCGCTTACCGGGTGCAGATCGACCATCTCGGGCGTTTCACGACGCGTGCGCACGCGCTGGCGATCGTCGCCGTCGGGCTGTCGTTCCTGCTCGCGGGGCTGGTCGCGTGGTCACGGCGTTCTGGGAACCGCATCGGACCGTTGATGATCGCCGCGGGCTTCGCGCTGCTCCTCCGTCAGCTGCGGTACAGCCACGATCCGCTTCTCTTCACGGTGTTCTTCGCACTTGGCAACCTCGGCTACGCGCTCGTGGGCAATTCCGTCCTCGCATACCCGTCCGGTCACGTCACCGATCGCTACGAGCGTTGGCTCGTCAAGGTCGGCTATACGGTCGTATTCGCCTTCCCGCTGGCCGTGCTCCTCCTCTACGACGGCGGGGAGCGCCTCAGCGACTTTCCGACTCCGCGGGAGAGCCTGCTGCTCGTCGGGGGTGCCGACGGAGCGGTGAAGACCCTCGAGAAGGCATTCACCGTCGTGTTCTACGGCGTCCTGGCCACTCTCTTCATCGCACTGGTGATTCGCCGCCTTGCGCGCGCTACGCCACGTGGCCGGCGGATCCTCGCGCCGTTGCTGCTCTTCGCGATCGCTCTCGCGCTCCGCGCGGTCTACGAGTGCGCGTCCACCTTCGTCGACCAGCGGATGGCCTACCGGTACCTCTTCTGGTGGCAGATCATCGGCTTCATCGCGCTTCCGCTGGCGCTCCTCTGGGGGCTCTTGCGCGCTCGCCTTGCCCGCGTGCACGTCGGCGAGCTCGTGGTGCACCTCGAGCAGACGCCGGTCGACGGTATCCGCGACGAGCTGGCAGCGGCTCTCGACGACGCGACGCTCGAGCTCGGGCTGTGGCTTCCCGAGCGCGGAGCGTACGTCGATGCGAGCGGCGCGACGCTCGCAGTGCCCGAGGACGGCCCTTCGCGTGCGGTGACCTGGATCGAGCACGAGGGCGAGCCGCTCGCCGTGCTCGTCCACGACCCGACCCTTCGCGACGAGCCGAAGCTCGTCGAGGCGGTCGCGGCCGCGGCACGCCTCGCGCTCGTGAACGCCCGCCTCCATGCCGAGGTTCGAGCGCAGCTCGACACCGTCAAGGAGTCGCGAGCACGCATCGTCACCGCGGCGGACGAGGAGCGGCGGCGGATCGAGCGGGATCTGCACGACGGCGCGCAGCAGCGCCTCGTGGCGCTCGCGCTCGAGCTCCGGAGCGCTCAGCGACAGCTCGGTGCGGAAGCCGATCTCGAGGTCGACCAGCTGCTCGCATCGACGGCTGACGAGCTCCAGGTCGCGGTCGAGGAGTTGCGTGCGCTAGCGCACGGCATCCACCCGGGAACGCTCACGCAGGCGGGTCTCGCCTCGGCGCTCGAGGCGCTGGCGGCGAGGATGCCGCTGCCCGTGAGCGTGGATGCGACGACCGAGCGACTGGCTCCCGATGTCGAGGCGACGGCCTATTTCGTCGCATGCGAGGCGCTCACGAACGTCGTCAAGCACGCGGGGGCCTCGAAGGCGGCTGTGGGCGCGCGGCGGGACAACGGGACCCTCGTGATCGAGGTGTGGGACGACGGGGTCGGCGGTGCGGAAACGTCCGACGGGACGGGGCTGCGCGGCCTCGCGGATCGTGTGGAGGCGCTCGGAGGCCGGTTGTCGGTCGAGAGCGCACCCGGCTCGGGCACGCGCGTCGTGGGGGTGATTCCGTGCGCGTCGTGATCGCAGAGGACTCGGTGTTGCTCCGCGAAGGTCTCGCGCGGGTGCTCTCGGACGGCGGTTTCGACGTCGTGGCGCAGGCCGCGAACGCCGACGAGCTGAAGAAGGCCGTGCGCCGGTTCAAGCCGGACGTGGCCGTTGTCGACGTGCGCATGCCACCGACCCAGACCGACGAGGGCGCGCGCGCGGCGCTCGAGATCCGCGCCGAGCAGCCGGAGGTCGCTGTCCTCCTCCTGTCCCAGGTGATCGAGGCGACGCACGCGCTGGCGCTGATCAGCGAGCGCCCCGACGGCTTCGGCTACCTCCTCAAGGACCGCGTGCTCGAGATCGACGACTTCCTGGAGGCCGTGCGCCGCGTCGGGAAGGGCGGGACCGCGATCGACCCGGAGGTGATCGGCCAGCTGCTCGGCCGGCGCCGCGAGCAGGATCCGCTCGGCGAGCTGACGCCGCGTGAGCGCGAGGTGCTGACTTTGATGGCAGAGGGGCTCTCGAACCGCGGGATCTGCGAGAAGCTCGTCGTCAGCCCAAAAACCGTCGAGACGCACGTGAATTCGATCTTTCTGAAGCTCGACCTCATGCCCGCGACCGACGAGCACCGCCGGGTGCTGGCGGTGCTCGCCTTCCTGCGGGCGTAGTGCCGCGCCTCGATCAGGCCGGCCGCTGTGCCGACCAGGTCACGTCTCCGGTCGAACAGGAGACCGGGCCGATCACCGTGTTCACGACGAGGTCGAGTCGAATCGAGTCGCTTGCCGGGCCGTCGACCGACAGTGCGCCCGCGAAGCGGATCGAAGCCGAGCCGTCCGAATCGCTGTACGAGTCCGTGATGCCGAACTTCCAGTCGGCACTGAGCTGAAGCGGAGGGAACTCCAACGGCTCGTCCGGCAGGCTGAGTCCGACGGATGGGCACGTCACGTCGAGGTTGACGACGAGCCCGGTGACGAGGTTCAGCTCGGGGTTGACGTCGAACCTGACGGCGCGGCCCTGAGACGTCGTTCCCGCATAGTGGCCCACCTCGGGCTTCGGGACGTCCTCGTTCGTGATCGTGCCGGTCGCGGTCGCGCGGCCGAGTCGCGCGTTCACAGGATCGGAGAGGACGACGGTGAAGGTCTCGTCCGTCTCTACCACCGCGTCGCCCATGACCGTAACCGTGATCGACTTCTTCGTCTCTCCGGGCGCGAACGTCAGCCGCCCGCTCGTGGCCGCGTAGTCGCTCCCTAGGGTCGCGCTGCCGTCTTTCGTCTCGAAAGCCACCGTCGCCTTGAGCGGGCTCGCCTTCCCGAGCACGACGACGAACTCCATCGACTTCGTTCCGTTGTTGCCCTCGTCGGTGGTGACGTCGGCGACGACGAGGTCGGGCTTCGGCAGCCCCGTGATCGTCTCGCAGTCCGGGCTGGGCTTGTCCAGGGCGTCGGCCGCCGCGACGTCGCGGCCGGGACCGCAGGGGAGAACGTCGGCGCCGGGGCCTCCGATCAGTCGATCGTTGCCTGTTCCACCGGTGAGCTTGTCCGCTCCCGCAAGACCGTAGATCGTGTCGTTCCCGCCCCCGCCGGAGATCCGGTCTGCTTTCGCGGTTCCGCGGAGGACGTCGTTCTTCGGCGTACCGGTGACGCCTCCCGCGAGAGCCGATCCGACGAGGATGCTCGTGAAGGCCGCGACGACAAACGTCGCCACCGCGCCGCGTGATCGATTGTCGAGGGCCATTGCTGCCTCCTTCTCGGAGTCGGGCTCAGAACTACTCCCGTTGAATTGGCCCCGAGTGTTCGCCGGACGCCTCAAGGAACGCTCAAGATCACGCCCGCTCACGTGCTCTCACGCCGCCGGCGGCACGGGAGCGCCGGGAGGCGCCGCAGTGCGCGACGCCTCCCTCGTCATCAGTGAGTTGGCGTTACGGCGCCGCCGGCCAGTTGAGGACGGTGTCGACGTTCCAGGTCGCCTGGTTCGCGGGACTCGCGGGCGCGAGCCCGACGGGCACCGCACCGGCGGGGATCGGCCCCAGCGGGATCGGTGTGAAGAAGTACTCCGACTCGCCCCAGCGCCCGCCGAACGTCGACCAGGCCTTGCCCTCGATCCGGTTGATGTTCGCCGGCGGAAAGCCGCTCCCGGGCGGGCCGACAACGGCGCCGCCGCCCGAGCCGTCGAGCACCTGATCGACGACCTGGAGGAACGGGAGCATCGGCAGGATCGGCCCAACCGATGCGGGGATGCACGCCGGGTTGATCGGAATCGACCCGAGCGAGCCCGCTCCGGGTGCGAAGTAGTTCGCGTGCGAGCCCAGGGCGACGTACGCGACGGGATGAGTGCTTCCCGACGGGGACTTCGTTACTCCGCTCCACGCCTTTCGCTGTCCGGAGCAGTGCTGGCTGTACGCAGCGTCGAGCGGTGTCTCGTCGCTGTCCAGGACCACGTTGACGAGCTCCCAGTCACCTTCGTGCGACTGCCAGAACGTCCCGACCGGCGTCGGCGGGAGGATCAGCGGGTTGTCGTAGTAGAACAGCCAGTACTGGAGGACGATCCGCGTGCCGGTGCGGACCGCGCGGCCGTAGACGTCCGCACGGCGGTCTCTCGCGGCCGCGGCCGCGTAGCAGTCGCGACCGGCCAGAGGCGCATCCGCCTCGCATCCGGTCTGGTCGAGTCGGTAGAAGACGCCCGGCGTCGGGGGCGGCAGCTCGTTGGCGTCCGGATCAGCGTTGACAACGGACCAGAACGCGTCGAGCGGAAGCTGTTGCGGGCTCGTCCCGACGAACTGCTCGAGCTCCGAGTCCTGGACGAACGTCCCCACCTTCGCCGGCCGGAACTTCTCGCCGGGATGGAAGACGAGCACCGGCTGGTACATGCTCAGGAGTTGCTGGTCCGATGCCCCTCGGTGCGCCGCGCCGGGACCGGCGATCGCGAGTGCGAGCACTACGAGCGCGGCGACGGCGACGTTGGCGAGGATGAGCTTGCGGAACATTCCTTCCTCCTCTCTCGGTGAGCGGCGATCGTCGAGCAGGTCGCTCAAGGGCCGCTCAAGAGATCCGAGCCCGCGCCCGTCCCCGCCGTGCCCCGGGGCGTCAGTGAGCCGGCGAGACGGGAGTGGCCTCGACCTGGATGCGCTCGACCTCGACTGTAAGCGGTGCGAGCTCGGAGCGCCACGTGGGCTCGCAACGCTCTGCACGGAAGAGGTCGACCGCCGCGAGGTAGCGGGCGATCTCGCCGAGGAGCGTGTCGATGGTCGGGAGCTGCTCCTTCATGACGCCAGGATCGAGGATCGCGTTCAAATTCCGCTCAAGCGTCCTGGCCGTTGTCGACTGTGAACCGAACTCGGGTCACGGCGCGATGCCCGGCGATGTCCGACGCCGTCACGACGAGGTCGTAGACACCGTCTCGCAGGGTGTGCGTGTCGAACGGCCGCGGCGTGAGCTTGAAGAGGAAGCGGCCGTGCTGGAGATAGGAGTAGTGCTTGCCGAAGACCGACTGGTTCTGCGAGGTGCCACGGGCGAACGTGCTCCAGAACAGATCGTTGCGAGGCACGAATCTGCGAACGTCGCGAGCGATCCGCGTGCCGACGACGACCTTTCCGTTCCAGCGCTCGATGCTCCAGGTCAGGCGCGCGGGGGTGACGGGCCAGTTGCGGTAGACGCCAGGCGTGCGGAGTCCCGGGGTGTCGATCGACTCCGCTCGGTCGACTGCCTCGGTGAGCAGGTAGACGTGGCCGCTGAGGCTTTGCAACATGGAGTCCGGCCCTCGCTCGTCGGTCCTGAACATGACGGAGTGGATCTCGGGAGTCGTGGTGTCGTGGTACGGAGTCAGGCGTCCCTGCGCGAGCGGATTGGTCGCGCGGCCGTTCTCGAGCTGGGTCAGATGAACGTGCGCCTCCGAGCGCTGGATGAGACCCAGCACGGTCTGCCCGGCAACGACCTTCTGGCCGGCTCGGACCCTGGCGTCGATGTGCCAGTACTCGAACGAGCGTCCGTTCCCGCAGTCGACCGCGACCCACTCCCGAGTCACCTGCGTCACGGTTCCGGACGCCACCGGGTAGACCGCGGTCCCGTCGGGGGCGGTGATGTCGACGCCCTGGTGGAAGGAGAACGACCCGCGGCCGTTCAACAGCGTGTCGAGCGTGGGCGGACCTGCGAACTGCGTCCGCGGATCGCCGAACGCCGCGCGGGCCTGGTGCGGGCGGTCGAAGGGCTTGACCGGCCAGCCGTACGGTCCCGAGCAGCCTTGCTGTGGATTCGAGTTCCATGCCGCGTGCACGGCGACCGACGAGAGGAAGAAGCACGTGAGCGACGTGGCGGCGATGCCGATCGCTCGCTTGAGATGTGTGTGTGTAGTGGTCATGAGACCACGGTCGAGCTGGCCCCAAATCGGCCGGTCACGGCCGGCTAACGGCCGGCTAACGGCGTTAGGATCAGGGTTGGAAAGGGTGGTAGACGCCTGTGGCGCTCGAGTTCCGCATCCTCGGCCCGCTCGAAGTCCTCGCCGACGATCGCCCGCTGGTCATCGGCGGCAAGCGGCAGCGAGGCGTGCTTGCGGCACTCCTGCTCGAAGCGCGGCGGGTGGTCCCGACCGACCGGCTCGTGAGCGAGCTCTGGGGGGAGCCACCGCCCAAGACCGCGGCGACGTCGCTGCACAACCTGGTCTCCCAGCTACGGAAGGAGCTCGGCCCGGAGACGCTCGTCACCCAGGCGCCTGGGTACGTGCTTCAGATCCGTCCGGACCAGATCGACGCGCACCGCTTCGAACAGATGCTGAAGACCGCACGGCGTGCCGAGCCCGACGAGCGCCGGGCGCTACTGCAAGACGCCCTCGCGCTTTGGCGTGGCCCGCCGCTGGCCGAGTTCGCGTTCGACGACTTCGCGCAGGCGGAGATCAGGCGTCTCGATGAGCTCCGCCTCGTGGCGCTCGAGTCGCGGATCGATGCAGACCTCGATCTCGGCAGGCACGGTGACGTCGTCGGCGAGCTCGAAGCGCTCGTCGCGCAACATCCGCTCCGCGAAACCTTTCGCCGTCAGCTGATGCTCGCCCTCTACCGCTCGGGTCGTCAGGCCGAGGCCCTCGACGTCTATCAGGACGCGCGCACCCGATTCGTTGAGGAGCTCGGAATCGAGCCTGGCCCCGAGCTCGGGCGTATGCAGGCGGAGATCCTCCGACACGAGGCAGGTCTCGCAACTCCCGACGCCGTGCAGGTCGCCGAGGACGAGGAAGGCGAGATCGTGAAGGCTCTGTCGGCTGGGCGCGTGATCCCCGTGCTCGGTCTCGACAGCGCGGCGGATCTGGCCACGCACCTCGCGCGGGCGTTCGACGTGCCGAACGATCGGCCCGTCGACCTTACGCGGGTCTCGCAGTACGTCGCCACGATGAAGGGCTCAGGCCCGCTCTACGACGAGCTGCATTCGCGGTTCGAAGCGGCGGTCGAGCCCGGCCCGCTGCACCGTTTCCTCGCGCGAATTCCTGCGCTGCTCCGTGATCGCGGCGCGCTGCATCAGCTCATCGTCAGCACGAACTACGACCTCGCTCTCGAGCGCGCGTTCGAGGATGCCGGCGAGGAGCTAGACGTCGTCGCGTACGTTGCGACCGGTCCCCAACGCGGCCGCTTCTGGCACCGCGCGCCCGGTGAGCCTCCCCGACCGATCGACGTCCCCAACACCTACGCGGTAGAGCTCTCGCTCGAGCGCCGGACGATCCTGCTGAAGCTCCACGGAGCCGTCGACCCGCTCCCCGAGCGCGAGTGGGAAAGCTTCGTCATTACCGAGGACGACTACATCGACTACCTCGGGCACTCGGAGCTGGCGGCGGTCGTGCCCGTGGCGCTCGCGGCCAAGCTCCGCCGCAGCCACTTTCTGTTTCTGGGCTACGAGATGGCCGACTGGAACCTGCGCCTCATCCTCAACCGGATCTGGGGCGAGCAACCGGTCGCATACCGCTCGTGGGCGGTGCAGCAATCTCCGAGCGCTCTCGCGCAGGCGTTCTGGCGGCGGTACGACGTGACGGTCCTCGACGTCGACCCGCAGTCGTACGTCGAGCTTCTCGAGCAGCGGCTGGGAGCCCCGTGACCGGCCTTCCGGAGTCGCCGTACAAGGGCCTCAGCGCGTTCGAGGACTCCGAGCTCGACGCGCTGCTCTTCTTCGGGCGCGAGCGGGAGCGGGAGATCGTCGTCGCCAACCTCATCGCGTCGCGGCTGACAGTCCTGTACGGACCGAGCGGAGTCGGCAAGTCGTCGCTCCTGCGAGCGGCGGTCGCACGCTCTCTGCGAGAGCTTCCCGAGGAGCCCCTCGTGATCGTCTTCTCCCGCTGGAGTGAGGATCCGGCTGCGGCCCTCTCCGAGGAGGTGGCCGAGGCTTCCGGCCTGGACTCGAACGGCGGAGCGCTCGGGGCGCTCGAGCAGTCGGGCCGCGACGTGTATCTCGTCCTCGACCAGGCGGAGGAGTACTTCCTGTACCACGCGGACGAGCGCGCCCCGGGGACGTTCGCCGAGCTGCTCCCGGCGGTGCTGACCTCATCGCTGCGCGTAAACGTGCTCTTCTCCCTGCGCGAGGACTCGCTCGCGAAGCTGGATCGCTTCACCGGCCGGATCCCGGGCCTGTTCGCGAACACGCTTCGCCTGGACAGGCTCGACCGTGAGGACGCCCGTGCGGCGGTCGTGCGGCCCCTTGAGCGTTTCGCGGAACTCACGGGTGAAGCCGTAGCCGTGGAGCCAGCTCTCGTCGAGCGAGTGCTCGACGAGGTCGGCACGGGTCGGATCGAACCCGCGCTGGGCGGGCGCGGTGCGGTCGAATCGGCCGATGACGGAGCGAGAATCGAGGCGCCCTACCTCCAGCTCGTCATGCAACGACTCTGGGAGGCAGAGCGAGCCTCTGGCTCGGACGAGCTCCGGGTCGAAACCCTCGAGCGTCTCGGCGGCGCGCAGCACATCGTGGAAGAGCATCTCGAGGGGGCGATCGACTCTCTCACTTCTGCGGAGCAAGACGTTGCCGCACGTCTGTTCAACCACCTCGTTACTCCCTCCGGTACGAAGATCGCGCACGAGCTGTCCGATCTTGCGGACTTCGGCCAGAGCTCGCCTGAGGAATTGCAGCCAGTCCTCACGACGCTCACCGAGCGGAGGATCCTGCGCTCGCTCCAAGAGGGGGGAGAGGTGCGCTACGAGATCTTCCACGACGTGCTCGCGCAGCCCGTGCTCGCCTGGCGTATGCAGCACGATGCGGATCGAGAACTCGCGCTCCAGAAGGACGCTGCGGACCAACGCCACCGGCGACTGCTGACGGTGATCGCGCTCGGGAGCGTTCTCCTTGCTGTCGTGGCAGCTGTGGCCGTATTCGCGCTCACGCAACGCAGCGAGGCACGCACCCAGGCGCGCGATGCGAGGGCCCACGAGCTCGAAGCCCGCGCGACTACCGCCCTCGAGATCGATCCGGAGCTGAGCCTCTTGCTCGCGAGCGCCGCCGCACGAATGGCGCCGAGCGAGACTGCGGAAGAGACACTTCGCGGCGCTCTGGTCAGATCCAGGGTGAAGACCGTGGTACGCGCCGGTGAGCCGCTCCTCGGGGCCATGCTGCGAAAGAAAGACGTGCTGGCTGCAACTGCGGACGGCTCCGTGGTGGTAGCCGACGGTCGGACGGGTCAGGTTGATGGAACCACCGCCGGTGGGGCCCCGGCACTGCAAGCATCGTTCGCCGACGACGGGTCGGCGCTCTTCACGGGCGGAGACGGGATGGTTCGCGTCGTCAATCCCGACGGCACGACGGCCGAGATACCCGGTCTCGAGGACGTCGACGGGGCCGAGATCTCAGCCGACGCCTCGCTCGCGCTCGCGATCGGGAACGACCGGGTTCGGCTCGTCGACGTGAAGACCGGCGCCGTGCGGCAGATCTTCGTGCATCGCGGTGCGATGTCGGCGGGGATCTCGCGGGACAACACGCGCGTTGTCACCGGGGCCTCCGACGACACGGTTCGTGTCTGGAGAGCCGGTTCGGGGGCTCTCGTACGCCAACTGCCCGACAACAAGGGCAATCCCTTGGCGCTCGCATTCAGTCCCGACGGTGTGTTCGTGGCCGCGGCGAGCGCCGACGGTATCGCCCGTGTCTGGCGTGTCGACCATGGCGGCGTGAGCGTGACGGTCACGGGCGACACCACTGCCGTGACCGACGTCGGCTTCAGCACCGACGGTGTTCACATCGTGACGGCCAATAGCGATGGGACGGTTCGAGTCTCCGCGTCGGACACGGGGGCGCCCCTGGTCGTTCTCGACGGTCACGGAGACAAGGTGACATCGGCAGCGTTCTCGGGGCCTGTCGGCAGCTCCGTCGTGAGCGCGAGCCTGGATGAGACCGCGCGGGTGTGGGACGCGCTCTACCAGCCCGAGCTGGTCAGGATCGCCCAGCTCGCTGCCCCGGTGACAACCCTTGAGGTCGACCCGGACGGCCGGGTCCTCGCGACCGCTGGCGCACGCACCGACGTTCTCGACATCGAGACGGGGAAGGTCCTGGGCACCGAGCCGGGCATTGAGCGGCCGGGCACGATCGCAGGCCCGAACGGCATGACCGCGACGATCCAAGGCAACACCGTCGTCCTCGAAGTCGGCGGAGCCGAGCAAGTTCTCGAAGGGCACAGGGGGCGAGTGCTCGCGGTTGCCTTCTCGCCCGACGGAACGCTCCTCGCGACCGCGAGCCGTGACCACACCGTCCGAATCTGGGACACGGCGACCGGAGAGTCGCTCAACCTCCTCTCGCCCAATTCGGCCGTCAACGACGTTGCCTTCAGCCCGGACGGGCGCTGGATCGTCACGGCGGCCACCCGTGCCACGCTCTGGGATCCGAAGGTAGGTGAGCCAGTGATTCGCCTGCAGGGCCACATCGGTCCTGTCACCGCTGCGCGCTTCGACCCTTCGGGGCGTGTCATCGTCACTGGAGGCGTCGACGGAACCGTTCGGAAGTACGTGTGCGACGTCTGTGGTGGGCTGAGCGAGCTCCTCGCGCTCGCGGATGCGCGGCTGGCCGCGACGGGACGTGCGCTCACGGACAAGGAACGAGCGCGCTACTTCCGCTGATCCCGCACCGGGCTAGCGGCCGCGATACTCGTATGCGCCGATGTCGGGCCAGCGTCCCCGGACGCGCCCGGCCAGGTCGCGCCGTGGCGCGTACCCCGGGGACGCCTGGTCGATGAGCAGCCTCGAGGCAGCGGTTGGGCGCCCGAACGGGTCGAGGTGGGGGTTGCCCACGACGTTGAAGCCGCGGCATGCCATCCCCTGGAGAACGACATTCGAGACTGCGGCGCGAGCGACGCTGCACACGTGGTGGGGGTCCTCGAGAAGGCCGATGACGTTGTTCACGAGGAGGGGTCGCTTCCGCAGCGGGACCCTCCCGTAGACCGTGCTCATCCGTATCGAGCCGGCGTAGCCGTCGATGCGGCGCTTTCCCGTCAGGATGGTGTTGTTCATCACGGCTGCATACCGAGGAACCAACGTCGAGCCATGGCTTCCGATGATCAGCGCTACCCGGGCGTGGTAACCCGGCACGCGTGGATCGGTGCCGAGGAACACGTTGTTGACGATCGTTACGTGATCGACCCGCCAGACCAGGTACACCTGCGCGGCGCCGAACCTGTAGACGCCGAACCAGTTGTCCGCGAGCAGCAGCTTCCGACCCGAGAACAGCTGGATCAGATCCTGATGTCCACACCTGGCGCGGTTGGCCCAGAAGCAGGGAAGTGCCCGCTCGAAACGATTTCCGCGGACGATGAGGTCGAATCCGAAACGGCCGTGGAGGAAGTCGCATCCGCGGCAGTCGTGGAACCAGTTGCCGACGATCTGGATGTGTCTCGTCGGCGCCTGGAGGTGAAGGCAGTTGGCCCGGAACGGAAACCGGTCGCCGCAGCGCCGGAACTCGCTGCTGCGGATCAGGATGTGGCTCGAGCCGCGAACGTGGATCCTGGCGTGGAAGCGAGTCCCGGCGGCGGTGACGAGCACGTCGTGGACGTCGATGTACCGGGAGCCGTAGATTCCGAGGAGCCCGTCCGTGTCGGCCGGCGTGATCGTCAGCCGTCCGACGGAGACGTGCTGGGTGTGGTAGAGCAGCAGGCTCTCCACGCGTACCCCGCGCTCGCCCACGATGCGCAGAGGCCGGGCCGAGCGGCTGGGGACGACCAGTTCGCCGCGGTAGAAGTGGCGCACGAGCCTGATCGTGCCGCCACTGTCCCGCAGCGCCGACACGGCGGCAGCGAACTGCGCCTCGTCTCCGACCCGGATCGCCGCTGTGTCAGCCCGGGCGCCGAGCGGAAGGACGAGTCCGAGCGCAACGAGAACTGCGGCGACACGGCTTGCTCGAATTCCGGGGGCCTCCTCTCCCTGAGCGCCGACTCTATCCTGTTCGCGCGAGGTGGGTCTCCGGGTCGAGATGGCTACGCTTGGCCCGATGCAGCGGGCCTTCAAGGCGACCGATCAGTACACGCCGACGGGCGACCAGCCGCGTGCGATCGCGCAGATCGCCGAGTCGGTCGCGGCCGGAAATCGCTTCCAGACGCTGCTCGGCGCGACGGGTACCGGCAAGACCGCGACGATGGCCTGGACGATCGAGAAGCTCCAGCGCCCGGCGCTCGTCATCGCGCACAACAAGACGCTCGCGGCCCAGCTCTGCAACGAGTTCCGGGAGTTCTTCCCGGACAACGCCGTCGAGTACTTCGTCTCCTACTACGACTACTACCAGCCCGAGGCGTACATCCCTCAAGCCGATCTCTACATCGAGAAGGACTCGTCGCGGAACGATGACATCTCGCGGCTGCGGCTCTCGGCGACCGCCTCGCTCCTCACGCGCCGAGACGTTGTAGTCGTCGCCTCCGTGTCGTGCATCTACGGGCTCGGGTCGCCCGAGGAGTGGCGCGAGCGCCTGCTCGTGCTCGAGGTGGGGCAGGAGCACGACCGCGACGAAGTCCTGCGGAAGCTGATCGACAGCCAGTACGTCAGGAACGACACCGTGCTCGGCCGCGGCCGGTTCCGCGTGAAGGGGGACGTCGTCGAGGTGCAGCCGGCGAACGGCGAGACGGCGTACCGCGTCTCGCTCTTCGGCGACGAGGTGGAGCAGATCACCCACTTCGACCCGCTGACGGGCGAGGTCTACTCCCGCCTCGAGAACCTGGCGATATGGCCCGCGACCGAATACATCACGTCCGCTCCCACCGTCGAGCGAGCGGTCGACGAGCTCCGGCGCGAGCTGGAGCAACAGGTTGCGAGGTTCGAGGCCGAGGAGCGGATGCTCGAAGCGCACCGCATCCGGCAGCGCACCGAGTACGACCTCGAGATGCTCAGAGAGCTCGGCTTCTGCAACGGGATCGAGAACTACTCGCGCGTGCTCGAAGGCCGCACGGCCGGCTCGCATCCATTCACGCTCATCGACTACTTCCCGGACGACTTCGTCGTCTTCGTGGACGAGTCGCACCAGACCGTCCCGCAGCTCGGCGGCATGTACGAGGGAGATCGCTCGCGCAAGCAGACGCTCATCGACTACGGGTTCCGCCTTCCCTCGGCGCTCGACAACCGTCCCCTCCGCTTCGACGAGTTCCTCGGCAAGGTGCCGCAGCTCGTGTTCCTCTCCGCGACTCCGGGCGCGTTCGAGCTCTCGCGCTCGCAGGTCGTCGCCGAGCAGCTCATTCGCCCGACGGGTCTGGTCGATCCGGAGGTCGAGCTCCGAGCGACTCGGAACCAGATCGACGATCTGATGAACGAGATCCGCCGCCGCGAGGAGGTGGGTGAGCGTGTCCTCGTCACGACGCTGACGAAGAAGATGGCCGAGGACCTGACCGACTACCTGCTCGAGGCAGGGATCCGCGCTCGCTACCTCCACTCCGAGATCGACACGCTGGAGCGCATCCAGATCATCCGCGAGCTCAGGCTCGGCGACTACGACGTGCTCGTGGGCGTCAACCTGCTGCGCGAAGGCCTCGATCTGCCGGAGGTGTCGCTCGTCGCCGTGCTCGACGCCGACAAGGAGGGCTTCCTGCGCGGGAAGACCTCGCTCATCCAGACGATCGGGCGCGCCGCACGCCACGTGAACGGGCGCGTGCTCCTGTACGGGGACAAGGTGACGGAGGCGATCCAGGGCGCGCTCGCGGAGACGAACCGGCGCCGCGAGGTCCAGCTCGCCTACAACGTCGAGCACGGGATCACGCCCGAGTCGATCGTGAAGGGCGTGTCCGACATCACCGAGCTCCTTTCCCTCGAGTCGCCGAACGTCCCGTCGCGCCGCCGCCGGGGCAAGGTCGAGGTCGAGGGCATGACTCCGGACGAGCTCGAGAAGCTCGTCGTGACGCTGGAAGAGGAGATGTACCTCGCCGCCGAGGAGCTCCGCTTCGAGTACGCCGCCAAGCTCCGGGACGAGATCAAGGAGTTGCGGCGCGAGCTCCAGTCGTTCGTCGGGACTACGACGTAGCCGCGCGGCACACGGCTTTCGACCACACCTGAACCGCTTTCGCGCGGCGGTAGTAA
>CAVQVA010000022.1:0-29849 GCA_963716975.1 uncultured Actinomycetes bacterium | reverse complement strand
GAACGGCCCCTGCTTGCGCGCGGGCTCGTCCCGAGTTCCACGGGATGGACAGGCGTCGGCGAGCGGGCAGTCGCCGCAGCGCGGGATGCGTGCGAGGCACACGGTGGCACCGAGGTCCATCAGCGCCTGTGCCGAGTGCGCGGTGAACTCGTGACGCGTCCGGCGTGTGACGCGCGAGACGTTGACGTCCATCGGGAGGACGTCCTCGCCGAACGCAAAACAGCCGATCGCTGCGGCCGTGTAGGGGCCGACCCCTGGGAGCTCCGTCAGGTCGTCGGGCCAACCGCTTGCGGCGATGGACGACGCCGCACGATGCAGGTTCAGAGCGCGGCGGTTGTAGCCGAGCCCCTGCCAGGCGCGAATCGCCTCGGCTGCCGGCGCCTGGGCCAGCGCCCCGGGAGTCGGCCAGCGCTCCAGCCACGCGTGATACCGGGGGACGACGCGCTCGACCTGCGTCTGCTGGAGCATGACCTCGCTGACGAGGATCGCGTACGGGTCGCGCGTGTGCCGCCAGGGAAGGTCCCGGCCGTGTGCCGCGAACCATTCGAGCAACCGCCGCTCCACGGGTCGATCGTATGTTCACACAGCGGGTCGACTCGCCAGCCCGGTACCGGTAGCGTCGAGTCATGCTTCTCTACAACTCGGCGGTCTCGGGCAACTGCTACAAGGTGCGGCTCCTTCTGGCGCACCTCGGGCTCGAGTACGAGACCGTCGAGATGAGCGTCGTAGACCGGTCGAACCGGAAAGATGTCCTTGGCGAGCTGAACCCCGGGCTCCGGGTTCCGACCCTGGTGCTGGACGACGGCCGGCCTCTCGGCGAGTCGAACGCGATTCTCTGGTATCTGGGCGACGGAACGCAGTACGTGCCCCACGACGCGTACGAGCGTGCTCAGGCGCTTCAGTGGATGTTCTTCGAGCAATACAGCCACGAGCCGAACATCGCCGTCGCGCGCTTCTGGCTTGCGTACTCGGGAACGCCGGAGCGCTTCCGGGAGCAGCTGCCGGCACGCATGCAGGGCGGCTATGCGGCGCTCGATGCGATGGAGGGCCATCTCGAAGGGCGGACGTTCCTCGTCGGTGAGCGGTACTCCATCGCCGACATCGCGTTGTACGCGTACACGCACGTCGCGCACGAGGGCGACTTCGACCTGGCGCCGTACTCGGCGATCCGATCGTGGCTCGGGCGCGTCGCCTCGCAGCCGGGGCACGTCCCGATCGACGCCTGAGCGCTCTAGAGTCGCTGCATGGCGGTACGCGCGCGCTTCGCTCCGAGCCCCACAGGCTCGCTTCACGTCGGGAACGCCTTGACTGCGGTCGCGAACCGTCGGTTCGCGGACGAACATGGCGGCAAGCTCGTGCTGAGGATCGACGACACCGATCCGTCCAGGACGGTCGAGGGCGGCGAATCCGCGATCCTCGAAGATCTCGCCTGGCTCGGCGTGTCGTTCGACGAAGGCCCCGTGCGCCAGAGCGAGCGAGGTGATCTGTACAGCGCGGCCGTGGAGCGGGCTCTCGACTCCGGCGCGGCCGAGCGCGACGACGAGGGCGCCGTTCGCCTGGTGAGCGGGGGAACGACTCTCGTGCGACCGGATGGGACCCCGACGTACCAGCTCGCGTCGGTTGCCGACGATCTCGAGCTCGGAATCACGCACGTGATCAGAGGGAACGACCATCGGGCGAACCTCGCGATACAGACGCGGATCGCGAGCGCGCTCGGGGCTCGGCTTCCGGTCGTCATCCACCACGGGCTCGTGCTCGGGCCGGACGGGAAGAAGCTCTCGAAGCGCCATGGACACTCCGCGATCGTCGATCTCCGCGAGGAGGGCTTCCCGCCGCAGGCGGTTCACGCATACCTCGAGGAGCTGGGGCTGCCCGAGCACGATGTTCAGCTCGACCTGGCGCGGCTGCGGCGGCTCGCGGTCGACGCCATCGGTGACATGTCGGACGACGAGCTGGCGACGGCCGTCGGCGCTTCGACGGAGGTCGCTCCCGTGCTGCGGGGCGCCCGGTCACTGGTCGAGGCAAGGGCATACGCGGAGCTCGTAACGCAGCCGCATCTCACGCCGCTTCCACCCGAGGCGACGCCGACGCTCGAGCGATTCGTCGAGCTTCGCTCGGGCGCACCGGAGCGACTGGACCTGGACGATGCCCGCGCACTGACCCGGGAGCTGAAGGCCGTGGGTGGCGACCTGCGCGCGCTCCGCCGTGCGCTGACCGGAGCGGAGACCGGGCCCGAGCTTGCAGCGGTCCTGGCCGCTCTTCTTCGAGCCGAGGCGCTCGCCCGGGCAGAGCGGGCCGTCGGCGGCTAGGGCCGCCGTTACGATCGGCCTCGTGCGCGTCTACGACACGCTGTCGCGTTCGCTCGTCGAGCTGCCGCCGCCGCCCGAGCCGATCGGGATGTACGTCTGCGGACCGACGGTGTACCAGCGGGCACACATCGGGAACGCACGGCCTTTCGTCGTCTTCACCTGGCTCGCGAGCTGGCTGCGCGAGCTCGGCTATCCGGTGACGTTCGTCCACAACGTCACGGACGTCAACGACAAGATCTACGACGCCGCACCGGGAAAGAGCGCGGAGCTCGCGCGCGACGCCACGGACTGGTACCTGCAGGACACGGGCAACCTCGGGCTCGGGATGCCCGACGAGATGCCGCTCGCCACGCAGACGATCCCCGAGATCGTCGCGCTGATCGAGGAGCTGGTCGCCGAGGGGTACGCGTACCCGGTGGGGGGAGACGTCTATTACCGCGTGTCGCGATTCACCGAGTACGGAAGCCTCTCTGGCCAGCGCCCCGATCAGGTCGAGGAGCAGGAGCCGAACGCGCTCAAGGAGGACCCACGCGACTTCGCCCTCTGGAAGGCGACCAAGGAGGGCGAGGACACGTCGTGGGAGTCGCCGTGGGGTCGCGGCCGGCCCGGATGGCACATCGAATGCTCGGCCATGGCCGAGAAGACGCTCGGGCCCGAGTTCTGGATCCACGGCGGCGGGCTCGACCTGGTGTTTCCGCACCACGAGAACGAGATCGCGCAGTCCCGGGCGGTGGGCCGTGCCTTCGCGCGAGTCTGGATGCACAACGGGATGCTCGAGCTCGGCGGCGACGAGATGCACAAGTCACTCGGCAACGACATCTCGCTCCGGAACGTGCTCGACACCTGGGGGAGAGAGGCGACACTCGTCTTCTTCCTCACGGGGCACTGGCACGGGCCGATCGACTTCTCCGACGAGGCGATGGCAGCCGCTGACGCGCGTGCAGCCGGTTTTCGCGAGGTGTTCCGCAATCCGTCCGAGGATGCCCCTGAGGGCTCCTGGGAGCGGTTCGTGGCCGCTCTCGAAGACGACTTCAACACGCCCGCCGCACTCGCGGTGATGCACGAGTGGCGCGATCACGATCTCCTACGTCGTGCGCTCGCCGTGTT
The DNA here is from genome assembly GCA_963716975.1 of uncultured Actinomycetes bacterium. Lineage (GTDB taxonomy): Bacteria > Actinomycetota > Thermoleophilia > Gaiellales > Gaiellaceae > GMQP-bins7. The sequence goes on along the minus strand of CAVQVA010000022.1, from coordinate 26,433 downwards.
CGGGCTCGGTTCCCTCGCAGAGCAGGCAGAGGCTCCCGACGAGATCGTCGACCTTGCGGAGAGGCGTCAGGCAGCACGGGGTGATCGCGACTTCGCGGAGGCCGACCGGCTCAGAGCCGAGATCGAGGCTGCGGGCTGGGAGGCGCGCGACGAGGCCGCCGGGTACCGGCTCGTTCCACGGAAGTGACCGCGGCGCGAGAGCTCGTCTACGGCCGAAATCCGGTTCGGGAAGCGCTTCGCGGGCCGCGCGAGGTACACGAGATCTGGGCGACAGAGCGGGCAGCGGCACAGATTCCCTGGGTCGACCACGCGCCTCGACGTCAGATTCGCCCGGAGCGCGAGCTGACCGCGGCGGCGGGGACGAGAGAGCACCAGGGTGTCATCGCGTGGTGCGACCCGCTTCGCTACGCGGATGCACAGGAGCTGGCGGAGACGGAGCTTCCTCTGCTCGTCTGCCTCGACCAGGTCACGGACCCGCAGAATCTCGGAGCCGTCATCCGGAGCGCGGAGGCAGCCGGAGCTACGGGGCTCGTCGTACCGGCGCACGGCTCCGCACGGGTTACGCCGGCAGTCGCCAAGGCATCTGCCGGCGCGATCGAGCACCTTCCGATCGCAGTGGTCCCGAACCTCGCCCGCTACCTCGCGAGCATCAAGGGACCGGCGCTCTGGGTCTACGCCGCGGAGGCCGAGGGCGCGCTCGCGCTGTGGAACGCCGACCTCGCCGGGGGAGTCGCGCTCGTCTTCGGCGCGGAGGGGCGCGGCGTGCGGCCACTCGTCCGCCGTACCTGCGATGCAGTGATCTCCATACCGTTGGCGGGCCGCGTCGGCTCGCTCAACGTCAGCGCCGCAGCTGCCGTGCTGCTCTACGAGGCGAGGCGTCAGCGTGTGGCGGCGAGCTAGGTAGCGATGGCCGATCCGACCCTGTACCTCTTCGACGGGCACAACCTGCTGCACGCCGGCGACTTCGGGGACGAGCGCGAGCTCGTCGATGCGCTCGCGAGCTTCGTGGCGGCTCGTGGCGTGCGCGGGTACGTGGTGTTCGACGGCGGCGGGGAGGAGCGCGAGATCGGTCCGTTGTCCGTGCGCTACGCCGCGCACGCGGACGACGTGCTCGAACGCCTCGCAGCAGAGAACAGGACGAGCCAGGAGGTTTGCCTCGTGTCTTCGGACGCGGCGATTCGAGGCGTCTCGGGCCAGGAGGTGCGAAAGCTCTCGTCGCGACTCTTCCTCGCCGAGCTCGAGCCGGAGCAGCACCGCGATCACGAGCAGAGAGGGAGCGGAGGGCGCCTTCGCGACCGGCTCGATCCGGAGACGAGAGAGCGGCTCGAGCGGCTCCGGCGCGGCGAATGAACGCGAAAGCGCCCCGGCCGCCGACTGGCGACCGGGGCGCTTCGGACTGCTGACTTACGCCTGCTGCGGCGCGGGCTCGGAAGATCTCTCGTGCTCGAGGTTGGGGAGCCACTCGAGCCACGTCGGGAGGTACCAGTTCCACTTGCCGAGCAGCTTCATCGTCGCGGGCAGGAGCACCGCTCGGACGATTGTTGCATCGATCAGGATGGCGGCCGCGAGACCGATCCCCATCTCCTTCATGTCGAGGAGCGGCATCAGCGCGAAGACGCCGAACACGAGAACCATGACCACTGCGGCGCTCGTGACCACGCCGGCCGTCGACTTGATCCCCTTGGCAACAGCGTGCTCCGTGTCCAGACCGCGGTCGTAGTACTCGCGGACCCGGCTCAGGATGAACACGTGGTAGTCCATCGAGAGGCCGAAGAGGATCACGAACAGGAACATCGGCAGCCAGGCGGCGACGCCCCCGTTCGAGTTGAAGTCGAACAGGCTCTCGCCCCAGCCCCACTGGAAGACCGCAACGACGACGCCGTATGCGGCTGCGACCGAGAGGAGGTTCATCAGGATCGCCTTCAGCGGGATGACGACGCTGCGGAACGTGACGAGCAGGAGCAGGAAGGCGAACGCGAGGACGAAGCCGAACACGATCGGCACCGCCGACTTCATCGCCTTGTCCCAGTCACTGGACGCCGCCGTCTCGCCGGTGACGGCGTACTCGATGCCGTCGACCGTCCCCAGCGTCGCCGGGATGACGTCGTTGCGGAGCGTCGTGAGCGCGTCCGACGACGCCTTGTCGGTCCCTTCGCCCACGAGCGGGATCAGCACCTGGACTGCCTTTCCGCCCGGAGCGACCTCGACGTAGATCGGCTCACGCGCCTGTCCGCTGGCGAGCGCCTGCGTGCGCAGCTCGGCGATCGCAGCCTTGAGCTCGGGATCCGATGCATTGCCGGCGATGGCCACGATTGCCGGCGTCGCGCCGCCCGGGAAGGCGTCGTTGACCTTGTTGTAGGACTGGAGCTCCTTGAGCGATGCAGGCAGCGCATCCAGCCCCGACTTCGCGGTGTTCAGGGTCAGGGCGGGTGCCGCCAGCGCGAGGAGCACGGCGGTGGCAGCCACCGCGGAGACGACAGGCCGGCGGAGGACACGGTCGAGGATCGCGCCCCAGACGCGCCCTTCGCCGCTGTCCCGGCGAAGCCTTCCGATCAGCGGCACGCGCACCTTGTCGATGCGATCGCCGAGCCAGGAGAGCATCGCGGGCAGGACCGTCAGCGAGCCGATCATGGCGACGGCCACGACCATCATCGTGCCGATCGCGAACGACATGAACGTCTTGTCGCCCGAGAAGAACATTCCGGCCATGGCGATCATCACCGTGACGCCGGAGATGAGAACCGCACGACCCGAGGTCGCAGCGGCGGCCTCGAGCGCGGCCGATTCGCTCCGCCCAGCGCGCCGCTCGTCACGCTCGCGGCGGATGTAGAAGAGCGAGTAGTCGACGCCGACTGCCAGTCCGATCAGCAGGATGACCTCGGCGATCGACTCGTCCATCGGCACGATCTGGCTCGGCAGTGCGACGAGGCCCATGGTCGCGAACACGGAGGTGAGCGCGAGCAGGAGCGGAATCGTTGCGCCGATGAGCGAGCCGAACACGAGTAGAAGGATCCCGAGGGTCAGCGGGATGGACAGGAGGCCCGCAATTGCGAGCTGACCCTTGAACATCTCGTCGAGCGCCTTGCCCGTCGAGGCCGAGCCGGCCTCTCCGACGTAGAAGTCGGGATTCGCGGCCTGCACCTTGGCGGTGGCCGCCGTGATGGTGTCGATGTAGGTAATGGCCTCGTCGTACGTCCCCTCCGGGCTGAAAAAGATCAGCGCCGAATGTCCGTCTTTCGAGACCTGGCCCTCGTTGCCCGCCGCGAGCGGCGAGCGGAGCTTCGTGACTTGCGGATAGCTGTCGAGTGCTGCGACCGCCTGGTTCACGACCGCTCGGAAGGCGGGGTCGTCGGTCGTCTTCGTCTTCGACTGCACGAGTACGAACTCCCCCTGCTCGTCCAGCTTGAAGCCGCCGTCGCGAATAATGTGATCGCCCGTGCGGGCTTCGCCGACGTTGAAGTCGGTGTCGTCGATCATCTTCATCGGTACGAAGAAGCTGATCGCAAATGCTGCGACGACGAATGCAAGCCATCCGAAGATCGCGGTCTTGCGGTGGCTTGCGCTCCAGCGACCCATACGGGCCGCGATGTTGGTGCTGTGCTTGAGAGGTGACATTTCGCGTTTCCTTTCCTGGGTCGCTTTGACAGTTCCCAGGCTCGCACCGCGCGCGCGCCGGCACAGTGCGGCGGTCAGGTGTCTTCGGGTGCGGTTTTCCGCACCCGCTGTGCGGGCCGCGGAGCCCGCATACAGAGCCGCCTTGAAGGTCCGGTGGCTGCCGCGCGATACTGCGGAATGCCCGTCGCTCCGCCCAAGATGGACGAGGCCGACCTTCTCGATCGGATGGCCCTCGTCATGCAGGCGTTTCGCCCGGCGGCTCCGATCGATCGTCGCAGCCTCTTCGCCGGTCGCAGCGATCAGATCGCCGACGTGTTTTCCGTCGTCGCCCAGCCCGGGCAGCACGCAGTCATCTACGGCGAGCGCGGTGTGGGCAAGACGTCGCTCGCCGGGGTGACCGCCGAGATGCTGACGGGCGCCGACGTCCTCACTGCACGCGCGACGTGCAATGCCGGCGACGACTTCGGGAGCGTCTGGCGACAGGCTCTCGAGGAGATCGTCATTCACTCGGCATCGCCGGCGCTCGGCTTCGCGGATCGCCAGGACGCCTCGAGCCGGTCCGCGTCAGATCTCCTCGGTTCCGGCCCAGTGACCCCAAATACCGTCCGGCAGGCGTTCGAGTCGGTGACGCAGCTCGGTCAGTTGGCCGTCTTCATCGACGAGTTCGACCGGCTGCGGGATCCTGAGATCCGGGTCCTGTTCGCGGACACGATCAAGACGCTCTCGGATCGCGTCGTGAACGTCACCGTCTTCCTCATCGGTGTCGCCGACAGCGTCGGAGAGCTCATCCGCGAGCACCGCTCGATCGAGCGCGCCCTCGCCCAGATCCATATGCCGCGGATGACGGTTGGCGAGCTCTCCGAGATCGCCACACGCGGCATCGCCACCGCTCGCATGGAGATCGCCGGAGGAGCCGTTCGGAAGATCACGACGCTGTCGCAGGGACTGCCGCACTACACGCAGCTCCTGACGCAGCTCGCCGCCCAAGCCGCGCTCGGACGCAGGCGAGCCGATGTCACGTCCCGGGACGTGGATTCTGCAGTCGCACGGGCGATCGATCGCGCGCAGCAGAGCATCGTCGAGGCCTATCGGGATGCGACGGTCGGCGAGCAGCGCAGCATCTACCCGGCCCTCCTGCTCGCGTGCGCGCTTGCCGACGAGGACGAGTTCGGGTTCTTCGCCGCTTCCGACGTGCGGGACGCTCTCGGACGAATCCTGGACAAGCCGCCGAGCTCGGCGGCTTGTGCACGGCAGCTCGACGAGCTGTCGCGAGACGATCGCGGAGCGGTCCTGCAGAAGCACGGCCCTGCGAAGGCGGTGCGGTATCGCTTCGTCGATCCGCTCCTGCAGCCGTACGTCGCGATGCGGGGGGTCAGCGAGGGAGTCGTGCGCGTGCGGGATCTGAACTAGAGAGACCCCGGTTCAGTCGCTCAAGAAGAGCAGGACGGCGAGCACGCGCCGGTGGTCGTCCGTGCTCGCCGGGAGGCCGAGCTTCGAGAAGATGCTCGTCACGTGCTTCTCGACGGCGCGAAGCGTGACGAACAGCCGATCCGCGATCGCCTGATTCGAGCGTCCTTCGGCCATCAGCGCCATCACCTCGCGCTCACGGGGGGTGAGCTCGCCGAGCGGGTCGTCGTGGCGACGACGCGAGACGAGCTCCCCGACGACCGCGGGGTCGAGCGCGGAGCCGCCTTCGGCGACCCGGCGTACCGAGGCTGCGAACTGGTCGACGTCGGAGACGCGGTCCTTCAGCAGATAGCCGACGCCTTCGGTGCTCTCGGACAGGAGATCCATCGCGTACGCGGCTTCGACGTACTGCGAGAGCACGAGCACGCCCGTCCCGGGGAAGGACTGTCGGATCTCGCGTGCCGCACGCAGGCCTTCATCCGTATGGGTGGGCGGCATGCGGATGTCCACGACGGCCACGTCGGGCTTGTGCATGGCCACGTGCCGGAGGAGGTCCTCGGCGTCACCCGACTGAGCGCAGACATCGAACCCGGAGTCGGCCAGGAGCCGGGCGACACCCTCTCGGAGGAGCACCGTGTCGTCGGCGAGCACGACCCGAATCCCCGCTCCGAATGTCGAGACGGTGTTACGAAGCGGCGGAAAGTCACGTGGAAGATCGTCTGCCTGGAGCTGGTAGATCCGCTCGGGCTCCGAAAGCCCCGGCAAACGGAACTCTCCGAGCTCGCGCAGCGAAAGGTCGTCGAGCTCCGTGGCCGCCTCAGCGGAAGAGACGATCTGCCCCCCGTGGCCGGCGTTGGCGATACGAGACGCGCGAACGACGTCGATCCCGGTGTAGCCCTCCTCGCCGAGCGCAGGAGTTCCCGTGTGGAGTCCGATCCGCACGCGCACTGTGACAGTCGTGGGCCACGCCTCGTCTCGGAACGCGCGCTGTGCCGCGATCGCAGCCTCGGCGGCACGGACCGGATCGGCGAACACCGCGACGAACTCGTCTCCGACCGAATCGGCCTCTTCCCCCTCGTGTCCCGACGTCGCCTCGCGCAGGAGACGCCGGACCGTCCCGATCACCGCCGGATAGTCGAGCCGCGGATCCTCCTGGAGCCCGGTGGAGCCTTCGACGTCAGCGAACAGGAACGTGATCGCGTGTGCGGTGTTCACGCATGCGAGTCTACGAACCAGCGCGCAGGAGGTGACGGTCGAAGAAGCCGACGACGCGCCGCTCGTACTCGGCCGGGTGTGCCTGGAGCCCGTGGGTGTGACTGACGTCGGGCAACTCCCAGAGCGTCGTCGCGGGCGCGGCTGCATGGTACGCGCGATTCATGGTCTGCTCGATGTCCCTGCCCGTGGCGACGAGCAGCACCGGACGCGGGGCAATGGTCGGGACGAGGTCCTGCAAGTGCGGCGACGGGGTGCTCCACGTCAGCACGCGAAGCGCGCCGAACTCGAGCCCGTAGAACGGCTCCGCGAGGACGCGCTCGAAGCCGTCGAGCTGGCGTATCTCGCCCATGTTTCGCGCGATCGCGCCGTCAGCGACGACGGCGGCGATCCGGCGATTGCGCGCGGCGCCTTCGAGCACGACTTCGGCGCCCGTCGAGAGCCCGAGCGCGCCGATGCGGCGTGGGTCGACATCCGGCCGGGCCGCCAGATAGTCCACGGCCGCGCGGAGATCGGGCTGCGACGTCCAGCCTTGGCCGTGCGAGCTGCCTCCGCTCTCGCCGTGCCCGCGCGCGTCGTACAGGAGCACGCCGTAGCCGTGGCTCGCCAGAAGCCGTGCGTGCCTGACGACGCCCTCCCGAGATCCGCCGGCGCCGTGGACGAGGACGACAGCTGCCCTGTTGCGCGATGGGACGTACCAGCCGGCGAGCCGAACGCCGTCGCTGGTTACGAGCGTGACGTTCGTGTGGGCGAGCCCGAGGGCCTGCGGGTCGATTGCGTCCCGTGGCTTTTGCGCGAGCCAGATTGCGCCGCCGACGGGAAGGACGACGAAGAACAGGAGCACGAGCATGGCGACGGCCGTCAGTCCGCCCCGCAGCCACCGTCGCCCCCTGCCTACGCGGGGCCGCTCGCGGAGCGCCCGCACTGCACCCCAGGCGAAGAGCGCGGCCAGGGCGATGAAGATCACAGCCATGACGGGCTCTTCTCGGTGCGCGTATGCGCTGAAGAGGCCGAGGACGAAGAACACGAACGCAAGTGCCCAGCGCACCTCGATCCACGCCCTACGCATTTCCGTGCCTCAGGAGGTGACGGTCGAAGAACCCGACGACGCGCCGCTCGTACTCCGCTGGGCGTACGCCCAGCGCGCCCGTGTGATCGGACTCGGGAACGAGCCAGTAGCTCTTTGGTTGTCCGGCTCGTGCGAAGTAGAGCGAGTTCAACGTCTCTCCACCTTGGCCATGGCCTGCCTCTATCAGCATGATCGCGCGTGGGGAGATTCGTGAGACGATCCGATCGAGCGGCTCCGGGTACGGCTCCCGTGAGAGCACCCGGATCGCTCCGAACAGCAGAGCGGCCTGTGGGGTCGTGATCGCGTTCGCCAGGCCGTCTTCCCGCACATACTCGTGCAGCGTCCGGTAGCCGGCGCCCTCGGAGACGACGGCCGCAAGGCGGCGGTCGCTCGAGGCCTTCTCGAGCAGCTGCTCGCCCCCGACCGAGAGCCCGAGCCCACCGATGGCTCCACGCCGCACATCGGGGCGGCCTTCGAGGTGGTCGAGTGCCGCGTCGAGGTCCCGGTCCAAGCCCCACCCGAATGCGTTGGCGCTGCCGTCGCTCTCGCCGTTCCCGCGCATGTCGAGCATCAGCACGCCGTAGCCGTGCCGAACGAGCATGCGGGCATGGGGGACGGGTCCGCTGCGGCCCGGAAAGGCGATCACCGCCGTGCCGTTGCGTGACGGCACATACCAGCCCGCAAGCGGGAGGCCGTCGCTCGTCTCGAGGGTCACGGACTCGTACGGCCGGCCGAGATCCGCGGCGTCGACCGCACGTCGCGGCTTGTGGGTCACGCCGACGGCGAAGAGGAGTGGGAATACGACGAAGAAGGCGATGAGGAGCGATGCGACTGCGACGAGGGTGCGCCTGAGATAGCGGCCAGCCCGCGTCTCCGTGCGTCGCCGGCTTCTCCAGAGTGCACTCGCACCAACGGCCAGAGCTGCGATCCCGGCGACGAGCAGGACGATCGCGCTCGTGGTTTCCCAGGCCGTCGAGACCCCGTTTTCGGTCTCGACGAGATGGAGTACGCCGTAGGTCGTCGCGAGCGCGCCGAGGAGCAGGGCGAGGACTGCCTGGCCGCCTGCACGGAGCCGGGGGAAGACGATCGCGGAGACGGCAAGAACGACGAGGAGGGCGCCGGCGCCTGTCAGGTGGTCCGCGACCGTCGTCCCCGGCTCGCGATGGAGGGTGGCATCGTCGAGGACGTGCAGGGCGGTCAGTGCGGCTACGGCCGCGAGAACGTGGGTCTCACGCGACGACATCGAGCAGGTGGACGCTGCGAACCGCCGCGTACGCGTACGGGTGATGAAAGACGTCGAGAGCCTCGTGAGGCTCGACCGCGAGCTCGAACGAGTCTCCTGTCTCGTCGGCGACCGTGACGAAGAGCTTGCCTCCGACCGGGCACCAGGACAGGGTGACGTCGATTCCGTTCGAATGCCGGTGATCGAGCTCCCGGCGGCCGGTGGCTGGGGGCGAGATCGTGAGCGCTGCGGTCATCGTGGGCCTCCTGCTCGCGCTGGTCATGTGACCTGCAGCGTCCCACCATGGCAATTCTGCGGCACTACGGGCCACAGGCGTCTGGAGGTACGGCTTGCCCTACTCCGTCGAAGTCTCTGCGGCGACCGGGATCTCCGCTCGAACTCGAGTTCCTTGCCCGACCGGGCTCTCGACCACGAGTGTGCCGTCCAGTGACGCCACCCGGTCCGAGAGCCCGCGGAGGCCGCTTCCACGCGCAGGGTCGGCGCCGCCTGCCCCGTCGTCGCTCACCTGGATCACCACCAGGCCGTCCTCTCGCGTGACCTGGACGCTCGCCTCGGATGCCCCGGCGTACTTGGCGATGTTCGTGAGAGCCTCGGCGACGACGTAGTAGGAGGCCGCTTCGACTGCCGGAGGCAGCCGTCCTGCGTGGACGTCCACCTCGACTGGCAGCTGAGCACGCGACACGAGCGCCTCGACCGCGGGCGCCAGGCCGCGATCCGTGAGCACGGCGGGGTGAATCCCGCGGGCGAGCTCGCGAAGCTCGCCGATCGCATGGGTCAGCTCCTCCCGTGACCCGCGGAGGATTTCGGAGGCGGTCTGTGGATCGTCCGCGAGCCTCGTCTCGGCGAGGCGAAGGCTCACCGACAGCGCCACGAGGCGCTGCTGCGCTCCGTCGTGCAGGTTCCGCTCGAGACGTTGACGCGCCTCGTCACCCGCAGCCACGAGGCGCGCACGTGATGCTCGAAGCTCTTCCTCGTAGCGCTTGCGGTCGCTGATGTCGCTCAACACGGCCATTGCTCCGACGACCTCACCGGCGGCGTCGCGGATCGGAGCGGCCGAGATCTCGACATCGAGCCGTCTCCCGTCGCGGTGGGCGCGAACCGTCTGGTGGCCGGTGTACCCGACACCCGCGGCTTCCTGCGCGCTGAGCCTGCGGAACTCGTGTCGAAGATCCTCCGGGACCCACCGCGGTGGGTGGCCGATCACCTCCTCCGGCGACCAGCCGAAGATCCGCTCGGCTGCGGGATTCCAGAGCTTGACCATGCCGTCCGGGCCAATTTCGGCGATCGCAACGGGCGCGCTTTCGATCACGGCGCGAAATCTCTCCTCGCCCGCGCGGATCTCCTCCTCGCGCCGCTTGCGCTCCGTGACGTCCACGCCGCTGACGAGGAACAGCGTCCGTTCGTCCACCTTCGGGAGCGGGACGCATGTCCATGCGATCAGGAGCCTGGTGCCTTTGCTCGTGACCCAGTGGTGGTCGTGCTCGCCGACGGTCTCCCCGCCCATCACTCGCTCGATGAGCTGCCTCACTTCGTCCCGATCCTCCTCCGCGACGTACTCGTCCCAGAACACCTGCCCACCGATGCTCGACGGGTCGTGCTCGAGCATGCTCTCGAACGCGACGTTCGCGCCCCGATCGGTGAGACGACCGGACGCGTCGATCAGGCAGAGGGGGCTCGGCGCGTTGTTCGCGATCGCGTTCAGGAACGCGCGCTCCCGCTCTTTCTCGTGCTCGAGCCGATGCCGCTCGGTGACGTCGACACCGGAGACGAGCACGAGCGCCTCCGTTCGCCCGGTGACATCCGCGACGGGAACTGCCGACCATGCGAAGGCCCGGACGCTCCCGTTCGCGCAGCGGATCTCCGAGTCGACCTCGTCCGACGCCAAGCCCGAAGCGGCAGCGTCGAGCGCCGCCGCCGCACGGCCGTCGCCGTCCTCGACGATCAAGTCCAGGAATGAGCGCCCCACGAGGTCGTCGTCGCGCCAGCCCAGCACCTGGCGAAATGCTCGATTCGCGCCCACCCGAGGGTTGTCCACGTCGCGGTCGCGGATCGTCCCGTTTCGGTCGAGCACGACGACGATGTTCGCGATCGACTCGAGGACGGTGGTGGTCGCATCGCGCTCGCGCTGGAGCTCGAGCTCTCGACGACGGCGTTCCGTGATGTCCAGCCCGCCCGACACGATGCTCACGACTCGCCCTTGCTCGTCGTGCACCGGCGCAGTGCGCCAGTAGATCGTGCGTACTTCGCCCCGGGCATTCGTGAACGTGTTCTCGTACTCCCCCGCCGGGAAATCGGGTGCGAGCGCCTGGAAGCGCGCGATCATGTCTGCCCGCTCGCTCGCATCGATGAAGACGTTCCAGTAGTGCTGCCCTCGGACGTCCTCGTCCCTCTCGAACCCGCTCACGTCGAGTGCGGCCGTGTTGACGTTGCGTATCTGACCGTCGGTGCCGGTGTTGACGAGCAGGCTCGGAGCAGTGTTCGTCACCGTGTTCATGAACTCGACCTCGGCACGGAGCTCGGCCTGCAGGCGGTCGTTCTGAAGCGCCAGCCCCGCGGCTGCGGTGATCGCATCCAGGAGCTCCGGCTCGGCGTCGAGCGCCGGGTCGTAGAGCACGGCCGCGATTCGCTCCCCGTCGTGCTCGACGTAGCGAGCGGCTCGTGTCTCGTCGGAGCCGGGATCGGGCACGGGCCTGCCCTGCGGGTCCACCCAACCGGCGCCCCCCAGCCCGCGTCGCCAGTCGAGCCAGTACGCGACCTCGAGCGACGGATCACCGAGCGCCGTCGCAAGAGCGTCACCGAGGGGTGCCCCCTGACCGAGCGCGACGACGAGTTCCGTGACCGAGGTGCGGGCCAGGCGAGTACGGAGGATCCCGAAGAGGAATGCAAGCGGCACGGTGACGAACGACCCGAAGAAGACAAGCTGGAGCCACCCTGGCGGGGTGTCGGAGACCTGGTCTGCGATGACCACAAAGCCAATCGCGATGAGCGTGAGGATCCCCGCCCCGGCGACGGGCCAGAGCGAGCGCCTGAGCGCCGGCGTGGCTGCTCGCCAGCGGCGAATCAGAGTCGTGACGACGATGCCGATGAGCACGAGCCCGATAAGGCTTCCGAGTGCATCGAAAGCGGCTCCTAGTCCGGGTCGGTCCAAGACGACGATGGCGCTTCCGGTGCAGTCTTCGCACCGATCCGGATCAGGGCTCGGATCGAACAGCAGCGTGAGGAACGAGGGGATCACCAGCAGCACACCGACCGCAACCGGGATCCGGCGATCGAGCTTGCTCTCGAGGCGGCCCGTCGGATATGCGAGGACGAGGGCGGTGAACGGCACCCAGACGAGGTTGCCCACGAGGAAGCCCAGGGTGTAGACCCACTCGTTCGTCGCCTCCGTGAGTGCGCTCAGGAACCAGACGTATCCGGTCGCCGCCAGGTAGACACCGGTTCGGTTGTCGGGGCGGAGCGCAAGAGCGACGAGGCCGCTGATGACGAATGCCGCGCCGGCCGACAACGCGAGCCCGATCGCGGCCCAACTTGGATTGTCCTGGTCGTTGGTCGCGAAGATGGCGACGACGACGCTCGCCTCGACGACGAGCAGAGCCAGGCCGAACGCGAGCGTGAGACGGCTCAATTGAGCAGCGCTGAGATCGCCTCGCCCGAGAGCTCGGCCTTGGGAACGAAACCGCGTGCTCCCGACGCGGTCACGAGGTCGCCGTAGTCGCTGGCGTCGCGACTCGATACGAGGATCACGATCGGCGCGGATCCATTCCTGCTCTCGAGCGCCGCGCAGACGTCGAATCCCGTCATGTCGGGGAGCTGGACGTCGAGGAGCACGACCTGTGGCTGGAGCTCGGCGATCGCCGCAAGCGCCGATACGCCGTCCTCGGCCTCCCCGACGACGTCATAACCCTCCGACTCGAGGACGGCACGCGCGGACGCTCGGAAGCTCGGGTGGTCGTCGACTACCAGGACGGTCTGCATGGCCCGATCGTCGCAGACGGCAGCGCTCTGTGCGGTGCGGGCAACCGCACTTCGTTGGAACGCGCATGCGAACGTATGTTCTTAGCATTCTGCATTTCTCGCAAGGTCTTGTAACGCTCCGTGAATGGTGCTAGCTTCTCCCTCAACTTCAAGGTGAGACTTGATCGAGCCGATAGGTAACTCGATCGAAAACCGCCAACCGCAGGCTCCGTCCACGGGGGTACCGACATGGCCGTTCGCACCGCCGCAGCACCGAGGACCGCGCAACGAGCTCAGCGAGAGCTCGAGGATCTGCAGCTCGTGCTCAAGGCTCGAAACGGGAGCCAGGAAGCGCTCGACGGGCTCATGCGCCGGTACGCGGGGTTCGTCCGCCTCAAGGCGAGCTCGTACTTCCTCGCCGGCGGGGATGCCGACGACCTCGTGCAAGAGGGGATGATCGGCCTGTACAAGGCCGTGCGCGACTTCAGGACCGACAAGGAGACGTCGTTCCGCAGCTTCGCGGAGCTCTGCGTGACACGCCAGATCATCACGGCGATCAAGACGGCAACGCGGTACAAGCACGCGCCGCTCAACACCTACGTCTCGTTCAGCCACACGCCGGCGGGGCAGGAGTCGGATGGCGACTGCACGCTCGGAGACGCACTCCCGGGCCCGAACGTGAACGATCCGTCCGTTCGCGTGATCTCGACCGAGGAGCTCGAGAGCCTCGTGTTCTGCCTCGGGAGTGGACTGTCCTCCCTCGAGTCCGAGGCGCTTCGGCTCTATCTCGAGGGCAACTCGTACGAGGAGATGGCCGTGGACCTCGACTGCGACACGAAGACGATCGACAACGCCCTGCAGCGGGTCAAGCGGAAGATCATCGCGCACCAGAAGACGCGCGAAGTGCTCGGCTAGAGGGCTCGAAGCCGGAGGTGGGACTCGAACCCACGACCGCCTGATTACAAATCAGGTGCTCTACCAGCTGAGCTACTCCGGCGCAGCGCACAGAGTACGCCGTTCTCCCGTCGCTGCTTCGAGTTGCCGGGAACGGCCACAAACTCGATAATCCCGCGATGTCGTTGCAGGAGCGCACCGCTTCAGAGCGCGTGACCGACGAGCGCGCTCGGTACGTCACACCCGGAGTCTCGACGCCCCGCCTCGTCGTCGCGCAGGCCGAAGGGGCGCGCATCACCGACGTCGACGGCCGCAGCTTCATCGACTTCGCGGGCGGCATCGGCTGCCAGAACACGGGGCACCGGCATCCCGCAGTCGTCGAGGCGGTCAAGGCGCAGGCGGACCGGTACCTGCACCAGTGCTTCATGGTCGGCATCTACGAGCCGTTCATCGAGGTGTGCAAGCGGCTCGCGGAACTCTCCCCGTGTGGGGGCGGAGAGCAGCGCTCGATCCTCGTGAACACCGGCGCGGAGGCCGTCGAGAACGCCGTGAAGATCGCCCGCGAGGCGACCGGGAGGCCCGCGGTCGTGGTCTTCGAGAATGCGTTCCACGGGCGCACACTGCTCGCGATGACGATGACGGCGAAGGTGATGCCGTACAAGAAGGGCTACGGCCCGTTCGCGCCCGAGGTGTACCGCGCGCCCGCCCCGTATCCCTACAGGGGGATCTCGTCCGACGACGCGATCAAGGGCCTCGAGGATCTCTTCCGCAGCGACGTCGATCCCGCGTCCGTGGCGTGCGTGGTGCTCGAGCCGGTCCAGGGTGAGGGCGGGTTCATCGCGATGCCGCCCGACTATCCGGCGCGTCTCCAGGAGATCTGCCGGGCCTACGGGATCCTGTACGTCGACGACGAGGTGCAGGCCGGTGTCGGACGCACGGGGACGATGTGGGCGATCGAGCAGTACGAGGGCGTCGAGCCGGATCTCCTCGTCTCCGGGAAGTCCATCGGCGGAGGGTTGCCGCTCGCCGGCGTGACGGGACGCGCGGAGATCATGGATGCGGTGCACCCCGGCGGGCTCGGCGGGACCTTCAGCGGGAACCCGCTCTCGTGCGCCGCGGCGGTGGCCGTTCTCGACATCATGTCCCAACCGGGGTTCCTCGAGTCCGCTCGAGAGCTGGGCACGAAGCTTCGCAGCCGCCTGGAGGCCATCGCGTCGCGGCGTCCCGAGATCGGCGAGGTCCGTGGACTCGGTCCAATGCTCGCATTCGAGTTCGCGGAGCAGAGCGGCGACCGCGCCAAGGCCGTCCTCGCCGCAGCCTTCGACCGGGGTCTGATCCTCCTCTCCTGTGGCCTCTACGGGAACGTGATCCGGCTGCTGCCGCCGCTGACGATCCCGGATGCAGATCTCGACGAAGGAGTCGCCATCCTGGAGGAGGCGCTCGCCGCCGGTGGCTGAGGCGGTCGCGGACATCCGCGTTCGTGGTCTCACGAAGAAGTTCGGCGACGTGGTGGCGGTCGATTCGGTCGACCTCGACATCGCTCCGGGAGAGTTCTTCACGCTGCTCGGCCCGTCCGGATCCGGGAAGACGACCACGCTGCGGATGATCGCGGGGTTCGAGATTCCCGACGGGGGCTCGATCGAGCTCGCGGGCGAGGACGTTTCCCGGCTGCCTCCCTACGACCGGCCGGTCAACACGGTGTTCCAGGATTACGCGCTCTTCCCGCACATGACGGTGCAGCAGAACGTCGAGTACGGGCTCATGGTGAAGAAGGTCAAGAAGGCCGAGCGTCGCGAGCGCGCCGGACAGTCGCTCGAGATGGTGCGTCTCGCCGGGTACGGCGACCGCAAGCCGGCGCAGCTCTCGGGTGGGCAGCGCCAGAGGGTCGCGCTCGCCCGCGCGATCGTGAATCACCCGAAGGTGCTTCTCCTCGACGAGCCGCTCGGTGCCCTCGACCTCAAGCTCCGGGAGCAGCTCCAGATCGAGCTGAAGCAGATCCAGAAGGCACTCGGCATTACGTTCGTCTACGTGACGCACGACCAGGACGAGGCCCTCACCATGTCCGACCGGATCGCGGTCTTCAACGAGGGGGCGATAGAGCAGTGCGGGACTCCGGCGGAGATGTACGAGCACCCGCGAACCGAGTTCGTCGCCGGCTTCATCGGGACGTCGAACATCCTCACCCGCGACGGGCGGACGTTCACGGTACGGCCCGAGAAGATTCGCGTCCTCGCCGAGGATGCGGGAGAGGGTGAGCCGGGCGTCGTGCGAACGGCGGTCTACCTGGGCGCCTCCACGCGGTACGTCGTCGAGCTGGACGACGGTGGGGAGCTCGTGGCGCTGCAGCAGAATCTCGAGGTTTCGTCATCGGATGCACGTGCGATGGAGGGAAGGCGCGTCCGGCTTGCTTGGCGGCCGGACGTGGAATTCACGATCGAGGAGGAAAGATGAGGACGCGGATACGAGGTTGGCACGTCGCTCTTGTCGGGCTCGTCGTCGCTCTCGCCGTCCCGGCGGCGGGCGTGTCGGAGGCGACGCAGCTACCGACGAAGATCGGGCCGGGCGAGGGGGCTCTCACTGTTGTCGAATGGCCCCTCTACTCGAACCCCAAGACGTTCGCTAAGAAGTTCGAGCAGCAAACGGGCTGCAAGATCACCCGCAAGGACGCCGGCTCGTCGAACGAGATGTTCAACATCATGCACGGCGGCGGTGGCGGCGGCGGCGGGCAGTACGACCTCGTGTCGGCGTCTGGCGACGCCAGCCTGCGGCTGATCTATGCCGGTGACGTCGTGCCCGTGAACGTCAACCTCATCCCGAGCTGGAAGAACTTCCTGCCGGCCTTCAAGTCGCCGCCGCACAACACGGTCAAGGGAGTGCACTACGGCGTGTCCCTCCAGTGGGGGCCGAACACGCTGATCTACAACACGAAGAAGGTGAAGCCCGCGCCGCGTAGCTGGTCGGCGATCTACAGTTCGAAGTACAAGGGTGGGATCACGGTCCCGAACAACCCGATCCAGATCGCGGACGCGGCGCTCTACCTGCAGAAGACGAAGCCGTCGCTGGGGATCCGCGATCCGTATGAGCTGACGAAGCCGCAGTTCGACGCGGCTGTCTCGCTGCTCAAGCAGCAGAAGTCGCTGCTCTCGCGGTACTGGGTTTACGCAGCGGACGAGATCAAGGACTTCAAGTCGGGCGATGCGATCATCGGTGCGACCTGGCCGTATCAGACGCTTGCCCTGCAGGCGGAGAAGGTGCCGGTCAAGGAGATCATCCCCAGGGAGGGGGCAACCGGCTGGGCCGACACCTGGATGCTCGCCAAGCGGGCGCCGCATCCGAACTGCGCCTACATGTGGATGGCGTACGTCAGCACGCCGCCCGTCCAGGCGCAGCAGGCGTACGACTTCGGCGAGACGCCGGTCAACCCGCGGGCGTGCCCGTTCATGAACAAGCTCCAGAAGGGACTCTGCTCCCAGTACCACCTCAACGCGCCGGCGGCGTATTCCCGGTCGATCCGCTTCTGGAAGACACCGGTCAAGACCTGCGGGTGGGGTGGCCGCAACGACTGCATGGACCAGCAGGCGTGGAACAACGCCTGGGCATCGATCACCGGCTGACGTAGCTTGGCGGTAGACGTCGTTCGCGAGGCGGGCTTCCTACGGGGGGCCCGCCTCCGTATCTCGGGGGTCTTCTGGCGCCGGCCGTGGCTGCGCCTTCTGGTGCTGCTGCTCGTACCGGCCGCGGCGTTCGTCGCCGTCTACGCGGCGTCGCTTGGGGCGATGCTCGCGTCGTCGTTCTGGACGACCGACTCGTTCACGGCCGCGATCGTGCACACCTGGACGCTCGACCAGTACCGGACGATCTTCAGCCTGAGCGACCCGACGTATCTCCGCATCGCGGGACGAACGGTCGGCATGGCCGCCGCCGTGACCGTCACCGCTGCGGTCCTCGCGTTCCCGCTCGCATTCTTCATGGCGAAGGTCGCGAGCCCGCGCATGCGCACGCTGCTCTTCGTGCTGGTGCTGCTCCCGCTCTGGTCGAGCTACCTCGTCCGAATCTACTCGTGGACGACGATTCTCTCGAAGAACGGCCCGCTGAACTGGGTGCTGAACGGCCTCGGGCTCCCGGACCAGCAGCTCGCGTACACGAACAAGGCGATGTGGATCGTCTACTCGTACGTCTGGCTGCCCTTCATGATCGTGCCCATCTACACCGCCCTGGAGCGGATCCCCGGAAGCCTCCTCGAGGCCTCGTCCGACCTCGGCGGGCGCGGCGCGCGGACGTTTCGGAGCGTCATCCTCCCGCTCGCCCTGCCCGGCGTCGCTGCGGGGTCGATCTTCACGTTCTCGCTGACGCTCGGCGACTACATCACGCCGTTGCTCGTCGGTGGGCCGAGCTCGAGCCTGATCGGGAACATCGTGTACGAGCAGAGCGCGTCGAATCTCACCTTCGCAGCGGCGTACGCGATGGTGCCGGTCGCCGTGATGGCCATCTACATCGCGCTCGCCAAGCGGCTCGGCGCGTTCGAGGCGGTCTGATGCCCTCGCGCGGCGCTCGCATCGGACTTGGAATCTGGACGGTCGGCGTTGTCGTGTTCCTCTGGATCCCGCTGGTGATCATCGGGCTCTACGCGTTCAACGCGTCACCGATCCAGAGCTGGCCGATCTCGAGCTGGTCCACGCACTGGTTCAGGGTCGCCTGGGACGACGAGTCCCTGCGCTCGTCCCTCAAGCTGTCGGTGGAGGTCGGGCTCGCGGCGACGGCGATCGCTCTCGTCCTCGGGACGATGGCGTCGTTCGCCATCCATCGGTTCTCGTTCTTCGGACGGGACTCGTTCTCGTTCCTGCTCCTGCTGCCGATCGCGCTGCCCGGGATCATCACCGGAATGGCGCTCAACTCGTTCTTCTCGTTCGCCGGCGTGAGGTTCTCGTTCTGGACGATCGTCGTGGGCCACGCGACGTTCTGCGTGGTGGTCGTCTACAACAACGTGCTCGCGCGTCTCCGGCGGACCTCCCCGTCGGTCATCGAGGCCTCGATGGACCTCGGCGCTGACGGGTGGCAAACGTTCCGGTACGTGACCTGGCCACTCCTGTCAACCGCGCTCGTGGCCGGCGGGCTGCTGGCCTTCGCGCTCTCCTTCGACGAGGTCATCGTGACGACATTCACCGCCGGGGCGCAGACGACGCTCCCGATCTTCATCCTCAACAATCTCCGCCAGGGACAGCAGCTGCCAGTCGTGAACGTCGTCGCGTTCGTGATCATCCTGCTCACGATCATCCCGGTCTGGGTGTCGCAGCGGTTGACGACCGCGGACGACACGCCGGCGGTCGGCCGAGCGGCGGCCGTCACGGCGCAGACCGAGTAGCTCTGCGGTGACATCCGGCGGTTGCTTCCCGGGCCTCGCCGTCGCGACGGGCATCATCACGCTCGGCTCCGACAGAAGGTGCGAATGAGGGTTCAGGGACGAAAGGTGATCTACGCGCTCGTGCTGGTGGTGCTCGTAGCGGCTCTCGTGGCCGTTGCGGCCGGCAGCAACCTTCGAGGGGGCGCGCCGAGCACCCACCTCGAGGGGCTTGGCTCGTCGCTCGGGGAGATCGAGAGAGGTGCGCGCGCGGAAGGCAGCCTGGAGCTCGTCGCCTGGCCCGGATACACCGCAGCGCCCTGGGTCGAGCGCTTCGCCCGGCAGACCGGCTGCCGAGTCGACGTGCACGAGGTCGCGACCTCCGATGCCATGTCCAGCGCACTGGACACGCTCCCGTGGGACGTGGTATCGACGTCCGGCGCCGAGAGCGCGCAGCTCGTCGCGGACCGCCGCATTGCCCCCCTCGACAAGACACTCGTGCCGAACTACGCGGCGCTCGTCGAGGGCGTCAAAGGCGGCTCCTTTCCGAGGCTCGACGGTGCGCCGTACGGCATGCCCTTCGGGCGGGCGACGAACCTCATGTTCCTTCGGGAGGACGTGTTCCCCGAGGGGACGGACAGCTCGAGCGCGCTCTGGGAGCAGGGTCGACGCTTCGGGCCGCTCGTGTCTCTCCCGGACGACCCGCTCGTCATCGCCGATGCGGCCGTCCACCTGAAGGCGGCGCGCCCCGATCTCCGAATCGACGATCCCTACGAACTCGACGAGCAGCAGCTTCAGGCCGTCGTGGGTCTCTTGCACGGTCTCGACGCGACGCTCGTACCGGGTGCTCTTCGACCGGGCGCGCCGGCGCAGCTGCCCGGATCCGCTGACACCATCGTGGGACTCGCGTCACCGTCCGCAGTCGACGCCCTGGTGCGAAGCGGCGCCCTGGTGCTGGCCGTGAAGCCCATCGAGGGAACCACCGGTCGCATCGACGCGTGGATGGTCTCTCGGAAGGCCGCGCATCCGAACTGCGCGTACCTCTGGCTCGACTACGTCGCCTCACCCGGCGTGCAGGCCGCTGCAGCGGAGTCGCTCGGCCTGGCGCCGGTCAATCCCGCCGCCTGTGAGCTGACACACGACCCGAACTACTGCGCGGAG
Organism: uncultured Actinomycetes bacterium; assembly: GCA_963716975.1. Classification (GTDB taxonomy): domain Bacteria; phylum Actinomycetota; class Thermoleophilia; order Gaiellales; family Gaiellaceae; genus GMQP-bins7. The sequence goes on along the minus strand of CAVQVA010000022.1, from coordinate 6,540 downwards.
CGCCACGCGACCGACGACGCGTGGTGGGACGACGTGTACTTCCAGACGACTCCGCTCGAGGACTGCGGCGACGCCCGGGGCGCGACGTGCACCAACGATAAGGAGTGGGAAACGGCCTGGGCGACGCTGCGCCAGCGCCGCTAGTTCTCAGTCCCCGCTCGCGGTGACGCCCGCGCCGATCGGGCAGGAGACCCCGGTGCCGCCGAGACCGCAGTAGCCGTTGGGGTTCTTCGCGAGGTATTGCTGGTGATAGTCCTCGGCGTAGTAGAACGGGCCTGCTGCGGCAATCTCGCTCGTGATCGTGCCGTAACCGGCCTTCGTCAGCTCGGCCTGGAACATCTCGTGTGACGCAGCGACTGCAGCCTCTTGGCTGGCGTCGTCGAAGTAGACGGCCGACCGGTACTGCGTCCCGACGTCGTTGCCCTGGCGCATGCCCTGTGTGGGATCGTGGCCCTCCCAGAAGATCCTGAGCATCTCCTCGAAGCTCGTCTGCGACGGGTCGAACACGGCGAGCACGACCTCGGTGTGGCCGGTTCGTCCAGAGCAGACCTCTTCGTACGTCGGGTTCGGCGTGATGCCGCCCGCGTAGCCGACGGCGGTCGTGTACACCCCGGGCGCCTGCCAGAACATCCGCTCGGCGCCCCAGAAGCACCCCATCCCGACGACGATGCGCTCGAAGCCATCCGGGAAGGGCGGAACGAGGGGCGTTCCCAGGACGAAGTGGCGCTCGGGAGCCGGGATCGGCGTGTCGCGTCCCGGCAATGCCGTCTCGGCGGTCGGAAGGTCGAGTGGCTTGCGTGTGAAGAGCACGTCCCAAAGGTAGCGCGATACCGGTGTCTCATGGCTCGCTCGGCATCCGGTCGGCCCGCGCGTGTCGTTGTATCGTTGCCCGAGCGGGACTCGCACGGGGAGGAGGCGGAGCCGGTGGATCCAGGGCCTGCCGCTACACAAAGCAGGCAGACATCGAAGCGCCTGACGGTCGAGGAGCGTAGAGAGCTCGGAAGGATGGCTCGGGCTGCGACGACGAGGTCGTCCCATGCCGTCTACGAGCCCGCATCGAACCGGGCCGACCCTGTCGAGCTGCTCGAGTCGCAGGCGGCGACCCGAGTTACCGAGCTCGTGTCCATCCGTTACGGGCGGATGCTGGCCTCTCCGTTTGCGTTCTTTCGCGGTGCAGCGCTGATCATGGCCTCCGATCTGGCGCACAGCCCGCGCTCGGGGTTCGAGGCACAGCTGTGCGGTGACGCGCACCTATCGAACTTCGGTCTCTTCGCCTCACCGGAACGCAGCCTCGTGTTCGACATCAACGACTTCGACGAGACGCTGCCCGGGCCGTGGGAGTGGGACGTCAAACGCCTGACGGCCAGTCTCGCAGTGGCGGGTCGACACAACGGGTACAGGGCTCGCGAGCGCGAGCATGCCGTGCTCGAAGCTCTCGATGCCTATCGGACGCGGATGCACGAGCTGGCGCGGATGCACGAGCTCGACGTCTGGTACTCGCACACCCTGGCCGAGGACGCAGCGCGACAAGCACGGTTCGACCCGAACCTCGCCAAGCAACTTCGACGCAGCATGACGAAGGCGCGTTCACGAGACCATCTCCAGGCGAACGCGAAGCTGACGCGGATCGTCGACGGCCGGCGCCGGCTCGTCAGCGATCCGCCGCTGATCGTCCCGATCGAAGAGCTCGTCGGCGCGACCGAGGCGAGGAAGCACGAACGGAAGATGGGCTCTCTCGTCAAGACGTACATGCGGAGTCTCGAGACGAGCCGGAGAACGCTCGTCGAGCGGTTCGACTACGTGGAGCTGGCCAGGAAGGTCGTCGGCGTCGGCAGCGTCGGGCAGCGTGCATGGATCGTGCTCCTCGTCGGTCGTGACGACGGTGACCCGCTCTTCATGCAGGTCAAGGAGGCGCAGCCTTCGGTGCTCGAGGCCTTCCTCGCCCCCAGCACATTCGGAAATGCCGGAGAGCGAATCGTGACCGGGCAGCGGCTGATGCAGTCGACGAGCGACGTCCTGCTTGGCTGGGTACGCGCGGCCGGCCCCGACGGGCAGGAGTGCGACTACTTCATCCGTCAGCTTCGCGACTGGAAGGGATCTGCAACCGTGGGCGCGATGCGCCCGAGTGTGATGGCCGCCTACGGGCGCGCCTGCGGACACGTCCTCGCGCGGGCCCACGCCCGCACGGGCGATCGGATCGCGATCGCCGCCTACCTCGGGAAGGGCAAGGCCTTCGACCGCGCGCTGGCCCGATTCGCCGAGGCGTACGCAGACCAGAACGAGCAGGACTACGAGGCACTGCGCGAAGCGGAGGCGAGCGGTCGCGTTACAGCGACTCACGGCCTGTGAGGGCACGCGTTTCGGCCCCAGAAGTCGACTTGGCCCTCAGGCGCTCGGCTACGGCTTCGTCGCCGCCTCCCAGCCGTCGTACTCGCCGCCATGCTCGCTCGCGACCTGCTCGAAGAAACGTCGATACGCCCGGACGGTCGTCTCGTCGATGACTCGCGTCGTCTCGGCCCGCACGACCCACTCGGTCACCTGCTCGTCAGGGGGGCTCACCTCGAACTCGTAGCCTCCTACGGACAGCGCCTCGCCCGCCGCACGCGCCGCCCGTTCGTCCTCGAAGTAGAGGAAGTGCAGGATGTGACGCGGTCGCGAGAGGTCGGCGCCTCCTCGGCGCAGTTGTTTCAGCGAGATCCGATCGAGCTCGGGTGGAGGCGGCGCTTGCTTCTTGAAACGATCGAGAAGTCCCACCGGCTAGACCTCGGCAAGCGCCCGGTCCAGATCGACCCACAGGGCATCGACGTCCTCGAGACCGACCGACAGCCGTAGAAGGCCCGGCGGGACCCGCGCGCCCTCCCAGCGCGACCTGGCCTCGATCCGGGAGGTCACGCCGCCGAGGCTCGTCATGTTCCGGATGAGTGTCGTGCTCGTCTCCACGCGACGCGCCGTATCTGCGTCGGCGACGTCGAAGGAGAGGAGGCCGCCGAAGCCGGGATACCGGACGGTCCGTACCGCCGAGTGCGAGCGGAGCCTGTCGGCGATGACGCTCGCGCTCGCAGTCTGGCGCTTGACTCTCAGCTCGAGCGTGGCGAGGCCGCGTAGCAGGAGCCAGGCGACATCCGGCGCCGCGACCGGCCCCGTCCTCGAACGGAACTCACGAAGGCGGGCCGCGTCCTCGGTCCGCCGGCAGACGACGGCTCCGAGCAGCGCGTCGTCGTGCCCGGCGAGGAACTTCGTGGCCGAGTGCAACGCGATGTCGCATCCCCGCTCCAGCGGCTTGACGTTGAGTGGAGTCGCGGCGGTCGCGTCACACACGACCAGCGCTGGGTGGGCGGCGACCGCTTCGAAGTCCGGCATCGTGAGGAACGGATTCGTCGGCGCTTCGACCCAGACGAGGTCGACACCGGCCGGGGGCGTGCCTTCCTGGTCGAACTCGACGTGGCGAACTCCCCAGCGTGCGAGCTCTTCGAGCAGCACGCCGGTCCCGTAGTACGCGCCCTCCGCGAGTGCGACGGTCTTCTCGGGCGAGAGAAGCGCCAGGATCACGCTGGCGGTCGCGGCGGCGCCGGATGCGAAGAGCAGCGCCTCGCCTCCGTCGAGCTCACCGAGCACTCGCTCCGCCTCGGCGACGGTGGGATTCGAGAAGCGTGCGTACGTGAACGGTCCGGGCTCTCCGTCGACGTAGGGCCAGATCGTCGATCGGTCAACCGGAGTGGTCATCGCAGCGACGCTATCAGCGTCAAACGACCGGTTAGGCTCCGCGGCGGTGGCCGAGACGCACGATACGACCGAGGCGAAGCTCCGTTGGCTCGAGGAGCTGAGCGAGGAGTCGCTGCACCCGGCGAGCGATCGACATGTGGAGCGGCAGCGGGCGCGCGGGAAGCTCCTCGCCCGTGAGCGGCTCGAGAGGCTGCTGGATCCGGGCTCGTTCGTCGAGCTCGACCGGTTCGTGAGACATCGCGAGGTCGAGTTCGACATGCGCGACAACCGGCCGTGGGGAGACGCGGTGGTGACGGGGTACGGCACGATCTTCGGCCGGAAGGTCTTCGTCTTCTCGCAGGACTTCACCGTGTTCGGGGGGTCGCTCTCCGAGGTCTTCGCCGAGAAGGTCTGCAAGGTCATGGACATGGCCGTCACCTACGGGTGTCCGGTCGTGGGGATCAACGACTCCGGTGGAGCGCGGATCCAGGAGGGAGTGGTCTCGCTCGCCGGCTACGCGGAGATCTTCTGGCGCAACGTGCAGGCCTCGGGGGTCGTGCCGCAGATCTCGCTCGTCATGGGGCCCTGCGCCGGAGGCGCGGTCTACTCGCCTGCGATCACGGACTTCGTGCTCATGGTCGAGGAGACGGCCTACATGTTCATCACGGGCCCCGATGTCGTGAAGACCGTCACGGGCGAGGACGTGACGTTCGAGGAGCTCGGCGGCGCTGCGGCTCACGCCACGAAGTCCGGAGTCGCGCACTTCACCGCTCCCGACGAGGACACGTGCATCGACGATGCGCGGTATCTGCTCTCGTTCCTGCCGCAGAACAACCTCGAGCCGCCGCCCTTCGCGTCGCCGTCCGACCCCGTCGATCGCGAGGATGCCTCGCTCGACGCGATGGTCCCGGACAATCCGCACCAGCCGTACGACATCAAGGACGTCATCGGGCGGATCGTCGACGAGGGGGACTTCCTCGAGGTTCAGTCGAACTGGGCCGCGAACATCGTCTGCGGCTTCGCGCGGCTCGGCGGCTATCCCGTCGGAGTCGTCGGGAACCAGCCTGCGGCGCTCGCCGGCGTGCTCGACATCGACGCGTCGGCCAAGGCCGCGCGGTTCGTCCGGACGTGTGACGCGTTCAACGTGCCGCTCGTGACGTTCGTCGACGTCCCCGGCTTCCTGCCGGGAACCGAGCAGGAGTGGGGCGGGATCATTCGCCATGGCGCGAAGCTGCTCTACGCGTATTCCGAGGCCACGGTTCCGAAGCTCACCGTGATCACGCGCAAGGCGTACGGTGGCGCGTACGACGTCATGTCGTCGAAGCACATCCGCGCGGACTTCAACGTCGCCTGGCCGACCGCCGAGGTTGCCGTGATGGGGCCCGAGGGGGCGGTGAACATCGTGTTCAGGCACGAACTGGAGACCGCCGAGGATCCGGACGCCCGTCGCGCCGAGTTGATCGCCGATTACAAGGAGCGTTTCGCGAACCCCTACACCGCGGCCGAGCGGGGGTACGTCGACGACGTGATCGAGCCCCGGCGGACGCGGCCGTGGCTCGTGGCCGCTCTCGAAACCGCCCTCTCGAAGCGCGAGCCGACACCGAAGCGCAAGCACGGGAACATTCCACTTTGAGCACGATGAAGGGCATGGACACGCCGCCTCGCAGTGCCCTCCCCGTCGAGCGTACGTGGGACGCGGCGAGTGTCTTCGCGACGGTCGAGGCGTGGGAAGCGGAGCTGGACGCGGTGATCGCGGACCTCCCGAGGGTCCAGGCTTTCGAGGGGCGCCTCGGCGAGGGCGTGTCGACGACGATCCAGGCACTGGACGCTCGAGACGATCTGACACGGCGCGCCGGCCCTGTCTTCATGTACGCGGTCGTCGACTACGCCGTCGAGACGACCGTGCCCGACGCGGTCGCCCGCTACGGACGCGGTCAGGGCCTGATCGCGCAGGTGGCGGCTGCCTGCGCTTTCATCGAGCCGGAGCTACTGGCGCTGGGGCGCGACCAATTGCTCGAATGGTCGAAAGCCGACCCCGCCCTCGCCCGGTACGACCACTACTTCGACGACCTCTTCAGGCGGGGGGAGCACGTGCGCTCGTCCGAGGTCGAGGCGCTGCTCGGCCTTCTCTCCGACTCGCACTCGGGTGCGTACACCGTCTACAGCAGTCTCGTCGATAGTGATCTCACCTTCGCGCCGGCCACGGCAGCGACCGGCGAGACGATCGACGTGACGCAAGGCTCGGTGTCGGCGCTACTGGCAAGCCCCGACCGGGCTCTGCGCCGGAGGGCGTGGGAGAGCTATGCCGACGGGTATCGCGACTACCGCAACACGCTCGCCGCGAATTACGCGACCGCGATCAAGCAGGACGTCTTCTCCGCGCGGGCCCGGCGGCACCCGTCGACGTGTGGCGCCGCGCTGTCGCGCGCGAACATCCCCGTCGAGGTACTCGACCGTCTGCTCGCCGCATTCGTGAGAAACCTGCCGACGTGGCACCGGTACTGGCGTGCACGCGCAGTGCTGCTCGGCGTGGACTCGTTGCAGCCGTACGACCTCTGGGCGCCGTTCAGCGGAAGCCCCCAGTACTTCGAGTACGAGCAGTGCGTCGAATGGGTCTGCGAGTCGCTGGCACCGCTCGGCGACGAGTACGTGAGCATCGTTCGGCGGGGGGCCCTGGAGGACCGGTGGATCGACGTCTACCCGAACCAGGGAAAGATAGGCGGCGCCTTCTCGGCCGGCGCCCCGGGCACGCGCCCATTCATCGTGATGAGCTTCGACGGCTCGGCAACGAGCCTCGGGACACTCGCTCACGAGCTCGGCCACTCCATGCACTCCTAT
>CAVQVA010000021.1:0-34147 GCA_963716975.1 uncultured Actinomycetes bacterium | reverse complement strand
CAAAGGGCATCGACGTCCTCGAGACCGACCGACAGCCGTAGAAGGCCCGGCGGGACCCGCGCGCCCTCCCAGCGCGACCTGGCCTCGATCCGGGAGGTCACGCCGCCGAGGCTCGTCATGTTCCGGATGAGTGTCGTGCTCGTCTCCACGCGACGCGCCGTATCTGCGTCGGCGACGTCGAAGGAGAGGAGGCCGCCGAAGCCGGGATACCGGACGGTCCGTACCGCCGAGTGCGAGCGGAGCCTGTCGGCGATGACGCTCGCGCTCGCAGTCTGGCGCTTGACTCTCAGCTCGAGCGTGGCGAGGCCGCGTAGCAGGAGCCAGGCGACATCCGGCGCCGCGACCGGCCCCGTCCTCGAACGGAACTCACGAAGGCGGGCCGCGTCCTCGGTCCGCCGGCAGACGACGGCTCCGAGCAGCGCGTCGTCGTGCCCGGCGAGGAACTTCGTGGCCGAGTGCAACGCGATGTCGCATCCCCGCTCCAGCGGCTTGACGTTGAGTGGAGTCGCGGCGGTCGCGTCACACACGACCAGCGCTGGGTGGGCGGCGACCGCTTCGAAGTCCGGCATCGTGAGGAACGGATTCGTCGGCGCTTCGACCCAGACGAGGTCGACACCGGCCGGGGGCGTGCCTTCCTGGTCGAACTCGACGTGGCGAACTCCCCAGCGTGCGAGCTCTTCGAGCAGCACGCCGGTCCCGTAGTACGCGCCCTCCGCGAGTGCGACGGTCTTCTCGGGCGAGAGAAGCGCCAGGATCACGCTGGCGGTCGCGGCGGCGCCGGATGCGAAGAGCAGCGCCTCGCCTCCGTCGAGCTCACCGAGCACTCGCTCCGCCTCGGCGACGGTGGGATTCGAGAAGCGTGCGTACGTGAACGGTCCGGGCTCTCCGTCGACGTAGGGCCAGATCGTCGATCGGTCAACCGGAGTGGTCATCGCAGCGACGCTATCAGCGTCAAACGACCGGTTAGGCTCCGCGGCGGTGGCCGAGACGCACGATACGACCGAGGCGAAGCTCCGTTGGCTCGAGGAGCTGAGCGAGGAGTCGCTGCACCCGGCGAGCGATCGACATGTGGAGCGGCAGCGGGCGCGCGGGAAGCTCCTCGCCCGTGAGCGGCTCGAGAGGCTGCTGGATCCGGGCTCGTTCGTCGAGCTCGACCGGTTCGTGAGACATCGCGAGGTCGAGTTCGACATGCGCGACAACCGGCCGTGGGGAGACGCGGTGGTGACGGGGTACGGCACGATCTTCGGCCGGAAGGTCTTCGTCTTCTCGCAGGACTTCACCGTGTTCGGGGGGTCGCTCTCCGAGGTCTTCGCCGAGAAGGTCTGCAAGGTCATGGACATGGCCGTCACCTACGGGTGTCCGGTCGTGGGGATCAACGACTCCGGTGGAGCGCGGATCCAGGAGGGAGTGGTCTCGCTCGCCGGCTACGCGGAGATCTTCTGGCGCAACGTGCAGGCCTCGGGGGTCGTGCCGCAGATCTCGCTCGTCATGGGGCCCTGCGCCGGAGGCGCGGTCTACTCGCCTGCGATCACGGACTTCGTGCTCATGGTCGAGGAGACGGCCTACATGTTCATCACGGGCCCCGATGTCGTGAAGACCGTCACGGGCGAGGACGTGACGTTCGAGGAGCTCGGCGGCGCTGCGGCTCACGCCACGAAGTCCGGAGTCGCGCACTTCACCGCTCCCGACGAGGACACGTGCATCGACGATGCGCGGTATCTGCTCTCGTTCCTGCCGCAGAACAACCTCGAGCCGCCGCCCTTCGCGTCGCCGTCCGACCCCGTCGATCGCGAGGATGCCTCGCTCGACGCGATGGTCCCGGACAATCCGCACCAGCCGTACGACATCAAGGACGTCATCGGGCGGATCGTCGACGAGGGGGACTTCCTCGAGGTTCAGTCGAACTGGGCCGCGAACATCGTCTGCGGCTTCGCGCGGCTCGGCGGCTATCCCGTCGGAGTCGTCGGGAACCAGCCTGCGGCGCTCGCCGGCGTGCTCGACATCGACGCGTCGGCCAAGGCCGCGCGGTTCGTCCGGACGTGTGACGCGTTCAACGTGCCGCTCGTGACGTTCGTCGACGTCCCCGGCTTCCTGCCGGGAACCGAGCAGGAGTGGGGCGGGATCATTCGCCATGGCGCGAAGCTGCTCTACGCGTATTCCGAGGCCACGGTTCCGAAGCTCACCGTGATCACGCGCAAGGCGTACGGTGGCGCGTACGACGTCATGTCGTCGAAGCACATCCGCGCGGACTTCAACGTCGCCTGGCCGACCGCCGAGGTTGCCGTGATGGGGCCCGAGGGGGCGGTGAACATCGTGTTCAGGCACGAACTGGAGACCGCCGAGGATCCGGACGCCCGTCGCGCCGAGTTGATCGCCGATTACAAGGAGCGTTTCGCGAACCCCTACACCGCGGCCGAGCGGGGGTACGTCGACGACGTGATCGAGCCCCGGCGGACGCGGCCGTGGCTCGTGGCCGCTCTCGAAACCGCCCTCTCGAAGCGCGAGCCGACACCGAAGCGCAAGCACGGGAACATTCCACTTTGAGCACGATGAAGGGCATGGACACGCCGCCTCGCAGTGCCCTCCCCGTCGAGCGTACGTGGGACGCGGCGAGTGTCTTCGCGACGGTCGAGGCGTGGGAAGCGGAGCTGGACGCGGTGATCGCGGACCTCCCGAGGGTCCAGGCTTTCGAGGGGCGCCTCGGCGAGGGCGTGTCGACGACGATCCAGGCACTGGACGCTCGAGACGATCTGACACGGCGCGCCGGCCCTGTCTTCATGTACGCGGTCGTCGACTACGCCGTCGAGACGACCGTGCCCGACGCGGTCGCCCGCTACGGACGCGGTCAGGGCCTGATCGCGCAGGTGGCGGCTGCCTGCGCTTTCATCGAGCCGGAGCTACTGGCGCTGGGGCGCGACCAATTGCTCGAATGGTCGAAAGCCGACCCCGCCCTCGCCCGGTACGACCACTACTTCGACGACCTCTTCAGGCGGGGGGAGCACGTGCGCTCGTCCGAGGTCGAGGCGCTGCTCGGCCTTCTCTCCGACTCGCACTCGGGTGCGTACACCGTCTACAGCAGTCTCGTCGATAGTGATCTCACCTTCGCGCCGGCCACGGCAGCGACCGGCGAGACGATCGACGTGACGCAAGGCTCGGTGTCGGCGCTACTGGCAAGCCCCGACCGGGCTCTGCGCCGGAGGGCGTGGGAGAGCTATGCCGACGGGTATCGCGACTACCGCAACACGCTCGCCGCGAATTACGCGACCGCGATCAAGCAGGACGTCTTCTCCGCGCGGGCCCGGCGGCACCCGTCGACGTGTGGCGCCGCGCTGTCGCGCGCGAACATCCCCGTCGAGGTACTCGACCGTCTGCTCGCCGCATTCGTGAGAAACCTGCCGACGTGGCACCGGTACTGGCGTGCACGCGCAGTGCTGCTCGGCGTGGACTCGTTGCAGCCGTACGACCTCTGGGCGCCGTTCAGCGGAAGCCCCCAGTACTTCGAGTACGAGCAGTGCGTCGAATGGGTCTGCGAGTCGCTGGCACCGCTCGGCGACGAGTACGTGAGCATCGTTCGGCGGGGGGCCCTGGAGGACCGGTGGATCGACGTCTACCCGAACCAGGGAAAGATAGGCGGCGCCTTCTCGGCCGGCGCCCCGGGCACGCGCCCATTCATCGTGATGAGCTTCGACGGCTCGGCAACGAGCCTCGGGACACTCGCTCACGAGCTCGGCCACTCCATGCACTCCTATCTCACGTGGGAGACGCAGCCCCAGATCTCGACGTCCTATTCGCTCTTCGTCGCCGAAGTGGCGTCGAACTTTCACCAGGCGCTGCTGCGTGCACACCTCCTCGAGTCGACCCCCGACCGCGAGCTCCAGCTCGCGGTGCTCGACGAGGCGATGTCGACGTTTCACCGCTACCTCTTCATCATGCCGACGCTCGCGCGGCTCGAACGCGACGTGCACGACCGCGTCGAGCGCGGCGAGGGGCTCACGGCCGACCTGCTCGAGGAACGGACCGTGGCCCTCTTCAGTGAGGCCTACGGCCCCGGCTTCGAAGTCGACCACGAGCGAGTCGGGATCACATGGGCGCAGTTCGGGCACCTCTACGAGCCCTTCTACGTCTACCAGTACGCCACGGGCATCTCCGGTGCTCAGGCTCTCGCAAAGGGTGTGCTCGGCGGGGAGCCCGGTGCGTCAGAGCGCTACCTCGAGTTCCTGCGCTCCGGTAGCTCGGCGTACCCGATCGACGTCCTGCGTCGGGCGGGTGTCGACCTGACCTCGCCCGAGCCCGTCGAAGAGGCGTTCGCCGTCCTCGCATCGTTCGTCGACAGGCTCGAGACACTGGCGCCATGAAGTGGGTGACTCGCGAGAGGCCCAAGACGGACCGGATCGCGTGCCCCTGGCTGATCCTCCACTTCATCGATCCCGACGCAGAGTTTCTCTTTGTCCCCGCGGCCGACGTGCTGGAGGTCGCCGAGCGCGAGGGCCTCTCGTTCGACGCACGGGGGGCGCGATTCGACCACCGTGACGGCCTCTGCACCTTCGAGGTCCTGCTCGAGGAGTACGAGCTCGACGAACCGGCGCTCGAGTTGCTGGGGAGGATCGTGCACGGCGCTGACGTCGCCGAGGATCGGGACGTCACCCCGCAGTCGCGCGGCCTGCTCGCGATCGCCGAGGGCTTCCACCTCCTCGAGCTCGACGACCATCGTCAGCTCGAGCTGAGCCTGCCCGTCTACGACGCTCTCTACGCATGGTGCCGGAGGGAGACCTCGTCGACGCCCTGAGCGGCGACGCTCACAGGATCTTCTCGGCTCAGGCGCTGCGCGCATTCGCCTACGGCGTCGGCAGCATCGCCCTCGGAGTGGGTCTCGCGGACGCCGGGCTAGATCCGCAGGAGGTGGGGCTCGTCCTCGCCGGCGTCCTCGTCGGAAGCGCTGTGAGCTCGGTCGTCGTCGGCCGCTACGGCGACCGTTCGGGCGCCGCCGCATGTACCTGGGGCTCTACGTGCTCATGGCCTGCGCCGGAGCGACCTTCGCGTTCACGGCGTGGCTTCCGGCGCTCGTACTCGCGGCGTTGACGGGGACCGTCTCCGCCGACGTCGTCGAGTCGGGGCCGTTCACCTCGCTCGAGCAGCCGATGCTCGCCGGTGTCCCCCTTGCGGCTGGCACCGCTCGGACCTACGCCGTCTACAACACGATCGCCACGATCGCTGGGTCGCTCGGCGCAGCCGCCGTCGCAGGGGTGGCGCTGCTGCCCGATCCTCCGTCCACGAAGCACCTCTTCGTCGTGTACCCGGCTGCAGCGCTCGGCGGTGTGTTGCTCGCTGCGAGGCTCTCGGGCGCGGTCGAGACACCCCGGGCAGAGCCCTCGGCTCCGCGAGCTCCGCTCGGAGAGTCCCGTCGGGACGTCTACAAGCTCTCCGGCCTTTTCGCCCTGGACTCCTTCGGCGGCGGGTTCGTGGTTCAGACGTTCATCGCATACGTGTTCACGCGCCGATTCGATGCCTCGCCCGAGGTTCTCGGCATGGCGTTCTTCGCCATCGGGCTCCTGCAGGCGGCGTCATTTCAGGTCGCCGCGCGGCTCACGGGTCGCATCGGGCTGCTCAAGACCATGGTGTTCACGCACCTGCCGTCGAACGTCCTGCTCGCCGCCGTTGCCTTCGCGCCGAATCTCGCCACCGCGCTCGTGCTGCTCTTTGCGCGTTTCGCCCTCAGTCAGATGGACGTTCCGGCGCGGCAGGCGTACGTCATGGCTCTCGTCGCGCCCGCTGAGCGGACGGCCGCAGCCGGGTACACGAACGCGGCTCGCTACATCTCGCGGCCGCTGGCGCCGGTGGTTGCCGGGGCTGTGGCGGCAGTATCTCTCGCCTCGCCGTTCCTCGTCGCCGGCGCGGTGAAGACCGTCTACGACTTTGCGCTCTACGTGATGTTCCGGCGCGTCCCGCTGCGGTCGCCCTAAGTCGAGCGTGCGAGCGCGTGGAGGCGGCCGGCTCGTTGCTCGTCCGCTTCGAATCCCGGGTCGGCCTCGATGAGCAAGGGGATCGCCAGTCGGGCTTGCTCCCGCGCGTCCTCTTCCCGGCCGACCGCCGCGTACTCCTCCGCGAGCTCCTCGTGGTACCAGCCGTCAGGAGCTCCCTCGCGCTCCGTCCAGGAAACCGCCTGCTCCAGGAGTGGTATGGCCTCGTCAGGGCGGCCGAGCCCGCGTAGCGCCTTTCCGACCGCGTAGCGCGCGAGGGCGATCGGCTCCGGCTTCGACGGATCTCGCTCCCGCGCGCGGAGAGCCCGCTCGAAGGCGTCGAGCGCTTGCTCCAGCTCCCCCGCCTCGTAGTACTCCCAGCCGAGGTTGTTCAGGAGGGGTCCCAGCCAGTACCCGGCACTGTCGTGCTCCTCTGCGAGCTCGATCCCACGCTGTGTCCAAGTGATGAAGCCCGCGCGTCCGGAGGTGGCGAGTGCAGCCATGTGGGCCGCATCCGCCGCGACGAAGTACCCCTCCGCCTCCAGCGCCGTTGCGTAGGCCGACTCGAAGAGCGGGAGAGCGGCCTCGACGTCCCCGCTGGAGCGGCGGAGCCGACCGCGCTCGAGGTCGACGCTCGTCCGGGCCACGAGGTCGTCGCCTGCAAGCGCCTCGGCCTCCTCGATCAACTGCTCGCCCTGGTCGAACTCTCCGCGGAGGCCCGCGATCCGCGCGAGCTGCGTCAGCACCTCGGCACGACCCTCGTCCGTCGTCTCGCGTGAGAGCTGCGCTCTGAAGCGCTCCTCCGACGCGTCGAGGTCGGCGAAGTCCCAGAGCGGACGCAGGCGCTCGGTCACGCCGACACCCTACGGCTCGGCGAGCGCGAACACCGTCCGTAGCTGCCAGCGGAGCATGTCCGGCTCGGTCTCCTCGAGGAGCACTACCTCGTGCGTCTCGGCAGTGGTTGGAAGCGCGCGGACGATGTCCGCCTCGGCCGCGTCGAGGATCTCGGTCTCGCCCTCCGCTGCGGTCAGATGCGGGACGACCGTGTCGAAGATCCCGCCGTAAGGCGGGTACCCGGGGTAGGCCGCGACGACGGCTTCCGTCAGCGAGCGAAACGGGTCCGGTGGCTCGGGCGCGAGATAGAGCACGTTCGGGAAGCGCTCGAGCCGAGAGAGCCTGAACTCGAAGGCCGGAAAACGAGCGAAGATCGCCGCCAGGTCATCGAGGAGCGTCGCGTCGATCTCATGCGCCGGGACGAATGGGAAGAGGATCGTGACGTGAGCCGGGACCCCGCACGACGGCTTGGCCGCTGCCGTGCGCTCGAGCCACGGCTCCACCGCCGGCGCGACCTCCGGCACCGCGACGAGGAGTGCGCTTCGCAGTGCAGTCAAAGGGCTCCAACTGCGTCAGCTACGAAGGCGATGCGAACCCTCGCCGCGGTGCGCGCCCGCTTGACGAGCATGTACGGATCCTATAGTTCTTAGGCAATGCCTAAGCAGAACTACACGGCAGCCGAGGCGGCAAGGGCACTCGGCATCTCTCTCGACACGCTCCGCCGCTGGGACCGGTCGGGGAAGATCCGCGTCGAGCGCGACGCGGCAAACCGGCGGGTGGTACCAGCGTCCGAGGTGGATCGGCTGAAAGGCGCGACGGGCTCGGAGCAGTTCTCGGCTCGCAACCACTTCCGTGGCGTCGTTCGATCGGTCGAGCTCGAAGGGCTGCTCGCGAGGGTCGAGATCGACGTTACGGAACCAGCTCGGGTCGTGGCGATCATCACTCGGGAGTCCGCCGAGCAGCTCGCGCTGAAGGCGGGCATGAGCGCGGCCGGCGTCGTCAAGGCGACATCCGTGATGGTGGAGCGGTGAGGAGGCTCTCGCTCCTCCTCGCTCTCTCCGCCGCGCTGGTCGGGGTAACGGCGACGGCTGCGACATCGAGCACGCAGGGCAGCAAGCCCGTGGTCCTCGCCGCGGCCTCGCTCACCGAAGTCCTGCCGCGTATCGCTCCCGACGCCACCTACTCGTTCGGAAGCTCCAACTCGCTCGCGGAGCAGATCCGGCGGGGCGCGCCCGTCGACGTGTATCTCTCGGCGAGCCCCCTCTACACGCAGGCGCTCTACCGCGAAGGGCTCGTACGGAAGCCGGTCGCATTCGCGACGAACTCGCTCGTGATCATCGTGCCGCGCTCGAATCCGGCCAAGATCAAGACCGTCTACGACCTCGCGAAGAGGCCGAAACTCAAGCTCGTCGTGGCCGGGCCCAAGGTGCCGATCGGCCTCTACACGCGGGAGGTGTTGAAGCGGCTCGGGCTGCTCAGGGTGCTGAAGAAGACGGTGAGCCTCGAGCCGGACGTGAAGGGCATCGTCGGCAAGGTCGCGCTCGGGCAGGCAGACGCGGGCTTCGTGTACCTGACGGATGTCCCGCCCGTCGCCTCGCGCGCGCGCGCGATTCGCATTCCCGCGAAAGCGCAGCCGACCGTGATCTACGAGCTTGCGATCGCGGCGAAGCCGAACGACCTCGAGGCAGCGCAGGGGTTCGTGATCGCCGTTCTCGGGCCTGACGGACGCCGCGAGCTCCGCGCCGCCCGTTTCGGGCTGCCGTGAAGCCCACGCCGTTCGCCGCAGCGCTCGTAGCGGCGACGACACTCACTCTCGCCTTCCTCCTGATCCCGATCGTGGCGATCTTCGCCGAGCTCTCGCTGAGCGAGCTTCGCGCCGGCCTCAGCAGTGACGTCACGCACGAAGCGCTCCGCGTGACGGCGGAGACGAACCTCGCCGCGATGGCACTGATCATCTTCTTCGGCACTCCCACCGCCTACTTGCTCGCCACGAAGCGGTTTCGAGGACGGACGATGCTCGTCACCGTCGTCGAGCTCCCGCTCGTGCTACCGCCCGCGGTCGCGGGAGTGGGCTTGCTCGCCGCTTTCGGCCGCTTCGGGCTTCTCGGCGGCACGCTCGGGGCGCTGGGCATCGAGGTGGCGTTCACCAAGGTCGCTGTCGTGCTCGCCGTGACTTTCGTCGCGAGCCCGTTCTACGTTCGTACTGCCATCGCCGCGTTCGAGGCCGTCGATCCCGATCTCGTCGCTGCGTCACGCACCCTGGGCGCCGGTCCGGCCCGGACGTTCGCGCGCATCGGTCTCCCGCTCGCGTCGGGCGGCCTCGGGGCGGGGGCCGCGCTCGCGTTCGCGCGAGGCATCGGCGAGTTCGGCGCGACTCTCATGTTCGCCGGCTCGTTTCAGGGCGTCACACAGACGCTCTCGCTCGCCGTCTACCAGGAGTTCGACGTCGACTTCGACACCGCTCTCGCGATCGGCGCGTTGCTCGTCATCGTGAGTGCGGTGGTCCTCTTCGTCGCCAAGCTGATCGTTCCGGTATGGACACGCTCCGGGTCGACCTCGATCACGGCCTTCGCGCCTTCCGGCTCGCGGTAGAGCTCGAAGTCGGGCGCGAGACCGTCGCGCTCGTCGGGCCTTCGGGAGCCGGGAAGACGAGCGTGCTTCGAGCGATCGCCGGACTCCTGCGACCGGAGTGGGGGCGCGTCGTGCTACGGGACGAGACGTGGCTCGATACGGAGAGCGGTCGCGACCTGCCACCCGAACGTCGTCGCGTGGGGTTCGTGTTCCAGGAGTACGCCCTCTTTCCGCACATGACCGTGCGGGGCAACGTTGGCTTTGGCGGGCAAGTGCGCGTGGACGAGCTGCTCGACCGCTTCGGGATCGCGCACCTTGCCGATGTGCGGCCTTCGGCGATCTCGGGAGGCGAACGGCAGCGGGTTGCGCTGGCCCGAGCGCTCGCGCGTGATCCCGAGGTGCTTCTCCTCGACGAGCCGCTGTCGGCACTCGACGCCTACACACGTGCACGGGTGCGACTCGAGTTGCGGGAGTTGCTCCAGGAGCTCGCGCTGCCGACGCTGATGGTCACGCACGACTTCGACGATGCCGCGGCGCTCGCGGATCGGGTTGGAGTCCTCGTCGATGGGCAGTTGCTCCAAGTTGCCGCGCCCTCCGAGCTCGTTGCCTCGCCCGCAGATGCGTTCGTCGCCGGCTTCACCGGCGCGAATCTCCTACGTGGCATTGCCTCTCAAGGCCCCGACGGGCTCACGGCGGTCGCTCTCGACGCGGGCTTCACCGCGTACACCGTCGATCCGGGCGACGGGCACGTCGCCCTCGTCGTCTATCCGTGGGAGGTATCCATCGCGCACGAGGCACCCGATGACTCTGCGGTCAACCACGTGCGTGCGCCCATTGCCTCCGTCGTCCCGATCGGCAATCGCGTCCGCGTTCGGGTCGGGCCGCTCACGGCCGAGGTCACCGCGCGCTCGGCAGCCCGGCTCGGGCTGCGTGAGGGCGCGGTCGTCGTCGCATCGTTCAAGGCCACCGGAGCGCGCCTCGTGCCTCACGCACACTCGACCCCGTAGTCTTGGGCGATGGCGCTGGAGGTGCGTCCCCCGCTGCCTGAATCGCAGCTCGCCGCTCTCCGCACGGCACTCGCGCGGGCCGGAGTCGGCATCGTGGCCGACTCAGATTTCCTCGCGTCCGCATGGTGGCGTGCGGCCGTTCGCGAGGCGGTCGACCGTGAGCCGAACGCGGCTCGCTACGCGCCTTCGCGGCGGAGTACCCGCGGCGCGACGCGCGCGTAGTCGAGACCCGAGACCCAGGTCGCGACGAGAGCGACGAGAAGGGCCCACCAGGCGACGGTATCGCTCCACGCGCCGGCAGCCGCGTAGCCCGCCACGGCCGCCGCGACGGCCTGCGCCCACGTCTTCAGACGACCGAGGTCACGCGCCCCGAGGACGACGCCGCGCTCGATCGCGGCGAGGCGGAGCCCGGAGACGAGGATCTCGCGAACGACGATGAGCGCGACCATCCACGCCGGTGCGACGCCCAAGCCCACGAGCATCACGAGCGCCGCCAGCACGAGGACCTTGTCCGCGACCGGATCGAGGAGCTTGCCGAGCTGCGAGCTCGTTCCGCTTCGCCGCGCGAGCCAGCCGTCGACCTGATCGGTGGCCATGGCGACGACGAAGACGGTCGTCGCCCAGTACGCGTGGTTGTCGAAGTCCCAGGCGTAGAGAAGGACGACCACCGGGACCGCGACGATCCGCAGGACCGTGAGCTGATCCGCAAGCGTCACCGTCCGAGAGAATACGCGCCTCGTGCCGCCGTTCTCGAAGATCCTGGTCGCCAACAGAGGCGAGATTGCCGTCCGCGTGTTCCGCACCTTGCGCGAGCTGGGCATCGGCACGGTTGCGGTCTACTCGGAGCCGGACCGCGACAAGCTGCACGTTGCCGTTGCGGACGAGGCGTATCTCCTCGGCCCGGGGCCGGCGGCAGAGAGCTATCTGCGGGTCGAGCGAGTCCTCGAGGTGGCACGGCGTTCAGACGCCGAGGCGATCCACCCCGGCTACGGATTCCTGGCGGAGAATGCGGACTTTGCCCGCGCGGTGGAGGACGCCGGGCTTCGCTGGATCGGCCCGCCGCCCGAAGCGATCGAGGCGATGGGCTCCAAGATCGCCGCTCGCGAGCGGATGCATGCTGCGGGTGTCCCGATCATCGCCGGGAGCACCGAGCCGGCGGCCAGCGCCGCGGACGTCCTCCGGATCGCCGGCGAGATCGGGTTTCCGATCGCCGTCAAGGCGTCTGCGGGCGGCGGCGGGAAGGGGTTCCGCGTCGCCGAGTCGCCCGGGGAGGTAGAGCGTGCATTCGAGACGGCCCGCCGGGAAGGGCAGGCGTACTTCGCCGACCCCGAGGTCTACGTCGAGCGCTACCTCGACGACCCGCGCCATGTCGAGGTGCAGGTGCTCGCCGATGCCCACGGCAACGTGATTCATCTCGGGGAGCGGGACTGCACGATCCAGCGGCGACACCAGAAGCTCGTGGAGGAGACACCCTCGCCGGCTGTCGACGGCCCGCTGCGGGAGCGGATCGGCAGGATCGCCGTGGACGCTGCGCGAGCCGTCGGCTACCGGTCCGCGGGCACGATCGAGGGCTTGCTCGCCACGGACGGCTCGTATTTCTTCCTGGAGATGAACACACGCATCCAGGTCGAGCACACGATCACGGAGGCGGTCACGGGGATCGACATCGTGCGCGAGCAGGTGTACGTCGCAGCGGGTGAGGCGCTCTCCGTCTCTCAGAGCGACGTCGTCCTCCACGGCCATGCGATCGAATGCCGGATCAACGCGGAAGATGTCGTCTCGGGCTTCCTGCCGACCCCCGGAAGGATCACCGCATACTCCGAGCCCGGAGGAATAGGCGTACGGGTCGACGCAGGCGTCCGAGAGGGCGACGAGATCTCGGATCTGTACGACCCGCTCGTCGCGAAGCTCGTCGTCCACGACGTCGACCGTGAGCGAGCACGCCGTCGAATGCTCCGCGCGCTCGAGGAATACGTGATCGACGGGCCGATCACTCTTCTCGACTTCCATCGTGCCCTCCTCGAGTCGCCGTGCTTCGTGAGCGGCGAGACGTGCCGCGATGTGGTCGAGTCGGAGGCACTCGCTCTCCGGGCGTTGGCGCTGCGAGACGGCAGTCCGCGTGCCGCCTCGAGGTCGCGATCCGGCCCGACTCGCGATCGCGCGATCGTCGTGGAGCTCGACGGACGCCTCCACGAGGTGCGGGTACACACGCCCGAGCCGCCCTGGGCGGAGCTCGCGAGGCGGCGCCGGAACCGGGCCGCGGGTCTCTCGGGCAGCGCCACGGATGCCGTCGTGAGCCCGATGCAGGGAACCGTCCTCCAGGTCGAGGTCTCGGACGGGGACGTCGTCGAGGCCGGGCGCGTGATCTGCGTGGTAGAGGCGATGAAGATGGAGAACCCGATCGTCGCGCACCATGACGGCATCGTCTCGGAGCTCGACGTCGCAATCGGCCAGCAGGTGACGAGCGGTCAGCTCATCTGCCTCGTCCGACCGACCTCCGAATGACGACAACGTGCTCCGAGGCTTCGCTCGCGGTGGGGGAGGTGCTGGGGGCGACCGCGGTGACGGCACGGAGCTGGTTGCTGCTCGAGGTGCCCGGGGCGTGGCCACGAGACGTCGGCTCGGAGGGCGCACTTCCCGCGGCGGCTCAGGCCGCCGTCACCGCATGGCTCGCGGACACCCCCGGAGCGCGTCTCCAGTTCGTGCGAAGACCGGGGAGCACCACACGAGGTTCCCTCGCGTTCGTGGTCGCGGCAGAGGAGGCGCAGCGGGAGGTCCGGCGAATCGAGCTCGATCGGCTCGAGGACCTCGCCGCGACCGATCTCGCCGCGGCGGGTGCCCGAGTGGACTCGTCGCTCGTGCTGGTATGTGGGCACGGCAGCCGCGACCAGTGTTGCGCGCGACGCGGCACGGCGGTCTTCGGGGCGCTGGCCGGACGCCTCGACGGAGAGGAGCTGTGGATCGCCTCGCATCTGAGCGGGCATCGCTTTGCCGCGAACGTGCTCGTCCTCCCCGCGGGTATCCAGCTCGGTCGAGTCGACGAGAGCGAGGCGCCGTTCGTCGTTGCGCGGGCGCTCGCCGGGCGGATCGAGCTCGAGCGCTATCGGGGTCGCACGTGCTACGCGCCCGCGGTGCAGGCGGCAGAGCATGCGATCCGGTCGGCGTCAGGCCTCGACGGCATCGACGATCTTCGGCTCGACGCGGTGACGGCTGGCACCGTTCGCTTTCGATCGTGGGACGGAACCGAATGGGCGGCACTCGTCGAGGAGGGCGAGGGCCCGGCGGTTCCGGCGAGCTGTGGCAGCGACCCCGCTCCACAGCGGGCTTTCAGTGCTCGCGTGCTCTGATCCGAGGCCGCGCCGTACGCGTGTCAGGGCTCGAGCTGGTACGCGTGGTCGGTGATCCACACGACGCGGTCGTCGAGGCCGTCCTTCGGTGTGCCGACCGCGACCAGCGTTCCGAACACGACCCGAATCCAGCTGCGTGCGACGAGCGCGCCCGGTGCCGAGATCTGTCCCTTCCAGGAGGCGCCGGGCTCCAGGATCTTCGGGAGACTCGGGTCGTAGCGTACGGCCGGGCGTATCGCGGGGAGCAGGCCGTTTCGGTTCCGGTGTTCGAGCTCGTGGGCCTCGCCGGTCTTGAACAGCATCAGCCCGAAGGCCCGGTCGAGCGTCGCCTCGGGATCGCTCACCTCGTACGAGACCGAGGTGTGGTTCGTCAGGACGAGCCAAGCCCGCCAGCCTTCCTCAAGCACCTGAAGGCGTTCGACTCGGAAGACCAGCTGATCACCCGGATCCCCGTACGTCTCGCGCCAGTGGAGCTCGGCAGTCTGAGGGCTCGCCGCGACGCTCGGCCCCTCGTCGGCCGTCCTGTCTCGGAACTTTCCGGTGGCGGACGAGAAGGCGAAGCCTGCGACGGCGGCGCCCAGCACCACGAAGACGAGGGCCGTGCTTCGGCTCATCGCGGGCATGCTCGCACACCCCGGGTTCCCGCCCGGCTATCCCCGCGGCCTACCCGCGGCCCGATAGACTCGCGCGCGCTTTGGACCTCTACGAGTACCAAGGGAAAGAGTTGTTCCGGCGGTACGGCATTCCCGTCTCCGAAGGACGTCTCGCGACGACTCCGGCGGAGGCGCGTGAGGCCGCGCTGGAGCTGGACTTCCCGGTGGTGGTCAAGGCCCAGGTGCTCGTCGGCGGCCGTGGGAAGGCTGGCGGAATCAAGCTCGCCGAGAACGCGGAGGAGGCCGAGGCGCGTGCGTCCGAGATCCTCGGCCTCGACATCCGCGGTCACACGGTGCAACGGGTCTGGATCGAGAAGGCATCGGACATCGCGCGCGAGTACTACCTCTCGGTCACGTTCGACCGCGGCGTGAAGAAGCCGCTCTTCATGTTCACGACCCAGGGTGGTATCGACATCGAGGAGGTCGCAGCCGCGAGCCCCGACGCTCTCGTCCGCCTGCACGTCGACCCGCTCGAGGGGTACCACCGGTGGCAGGGTCGACGCCTGGTCTACGAGGCGGGCATCGAGGATCCCGGCGAGCAGAAGCAGATCACGGCGATCGCGGGCAAGCTCTACGAGGCCTTCGTCGGCTCCGAGGCCATGCTGTGCGAGATCAACCCGCTGATCGTCTCGACGGACGGCGAGGTTCGCGCGCTCGACTCGAAGTTCAGCGTCGACGACAACGCGCTCTTCCGCCATCCCGATCTCGCCGAGATGCAGGATCTCGCAGCCGCAGACCCGCTCGAGCGTCTCGCACGGGAGAAGGGCGTCACGTACGTGAAGCTCGACGGTGAGGTCGGCGTCCTCGGGAACGGCGCGGGGCTGACGATGTCCTCCGTCGACGTCGTCACGTTCGTCGGCGGTAGTCCGGCGAACTTCTGCGATCTCGGGGGCGGAGGTGATGCGCAGGGCGTCGTCGACGCGTTGAGCATCATCACGCAGGACGCCCAGGTCCGCAGCATCTTCTTCAACATCTTCGGAGGCATTACCCGCTGTGACGAGGTCGCGCGCGGCATCCTGCAGGCGCTCTCCCAGATGGGGATCGACGATCCGATCGTCGTCCGCCTCGACGGGACGAACGCCGAGGAGGGCAGGCGGCTCCTCTCGGAAGCCGCTCCGCCGAACCTGCATGTCGAGGCGACGATGCTGGACGGCGCGCGGCGCGCGGTGGAGCTGGCGCGATGACCGACGTGTGGTCTGAGCGCGCGCGGCTCTACGTCGAGTCGGACGCACATCGGGGCGGCGACGACCTGGAGCTCCTCGTCGCCTGGGCAGCAGGCGCGCGCGCGGCGCTCGATGTCGCGACGGGAGGCGGGCACGTCGCCCGGCGACTACGGGAAGCCGGGCTCACAGTCGTGACGTGCGATCCGGCGCCGGGCATGCATCCCGACGTCGTGTGCCGCGCGGAGGAGCTCCCGTTCGCGGACTCGAAGTTCGACGTCGTCGCCTGCCGTACAGCCGCACACCACTTCTCCGACGTCGGCTCCGCTGTCCGGGAGATGGCGCGGGTGGGGCGCGACCAGGTGCTGCTCGTCGACACCCTGAACATGGGAGACGCGGCGGAGGACGCCGAAAGGCTGCGCGATCCGTCACACGTGCGGAACTACACCGAGGCGGAGTGGAGGGCCTTCGTCGCGGCTGCAGGCCTCGAGCTCGACGAGGTTCGCCACCTCGGGCACACGATCGACTTCCAGTCCTGGCTCGAGCGCACCGGCTGCACAGGGAAGGACGCCGAGCGTGTCCAGGAGCTCTGGGGGGAGCGCGTCGACGGCGGCCGGCTCACCCTCGACAAGATCGCGCTCCGGGCGCAGAAGGGCCGCTGACCATGGCCATCCTCGTCGACACGAGCACGCGGCTCGTCGTCCAGGGCCTCACGGGCTCCGAGGGCCGCTTCCACGGTCTTCGCAACCGCGCGTACGGGACGGACGTCGTTGCGGGAGTGACTCCCGGCAAGGGCGGTCAGGACGTCGAGGGGATTCCCGTGTTCGACACGGTCGCGTCGGCGGTGCGAGAGACGGACGCCAACACGTCGATGGTCTTCGTACCGGCGCCTTTCGCCGCAGACGCCGTATACGAGGCGATCGATGCGGGCATCGCCACGATCATCTGCATCACTGAGGGTATTCCTGCGCACGAGATGCTGCGGATCCACGCCTTCATCACGGCGCGGGGGGTCACGATGATCGGGCCGAACTGTCCGGGCGCGCTCTCGCCGGGGAAGGCGAACGTCGGGATCATCCCGGGTGAGATCTTCCGCGAGGGCTCGATCGGCCTCGTCTCCCGCTCCGGAACGCTCACGTACCAGATCGGACACGAGCTCACACAGCTCGGGCTCGGGAACTCGACGATCGTGGGCATCGGCGGCGATCCCGTGGTCGGGTCGTCCTTCGTCGACGTCCTCACCCGGTTCGAGGCCGACTCACAGACGCAGCAGGTCGTCATGGTCGGAGAGATCGGCGGGGACGAGGAGGAGAAGGCGGCGGACTTCATCGAGTCGCAGATGTCCAAGCCGGTTGTCGCCTACATCGCCGGGTTCACGGCCCCCCCGGGGAAGACGATGGGTCACGCCGGGGCGATCATCTCGGGCTCCGCAGGCACGGCGCAGGCGAAGAAGGATGCACTCGAGGCGAAGGGGATCCGGGTCGGGACGACGCCGACGGAGGCAGCGGAGCTCATCGCCGCGATCGCACGTAGCTAGTGGAGGTCCGGAATCGCGACGGGGACGCGACGCCGTTCACGACGAAGGACGGCTCGATCGTCCGCGAGTACCTGCACACGAGCCAGCAGTCCCTCGCCGAGGCCGCGCTCGCCCCTGAGCAGGCGACGCAACGTCACTACCACGCTCGAAGTGAGGAGATCTACTTGCTCCTCGACGGACGCGGACACATGGAGATCGACGGTGACGAGCGCACGGTCGGCCCCGGCGACGCCGTGCTGATCCCTCCCGGTGCCCGGCACCGGATCGTGGCCGGGCCAGAAGGTGTCCGGTTTCTCTGCTGCTGCGCGCCGCCCTACGCCGACGAGGACACGTACTTCGACTAGACGGCGTGGCGCTGCGCCTGGTAGGCGAGCGCGACCGGTACGCTCGCAGGCGTGACGGCGACGACCATCTCGTTTGCGCGCGGCGCGCCTGCGCCGGAGCTGATTCCGGCGGCGGAGTTGGCGGAGTGCGCGCACGCCGTCGCCGTGCGCGAGGGCGCTGCCCTCTTCTCCTATGGCCCTGCCGGCGGATACCGCCCGTTGCGCGAGTGGGTCGCGGAGCAGCACGGGGTGGCGCCGGAGCGGGTCGTGCTCACCGTCGGCGGGCTGCTCGGATTCGTCCTCTACGCCGCCGAGAAGCTCGACGCCAGGCCCGGACGGGTGCTCGTCGAAGCACCGAGCTACGACCGCCCGCTCAAGATTCTCGGGCAGGAAGGGGCCGAGATCGTCGCCGTCCCAATGGACGACCAGGGGCTCGACCCGGACGCGCTCGAGGCCGAGCTTGCCTCCAGGCCCGATCCGCCGTCGTTCCTCTACACCATCCCGACGTTCCAGAACCCCAGTGGTCGCACGCTGTCGACCGAACGGCGGCGCCGGCTGGCCGCGCTCATCCGTGCCCATGAGCTCCCGGTTCTCGAGGACGACCCGTACGGCCTCGTCCGGTACGAAGGCGAACCGCCTCCGACGCTGTACTCACTCGCCGGCGGCGACCTCGTGACCTACACGTCGTCCTTCTCGAAGACCGGGGCGCCGGGACTTCGCACGGGCTACTTCGTTCTTCCGGACGCCGACCGTGAAGCCTTCGAGGCGCGTGCGAACTCCACCTACATCTCGCCGCCGTACCTCGTGCAGGCGACCATGCACGAGTTCATCAGCCGCGGCCTCTTCGAGCCAAATCTCGCGAGCGTCCAGGACCGGCTGCGCGAACGTCGCGACGCCATGCTCGCGACGCTCGAGCGGACGTTTCCGGCTTGGGCGTCGTGGAGCCGGCCCGAGGGTGGCTACTTCGTCTGGCTCGATCTCGGCGACCGGGTCGACACGTCCCAGCTCGCCGTTCGCGCGGAGGCGCAGGGAGTGACGTTCGTGCGCGGCGCCGACTTCTTCCCGGACGGCTCGGGGCTTGGTACCGGGTCGGCCCGTCTCGCCTTCAGCTTCGAGCCCCCGGATCGGATCGCCGAGGGGGTCGAGCGGCTCGCGGGCCTGCTCGAGTCGTCCTAGGCGCTCAGCCGGCGGCCTTGCGACTTCGTCTTCGGTCCAGCCAGCGGTCGAACAGGTAGCCGAACACGAATCCGATGCCGAGGCAGAGGAGGATCAGGACGAGCTTCGAGATCCTGCCCGAGAAGAAGACGAAGCTGATCTCGACCTCCTCGCGGTTGAGGAGCACGATGAGGACTGCGTAGACCGCGAGGGCGCCGATGCCGATGAGACCCCAGGGTGTGTCCCGCTTCCCGGGAGGGTTCGGGGGCCGGCTCACGCCCGAATCCTACGCCGCTTGAACGACCGCCACCTGTCCGATCGGCCGAGGCACGAGCGGTGGCTGGCGCGGCGGGAGCAGGGTGCCGACCGAGGCCGCCCTGAACGTGGGGCACGGCACGTTGCCCGGGAGAGCGCACAGGCCCTCGCGACGGAAGTAGCACTCGGCGCACGTGGACTCTGCGCGTCTCGTCGTGATCATCACCCTCCCGGATCGTGGTTGCGACAGCACCGGATCTTGTCGCGCTGGCCGGCCGCTCGCAAGAGCGGGACGAAAGGAAAGTCCGCAATTTGGTCGTGTTTTCAGGCCTGACGAAAACCCTGCAAAATCAGCATTTTGGCGGGCTAGTTGTCAGTCTCCGCAACGCCTGTTGAAAACTCCTAACAGGGATGACGGGCACTCCATCCGCATACCTCCTCGCTTCGGCGGCGTTCTCCCCGGCCGGCACGAGGAAAGCATCCACATGCGATCGGCGCGCTCCGATCGTCTTCTGCTTGAGGCCGCCGACGGCGTGCACGCTCCCGTCGAGAGCGAGCTCCCCGGTTGCCGCGATCGTGCACCCGTGCGTCACGTTGCGGCCGAGCATGCGCGCGATCTCGAGTGCGAACGGGAGGCCCGCGGAGGGACCGCCGACCTGCCCGAGATCGATGTCGACCTTGATCGGTAGGTGGATCTTCGCATCCTGGTCGACGAGGATTCCGACGATTGGCCGCTTGGAGTCAGAGGGATCGGCGATCGTCTTCACGACCAAATCGACGTCCTCACCCGCACGACGGACCGTCAGGCGGACGTCCTCACCCGGCTTGCGACCGCCGATCGCTGCACGCAGCTCGTCGGGCGTCTTCGTCGACTGGCCGTCGACGGCGACGATGACGTCTCCGGTTTCGAGCTTCCCGGCGGCGGGACCGTCGGATGCGACGCTGGTGACGGCAGCTCCACGAGGTGTTGCGCGAACGTCGTAGCCGAGGGCCTCGAGAGCCACCGCCGAGGCGATCACTTCCGATTGCTTCATGAGCTCGGCGTTCTCGCGGTCTCGCTCTGCGTCGGTCGTCCCCTGCGGCAGGAGCGCGCGTTCCGGAATCAGCGTTGCACCGTCCGGGCGGGTGAAGGGAAGGAGCTTCTCGAGGCGTGTCGCGCGGCGTACGAAGACGTCCACGTAGTAGACGTCGCCGTCCTTCGCCGGCTTCGCGCCCTCGACCCGGACTCTGCCGTCGAGCGACTTGGCTTTGTCGGGGGAGAAGATGAAGTCGTTCGCCGGCAGCGTCCAGAGGACGAAGGTCGCCACTGCGACCGCGGCGAGTAGGCCGACGATGTAGCGGAGGCGCACTAGAGGAGCCCGCGCGTGAGGCCGCCGTCGACGGAGAGGACGGTTCCCGTGACGTACGCGGCTCGCTCCGAGCACAGAAAGGCGACCACGTCACCGACCTCCCTCGGGGTTCCGAGCCGCCGCACGGGGATCGCGGCGAGGTCCGCCTCGGTAGGGCCGTCCGGATAGACCTCCCGGATCCGCTCCGTGTCGATGCGGCCCGGCGCGATGCAATTCACCGTGATCCCGAGCGGCCCGAGCTGACGAGCGAGCGTCTTCGACCATCCGACGACACCCGGCCGGACGGTGTTGGAGAGCGCCAGGCTCTCGATCGGCTCTCTGACGCTGCTCGAGGTCACGTTGACGATCCGCCCGGCAGGGCTCTGCTCGAGGTAGGGAAGACACATGGACGTGAGCCGGATCGTCGACACGAGGAGCAGCTGGACCGCCTCCAGCAGGTTGTCGGCATCCACGTCGCGGGCTGTAGCGCGCGGCGGGCCGCCGGAGTTGTTCACGAGCACGTCGACGCCCCCGAATGCGTCGACGGTTGCCCTGACGAGGCGCTCGAGATCGTCGGAGCTCCTCACGTCGCCTTGCACGGCGAGCGCCCCGAGCCGATCAGCCTCGCGCTCGAGCACGTCTCGGCGGCGGGCGAAGAGCACGAGGTTCGCGCCCTCGTCCCTGAGCGCCTCCGCGATGCCGAGCCCGATCCCGGCCGAGCCGCCGCAGACTATCGCCGTGCGACCTGTGAGCGAGAGATCCATGCCCGCGCCGCTATCGGCCCGATCGCGTCCTACGACCGCTTGAGGATCGAGACCACCTCGCGCACGGCGTTCGCGGAGGCGCGGAGCATCTTCTTCTCGTCGGGCGTCAGCTTGAGCCCTTCGATCTCCTCGACCCCGGCAGCGCCGAGCTTCACGGGCACGCCCATGTAGAGCCCCCGGATCCCGTATTCGCCCTCGAGGTACGCGGTGCAGGGCAGCACACGCTTCTGGTCGAGGCAGATCGCGTCGACCATCTGCGCCGCCGCCGCGCCGGGCGCGTACCAGGCCGAGGTACCGAGGAGCTCCACGAGCTCGCCGCCGCCGAAGCGCGTTCGCTGCACGAGCTTGCGGATCTTCGGCTTCGTGAGCAGCTCCGCGAGCGGGATCCCTCCGACGGTCGTCGCCGAGACGACCGGCACCATCTGGTCGCCGTGCCCGCCGAGGACCATGGCGGTCACGTCGCGGACCGACACGTTGAGCTCCTGCGAGATGAAGGCCGCGAAGCGCGCGGTGTCGAGGATTCCCGCCATTCCGACGACCCGCGTCTTCGGGAACCGCGAGACCGCCTTCGCGACATGGCACATCGCGTCGAGGGGATTCGAGACGACGACGACGACGGTCTTCGGAGACCGCCGCACGATCTCTCTCGTCACCGAGGTCACGATCGCCTCGTTCGTCGCGACGAGGTCGTCCCGGCTCATTCCGGGAGCACGGGGTCTGCCGGCCGTGATCACGACGACATCCGACTCGGCGGTCTCGTCGTAGCCGTTCGTCCCTGTGATCCTCGGCTCGTATCCGAGGACCGATCCAGCCTGGTTCATGTCGAGCGCCTTGCCCTGCGGGAAGCTCGGGATGATGTCGACGAGGACCACGTCGGTGTAGTCCCGACGCGCGAGCTCCTGCGCGCAGGTGGCTCCGACGTTTCCAGCGCCGACCACTGTGACCTTCTTCCTACCGCTCACGTCGTTCCTTTCCTCGACGTTCCATCTGATCCTCCGGGGCTACGCAAGCCTCTCGATGATCGCGTCCGCGTACTCGGATGTCCCGACCGCCGTCGGGTCGTCGCGTCGCGGCTTCAGGTCGTAGGTGACGCGATCTCCGTCCGCGATGACGCCCGCGACCGCCTGTTCGAGACGTTGTGCCGCATCGCGTTCGCCCAGGTGGTCGAGCATCAGCTTGCCGGAGAGGATCATCGCCGTCGGATTCGCCTTGTTCTGGCCCTTGTAGCGCGGCGCGGAGCCGTGTGTCGCCTCGAACACCGCCGCAGCCGCCCCGATGTTCGCCCCGGGCGCGAGCCCGAGCCCGCCGACCAGCCCGGCCGTGATGTCACTCACGATGTCCCCGTAGAGATTGGGGAGGACGAGCACGTCGTACTCCTCTGGGCGCTGAACGAGTCCCATGCAGAGCGCGTCGACGAGCACCTCTCGCGACGCGATCTCCGGATAGTCGGCCGCAACGCTCCTGAACACGGAGAGGAAGAGCCCGTCGGTGAACTTCATGATGTTCGCCTTGGTGATCCCGGCGACCTCTCGGCGGCCGTTTGCCCTGGCGTAGTCGAAGGCGAAGCGGATGATCCGCTCGGAGGCGGCGGCGGTGATCGGCTTCACCGAGATGCCCGCATCGGTCGAGATCTGCTTCTGCTGAAGGGCGTTCATCATCTCGATGACGTGCTTTGCGTCGTCGCTGCCGGCTTCGTACTCGATTCCGGCGTAGAGATCCTCGGTGTTCTCGCGCACGACGACGATGTCGACATCGTCATATCGTGAGCGCACGCCTGGGTAGTACTTGCACGGGCGCACGCAGGCGTACAGCTCGAGCTCGTGGCGCAAGGCGACGTTGACCGACCGGAAGCCCGTGCCGATCGGGGTCGTGATCGGCCCCTTCAAAGCGATGCCGTTGCGCTTGATCGACTCGAGCGTCTCGTCGGGAAGCGGCGTCCCAGCCTCTTCCATGACCTCGACCCCAGCCTGCTGAACGTCCCAATCGAAGCTGACCCCGGTCGCCTCGAGGACGCGCCGCGCGGCTTCCGTCAGCTCGGGGCCTGTACCGTCCCCGGGGATCAGCGTCACGCGATGGGCCATGAGCGCGGCCGATCGTACCTTGCTCCGGCCAATTCCCCGGTCAGGTAGCGTCCTTGACGGAACGGCATGAGCGAGACGTCCGACTTCAGACCGGGACTCGAAGGCGTCGTCGCCGTCGAGACCGAGATCGCCGAGCCCGATCGCGAGGGCGGCGTGCTCCGCTACCGCGGCGTGGACATCGAGGAGCTCGTCGGCCGCTACCCGTACGAGCGCGTGTGGGGGCTACTGGTTGACGACGACCTCGACTCGATGATGCCGGAGCCGGAGCCGTACGAGCCGGCGCGCCTCACCGGCAACGCACCTGCAGACCTCCAGGCCGAGACAGCCCGTCTCGCGGGGCACTGGGGGCTCGGCAAGCTCAACGAGATCTCGGACGCGCAGGCACGCGAGGACCTCGGCCGGCTGTCCTCGCAGATGATGGGGATCGTCGCTCGCTCGGCTCGCCTCGCCGACGGCGCGAGCGATCCGGTTGGCGACGACGTCGTCGGTCGCGGGCGCACCGCCGCCGAGAGGTTCCTCCTCCAGTGGCGCGGCGAGGCCGACCCACGCCACGTCACAGCGATCGACACCTATTGGATCTGCACCGCCGAGCACGGTCTCAACGCGTCGACGTTCACGGCCCGGGTGACCGCCTCGACCGGCGCGGATTGCGGTGCCGCCCTCTCCTCGGCGGTCGGCGCGCTCTCCGGCCCGCTGCACGGCGGTGCGCCGGCATACGTGAAGCCCATGCTCGAGGACGTCGCCGCGATGGGGGACCCGGGGAAGTGGGTCCGCGACACTCTCGACTCGGGTAAGCGCATCATGGGGTTCGGCCACCGTGTCTACCGGGCCGAGGATCCGCGCTCCCGCATCCTCAAGCGAACGGCGCGCGAGCTCGGATCGCCGCAGATCGAGGTCGCCGAGCAGCTCGAGGAGGCCGCGCTCGCGGAGCTCGAGCGTCGCCATCCCGAGCGGCCTCTGAAGACGAACGTCGAGTACTACTCGGCGCTCGTCCTCGACGTTGCCGAGATCCCGCCGCCGCTCGCGCCGGCCATGTTCGCGTGCTCGCGCGTGGCCGGCTGGTCTGCGCACATCCTCGAACAGAAGCGAACGGGACGGCTGTTCCGGCCGTCAGCGCGGTACGTGGGCCCGGCGCCGCGCTCGCTGCAGCCGGCGTGACGCTGGCCGAGGCCGCTGCCGAAGCCGACGCGCTCGCGCAGGCCGGGGACGAGCGCGCGCTCGCGACGCTGCGGACCGAGTGGGACGACGAGCTCGAGGCGGCCGCGCGCGATGCGGACTACCGGGTTCGCGCCCAGGCGTACCGTGCGATCGCTCAGTTTCGCTTCCGCCAGAAGCGCGAGCTGCTCCGGCGTGGGCTCGAGGACGAGAGCCCGGCTGCGCGTGGCTCCGCGCTGATCGCGCTCGAAGCGCTGTCGCGTGACCATCCCGGCGACGTCAACGCGTTCCGCCCCCTGTTGCACGAGCTCGCCGCGCGCGATCCCAATGCGGCCGTCCGGCGGCTCGCAATCATCTGCCTGAAGAACGGGACTGCGAGCCGCGACACGATCCAGCTCCTCGAAGGGATCGCAGACTCGGACGAGGCCGACGCGGACTTGCGCAAGACAGCACGCGCGGTCCAGGCCGCGCTCAAGAAGAAGGCGACAGCGCGATGAGCGTGCAGGTCGCAGTGGTCATGGGCTCGCGCTCCGACTGGGAGACGATGGAGCACGCGGTCGCGACGTTGCGGAAGCTCGACATCGAGCACGAGGTCCGGGTCCTCTCCGCCCATCGGACACCCGACGCTCTTGACGCTTATGTCGCTGACGTCGAGGCTCGGGGCGTACAGGTGTTCGTCGCAGCGGCAGGCGGAGCCGCCCATCTCGCGGGAGTGGTCGCATCGAAGACACTTCGCCCGGTGCTCGGGGTGCCGATGGGGACGCAGCTCGGCGGTCTCGACTCGCTGCTCTCGACGGTGCAGATGCCGGCCGGAATCCCGGTGGCGACGCTCGCGATCGGGCGCGCAGGCGCTGTCAACGCCGCGCTTCTTGCCGCAGCGATCCTCGCCGGCGCCGACGACGAGCTCCTCCAGCGCCTCCGGAAGTATCGGGAGGAGCAGGCGCAGGCCGTGCTGGACGTGGGAGATCCGAGCGGCGACGGAGTCTAAGAACCTGTTGCGTCCCTGAATCGAGGGGTTGCCGCGGGGTATCCAGGTTGTATCCTGCGGTCTGGGCTCTTGCCGTGGGAGTAGGGGCCTGCTTGTTTTTCTGGTGATTCTGGGGAGGTTTCGGGGATGGTCGTAGTCGATGGGAAGCGGTTGCGCGCTGCGGTGGGCGCCGTCGTTGCAGCGGCTTCTCTGACAGCCGTGATCGTGGGGCCGGCGTCTGCCGCCCCGGAGTCGTGCTCCTACAACGCCGGAACGAGAGCCGTGACGGCGACGATCGCGGCCGGCGGCCAGGCAACGCTCGTCGTCGCCGGTGGAGCGATCGAGTTCGGCGCGACGCCGTCACCGTGTGGAACGGCGACCACGACAAACACGAACTCGATCTCGATCAACGGCGCAACCGGCTCGAACGAGGTCCTGACGCTCGATGAGCGGGGCGGGGTCTTCGGCCCGGGCTTTACCGCGGAGTCCAACATCCCCGAGATCGAGATCGCGACAGCGCTCGGAGACGCGACCGATCGGATCATCGTCTACGCGACCCAGGGCGACGACACGATGGCGCCCGGTCAGCTCGGGATGGCGCTCAACAGCGACGGAGACGTGGACGTCACGTTCTCTCCCGGGATCTTCCAGCTCGAAGCGCACATGCTCGGCGGGAACGACTACTTCAACGGTCGCGGGCAGGGCGGTGCGGGGCTGCACTTCCTCGGGCCGATCACGCTCTACGGTGACGACGGCAATGACTCCCTTCTCCGGGGCAGCTCGGACGTCGACTTCATCGACGGCGGTGCCGGTAGCGACATCATTGACGCGCAGGATTCCGCCGACGTCGTCCTGGGTGGTCCCGGCAACGACACGATCGGCGCCGGCGACGGCAACGACGTCGTCACGGGCGGCCCCGGACAGGACAGCTTTGCGGCTGCAGGCGGGAACGACACGATCTACGCGGACGACGACGAGGCGGACGCCTCGATCAACGGTGGCCCCGGTACCGACACTGCGTACATCGACACGGGCCTCGATCCCACGGCAATCGCAGTCGAGACCGTGATCAACGACAACGGGCCACCGCCGCCTCCGCCACCTCCTCCTCCGCCCCCACCTCCTCCTCCGCCTCCGCCCCCACCACCCCCGCCCCCACCACCCCCGCCCCCACCACCCCCGCCCCCACCACCCCCGCCCCCACCACCTCCGCCCCCGCCACCTGGGGCCTGCAACTACGACTCCACGACGAAGGCGGTCTCGGCGACCATCGATCCCGGTGCGCAGGCAACGCTGGTCGTCGTCGGCGGTGCCATCGCGTTCGGCTCACCCGCGACGACATGCGGCAGCGCGACGACGGCGAACACCGATTCGATCACCGTGACGGGATCGAGCGGGAGCGTCGAGACGCTGACTCTCGACCTCTCGGGGGGCGCGTTCGCGCCCGGCGCCTCGTCCGAGACCGATACGCCGGAGATCGAGATGACGTTCTCTCTCGGTGACGCGAGCGACCACCTGATCATCAACGGCTCTGCGGGCTCGGACTCGATCAAGATCGGCCAGTCCGGGATCGCCCTGAACGCCGACAACGACCGTGACATCAGCCTGACGACGCTTCCGGCGGCGATCGAGGTGTACGGCAACGGGGGGGTCAACGCGCTGACCGGCCAGGGAGGTTCGGGAGCGGGCACCGCATTCCTCGGGAAGGTGATCCTGCACGCCGGCGACTCAGGTGACACGCTCACCGGCGGATCCGGAAACGACGAGCTCTACGGCGGTGCAGCGGCCGACACGCTGGACGGCGTCCTCGGCAACGACGTCGTCTCGGGAGGAGCCGGGAACGACATCGTGAAGGGCGGCGACGGCAACGACGACCTGACCGGCGGCGCCGGAGCGGACCAGCTCATCGGAAGCGACGGGAACGACACGATGCACGCCGACGACGACGAAGCGGATCCGAACATCAACGGCGGCTCCGGCACGGACACTGCGTACTACGACGCCGGAATCGATCCGACCCCGCTCGCGACGGAGAACCGGATCCCGGCCTAGCTTTCGGGACGCGAGGTCTTCCGCCGCGCGTGGGGGTGCGCGCTGAAGTAGACCTCGCGTCTCCGGCGATCCGAGACGTGCGTGTAGCGCTCGGTCGTGCCCAGGTCGGCGTGGCCGAGCATCTCCTGGACGCTCCGGAGATCGGCGCCGCCTTCGAGCAGGTGAGTCGCGAACGAATGGCGCAGCAGGTGGGGATGAACGCGTCCGGGCTCCAGGCCCGCCCTCTCTGCCAGACGACGGAGGATGAGGAAGGCGCCCGCACGCGTGAGCGGCCCGCCGCGGGCGTTCAAGAAGAGCTCGTAGCGATAGCGCCTGTCGAGGTGCGGGCGTCCGAGTGCCAGGTAGCGGCGCACCGCCTCGGCAGCGGGCCGACCGAGTGGGACGAGGCGCTCCTTCCCTCCCTTCCCGAGAACACGCACGATCCGTCCTTCGATGTCGACGGCACCGCGTTCGAGGCCGACTGCCTCGGACACGCGTAAGCCTGCCCCGTACAGGAGCTCGACGAGCGCGCGATCGCGCAGCGAGCGCGGCGTCGAGCCGGTCGCAGCGTCGATCAGGCGCTCGGTCTCGCCGGGCGAGAGCGCGCGCGGGAGCCGGCGACCACGCTTGGGGAGGACGAGAGCCGCAGCCGGGTTGTCGGATCGCGCTCCGATGAGCCCCAGGTGGCGGAAGTAACTTCGCGCCGCAGACGTGCGCCGCGCGATCGTCGACGAGGCGAGACCGGCGGCCCGCATCTCGGCGACCCAGCGCTCGAGATCCTCGACTGTCGCATCGCCCACGACGCCGCCGCGGAACGTCGCAAGCGCCGTGAGGTCGCGGCGGTACGCGTCGACGGTGCGGGGCGAGCGCCTGGCGGCGAGATAGAGGAGGAAGCGCTCGACGTCGGTATCGGGAGTGGACACGGGCCGTGTCCGATTCAACGTCGCGCTGCGCGCTCCTGCCGCTAGGAGCGTGGGTGCGAGCGGTCGTAGACGCGGCGGAGGCGCCGTGCGTCGACGTGGCTGTAGATCTGGGTCGTCGACAGGGAGGAGTGTCCGAGCAGCTCCTGGATCGTCCGTAGGTCCGCACCGCCCTCGAGCAGGTGCGTGGCGAAGGCGTGGCGGAGGCGATGCGGGTTACGCACGAGCCGCCGTATCGTGCTCGTGTCGAGCCGCCGTCCGCGAGCGGAGAGGAAGAACGCATCCTCCGCCTGCCGCGCGAGCTCGGGCCGGGCGTGGCGCAGGTACCGGGCGAGGTGGTGCGCGGCTTCCTCGCCGAGCGGGACGGAGCGCTCCTTTCCTCCCTTGCCGCGCACGAGGACGGCCTCGCGCTCGAAGTCGACGTCGACGAGGTCGAGCGCGACTACCTCGGCGCTTCGCAAGCCGTCGGAATAGAGCAGCTCGAGCAGCGCACGGTTCCGAAGTGCGAGCGGCGAGTCTCCCTCCACGAGCTCGAGCATGTCCGAGATCTCGCTCTCCTTCGGCGCCTCGGGCAGCCGTCGTGCGCGCGTGGGGGCGAGCGACGCGTCCGGCACTCGGGCTGCGCCGAACGTGAAGCGGATGCACGCTCTGATCGCCGCGAGCCTGCGCGCGATCGACGTGGGCGCGAGCCTGTCGCGCCCCTGGCCGAGCTCTGCGACGTAGTCCGCGAGCACCCGTGTGTCGACATCGTCGAGGACGAGCCCGCGCTGCCGGAGCCACGCCGAGAAGAGGCGCAGGTCGGTGCCGTATGCGCGCTGCGTCGCAGGGGAGAGCCCGCCGTGCTCGAGGAATCGGCCGATGACGGTTTCTGTCTCCACGAGGCCGAGTTCGCTGCTGCGCAGCGGTTGCCTGCCGGGGCACGGCGCACCCGTACCCTAAGACCATGTCCGGCATGCGCTTCGATCGCCGCACACCCGAGAATGCTCCCGAGCGGCCCGCCGACCCTGCCGTCCGCCGGGCCAACTTCAGACGCATCGTCGGCCTGTTCCGGCCCTATCGAAGGCGGCTCGGCTCCGTGTGCGCGCTCATCGTCCTCTCCGCAGGTCTCGGCGTGATCACGCCGTTCCTCCTGCGCGACGTCCTCGACGTCGCGATCCCGGAGGAGAACGTCAAGCTGCTCACCGCTCTCACCGCCGGCATGGTGGCGATCCCGATCGTCACCGGCGTGCTCGGCGTCTGGCAGACGCTGCTGTCGAACCAGGTCGGGCAAAGCGTGATGCACGACCTCCGGACGCAGGTCTACCGCCATCTCCAGCGCCTCTCGCTCGCGTTCTTCACGCGGACGCGTACGGGAGAGGTGCAGAGCCGGATCGCGAACGACATCGGCGGGATCGAGACCGTCGTGACCTCGACTGCGACCTCGGTGCTCTCGAACGTCACGACCGTCCTCGCGACCGTCATCGCGATGCTCTTCCTGGACTGGCGTCTGGCGGTCTTCGCGCTCGCCCTCCTTCCGCTCTTCGTCTGGCTCACGAAACGGGTCGGCGCACAGCGCAAGAAGGTCACGGCCGAGCGCCAGGCGTCTCTCGCGGACGTGTCCTCCATCGTCCAGGAGTCGCTCTCCGTCTCGGGGATCCTGCTCGGCAAGACCATGGGACGCACGGACGACCTGGCCGAGCGCTTCGAGACCGAGTCGGCCCGGCTCGCGGACCTCGAGGTCCGCAGCCGCATGACCGGTCGCTGGATGATGGCCGCGATCCAGACGACGTTCGCGGTCATGCCGGCGCTCGTCTACTGGTTCGCCGGCGTCACGATGGCGCAGGGGTCCGGGACGATCACGGTCGGCACGCTCGTCGCGTTCACGACGCTCCAGACGCGGCTCTTCTTCCCCATCGGCAGCCTGCTCGGTGTCCAGCTGGAGGTGCAGAGCTCGCTTGCGCTGTTCGACCGGATCTTCGAGTACCTCGATCACCGCGTGGAGATCGTCGAGGGCGCGCGCGTCCTCGAGCAGCCCCGGGGTGAGGTGCGACTCGACTCGGTGTGGTTCCGCTACGAGGATTCAGCCTGGACGCTCGAGGACGTCTCGTTCTCGGTTCCCGCGGGGACGAAGACCGCTCTCGTGGGCGAGACAGGCTCGGGGAAGACCACGTGCGCGTACCTCGTTGCACGGCTCTACGACGCCACGAGAGGGTCCGTGCTCATTGACGGCGTCGACGTTCGCGACCTCACCTTCGGCTCGCTCTCCGCAACCGTCGGAGTGGTGTCGCAGGAGACGTACCTCTTCCATGCGACCGTTCGCGAGAACCTCCGGTTCGCGAAGCCCGAGGCGACCGACGAGGAGGTCGAGGAAGCTGCTCGTGCCGCGCAGATCCACGAGCTGGTCGCGACCCTCCCCGAAGGGTACGACACCGTCGTCGGCGAGCGCGGCTACCGCTTCTCGGGCGGGGAGAAGCAGCGCATGGCGATCGCACGGACGATCCTCCGGAACCCGCCCGTACTCGTGCTCGACGAGGCGACCTCGTCGCTCGACACGCAGACCGAGCGCATGGTGCAGGACGCGCTCGAGCGCCTGTCGGAGGGCCGCACGACGATCGCCATCGCGCATCGTCTGTCGACGGTCGAGGACGCCGACCAGATCGTCGTGCTCGACCGCGGGCGCATCGTCGAGGTCGGCACGTATCCCGACCTCGCCACACGCGGTGGGCGATTTGCCGCACTCGCGGCACGCGAGGACGGCACGGCAGCCCCCGCCGGCGTCGCGGGCGTACCATAGGGCCGCTTTCCGGCATGAACACCTCGACGAGAGATCTTCGATGACCGCGACGGTCCCGGATCGGGGCTCGCTCGCAAGCCACGGGATCGACGTGCGCGGGCGCATCGTGTTCCGCCCCACCGTCTCGCAGCTGTACATGCACGCCGTTGCGCGTGGGGACGGGCAGATCTCCGAGGGCGGCCCGCTGGTCGTCGACACGGGCGTGCACACGGGCAGGTCGCCGAAGGACAAGTTCGTCGTGCAGGAGCCCGGATCGAGCGACCGGATCTGGTGGGGCGAAATCAATGCGCCGATCTCGGAGGATCACTTCGAACGGCTCCGCGAGAAGGTCACGGCGCGTCTCGGCGAGCATGACGTGTACGTCGTGGACGCGTTCGCCGGCGCCGATCGAGCGCACCGCATCGCGGTGCGCGTCGTCACGGAAAGCCCGTGGCACGCACTGTTCGCGAAGACGCTCTTCATCGACCCGACGGCGGGCGAGCTCGAGCACTTCGAGCCTGACGCGCTCGTACTACACGCGCCGTCGGTCTCGGCGTCTCCTGACGAAGACGGCACCAGGAGCGGCACGTTCGTCGTCCTGCACCCGTCGCGGCTCGAGGTGGTGATCGGCGGCACCTTCTACGCGGGAGAGATCAAGAAGTCGATCTTCACGCTCATGAACGACCGCCTTCCGCTCCGGGGGGTTCTCCCGATGCACTGCTCCGCGAACGTGGACGAGGACGAGCGCGTCGCCGTGTTCTTCGGGCTCTCAGGGACGGGAAAGACGACGCTCTCCGCGGACCCTGCCCGCCGTCTCGTCGGGGACGACGAGCACGGCTGGAGCGACGACGGGATCTTCAACATCGAGGGCGGCTGCTACGCGAAGGTGATCCGGCTCTCTGCCAAGGCCGAGCCTCAGATCTACCGGACGACGCGCGCGTTCGGCACGGTCCTCGAGAACGTCGTCGTCGGCGAGCGTGGCGTTCTCGACCTGGACGACGACTCGAAGACCGAGAACACGCGCGGTGCCTACAAGCTCGAGCAGATCGCGCACGCGCTGCCCGCGAAAAGAGCCGGCCATCCAACGTCGGTCGTCTTCCTCGCGGCCGACGCGTTCGGGATCCTCCCTCCGATCGCGAGATTGACCCGTGATCAGGCGCTGTACTGGTTCCTGTCCGGCTTCACGGCGAAGCTCGCGGGCACGGAGATCGGTGTCACGGAGCCCCAACCGACGTTCTCGGCATGCTTCGGAGCCCCATTCCTGCCTCAGCCTCCCGCCGTGTACGCGCGCATGCTCGGCGAGAAGCTCGATCGACATCCGCACACGGCTGTCTGGCTCGTGAACACCGGCTGGACCGGCGGGCCGTTCGGCGCTGGGCACCGGATGCCGATCCAGGCGACGCGCACGCTGCTCGACGAGGCGCTCTCGGGCGATCTCGAGAGCGCCTCGTATCGGGTCGACGAGACCTTCGGCTTCGAGGTCCCGGTCGAGGTGCCGGGCGTCGCGACCCGCCTGCTCGATCCTCGTTCGACCTGGACCGACCCGCAGGCATACGATCGGAAGGCGGCCGAGCTCGCGGCGATGTTCGCCGAGAACTTCTCACGCTTCGCCGACGAAGCTGGTGACGCGGTCGCAGCTGCCGGACCGCAGAGCTGAGCGTGGCGCTCCAACACCTGCTTAACGGGGCCCTTACGCCGCTCTCAGGTTGCTCTTACGTACTCCTGGCGTCATGGGCCGAGTGAGTGCCCGCTTCCACGGCCGGTCGAGCCGTCGTGCCGTGCTGGTCGTGCTAGTGCTGGTCGTGCTGGCGGCAACGGTCGCGGTCGTCGCGTTTGCGGCCGCCGCGCGGGCTGGAGATACCGCGGAGGTGGCGGCGGCGCCTCGCGTCGACGATCTCGTCCTGCGCAGCACGGCGCTCACCGCGATCCCGTCAGCACGAGCGCTGTCCTCGGCAACCTGGTGCGGGACGCCCTCGGCGATCGACGCGAAGCCGAACGCCGTCGCGGGCTACCCCGTGCACTTCATCTACGCCGTGCCCTCGGACGGGACGGATCGGCTCTCGACCTTCGCGAGCCGCATGGAGTCCGACTGGGAGGCGATCGACGTGTGGTGGAGGGGCCAGGATCCGACGCGCACGCCTCGCGCCGACGTTGCCCGGTTCAGCTGCGGGCTCCAGCTCGACCTCTCTTCGGTGAAGCTGCGGCAGTCGAGCGCACAGATCGCCGCTCAGGAGGAGCCCTTCGACCAGGTCTTCGACTCGCTCGACTCTCTGGGTTTCACCTCGCAGTTCACGAAGTACGTCGTCTACTACGACGGGCCGGTTGGGAACGACAACATCTGCGGGATCGGCGGCTCGCTTCGCGGGGGCTTCGGCCTCGCGGTGATCTCCGTGCGAGCCTGCTCGGGCGTCGACACGGCCCAGATAGCCGCGCATGAGCTGACGCACACGCTTGGCGCGGTCCCCGCGGGAGCGCCGCACGACTGCGCCCCTCCCGACGACGGCCACACCTGCGACAACGATCGCGACCTCATGTTCCCGACGACCGACGGGACGCCGCTCTCCGGACTCATCCTCGACCCGGGCCGCGACGACTACTACGGGCACTCAGCCCCCTGGCTCGACGTCCAGGACTCGCCCTGGCTCGTGCAGCTCGATCGCCAGTCGCCGTTCTCGCTCGCGATCTCGGGCTCGGGTCAGGTCGAGGCCGACGTCCCCGGCCTGCTCTGCAGCCGAAGCTGCTCGACGAGCTGGAACACCGGGGCGCAACTCTCGCTGAACGCGACCCCGGTGCAGAGATCGAAGTTCATCCGGTGGGGCGGTGCCTGCGCGGGATCGTCCCAGTGCCTCGTGACCGTCGGTCAGAGCGGGCCTGTCAGCGCGTTGTTCGCACCGCTCACCTACCGGCTCACCGTGCGAGTCACGGGCAAGGGCAGCGTTCGCGGTGCGAGCGCACGAATCGGGTGCCCCGGGCGCTGTACCGCGACGGTCGGCTCCTACAGGCAGCTGAGTCTGAGGGCTGCTCCGGCAAAGGGCTGGAAGCTCAGGAGCTGGACCGGGGCCTGCACCGGCAAGCGGGCGGTATGCACGCTTCCGATGACCGGGAACGTGTCGGCACGCGCCATCTTCGCCAGGGCCTGACGGCCTACCGAATCCCACGCGAACGGCATCAGGTAGCGTCCTTCGCGATGGAGGTCATGCACGACGTCGTGGTCGTCGGGGCCGGCTGCGCCGGGATGCGCGCGGCGATCGAGGCGGCCGACGCGGGCGCGAACGTCGCGGTCGTCTCGAAGCTGCACCCCACGCGAAGCCACTCGGGAGCCGCAGAGGGAGGCATCAACGCCGCTCTCG
>CAVQVA010000020.1:0-135694 GCA_963716975.1 uncultured Actinomycetes bacterium | reverse complement strand
GCGTTATCCTCGGCGAACACGACTTCGGCAACGGGCACCTCTGGCGCATCTGCGGCCCTTGCACGAACGAGGTGAACAGTGACCCGATCGTCGCAGCAACCGGTTTCGGCACAGCTGGTGCCCCTGTGGGGCAAGGTGCTGCTGGGGCTCTTTCTCATCCTGGTGGGGAGTTTTCTCGTGTACGCCCTCATGGTGCTCTGGCCCGCCGTGCAGGTTGCGACAGCGGACAACACTGTCAAGGAGCCCAAGGCGATCTCGTTCTTCGGCGGGACGTACACACCCGACCCGGAGGTGACGCTGCTCCTGCTGGTCGCAGTACTGAGCGCGCTCGGAAGCTACGTCCACGCGGCTCAGTCGTTCGTGGACTTCGCGGGCAACCGCCGGCTCGTCGTGAGCTGGGTCTGGTGGTACCCGTTCCGGATCTTCATCGGGGTCGCCCTGGCGGAGATCTTCTACTTCGCCATTCGGGCCGGTTTCTTCGGCACCGACACTCCGACGCAGTTCATCAACCCATACGGCATCGCCGCGGTGGCCGGACTCGTCGGGCTCTTCTCCAAGCAGGCCACGGACAAGCTCCGGGAGGTGTTCGAGACCCTCTTCCAGACGGCCGAGGGCTATGGAGACGAGACGAGGGACGACAGTCTCGTGACGCCCGTTCCCGTGCTCGCTTCGGTCGAGCCCCTGAGGCTCGACGTGGGCTCGACCGACCTCGAGCTGACGCTGCGAGGCGAGGGCTTCGTGCGCGACTCCGTCGTCCGGGTCAGCCTGCCCTCGGCCGGAGGAAGCGCACCGACCGCACGAAATACGACCTACGTGAGCTCGGGGCAGCTCACCGTGACCCTCGAGCCCGACGATGTCGCGGAAACAGGGTCGGTCACCGTCACGGTGTTCAACCCCGGGCCAGGCGGCGGCACCTCGGATCCTGCGCTCGTCGACGTCGGCTGACACTCACGTGACCGACGGGGGGAGCGAACGCACGCTCACGACCGGGGCGACCCCGGGAGGTGACCCCGGTCCGGGCTATGGCCTGCCACCAGCACACACCGGCAACGTCCTCCTCGACTGGATCAACGGTCTGCTCCTGTTCTTCATCCATGTCGAGCGTCGCTTCGATCCGTTCTTTCGCCCTGGGTTCGACTGGCTCTTCCGAGATCGGCTCTCGACGCTGGTGACCGCTCTCATCAACAGGAAGCGGAAGAACGAGGGTCTCGGGCTGGCGGAGGAACGCACCCAGCCGGACGAAGAGGCGCATCTCGAAGACATCATCGCGTCGTTC
Organism: uncultured Actinomycetes bacterium; assembly: GCA_963716975.1. Taxonomy (GTDB): domain Bacteria; phylum Actinomycetota; class Thermoleophilia; order Gaiellales; family Gaiellaceae; genus GMQP-bins7. The sequence goes on along the minus strand of CAVQVA010000020.1, from coordinate 134,418 downwards.
AGGGCCCAGATGACGAAGCTCTGGAACCCGGGTCACGTCGAGCGCGGAGGCAACACCAAGACGCACGGCATCGTGCGAGCCGAGTTCATCGTCCGCGAGGACGTGCCCGAGCACATGCGACGTGGCATCTTCGCGGAACCCCACACGTATCCGGCCTGGGTGCGGTTCGCGGGTCCCGGCCCCTACGTGACGAAGGACATCGACGACGTGGGCTTCATGAGCATGAGCATCAAGATCATGGGTGTCCCCGGCCCGAAGCTCCTCGACGACGAGAAGTCGACACAGGACCTGATCTGCGTCTCGACGCCCACGTTCGTCACTCCGGACACGAAGGCGAACGCCGAGCTCCAGCGCTGGAGCTACATGAACGCGCCGCCGTTCTACTTCGCCAACTTCAAGCGGCAGACGCACATCCTCGACTCGATCATGCAGCTGCTCTGGACGAAGACCCAGAGCAGCCCGTTGGAAGGCGACTACTTCAGCTGTGTGCCCTACCTCCTCGGAGAGGGGCAGGCGATGCAGTACTCGTTCCGGACGCGCCTGGCGACGAGAACCCGTGTGCCGCGCCTGCCTCTTCGTCCGCCCGACAACTACCTCCGTGACGCGATGGTCGCCACGCTGGCAAAGCAGGACGTGGAGTTCGACATCTTGCTCCAGGTGCAGACCGATCCGTTCCGCATGCCGATCGAGAACAACGTCGTCCTGTGGCCGACGAAGCTGTCACCGCGCGTGCCGGCCGCCGTGCTGCGGATTCCCAGGCAGACGTTCGACTCGCCCGAGCAGCTCGACTTCGCGCGAGTTCTCTCGTTCAACCCCTGGCACTGCGTTCCGGAGCACCGACCGCTCGGCAACCAGAGCCGGGCGAGGAAGCGCATGTACAGCGAGCTGTCGCGCCTGCGACAGCAGATGAATGCCGTCGAGCACTACGAGCCGACCGGCGAAGAGCGCTTCGACTAGCGGCTCGCGAGGTAACGCACGGCAGACAGTCCCGGTAGGAAGAAGTACGCGCCGCCTCGCACGGAGATGAATCGCGGAACGTTCGTCAGACGCTCTCGCATCGGGTCGGACTGAATCGTGAACGTGCCGCCGAACGGCTCGGACGGGCCGACGAGGGGATCGGAGTCGTCGTAGAGCCCGGCGAACTTCGGGCTGTTCAGCCACGTTCCCTGGACGAACTCGAACTGACGCGAGATGTTCGCGTTCAGGCAGATGAAGTGGAGTCCGCGCTCCTGCTCGCTCGGCGGGGGGTCTTCGAGCGCTTCGTCGGGTGTCAGCTGCTGTCCGTACTCGCGACCGCGCCGCAGCAGCCGGTGCCGGCGGTTGAGCTCCAGGGACTTCTCCGTGCCGGGCTTCGGGTCGAGCGAGTCGCGGGGATTCGCGCGGCGCACGTGCGCGCCGATGGGACAGCGTTCCCCTCTCCGGTCGAGGTCGTGGTACCCGAACTCGTTCTCCTCCGAAAGCGCCGCGTCGTCCTGGTCGGGCGAGAGCGTCAGCGAGGCGCCCCCCGGCCAGCGGCCGACGAGCTTCGCCGCAAGACGGACGCGCCGCTCCGGGTCGGGCGTCCCGTCCGGGTGTCGTGCCGCGCCGTCGAGGAAGCGCCAGAAGCCCCGCACGTCCTGGCGTAGCTGCCGGAAGACCACGTAGCTGCCGTTTCGGCCCACCTCCGGCGCTCGGTCGAGCAACGCGCGGTCCGTGAGGCGCCCGTACTCGTTCGGATAGCCGAGCACGAACTCGCCGAACTTCAAGGTCGTCGCTACCGGCCCCTTCTTCGACAGGCCCTCGATCAGCGGCTGGGAGATCCCGTCGCGGAATCCGAATGGCTCGTGCCCACGCAGGTTGGAGGTGGCGAGCTCGCTCACGAGCTGGATCCCTTGCGGAAACGCGAGCCCCGGCTCGGCTCGCAAGGCAGCCAGCTCCGCGCCTTCGGTCGCGTAGAGAAGGAGTACGAAGTCCACTGGGGCGCTCGGCCCACCCCAGATCCAGTGCTCGGGTGCGTCTCGCCCGACGTCGCCGAGCGCCCTGCTCCGATGCGGTGTCGTCATGCCGTCGACGAACTCGTTGGAGAAGAGTCCGACCGTGCTCTCGATCAGCCCGAGGCGACGCAACCCGTGACTCGTGAAGGCGATGTTGACCGCCCGCCCTTCCGGCCTCTGGCTCGCTGCGGTCAGGACGTCGGCGATGCCTGCAAGCCAGGTTCGCGCGGCGGCTCCGTCCTCGATCCTTCCGAGCAGGAACATCGCCGCCGTGAGATCGCCGTACCCGCGCGCGACGAGCCCCTGGATGTCCTGGAGCTCCGGCTCTACAGGTCGTGCAACCACTGCTCCGCCTTCTCCGCGCCGGCCGCTCCGTGGAGTCCGGCGCGGATCCGCTCATTGTTGTTGATGTTCGCGGCCGAGAGCTGTCCGTACGGCGAGTGCCACACGCGCGTCGGTACCTGGTGGAGCCGCAGGTAGTCCTTGAACGCAAGCTCGTCGCGAGCGCCGTCGAGGATCAGGAACCTGGCACGCGGGTAGCCGTAGCCGTTGCTGAACACGATGTTGAGGCCCCACGCGATCTTGTCGATGAAGTCGTCCATGTAGCTCTCCAGGCTGCCGTCGTAGTTGCTCGCGAACATGACCCGGCGGCCGTTGTCGAGGGAGACCCAGCGTGCGAAGTGGATGGTCTTCACGCCGGCGAGGTTGCCGTTGTTGAAGACGTGCCGGGTTGAGTAGTCGATCCCCATGAGAATTGCGCGCAACGTCAGGCGCCGGAAGATGCCCGGCTTGACGAGGCCGATCGCCGTGAACGGGTTCTGAACGAGGTGATCCTCGAGAGCGGCGAGCTCCTGCACGAGCTCGGGCGGCGGTTTCACGTGCGGCGCTGGATCACGGCGTTCGTGCCAGCGGAGCAGCACGAGGTAGACGAGCAACCCGATGACGACGACAGGCAGGAAGACCAGCACGAGCACCAGGACGAGCAGCGGCACCCCGATCGCGTGCACGAGCTCGCGCAGCCTGAAGCCGAGCTCGGGCTTCTCGGCCGGCTGCAAGGCCCAACGGAGATCGGGGTCGCCGTCGACCAGCCGCTGCAGCTCGCCGCGGATCTCGGCCGGGCCGCGTCCGCGAAGCTCGTCGGCATGCTCGTCGAGGTACATCTGGAAGCGATCCCTCAACTGCGCCTCGTCGTGGATCTGACGCGCGGTCCGCCCGACCGTGTTCACGTAGCGGGCTTGCTCGGTGACGACGTGCCCGCCCAGGTATGCGAGCCGCTTCTCGCGTGTGGCGGGTGCCTGCGGGTATCCGACGCAATGGCCGAAGACGCGGTCGATCGCGTCGCCGGCGGCGTCCACCAGCTCGTCCAGATGGCGGTTCTTCGGAATGTCGAGGTCGCTCAGGTAGATGAGCGATGCGGGTAGCGGTTCACCGCGCAGGTCGGTTGACTCCTCAACGAGGACAAGGCGCGCGAAATGAAGGCCGGAGAGCGAGCCGAAGTCGAGCACGTCGTCGTTGGCGACGCCGTCGCCCATCGTCGCGAGCAGCGCGCGAAGGTCGTCCGCTGCCTCGGGGCGCACCTGGGAGACAATGGTCAGCGCGGTCTGATGCGGCATGAGCGGCGCGTGCCTACCGGCTCAGGTCGGGAACTGGAGCGCGAAGTGCAGCACCTTGCGGCGCTCCCAGAAGACGAGGCCGAGATACAAGCCGGGTCCTACCGTTCGAATCTCGTCCCGGATCCAGTGCGCCACGAGCGACGTCTTCGAGTAGTCGAGGACGATGGTCTCCTTGCCGTCCAGCCAGCTGTCGTCCCGGTACACCTTGGCCCGCACGGCCTCGATGCCGAACGGGAGGATCTCGTTGCGGAGCTCGCCTTTCTCCCGGTCGAACACCTTCCCCTTCCAGGCGAAGAAGTGGATGAGCTTGGCCGCCGGGCCGGCCAGCTGCGTGCCCGACTCGACCAGGACCGTGCCATCGGCCTCTCCGTCCGGCAGCTCGCCCCCGGTGCTTTGCCGGAACAGCTCGTCGAGCTCGTCCGAGGACATGCGAAGGAGGTCGGAGACGTCGGCGACCATGAGAACCTCCTGACGGCGGAAGAACTGGTGCTCTCTGAACCTACACCCGGGCGCGCCGGCAGACAACGGATCGCGACGTTGACCGCGTGTGGGGCGACTGCTTTGATGGAGACGCGACCACAGGGCCGCCGTCCCTCGCGTCGCCGCCCTTGCGAGTGGTCGCAGCGGGCGAGCCGTCCGAGACGGGGGAGCACGCCATGGCCACCTCACCGTTCACGTCGCTGCTCGACAGCCTGGCAGAGACACTCGACCGCTGGATCGGCTGGGACAAGCTGCCGCGCGCGGTCGCTCTGCCGGTTCTCATCGGGCTCAGGAACCAACTGCGCGAGAAGAATCTCTACGACACGGGGAGGGGGGCTCTCGACAGGCCCGACGTCGACGAGCACAAGTCGTACCTCACCGCGCGAACGCTCGACGGCTCGTTCAACGATCTCAGCGACCCGCTGATGGGCGCCCTCGGAAGCCGCTTCGGCCGCAACGTCCCGCTCCGCTACACCTACGCCGAGCCTACGGACGCGCTCCTCGAGCCGAACCCGCGACTCGTCAGCCGGGAGCTACTGACGCGGGAGCGGTTCCAGCCTGCGACGACGCTGAACCTCCTCGCCGGCGCGTGGATCCAGTTCGAGGTCCACGACTGGTTCAGCCACGGCAAGCCCGAGCAGGAGGAGCCGTGGAAGATCGCGCTGGCAGACGACGACCCGTGGCCGCAGCGCCCCATGGAGATCCAGCGCACTCGCCGCGACCCGAGCGCCGATCCGAGCGGGCCTGCGACGTTCGTCACCGACGACACGCACTGGTGGGATGCGTCGCAGATCTACGGTCGCGACCCCGCCTTCGCGCAGGCGATCCGCTCGGGCGAGCACGGGAAGCTCCGAATCGACGAGCACGGGCTGCCGCCCAAGGAGCTCGAGGCGCACATCGACCTCTCGGGCACCGCCGGCAACTTCTGGGTGGGGCTCGCGTTGCTGCATTCGCTCTTCATGCGCGAGCACAACGCGATCTGCGACCGGCTCCACGAGAAGCATCCGGACCTCCTGGATCAGGAGCTCTACGACAAGGCGCGGCTCGTGAACGCCGCGCTGATGGCGAAGATCCACACGGTCGACTGGACGCCCGCGATCATCGCCCACCCGACCACGCTGACGGCGATGCGCGCCAACTGGTGGGGGCTGGCGGGCGAGGGCTTCGACAAGAAGTACGGCCGCCTTACCTCCAACGACGTCGTCCGAGGGATTCCCGGCTCGCCGACCGATCACCACGGCGTCCCGTACGCGCTCACCGAGGAGTTCGTCTCGGTGTACAGGATGCACCCGCTGATCCCGGACGAGTTCACGTTCCGGACGCTCGCCGACGATCGCGAGGTCGCGAGCCTGACCCTCCCGGACCTCGGCGTCCTCCACGTCCGGGAGCGGCTGTCCGAGCTGCCGATGCCAGACCTCTTCCACTCGTTCGGAAGATCTCACCCGGGCGCGATCTCGCTTCACAACTACCCCAGGTTCCTCCAGACCTTCGATCGGGCCGACGGGTCAGTGGTCGATCTCGCCGCGATCGACATCCTCCGGACCCGCGAGCGGGGGGTGCCGCGCTACAACCAGTTTCGCCGGCTCTTCCGGCTCAAGCCCGCCTCCTCGTTCGAGGAGCTCACCGGAGGCGACAGAGCCACAGCCGACCAACTGCGTCACGTCTACGGCGACGTCGAGCGGGTCGACCACATGATCGGGATGTACGCCGAGCCGAAGCCGAAGGGCTTCGGGTTCAGCGACACCGCCTTCCGCGTCTTCATCCTGATGGCGTCGCGCCGCCTGAAGAGCGATCGCTTCTTCACGCGCGACTACCGGCCCGAGGTGTACACGCAGGCAGGGCTCGACTGGATCGACGACAACTCGATGCGCTCGGTGCTGCTGCGTCACTTCCCGGAGCTCGGACCCGCTCTGCATGGCGTCGAGAATCCGTTCGCGCCCTGGCGCAGCACCGGAGCGACGTAACTCAATGGCGACGCCGGCGATCGCCGATGCAGCCCGGATCACGCTTGCCGGGATCCGGATCTTCAACGGTGCGAGCGCCCTGCTGGCCCCCAAGTCGCTGTCGCGTCGGCTCGGCGTCGACGAGTCGTCGGAGCCGATGAGCTACCCGTTTCGGATGTTCGGAGTGCGGACGATTCTGATGGGTGCGGATCTGCTCTCCAAGGATCCGGCCGTTCGTCGACACGCGGTGAAGATGGCCGTCGTCGTGCACGCTTGCGACACGGTCTCGGCGTTCTCCACCGGCGTTACCGGCGCCCTGCCGCGGCGGGGCGCGGCAACCGCGACGGCCATCTCCGCGCTGAACGTCGTACTGGCCGTGATCGCCAGCCGGCACGAAAGCTAGCGCCGCTCCTGGGCTCGGGCCGCGCCGGGCTTCTTGACAGCCTCGAGGGCCTGTGCTTGCATCGTTTTGCACGAGCCGGTCGGGGTCTAGGACCTACGGCGGTGGATCGGCGACGTGACCAGAGTGTTTCGTCCAGGGGGCCTATGCCCGTCCGACCGTTCCGCTTCGAGCCGACCGCGTCGCCTCGAGTCGTCATCCACCGACCTTCGATCCCGAGGGAGAGTTCGCCATGAAGCAACGCCTGCCACTGATCCTCGCTTCCGCAGCGCTCGTCATCTCACTGCTTGGCTCGACATCGCTCGGCCAGGCCGCCCGAAGCACGATCGGGGCGGTTCCGTACGCGAAGGTCGCGGGGTACGCGCAGAACTCAGCGAAGCTGAGCGGGCACAAGGCCTCCACCAAGCCGACCGCCGGACAGATCCCGATCGTGGCCTCGAACGGCAAGTTGTCCGAGTCGATCGGAGCCGTCGGCCCGAAGGGCGATCCCGGCCCGCAAGGATCGCCGGGCGTCTCCGGATATCAGCGGATCCCACAGTCGGTTTCCGCACCGAGTGGTGAGGACGAAGCGAAGACGTACTCCCTCCAGTGCCCTGGAGGCAAGTCGGCGCTCGCCGGGGGCTACAGCCTCTCGAAGAACGGAGCCAACGACTTGCGGGTGATCGAGTCGATCCCGCAGTCGAACACGGTCTGGCAGGTTCGGATCGCGAACTTCACCGGGCAACAGCCGAAGGGCGCCACAACCCTGTACGTCGTCTGCGCGAACGTGACGTCCTAGACGTTCCTCCGGGTAGTCCCCCCGATGAGGAGTGCGGCGGCTCGACATAACGGCGACCCCACTTGCCTCGAAGGTTCGGCCGTGATCCAATCGAACGGCGGGTCAGCCTCCTGCGGCGGCTCCCGAGTCGAACGGGCCACCGACCGGAGGACGCATGCAGGTTGATGATCGCCACTACTCACGCGTCGCCGACTTGCTGTCGAGCGCCGAGATCGTGCCGTTCTTCGGCGCAGGTGCCAACCTCTGCGACCGGCCCGACGAAGCGCACTGGGAGCTCGGCCGCTATGCACCGAGCGGGGTCGAGCTCGCCCGCACGCTCGCCGAACGTGGGCACTACCCGGATCCCGACGATCTCGACCTCCTGCGGGTCTCCCAGTACGTTGACGCCATCCTGGGCGAGGGGCAGCTGTACCGCTATCTCCACGCGGTCTTCGACTCCGACTATCCGCCGAGCTCGATCCATCGACTGTTCGCGCGTCTGCCCGCGCTCCTCCGCCAGAACGGTCGACCGCAGTTCCTCGTGCTGACGACGAACTACGACGACCTTATCGAGCGTGCCTTCGCAGATGCGGGCGAGCAATTCGACGTCGTCTGGTACGAGGCAAAGCGCGGACCGTTCCAGGGCCGCTTCCTCCACCGGCCGCCCGACGGCGAGATCGTGGCGATCGAGCGGCCGAACAAGTACACGGGTCTCGAGATCGAGAAGCGGCCGGTGATCCTCAAGCTCCATGGGGCAATCGACCGGGTCGACGTCAGGCGCGACAGCTATGTGGTGACGGAAGACAGCTACATCGACTACCTCGTCGGGGCAGACGTGGGCGAGCAGATTCCCTTCTCGCTGCGCGAGCGAATGGCGGAGAGCCACTTCCTCTTCCTCGGCTACGCCATGCGCGACTGGAACCTGCGGGTGATCCTCAACAGGATCTGGGGCGCGCAGCAGCTCGACCTGAAGTCGTGGGCGGTCCAGCGTGAGCCTGCGGACGCAGGGGTACGTGAGATCGAAGAGGCGCTCTGGCGAGATCGTGGAGACATCGACTTGCTCTACGTCCCGCTCAAGGAATACGGCGAGCAACTTCAGTCCGCACTGTTCGAGCCAGCGCCGCCGGCGTCATGACCGAGCCGACGGAGGCGAAGGACACTCCCAAGACTCCCTACATCGGCCTCGTCCCGTACGACGAGGCCGACGCGGCCCTCTTCTTCGGCCGCGACGAGGAGAAGCGGATCGTCGCGGGCAATCTGCGTGCTTCCCGGCTGACGATCCTCTACGGCCCGAGCGGCGTCGGCAAGACGTCTCTGATTCGCGCCGGGGTCGTCCACGACGTTCGCGAGCAGGTTCTCGCGAACGCCGTGGACAGGGACGGAGAGCAGGTCCCGTACGCGATCTGCGTCTTCCGCGAGTGGCGTGACGATCCGGTGCCGCTGCTCATGGCGGCGATCGAGCCCGCGCTCAGCGAGGCCCTCGGTGGGCAAGACGTCGAAGCCTGGCAGCCCAGGGAGCCGCTCGTCGACGCACTCACGCGGTGGACGAAAGACGTGCGCACCATCCTCGTCGTCCTCGACCAGTTCGAGGACTTCTTCCTGTATCACGGGAACGAGGACGGCGTGGGCACGTTCGCCCGCGAGTTCCCCGCGATCGTCAACGAGCCCAACCTGCGGGTGAACTTCCTCATCTCGATCCGCGAGGACGCCTGGGCGAAGCTCGATCTGTTCGAGGGACGGATTCCGCGCGTGTTCGCGAACTACGTCCGCGTCGAGCACCTGAGTCGTGACGCCGCCCGGGAGGCGATCGAGCGCCCGATCGCCGAGTGGAACCGTCGGCTTCCTCCCGGCGAGCAGCCCTACACCCTCGACGGCGCGCTCGTAGAGGCGGTGCTCGACGCGGCGGTGGCGAGTGGGCTCCCGCTTACTCGGGCGGGTGACGCGCCCGATCGAAGCTCGCCGGCCGGAGAGCAGATCGAGGCGCCGTTCCTCCAGCTCGTGATGGAACGAGTCTGGCGCGCCACCGTCGAAGCGGGCTCGCACGAGCTCACGAACTCGCGGCTCGAGCAGCTCGGCGGAGCGCGACGCGTGGTCGAGAACCATCTGCTGGAAGCGCTCGGCGCGCTGACGCCGGGCGAGCAGGCGATTGCCTCGGACCTCTTTCGCTTCCTCGTTACCAGCTCGAAGACGAAGATCGCCCACTCGGCCTCGGATCTCGCCGAGTGGACGGGCCGGCCCGAGCCCGAGGTCTCGGCGGTTCTCGAGAAGCTCTGTCACGGGGAGAGCGGACGCATCCTTCGCCCGGTCGCGCCGGCGACCGAGGGGGAGCCCGTCCGCTACGAGCTGTTCCACGACGTCCTCGCCGAGCCGACGCTCGAGTGGCGACGAGGGTTCGAGCAGGAGCGTGCACGCCGAGCGGCCATTCGTCGGTTCGCGCGCGTCGGTGCCGTCCTGCTCGCTCTCGTTGCCGTCTTCGCCGGGCTCGGCATCTGGGCGCTCGTGCAGAGGAACGACGCCGTGCACGCGACGGAGTCGGCGACCTCACTCGCACTCGCGGCGGCCGCGAGAGGTCAGCTGCGAGCACACGTCGACAGGGCGCTCCTTCTGAGCCTCGAGGCATACCGGTCGAGCCCGAGCTCCGACGCGGCAAGCACCATGGTCGCTGCCCTCGAGACGGCTCGCCGCTCCGGTACGGTAGCGATTCTGCGCGGCGATCCAGTCGGAATTCGGGCCGTCGCCTTCAGCTCGGACGGACGCACGCTCGCCTCAGCGGACTTCAACGGGGCGATCCAGTTCTGGGACGTGCAAGCGCGCAAACCGCTGGGCGAGGCTATCCGTGCGCACACCGACCAGATCTGGGGCCTCGCCGTCAGTCCGGACGGGCGGACCCTTGCGTCTGCCAGTGACGACGGGACAGTGAAGCTCTGGGACATGCAAACGCACGCGCTCGTCGGTCAGATTCCAGTCGGCAACAAAGGCGTGATGTCGAGCGTCGCCTTCAGCCCTGACGGCAGCACGCTCGCCACTGGCGGTGCCGGCGGCTACCTGAGACTGTGGAATGCGCGATCACGTCGGCCGCTCGGGGGGCCTCTCCTCGGACACAGGGACAAGGTCGTCGGCGTGGCGTTCAGCCCCGATGGACACTCGCTTGCCTCGGCGAGCTTCGACGGAACGGTGGGGCTCTGGGACGTGCCCTCGGGCCGACCGCGTGGCAGGTTCACCAACGGCCACGACGGCCTGGTTCTGGGCATCGCCTTCAGCCCCGACGGGAACACTCTGGCCTCCTCGGGGTCGGACGGCACGGTTCGGCTCTGGAGTGTGCGCGCTCGGAAGACGATCGGTCGGCTCCCGGCAAAGAACACCGGCCAGATCTGGAGCGTCGCGTTCACCCCCGACGGTCGCACGCTCGCCTGGTCCGGGTCCGACGGGACGGTGCAACTGTGGAACCTCCGTACCCACAAACCGCTCGAGCCTCTGAAGGGCCATCAGGGCAAGGTCGTGAGCATCGCCGTCGGCGAGAACGGAGGCGCGCTTGCTTCCGCCGGCTACGACGGCACCGTGCGTCTCTGGGATCTGAAAAAGCTCCGCTTCGGAGCGCCCATCGGGAGGCGCTCGGGTCGAATCACCGGTGTCGCCTTCACCCCCGACGGACAGGCGCTCGTCACTTCCAGCTTCGATCGAACCGTGCGGCTGTGGCGCGCGAGCGGCGACAAGCCTGGCAGGGTGCTCCTGGAAAACCCGACGGATGGGTTCGAGAGCGTTGCCGTCAGCCGGGACGGGCGCATGGCGGCCGCCGCGAGCGACGACGGGGACGTGTGGCTGGCGCGCTTGCCTCGCGGCGGGCAGTTCGGGGAGCTACTGCACAGCAGCGACGAGGCGCTACGAAGCGTGGCATTGAGCTCCGACGGACACACGCTCGCCGCTGCGGGGGACGATGGCTCGATCCGCCTGTTCGACCTGGACGATCGGAAGGAGCCCGGTGTGCTCCTCACGGGTCACACCGAACCTGTCAACAGCGTCGCCTTCAGCCAGGACGGGCGAACGCTCGCGTCCGCGAGCCGCGACGGGACGGTGAGGTTGTGGAGCGTGGCCGACCGTCGTCCGGTGGGCCAACTTCCGCTTGGCGAGGACGACGAGGTCGTCAGCCTGGCCTTCGGCGGAGACGACGTTCTCGCCACCGGAAGCTTCGACGGCACCGTGCAGCTCTGGGACGCTCGAGGGCGCAAGCCGCTCGGTGAGGCTCTTCCGGGAGCCGCCAAAGACGAGCGTGTGGAGAGCGTCGCGTTCAGCCCGAACGGCCGCACGCTCGCCGCGACGAGCGATGACGGAACCGTGCGGCTCTGGGACGTCGACGGTCGGCGTGCGCTAGGCGCGCCGTTGGGTGGGCACCGGGGCGCCGTCTTCGGTGTCGCCTTCAGCCCCGACGGCCACGCGATCGCCTCGGGCGGAGACGACGGCACAGTGCGACTCTGGGACGGGATCCTGTGGCGTGATTTCTCAGACCTCACGACCCTGGTGTGCCACCTCGTGGTCGGTAACCTGACCGAGAGCGAGTGGGGGCAATTGGCTCCGGGCCTCGCCTACCGCACGACCTGTCAGAGCTAACTTCAGCGACTCGCTCGTGTGTGGCCGAGCTCGTCGCCACAGCAGTTGGAGCGCTACCCCCAACCGCAGAAGCGAGTTCTCGCCGAGCTCTTAGTGGGCCATTCTTGGAGCGGGATGCCAAGCCACGATGACGTGCCCGTCACCGTCCTTGGCGGCCTTCGCGACGACCCACTTACCGTCACTCCGTGTGAGGGTGTCTCCGACCTTTGGCACCTTGGCGCTGAGGGCAAGTTCCCATTGCCCGTCGGGGTAGCGAATGGTGACGAATGGTGATGCCATCTGCCTCTCTCTTTCCGCTCGACCTGGCGCAATGGCTCAGGACTTGGGTCACGACGAGAGGTGGAGCTATCGAGTCCGAACATTGTACCGCCGTGCAAGCCTGACTCGGCGCTCGCGCCTGACAAGTCAGGCGAGCCGCGGTGGATGCAGGCTCAGAGACGAAGTCGAGAGATCGTGCGTGCACGGACACAACGTTCACGGGAAGCGCTTCTTTCGGAGAGCTTGCGAGCGTCCGCCTGCGTGGCTGGCGTGCGTCGGTCTTCCGTATCGTGTCCATCGTGTCAACGATGGACCCCGTGACGTTCCTGGTTGCAGTGGCTTTCGCGGCTGCTATCTCGACCGGGGTCTTCGTACACGCCAGCAGGCACGGCAGCCGCCACGCGACCGCGTGGGGTGTCGCCGCATTCCTCTTCGCAGGCGTCGCGGTGCCCGTGTACTTCATCCGGTACTGGTTACGGCGCGGAGATCGTGACTGAACGCCTTCCGCGAGGTCAGAGGCGCGGCCGCACGCGCCTCTGACGTCCCCCCTCGCCCCCGTCTTCGGACTCCTCGGCCTTTCAAACTTCGCGTTCTCGGTCGCTCCCTTCCTCGCGAACCCCGGCACCGTAGGGCCGGCCGCAGGCGGGCACTCCCCGAGGGTACTCCTGCTCGTTCCCGAGTACAAGGCGATGCGGTCGACCCGGACAGCTACCTTCGACTCGTGGGCGACGTCGCGGATCGGCTTCCGGTCTCGCTCACCGCGGTCCGCGTTGGCCTCGCCGTCTTCGTCCTCGCGTGGATCGTCGGTCCCGACGAGTTGCGGACCGCGGTTCCGATCTGGCTCGTGTTCCTCGTCGCTCTCGGGCTCGAGGTGAACTTCCTGGTCGGAGCGCTGCGAGATCAGCGGCGCCAGGTCCCGGAGCGAGGTCCTCAGGAGGCAGACCGCTTGCGCTACGGGTACGAGCAGGAAGGCGACGAGCTCCTCCTCGTCCGGCACGGTGAGGAGGAGCTGTGGATCCCGTACTCGGGCGAGACGGACGACGAGCTCGAGGAGCTGATCGCCGAGGCCCGAGAAGGAGGTCCGGAGGAGCCGGACATCGTCGTACACGAACGCGGAAGCAGCTGGCCGGCGGTTCGCCGGTTTCTCACCGGGCTCACCGTCATCGCCGTGCTCGCGACAGCTCTCGCGTACGCCGACAGCCGTGCGGGGTGGGGGGGTCTAGCCGGCGACACGCGCTCCGCCGCCGTTGCTCGCTTTTCCGAAGAAGCCTCGCGCATCGCAGGCAAGGAGGTCGCGATCCGTTGTGACGAGTCGCGGGACTACGTCGGCTTCGTCCAGCACGCGGACGGCGTGGCGTTGGTCGGGGGCGACCGCGCCTATCTAACGCCGGAGCGCTGCTACGACCTGTACCGGCTCGCCTACAAGGGCGAGGTCACGTCGAGCCAGACCGCTCGGGCGATCGCCGTGCTGGCACATGAGGCATGGCACCTTCAGGGCGTCGACGACGAAGGCACGACCGAGTGCTACGCGCTCCAGTCCGGGGTGAGGCTCGGCGTCCGGCTCGGCCTCTCGGAGGGCACCGCGCGTCAGATGATGCGCCAGCAGCTGACGGAGAACGCGCTTCACGCAGGGTCGAGCCCCGAGTACCTCGTACCGCCGGAGTGCCGAGACGGAGGGAGACTCGATCTGAATCCGAGCCGCTCGAGCTTCCCGTAGGGGGCACCGGATCAGCGCTCGAGAACGACCTCGAGGCAGTAGTAGCCGGGAATCGGCACCCGTACGGCGCGCAGAACGCGGAGCACACGCGATCGGCGTGTGAGCGCGGGAGCGCTCTGACCGATGCGGAACAGGAGCGGGTCGAGGAGCGGGAACCACAGCAAGCGCCGTCTGAGGGCGAGGATCCGGAGCTTGCCTCCCTCGATCAGCAGTGCTCGGAACGCGCCAAGATCCGTGTATTCTCGAAGATGCGAGACATCGAGGACCGACTCGCCTTCGCGCTTTCGGAAGTACCACGCCCATCGCTTCTTGAACACCGTCGTGACGTAGGCTCGTCCGCCCGGTCGAAGCATCCGATGGATTTCCTCGAGGTACGCCCTTTCATCCGGGACGTGCTCCATGACCATCGTCGAGCAGACGAAGTCGAGTTCCTCATCACCGATCGCCGGGACGGAATCGGCCGACGCGACGACGGTCTGGATCCACGGGAACCGAGCTGACACGCGCTCGAGCCGCTGCTCCTCGAGATCGACGGCATACACCCGACGCTCGGGTGAGATGAACCCTCCGGCCTCGAGAGCCCGGAAGAGCGGGCCGTCGCCGCACCCGAGGTCGGTAAAGGCGATCGGGCCGAGCGGAAGGTGCGCCTCGAGAAGGTGAGGCAACGCAGCCAACTCGAAGTGCAGAGCCGTATCGTTGTACTTCGCCGTAACGCAACCGAGACTACGTGCGCTCGGCAATGACGTCAGTGTCTATCGGTGACCGACACCGGCGTCCCGACACCAGCGTGCACGTGGCGGGATCGCAACGTCGCACGCGATCTGTCGTCGCGGAGGAGGGAGGCTACGATGGCGCGGCTGGCGCCGTGGCCGAGTGGTTAGGCAGAGGCCTGCAAAGCCTCGTACAGCGGTTCGAGTCCGCTCGGCGCCTCTATTGCAGCCTCGAACCGGGTCTCCGGGTGAGGTCTTGACTCGCTCCATGAGGCGGTCGCGCTCCACGTGGGAGGTTGGCTGACGCAGGCGTGTTCCTGAGGCTACGACTTCCCCGGCGGGGACCTATCCGGTTAGGAAGGCGAGGCGCTTGAGTGACGAAATGGACGTCGGCTGGCTCGAGTCCGAATGGAACGCGGAAGATAGCCTAGGTGTAGTTCCCAGACACGTTGTTGACGCCGTGAAGCGTCAGTGAGCCCTCCTAGGGTGCGGCTTGTCCCAGTCGCAACCGAAGGAGGGCTCTTGTGGATCTTCATGCAAATGCGGTCCTGACGGCCAGGCAGCGTCAGCGCGTCTGCGATCTCGTCACGGCCGGGCTGACGATCACGGCAGCGGCACTCGTGGTCGGCTGTTCGCGGCAGACGGCCTCCAAGTGGGTCAACCGCCGAAGGCGCGGCGAGAGCCTGCAGGATCGATCGAGCCGCCCGCACCGCTCACCGAAGCGGACGCCGGCAGCGATCGAGCAGGCGATCCTGCGTGCTCGCGAGGAGCTTCGCGAGGGGCCGCACGTGATCGGTTGGGCGGTGGGAGTCGCTGCCTCAACGGTGCACGCTGTGCTTCGCCGACACGGTCGCTCGCGGCTCGTCGTGCGCCAGGCTCGCGAGGAGGTCGTCCGCTACGAGCGCTCGCGGCCCGGTGAGCTCGTGCACGTCGACGTGAAGAGGCTCGGACGCATCGTCAAGCCGGGCCATCGTGTCACCGGCGATCGGAGCGGTCGAGCCAAGGGCAAGGCCGGCTGGCAGTACCTGTACGTGGCGATCGACGACTACTCTCGCCTCGGCTTCGCCCGTGTCTATCCGGACGAGACGGCTGAGAGCGCCATCGCCTTCCTCTCAGAGCTCGTCCGCATCTACGGCTCGCACGGGATTGCCGTCGAGCGCGTGCTGACCGACAACGGCACCTGCTTCAAGCGCCGCTGGGCCGATGCCTGCGAAGCGCACGGCATCGCCGTCAAGAAGACGCGCGCCTACCGCCCGCAGACCAACAGCAAGGCCGAGCGCTTCATCCGCACCTTGCTCGAGCGCTGGGCGTACGCGTATCCCTACCAGCACGAGTCAGAGCGTCTGGCTGCCTTGCCGGGAGCGCTCGACTTCTACAATCGCTTCCGTCCTCACCGCGCTCTTCGAGGCCTCGCGCCGCTGCAGCGCGTCAACAACCTCCCTGGGACATACACCTAGGTCGGCATCACAACGTGCTCGCGAGCTAGCGCGGTGTCTCGTCGATCGTCCATTTGCCACCGACGTCCCTCCGTAGGACCTTCCCGCAGTTTGGACAGCGCCGCTCCGTCGCCTCACGGAGTGGCTCGCCCGGAGCACTGATCGCGGATTCGACGCGCGAGCCGCAGTTCGGGCAAGCGTCGTCGTCTCGGTCTTTCTCCGGGCTGCTCATGTCCTCCGAAGCGTAACCGCCGCCGTCGTGGTGCTCGATCGCGTGTCCGTGAACGTGGGATCTCGCGCTGCTCGAAGCGATGAGGCTCGGCGGGGGCGTGCGGCTGATCGTCACTGGGCAGATCTGCGGCAAGGGGCTACCGGCTCGGCTCAGGCGACGAGGATCTTGAGTTTCCAGCACCGTGAAGGTCGCCAGCGTCGAGGCCGGCGAGATCGCCTAAACCCCATCTGCAGGGAGTAGAATCGGCATCGTCCCAACGAAAGGATCACGATGCCAACCTGGCTTTGGATCGTCATCGTCGTCGTCGTTGTGTTGGCCGTTCTTGGTTACTTTGGCCGGGGACGCCTCTCGAGATAGCCTGCCCCGCGGCGCCTTGTTCGGCAACGGATCGAAGATAGGCAGCATCGCTGCGGGCTGAAATCACTCATTCAGCAGTTCGAGTCGACGCCAGCCGCATCCGCTGGCTGAGGCGTGCGGTACCGCGCTCGGTAGCCGGCCGGTCGTGCGGGCGAGTGGGTAGGGGCGTCTATGAATGCAGTCCCGCTCGGTCCAAAGGAAGGGGCGACCCCGTCGGGCCGCCGCTTCCGTACTCCTTGCAGTCGCAGCTACTTGGGCTGCACGCCGATCTGCTTGAGGAGCGTCAGCGAGTCGAAGTACTGGCGGCTCGACTTGATCTTGCTTCCCTCGAAGGTGTAGAAGACAGCGCCAGGCGTCTCCTGAAGCTTGCCCGAGGCCGGGATCGTCCCCTCCGCTGTCGTGAGCGGACCGGTGTGGGTGCCCTTCCAGGTCACCTCGAGGGCAGCCTTGTTGCCGCTGGCAACGGAGCTTGTCACGGTGCCGACGACATCCGGAAACGCCATCTTCCAGCCCTTGAAGAGCTCGACGATCTTCTCCGGGCCTTCAGCCTTGCGCTCGGTTCCGAGCTCCTCGTAACGGGCGTCGGAGGCGAGGCTTCCTCGCATGAGCTCCCAGTCGCTGCTGTTGAAGGCACTGATCTGCTCGCGTGCGAGCTTGACCATCTCGTC
Source organism: uncultured Actinomycetes bacterium (assembly GCA_963716975.1). Taxonomy (GTDB): domain Bacteria; phylum Actinomycetota; class Thermoleophilia; order Gaiellales; family Gaiellaceae; genus GMQP-bins7. The sequence continues at coordinate 117,269 of CAVQVA010000020.1, read as the reverse complement.
CGTCTTCTGGACCTCGGTAAGGATCGCAGTCATTTCGTACTCCTCTCGTCGAACCTGGGGCACGAGCGGCAGACCTCGGACGGCTTGTCCGATCGGCTGTCTCTGCTCAACTGAGTCCCGGTCAGGACAGGAGAGTCCGAATGGACTCCCTGCTGCGCTCAGGTCGATGCGACAGTCGAAGAGGAAAGTCCGAAGCCTCGACGGCTTCAAAGACAACCCACGCGCTCGTCCACCATAGCCGCGATATGGATGCGCTGTGTTGCGCCTGATGAAGACGCCCTCCGGGCGACCACGAAGCGTGCGGCTGGCCCGACGCGCCGCCCTGGTCTTTCTCTCGTCGAGAGACGTAGCTTCAGGCGACCGCATTCCTCGGGCGCCAAGGCTTGCATGGGGCCGTGAACCGCCGGCCTCGCCAGTCTTGGGTTGGTAGGGCGCTACGCTCTGGTAGGGCCCAATACAGAGGGGATCACATGCCCGAGAGCGGTCTGCCAATCCGCGTCTACCGGAAAGACGATGTGTGGCACGTCGACTTCGGCGAAGGTGTGATCGAGGATTACGCCAGCCGAGAAGAGGCCGAGGCGGCTGCGGACGCGGTCGCGCAGGCCGAAGGGCGAACCGTGGTCGTTGAGGAATAGCGACCCAAGGGTCGGGGGTGGTCCCGATCCGATGCCCCGTCTCTCCTCGTCCTGCGACTTGGCACTGGCACTCGCTCTGATCTCGCCTCCGTGGAAGCAGCCGACTCGAATCGAGCGCCTGATGCGCGCCGTACACTCTTCACATGGCGATGGAATACGTCGTACAGCGCCTCGTGATGGGTGACGTCGTGTTGATCGACCTACCCGAGCAAGGAGAGCAAGTCGAGGCGAAGGTGATGCGAGTGATCGACCGAACCGCCACGAGCGTACGCGTTTCGCTGCACGTGGAAGGGCGCGAGGACTTCGTCAGGGAATGGCCGATCGACGAGAGGGTCACCGTTGTCCGCGGTCCTTGAGCCGCCACCAGGTTAGGGCCGAGCGACTGGCCAATAGTGGACGCGCGCCTCGTCTCGCGTTCCACCGGTCAGTCCGGGGGCCGGCACGGCTGAGAACGTAGGACGGCGCCCCGATCGACAGACTAAGGTCGCGTCGTGTTCACCGACCAGCTCGGGCGCGCGGTGCGACGAGGCGACGGGACGAGGATCGGGAAGGTCGACGACCTGATCGTCGTCCTCGGCGAGACAGATCCCTACGTTGTTGCGCTACGCGTGCGAGTCGGGCGTCGGAGTCGTCGTCGGGTGCCATGGTCGGCCGTGGCTTCGTTCGCTGAAGAGGTCGTGATCACGGCCGATCCGATCGAAGACGAGCTTGCCCGCGACGAGCTCCTGCTGGCACGCGACGTCCTCGATACGCAGATCTTCGACCTTGGCGGGCGTCGGCTCACGCGCGTCGCGGACATCGAGCTCGTATGGCGAGATCGCGAGCTTCGTGTGGTAGGGGTCGACATCGGTGCCGCGCCGTTGCTGAGTCGCCTTGGGCTGAGTGTCTTCGCACGGCGGGTGCCGGCCAAGGTCATCCCGTGGAACGAGCTCCACCTCACATCCGTGCGTGGCCACGAGGTTCAGCTCGAAACACCGACCGCGCGCGTGCACACCTTGACCGAAGAGGAGCTTGCAGAGCTCGGTGCCCGGCTCCCGCCCCATGCGAAATCACGGCTCTACGCTCGGATCCGACCCCATGCGGCGGCCAGGGCACGAGAGCTCGAGGCCGGTGTCCCGGAAAGCCGGCCGCGTCACCGCTTCGGCCGCGTCCTTCGATTCCGTCGCCATGCTCCGTCGTAGCTCGCTGCTCGTGCTCGTCGCGGTGGTCGGACCGGGGCTGCTGGCCGGGCTGTCGGACGACGACGCACCCGGCATCACCACGTACTCGATCCTCGGCGCCGACTACGGCTACGAGCTCCTATGGGTCCTCAACCTCGCAACGCTCGCGCTCATCCTCTTCCACGAGCTCGGTGCGCGCATGGGCATCGTCACCGGACAGGGGCTGACGGGCCTAATGCGCGAGCGTTACGGAGTTCGCCTCGCAGCAATCGGAGTTCTTGCGCTTCTCGTCGCGAACATCGGCACGACCTGCGCGGAGTTCGCCGGTGTCGCCGCGAGCCTCGATCTCGCGGGGGTGAGCCGCTACGCCTCCGTCCCCGTTGCTGCTGCGGGCATTTCGGCACTCGTCCTGCTCGGGTCGTTCCATCGGGTGGAGCACGTCTTTCTGCTCATGTCGACGCTCCTCGCAACGTACATCGTCGCGGCGTTCGTGACGGGGCCGGATTGGGGAGCCGCCGTCCATGGCCTGCTCGTGCCGAGCGTGCCCGCGACGCGAGCCGGTCTCCTCGCCATTACGGCAACCGTCGGGACGACACTGGCTCCCTGGGGGCTCGCGTTCATCCAGTCCTACGCGGCCGACAAGAAGCTCGCGGTGACGGATTTGCGCTACGAAAGGATCGATGTCGTAACCGGCGCGGTGATGACCGGAGTTATCGGGTTCTTCGTCGTCGTCACCTGCGCGGACACGCTCCATCAACAGGGGACATCGATCAATGACGCGGGGGACGCGGCCAGCGCCCTCGAACCGCTCGCGGGACGATTCGCCTTAGTCCTCTTCGGCGCCGGACTTCTCGGGGCATCCGTCCTAGCGGCCTCGATCTTGCCGCTCGCAACGGCGTACTCGGTCAGCGAGGTGCTCGGGCAGGAGGCTGCGCTCGACGACCCGATCCACGAGGCTCCCGTCTTCTACGGGACGTTCGCGGTAGTCATCGCTACCGCCAGTGCAATCGTGCTCATTCCGGGGGCACCGCTTGTCCCGATTCTCTATCTCTCACAGGCGCTCAACGCGATCCTGCTCCTGCCCATCCTCGTCTTCGTCGTGGGAATCACCCGCGACCGGACGCTCATGGGGGAGCACGCGAGCGGTCGTGTCGGGACGGCTCTCGCCGTTCTGGCGATCGTGCTCCTTGCGCTCTGTGTCGGCGCGCTTGCGGTGCTGTCCGTGTTGTGAGCGCGGGAGACGCTGCGCCCCGACTGGCTCGTGGAATCACTCATTCGGCGGTTCGAGTCCGCCCGGCACCTTGTCCTCCGTAAGCGGACAGGTGATCTCAGACGCCGGTGCGGCTGTGGGCGAGCCCCACGGGACAGCGCCAGTACTCGACGCCGTTTCGGCGGCTCTCGAGCGTGCATGAGTCCTTGACCAGGTTCGGGAAGCCGCTCATGAGTCCCTCGTGGCAGCCTTGCCATTCGCCGTCGTCTCCAGCCGGGGCGCGGACGCTGTTGCAATAGCCGACGAGACCGGCCTTCTCGAATGCATGCTCCACCTTGGCGACGTAGAGCCCGACGCCGATGAGGGCGGCGACTACAACGATCTTCACGAGCATCGCGCCTGCTTTCCGAGACCTGAGGTATCGGCAGATTCGGCCCCGCGCTCGACACTCCTGCGAGGGCACCAGCGCGAAAAGTAGGCTCTTCCATGTGACGGCGACGGTCATCGACGGGAAGGCCCTCGCGCTCAAGGTACGCGCCGAGGTGGCCGAGGAGGTCGCCGCCTTCGGCGAGCCGATCTGCCTGGCGACGATCCTCGTCGGAGACGATCCCGCGTCCCACATCTACGTCGGCAACAAGCACAAGGCCTCGCAGGAGGCCGGGATCGACGGGCGCGACCACCGCTTCCCCGTCGATACGCCGGAGAGCGAAATCCTAGAGCTGATCGCTGACCTGAACGCGGACGATGCCGTGGACGGCATCCTCGTCCAGCTGCCCCTGCCCGAACACATGGACGAGACCCGGGTCACGTACGCCGTGGATCCCGCGAAGGACGTGGACGGCTTCCATCCCTTCAACGCAGGGCGCCTGTATCTCGGCGAGCCGCTGCTCGTGCCGGCGACGCCGCTCGGCGTGATGCGCATGCTCGAGGAGTACGGCATCGAGCTCGAAGGTCGCGAGGCTGTCGTGATCGGACGCAGCGAGATCGTCGGGAAGCCGATGGCGATGCTCCTCCTGGCGGAGCACGCGACGGTGACGATCTGCCACTCGCGGACGAAGGACCTCGCGCGGCACACCCGGCAGGCCGACGTCCTCGTGGCCGCCGTCGGTCGTCGTGGCCTCGTGACCCCGGACATGGTGAAACCGGGCGCCACGGTGATCGATGTGGCCATGGTGCGAACGGACGAGGGCCTCTTCGGCGACGTGGACAAGGCCGTCGCGGACGTGGCCGGCTGGCTCACGCCCGTACCCGGCGGGGTGGGGCCGATGACGATCGCCATGCTCCTCTCGAACACGCTTCGCGCCGCAAGGTTCCGCAAGCTCGGGCTTGCAGTGCCGGGCGCGTAGGCGCTACCGTTCCCCGCGTTCAATGTTCATCGGCGCAAGCCGTTCGTCGGCGTGCGTCTTGTTTGTAGGAGGACGTAAGTGGAGCAGGGCACCGTCAAGTGGTTTTCGAACGAGAAGGGCTACGGCTTCATCGAGCGCGAGGGTGGGGACGACGTCTTCGTCCACTTCTCCGCGATCGCGATGGACGGCTTCAAGACCCTCACCGAAGGCCAGCGTGTGGAGTTCGAGGTCGTCCAGGGTCCCAAGGGTGCCCAGGCCGCGAACGTCGTGGCAGCGACGAGCTGACCGGACTCGTATCGACGTAGGTGCGGGCTCCCGGAAGGGGGCCCGTTCCTTTGCGCAAGACCGGAATCTGCTCGCGCGGATTCCGGTCGCGCGACAAGTAGACCCCTTCATGGGGTGCCCGAGGGACAGACGTTTCGGGGTGTGAAGTCGGCAGCTGGAACGCTTTGAAAGGATCCGGGTAATGGCCATATCGAAGGAAGAGGTCCTCCGTGTGGCGCGGCTCGCACGGCTCGCGCTGACGGACGAGGAAGTCGAGCGCCTCACCGAGGAGCTCGGCGCGATCCTGGATGCGGTCGGCGTGGTCGCGGAGCTCGATCTCGCGGACATTCCGCCGACGTCTCACCCCTTCGACGTCGTCAACGTCTGGGACGAGGACGAGCCTCGCGATTCCTTGAGCCTGGAGGACGTCTTCGCGAACGCCCCTGCACGCGAAGGCGATCTCTTCCGCGTCCCGCCGACCGCGTGATGGCTGCTGCCGTCGACACGCTGAGGCTCACGGCCGAGGATGCGATCGGCCTCGTCGATCGGGGCGAGGTCTCGCCGGCCGAGCTCCACGCCGCGTACCTCGAGGCGATCGCGAAGCGGAACGACGAGCTCCACGCCTATCTGCGAACGGTCGACGCGCGGGAGGGAGCGAGCATCCCGATCGCCATCAAGGACGTGATCTCGACCAAGGGCGTCGAGACGACGGCGGGCTCGAAGATCCTCTCCGGGTACGTCCCGGTCTTCGATTCGACGGTTGCGGCGCGGTGCAAGGGAGCGGGGCTCACGCTGCTCGGCAAGACGAACACGGACGAGTTCGCGATGGGGTCCTCCACGGAGAACTCCGCCTGGGGACCGTCGCGGAACCCGTGGGATCCGACGCTCGTCCCCGGAGGATCCGGCGGGGGGACCGCTGCGGCAGTGTCGGCAGGAATGGCTCCCTGGGGGCTCGGCTCCGATACGGGCGGCTCGATCAAGCAGCCCTCGGCGCTCTGCGGGAACGTCGGCCTCCGCCCGACGTACGGCACGGTGTCGCGGTACGGCGTCGTCGCCTTCGCATCGAGCCTCGACCAGGTCGGGCCGGTCGCGAAGACGGTTCGCGACGTGGCGCTCCTCTACTCGATCATCGCGGGCCGCGACCCGAGGGACTCGACCACCGTCGAGCTTCCGGAGCCCGTGCTCTTACCGAACGACGAGCGGCTCGACGGTTTGCGCATCGGTGTGCCTTCGCAGGTCGCGTCACTGGACGCGATCGAGCCTGGTGTGCGTACGGCGTTCGAGCACGCTCTCGTCCACGCGGAGGAGCTCGGCGCCGTCGTCGACGAGTGCGATCTACCACTCTCGTACCGGTACGGGATGCCGTGCTACTACCTCATTGCCCCGGCGGAGGCATCCTCCAACCTCGCGCGCTACGACGGCGTGCGCTACGGGCCGCGCACGGAGGCCGCGACCTACCGCGAGATGGTCGAGCGCACGCGGGACGAGGGCTTCGGTGCTGAGCCGAAGCGACGGATCATGATCGGCACGTACGCACTCTCGGCCGGGTACTACGACGCGTTCTACGGGCAGGCGCAGAAGGTGCGAACGCTTCTCATCCGCGAGCACCGCGATGCGCTTTCGCGCGTCGACGTGATCGCGACCCCGACCTCGCCGACCGTCGCCTTTCCCATCGGCGACAAGGCTGCGGACCCGCTCGCGATGTACGCCTGCGACGTGCTCACGATCCCGTCGAACCTGGCCGGGCTGCCGGGCCTCTCGATTCCGTGTGGCCTCTCCGAAGGGCTGCCGGTCGGGCTGCAGCTCGTCGGTCCGCAATTCGGCGAGAACGCGCTCTTTCGCGCCGGACACGCGCTCGAGCAGGCGATCGGCTTCGACACCGTCCCCCTGAGGTGGCGAGAGTGAGCTGGGAGCCCGTCATCGGGTTGGAGATCCATGTTCAGCTGAAGACGCGGACGAAGATGTTCTGCCGCTGCGCGGCTGGTTTCGGCGCCGGCGAGAACACCCAGACGTGTCCCGTGTGCCTCGGCTTTCCGGGTGCCCTGCCGGTCGTCAACCGCGCAGCCGTCGAGTGGACGATCCTGCTCGGGCTCGCGCTCGGCTGCGAGATCCCCGGGCGGGCGGTGTTCTCACGGAAGAACTACTTCTACCCGGATCTGCCGAAGGGCTATCAGATCTCGCAGTACGATCTACCTTCTTGCATCAACGGTAATATGATACTACCCACTGCGGACGGTGATCGCGTGATAGGGATCGTCCGCGCGCACCTCGAGGAAGACGCCGCGAAGACCGTTCATGTCGGTGGGCACACGGGGCGAATCGGCGGTGCCGACGTCTCGCTCGTCGACTACAACCGCGGTGGCACGCCTCTCGTCGAGATCGTGACCGCCCCCGACGTGCGCTCCGCGGACGAGGCGAAGCGCGTCCTGCAGCTCCTTCGCCAGACGATCGTCGAGCTCGGCATCTCGGACGCGGAGATGGAGAAGGGGACGTTGCGCGTCGACGCAAACGTGTCGGTCCGGCCTGGGGGCTCGGACGAGCTGCGTACGCGCACCGAGATCAAGAACATGAACTCCTTCAACTTCATCGCCCGCGGAATCGAGGCGGAGGTCGACCGGCAGATCGCCGTCTGGGAGAGCGGTGGCGAGGTGCTCCAGGAGACGTACGACTTCGACGCGGCGCACGGCACGCTGACCGCGCGGCGGGCGAAGGAGGAGGCTGACGACTACCGCTACTTCCCCGAGCCGGATCTCGTCCCGGTCGAGCCGACCTCGGAGCTGGTGGAGCGGCTTCGCTCCGGACTGCCGGAGCTTCCAGCGGCGCGCATCCGCCGGCTCGAGGCGGAGCTCGACCTCGAGCGGGCGGTCGTCCTCGTCACGGGGGGGCTCGACCGCCTCTGGAGCGAGACCGTGCGCGCAGGCGCCGAGCGCGTTGCCGCCGCCAACGTCATCGCGAACAACGTGGTCGGCGCGGGAGTCGATCCGAGCGCGATCTCGGCGCAGGAGCTTGCGAAGCTCGTGACCGCACGTGAGCACATTCCGCGCGCGGCGTTCGACGAGGCGATCTCGAAGCTCGGTGACCCGGCGTTCTCAGCCGAGCCGTACATCGCGGAGGAGGCGATGTCGGACACAGTCGAGCTCGAGCCGATCGTCGACCGGGTCATCGCGGCCAGCCCCGATCAGGTTGAGGCGTTCCGCAACGGCAAGGAAGGGCTCCTCGGCTTCTTCGTCGGGCAGGTGATGAAGGAGACCGAGGGCAAGGCGAATCCTCGCGTCGTCTCCGAGCTCGTCCGCGCAAAGCTCAGCGGCTGACCGGCTGAACCTCACCGATCGACGGCCTGCGTCTCCGGCGCGGGCCGTATCATCGGCGCGTGGATCGCGTGCGGGTGTGGCTCGCCGTATCCCCGCTGCTGGCGGCCGGTGTGGTCGGCGCGCATGCGCTCGCCTATCGGGTCACTGCGACACCAACTTCGCCACTGCATCACTACCTGGAGCACGTGCCCCAGGTTCTGTCGGTGCTGGCGGTCGCGGGCCTCGCGTTCGGTGGCCTTGCATCCCGCCTCGGTGGTCCTGCGGCGTGGCCGTTCCCCCTGGCCGCCGTCGCGACCTTCGTCGTCCAGGAGCACGTCGAGCGGCTTGCCCACACCGGCGACGTTCCGTGGCTGCTCGGCTCTCGTGTCTTCCTGGTCGGACTCCTGCTCCAGGTGCCCGTCGCTCTTGTCGTATGGACCCTCGCACGCAAGCTGCTGTCGGCATTCACGGGACCCGAGGCTCGCCGGCCGCGGATTCCGCGAGGTCTTGTCGAGATCGCGGCGTCGCCGACGCTCGGAATGCGATCCGTGGCGGCGATAGCTCCTCGGGGGCGCGGGCCGCCGTCCCTCCAGGCCTCGTGACATCCGGCCGCGACGGCGGCCCGAGCTTCTGGAGAGACCAATGAAAGCAGTGACGTCTGTACTCGCCCTGCTCGCTCTGACACTCGGCCTCGCGGCGTGTGGAGGGAAGGACGAAGCCACCCCGACGCCGTCGACGGAGACGGAGACCCCGGTCACGAACACCGATATGCAGACCGAGACCACCGACTCCGGGGCGCCGAAGGTCGTTCGCATCACGGTGACGAACGGCTTGCCGGCAGGCGGGATCGTCCGCCAGAGCGTGGACGAAGGCGACCGCGTCGTCATCGTCGTCGACTCCGACGTCGCGGACGAGATCCACGTGCACGGCTATGACCTCAAGAAGGACGTCACGGCTGGCGGCACCGCGCGAATCCCGTTCCGTGCGACGATTCCGGGCCGCTTCGAGGTCGAGCTCGAAAGTCGAGGAACCCAGATCGCCGAGCTGACCGTCAACCCGTGATCTTCCTCGCACACGGGATCGGGGGAGTCCGGGATCTCCCCGTCCCGAAGTCGTTCTTCTTCTCGGCCGCTGCAATCGTCCTCGTCGTCTCGTTCGTCGCGCTCGGTGCGCTCTGGCGCCGGCCGCAGCTGGAGAGGCGGGCGGGTGGGCGGCCGGTCCCGCGCGGCCTGGAGCGAGTTCTCCGATCGGCAGCGCTGCGCGTCGCGCTCGGTGCGATCTCGACAGGGCTTCTGATCGTCACGCTCTGGTCGGAGTTCTTCGGAACGACTATCCCGGGCGAGAACTTCGCGCCCACGTTCATCTACGTGCTCTTCTGGCTGGGGCTCCCGCTCCTGTCCGTGCTCTTCGGGAACGTCTGGCGTGTTCTCTCGCCGTGGCGCGCAATCGCTGACGCGTGTGTGTGGTTGCTGGAGCGCGGAGGTCGCCGAGCGCGGCCGCTCTTCACGTATCCCGAGCGGCTCGGTCGCTTCCCCGCCGCGCTGGCGCTCCTCTCGTTCGTCGCCCTCGAGCTCGCGCATCCGCGGCCCGCGGACCCGCGCGTGCTCGGCATCGCGACGGCCCTCTACACCTACTGGGCACTGGCGGGCATGGCCGTCTTCGGTCGAGACGCCTGGACGAGAGGCGGCGAAGGGTTCGCAGCCGAGTTCGCGTTCCTCTCCCGCATGGCACCGTTCGCCGAGCGTGACCGGACGATCGTCGTTCGCTGGCCCCTGACGGGGCTCGGCGGCGCGGATCGCGTACCGGGCACGCTGGCCGTCATCGCGGTCATGCTCGGGTCGACCTGCTTCGACGGTTTCAGCCGTACGACCATCTGGCAGAACCGCATCAACGACATCCGTGCAGGGCTGGTCGATGCGCCTGGCTGGCGGGTCGACCTCACGATCTCGCTCGTCAACAGCGCCGGTCTCGTGCTCTTCGTCGGTCTCGTCGCGATGGCCTACCTCCTCGCGGTGACGATCGCGCGCGAGCTCGTGCACGCGCCACGCTCGCTCGTGCCGGAGTTCCTCCTCTCCCTCGTTCCGATTGCGGCGGCGTACGTCGTCGCTCACTACTTCTCGCTCTTCCTCATCCAGGGGCAGTACCTGATTCCGCTTGCGTCCGACCCGCTCGGTCGCGGCTGGGACCTCTTCGGGACGGCCGACTTCGTCCCCGACGTCACGATCGTCGCGCCGAATACGGTCTGGTACGTGCAGGTCGGCGCGCTCGTCATCGGCCATGTCGCGGGCCTCGCCGTCGCGCACGATCGAGCGGTAGCACTCTTCGAGCGTCGCGAAGACGCCCTGCGCTCTCAGTACCCGATGCTGGCGTTGATGGTGCTCTTCACCGTCGGCGGGTTGTGGCTCCTCTCGCAGGGATGATCGGGATGGTGCTCGCGCACGGTGGAATCCCGGGTGCGATCGCAGAGGCGGCCGTGGCGCTCGTCGTCATCGGTCTCTTCGGCTCCATCTGGCTCCGCGAGCGGAGCGCGCGCAAGAGCCGCGACGAGCGCGGCGTCAGACAGCGCGACGACTAGGGGCGACGAAACCCGCGTACAGGAGCAGCGAGGCGACGGCGAGGGACGGTGCCAGGGCGCCGACTCCGAGTCCGGCGAGCGCCGTGCCGAGTGCCGCAACCGCGACTCCCGCAAGCACGAGTGCGTTCCCGGCGGGACGCCTGCGGAACGTCGCGACCGCGACCGCGACCACTGCAATCGTTCCGATCGCGTTCCCCGCGATCGCGAGCACGCGGGCGGGCCAGAGGTCGAGGACGTCCTGTGCCTCGGGCACGTCCGAGCCCGAGACGGTCACCTGGAGCTGCACCGCGACCATGATCCCCACGGCGAGGCCGACGTAGACGAGCCCTGCCGGCGCGGCGAGACGTCGGCCGATCAGGAGGAGTGAGCCGACTCCGAGGAGCGGCGCACTGAGGAGCCCGCCCGCGAGGTAGTAGATGCGAAAGGACGCGTCGCTCCAACCGGCCGCCGCTCCCCAGGCAAGCGCGACGGAGGCCAATGCGAACGCAGCGAGTGCGGCCGCCCAGGCCACGAATGGCCCGCTCGGGGCGCCGCGAGCTCGCCCGACCAGCTTCGCGGACAGACGGAGCGAGACGAGAGCTGCCGCGAAGGCGAGGAGGGCGTCCACGCGCGGGACTGTAGTGGCCGCCCGGCGAACGGCGTCGGTCGTCGAAGTGCCTGCAAATCCGCATGGCTGAGCGCCCTCGGCTCCGGTACCCTCCGGCGCGTGCATCGACTAGCGGCGATCGCGGTGGGAATCGTCGCAACGTGCGCGCTCCTCATCTCGGCGAGCGAGGCGGCAGTGACGAGCCGCGATTATGCCGCGGCCTCCTGGTCGATCCTGGCTCCCGGCGAGACCGGAAGCCTGGCCTTCGATCGCAACACACGGGACCAGGCGCGGCGGTACGACCGCCTGACTCCGCTCGGCGGCGACGTGACGGGGGAGGATCTTCGCCGGTATTTCAAACCGGCGCCTCTCGGCCTTGGCTCCGACCGAGGGCGCCGGAGAGAGCAGCCTCGCTCGGGAGTGACGATCGTGCGCGACACGTTCGGCGTGGCGCATGTGACGGGGAAGACCGAGGCCGACGTCGCGTACGGCGCGGGTTGGGTGACGGCCGCCGATCGGGGACTGCTGCTTCAGCGGATACGCGGACCGGCTCGCCTCGCGGCGCTCGACGTACCGGGTCTCGATCCCCTTGCTCTGGCGTTCGTCCGGGAAGAGCTTCGTCCCGAGCCCCGAGGCGGAGGCCTACCTCGCGAACCAGCTGGACGCAGTTCGCTCGCAGGGAGAGCTCGGCCGGCGCGTGCTCGCGGTCATCAAGGCGTATGCGGCCGGCATCAACGGCTACAACCGTGCGTACGGAATCGCTGCTGCGCCGTTCACGGCCATCGACGTGGTGGCGTGCGCCGCGCTTGTCGGAGCGCGTTTCGGGACGAACGGTGGGCAAGAGGTACGGAACGCGATGTTCCTCGCTGCGCTCGAGAAGCGGCTGGGCGAGACGGACGCACGAGCTGTCTTTGCCGACCTGCGCGAGGCGAACGACCCCGAGACGCCGGTGACCGTCGCCGCGAGCTTCCCGCAACAGCTACCCGCTTCGAGCGCTCCCGGAAGCGTCGTGATCGACGACGGGAGCTTCACCGGACCCGCACCGCAGAAGGCCGCCACCGCGTCGAACGCGCTCCTCATCGGCGCGAAGCGCTCCCTGACAGGCCACCCGCTCTTCGTGGCCGGGCCGCAGGTGGGCTACGCATACCCAGCGTTCCTCGAGGAAATGGAGCTCTCCGGCGCCGGCTTCGCGGTGCGTGGCGCGACGTTCCCCGGGGTCCCCTTCGTGCTCTTCGGACGTGGCCCTGACTTCGCGTGGAGCGCCTCGTCGTCGCAGGCCGACAACGTCGACCTGTTCGTGGAGACGCTGTGCCAGGACGACTACCACTATCTCTACCGCGGCCAGTGCGAGTCCATGCGCCGATCGTCCCTGGGGACGCTGAAGTCCCAGGGCTCTCCTGACGAGCCGCTCTCGTACTACGAGACGGCGCACGGCCCGGTCGTGGGATACGCCACGGCGAGCGGGATACGGGTCGCGATCTCGTCCCAGCGCTCCACGCGCGGTCGCGAGCTGCTGAGTGCCCGGGCCTTCTACGCACTGAACACGGGCCGGGTCACCTCGGCGCAGTCGTTTCTCAAGACCATGAGCTCGGTCGAGTTCAGCTTCAACTGGTTCTACGCCGACGACCGGGACATCGCGATGTTCTCGAGCGGGCGACTCCCCGTTCGCGGGCTCGGGACGGATCCGGCGCTGCCGACGGTCGGGACGGGCGACTACGACTGGCGCGGGTTCGTCTCCTTCACAGGACATCCGAAGGCGATCAACCCACCGTCGGGCGTGATCCTGAACTGGAACAACAAATCGGCCGCGAACGTCGGCGCCGGTGACTCCAACTTCTCGTACGGGCCGATCCAGCGCGTCAACCTCCTCACGGCGGCGATCGCCGCCAAGAAGAACCACACGCTCGCAACGGTGACCGGGGCGATGAACCTGGCCGCCACGCAGGATCTGCGGGTCGTCAGGGTGTGGCCGACGATCCGTGCAGTCCTGCTGACCGGACCGGCGCCGAGCGCTCGAGCGGAGGCGGCCGCCGCGCTCCTCGATGCCTGGCGAACCATGGGGTCGAGCCGTCTCGACCGGGATCTCGACGGGAAGATCGACAACCCCGGCGCCGCGGTGATGGACGCGGCATGGGGGCGACTCGCAGGTGCCGTTCTGACGCCGGTACTCGGCCCGCTCGTCGAACGGCTCGCCGCATTGCACGGGACGAGTGACGACCCCAACGCCCAGGGATCGGCGTTTCTCTCGGGGTGGTACGGGTACGTCCAGAAAGACCTGAGCACGCTCATCGGCAGCCAGGTCCGGGGGGTGTTCACGCACAGCTACTGCGGGGTGGGTGTTCTCGCCAGCTGTCGAGATGCGCTATGGGCTGCGCTCGATGACGCCGCGGCGGAGCTCGAGACCACGCAGGGACCGGATCCGTCGTCCTGGCGGTCTTCGGCGATCAAGGAGCGCATCGTCTTCACGCCCGGACTGCTCGCCGACACGATGCGCTGGACGAACCGGCCGACGTTCCAGCAGGTCGTGTCCTTCTCCGGTCACCGTCCACGCTCCTGACCGGAATGCGTCTCGCGCGCCGCCGCTAGGCTCGTAGCGATGCCGATGAAGCGCTACCTGATGGCCCCTGGCCCGACGCCCGTTCCGGAGGAAGTCCTCGCCGCGGGCGCACGACCGATCCTGCACCACCGTGGACCGGACTTCCGAGAGCTCATGACCCGGTGCCTCGGCCGTCTCCAGGAGGTCTTCAGGACCCGGAACGACATCCTCGTGTTCACGGCGTCGGGCTCCGGCGGGTTCGAATCCGCAGTCGTCAACCTGCTCTCGCCGGGAGATCCGGTACTCGTCGTGTCCGCGGGCGAGTTCGGTGAGCGTTGGTCGGCGCTCGCTTCCACCTACGGCGCGAAGGTCGACGAGCTTCGCTACGCCTGGGGGGAGACACCCCGACCCGAGGATCTGCGCTCTCGGCTTGCAGAGTCTCCGGCCGAAGTCGTCTTCCTGGTCCACTCGGAGACCTCGACCGGGGTCGTCGCGGACGTCGAGGCGCTCGCGACCGTCGTGCGGGACGCGGGCGCGCTCACGGTCGTCGACGCGGTCTCGAGCCTCGGTGCGGTACCCGTCGAGACGGACGCTTGGGGGCTCGACGTCGTCGTCTCCGGGTCGCAGAAGGCGCTCATGACGCCGCCTGGACTCTCCGTGTTGGCTGTCTCCCAGAGGGCGTGGGAGCGTGCCGCCACGAGCAGCACGCCGCGGTTCTACTTCGACTGGGAGAAGCTCCGCGCCTCGCTCGAGACGGGCAGCACCCCCTTCACGCCGGCGGTCTCCATCGTCGTCTCACTCGACGCCGCGCTCGGCATGCTCCTCGAGGAAGGTCTCGACGACGCGTTCGCACGCCACGCCGCGCTCGGGCGGGCATGCAGGGAAGGCGCCAAGGCGATGGGCCTCGAGCTCTTCTCGCCCGACGAGCAACGATCCGCGGTCGTGACCGCGATCCTCACGCCCGAGGGCGTGAATGCACGCGACCTCGTTCTCGCCCTCCGCGAGCGGTTCGGGATCACCGTCGCGGGTGGCCACGGCGACCTCGGTGCCCGGATGTTCCGCATCGGCCACATCGGCTACTACGACGTGTTCGACATCACGACGGCGCTCGCCGCCGTGGAACTGCTCCTGGCCGAGAGCGGCGTCGAGATCGAACGAGGCGCCGCCGTGGCGCGGGCCCTCGAGGCGTACCGGGAGTCCGCGGGTGTCGCCTGACGCGGACGACCCGGAAGTTCAGCGCGTCCTCGTTCGCGAGCCGATTGCAGAAGCGGGAGTGGAGCTACTGCGACAGAAGTTCGAGGTCGTGGAGGACTCGGAGTCGGACCTCGACTCGATCATTGCCGGCTTCGAGGCGATCGTGGTTCGCTCGGCGACCCAGCTCGATGCGGCGACCATCGACCGCGCCGTACGCCTGAAGGTCATCGGGCGGGCGGGAGTCGGGATCGACAACGTCGATGTCGAGGCGGCGACGCGACGCGGGATCGTCGTGGCGAACGCCCCGGAGTCGACGGTCGTCTCCGCCGCCGAGCACACGATCGCGCTCATGCTGGCTCTTGCGCGCAACGTGCCACAGGCCCAGGCAGCGCTCAAGGCAGGCAGATGGGAGCGCTCCCGCTTTGCCGGAGTCGAGCTCGCGGGGAAGACGCTCGGGGTCCTCGGGCTCGGGCGAATCGGCAGAGAGGTCGCGCGGCGTGCGCTCGGACTCGGGATGCGCGTGGTTGCGTACGACCCGTTCGTGGCGATCGAGCGGTTCAGGGATCTCGGGGTCGAGTCGGCCACGGCCGTCGAAGAGGTCTACGAGGTCGCGGACGTCGTCACGCTGCACCTTCCGCTCACCGCGGAGACGCACGGGCTCCTGAATGCCGCGGCGTTCGCCCGCATGCGACCCGGCGTACGGATCGTCAACGCGGCACGCGGCGAACTGGTCGACGAGGCCGCGCTCGCGGAGGCCCTCCGCTCCGGCCACGTCGCCGGAGCAGCGCTCGATGTCTTCGAGCAGGAGCCGTACTCGGGCGAGCTCCTCGGGCTCGAGCAGGTCGTCGTCACGCCGCATCTCGCAGCCTCCACGACCGAGGCGCAGGACCGTGCAGGCGTGATGATCGCCGAGCAGGTCGCCTCGGCGCTCGAAGGTGGGCTCGTGGCGACGGCGGTCAACATCCCCGTCGTCGAGCAAGCGGACCTGGAGGTGCTCGGTCCGTACATCCCGCTCGCGGCCATGCTCGGCCGGCTGGCGGCCGCGCTCGCCCCGGGCCGGCCGCATCGCATCGTCGTCGCGGCACACGGCCCGCTCTCCGACTACGACACGAGGCTCCTCACCGTCGCGGCGCTGAACGGCGTGTTCCAGGGGAAGATCGACCAGACCGTGAACTACGTCAACGCGCCGCTGATCGCGGCGGAGCGCGGGATCGAAGTGTCCGAGGAGCGCGTCGGGACCTCGCGGCACTACACCAACCTCGTTCGTGTGGCGATCTCCGGAGACGCCGAGGAGGTCGAGGTCTCGGGTACGACCGTCGGGCCGGAGCAGCGCCTCTTCCTCGCCGGTGCGCTCGGGTTCGCGATCGACATCGAGCTCGCGCCGAGGATCGCGTTCCTCGTCTACAACGACATTCCAGGGGTCATCGGCCGCGTCGGGACGATGTTCGGCGAAGCCGGCGTCAACATCGCGAACATGGCCGTCTCGCGGACGAAGGCGGGCGGGAAGGCGCTCATGGCGTTCTCCATTGACTCGCCCGCGCCCCCGGAGCTTGCTGAGCGCGTACGGAGCTCCGGGTTCGACGAGGTGCGCTTCATCGACTTGCTCTGAGCGCGTCCCGCCCCACTCTCGTCCGGGGCAGGCCCCGAGGGTAGGCTGCATCCGTGGTCGCGGCCTGGCCGGAGCCCGTCGAGCGCGTGTCGTCCTACCTCCGTGAGGCGGGCGCCGAGGCTCGGATCGAGGAGTTCGCCGACGGGACTCCCACGGCCCAGGAGGCGGCGGACGCGGTCGGGTGCGAGCTCGGGCAGATCGTGAAGTCACTCGTGTTCGTCTGCGACGACCGGTACGTGATCGCCCTCGTTCCCGGCGATCGGCGCGGCGATCGTGCGAAGGTCGCCGGCGCGGCCGGCGCGAAGCGGGTGAAGATCGCGTCGCCCGCAGAGGTCGAACATGCCACCGGGTTCGCTCCAGGCGGCGTCGCCCCCTTCGGAGTCAAACGCGTCGAGACGGTCCTCCTCGATCCGACCCTCCTCCGGCACGAGGTCGTCTGGGTGGGTGCCGGCTCCCCGAATCACATCGTGGGCCTCGCACCGGCCGAGCTCGCGCGGGTCTCGCGTGCGCGCGCTGTGGACGTCGTAGAGGACCACCCGTACGATTTTGGTGGCCAGCGTGGCGGTGACTTTTCCGGAGATCCGGCCCAACCGAAGGAGCGCTAACTCTATGCAAGCGACCGAGAAGATCTGGATGAACGGAGAGCTCGTCGACTGGGCGGACGCGAAGGTCCATGTCGGCGTCCACGGGCTCCACTACGGCTCAGGGGTGTTCGAGGGCATCCGCTGCTACGACACGGCAAAAGGGCCTGCGATCTTCCGGCTCCGCGACCATCTCGAGCGGCTCGAGAGCTCGGCGAAGATCCTCTACATGGACATGCCACACACGGTCGACGAGCTGCGCAGTGCCACCCACGAGCTCGTGGCAGCGAACGGGCTGGCATCCTGCTACATCCGGCCGATCGCGTTCTACGGCTACGGGGAGCTCGGCGTCGCCGCGACCGGCAACCCCGTCGACGTCGTCATCCTGAGCTATCCGTGGGGCGCGTACCTCGGCGAGGATGGCCAGAACAACGGGATCACGACGACGATCTCGAGCTGGGAGCGCGTCGGGCCGAACGTGATCCCCCATGCGGCCAAGGCGACCGGGATCTACCTGAACTCGATGCTGGCGACCACCGAGGCCCGCCGGGGCGGGTACGACGAGGCGATCATGCTCTCTGCGGGCGGATACATCGCCGACGGCCCGGGCGAGACGATCTTCGTCGTGAAGAACAGGACGCTCTTCACGCCGTCGCTCGCAATGTCCATCCTGCCCGGGATCACTCGAGACTCGGTCATCCACATCGCGAAGGCACTCGAGTACGACGTCGAAGAGACGCTCCTGATCCGCTCGGATCTCTATCTCGCAGACGAGGTCTTCATGGTCGGGACGGCGGCCGAGGTGACACCCGTCCGGTCGATCGACCGCCGGGAGATCGGCGTCGGCCCGGTCACGAAGGAGCTCCAGAAGGCATACCTCGCGGCGGTGCACGGGCTCGACGAGCGCTGGAACGACTGGCTCGACGTGGTCGAGCTCGTGTCGGCCGGCGCGTGACCGAGGCGACCCGGCGGGTCGGGCTCAGCTCGCCGTGGCTCGACGAGCGCGAGCAAGAGCTCGTCGAGGACGTGATGCACTCGGGCCGACTGTCGCTCGGCCCGACGATCGAGCAGTTCGAGGAGGCGTTCGCGAGTGCCGTCGAGGCGCCGTATGCCGCCGCGGTGTCGAGCGGTACCGCGGGACTCCATCTCCTCTGCGTCGCCGCCGGCATCGGGCCGGGGGACGAGGTCATCACGTCTCCGTACTCGTTCGTCGCCTCGGCGAACTGCGCCATCTACGAGGGGGCGACGCCGGTCTTTGCCGACGTCGACGCCCGGACCCTGAACCTCGATCCGAGTGCGGTCGAGGCCGCTATCACGGAACGCACGAAGGCGGTCGTCGCCATCGACATCTACGGCTATCCGTGTGAGCTCGACGAGCTCCGTGCGATCTGCGAGCGTCACGGCCTCGCTTTGATCCAGGACGCGTGCGAAGCGCTCGGGGCGCGCTATCGTGGACGACCCCTCGGGTCGCACGGCCCGTCGGCCGTCTTCGCCTTCTACCCGAACAAGCAGATAACGACGGGTGAGGGAGGGATGATCACGACGCACTCCGAGGGCGAGCGCCGGCTCCTCGTGAGCCTTCGCAACCAGGGCCGCGCCGACGGTGGTGGCTGGCTCGAACACGCCAGGCTGGGATTCAACTACCGGCTGGACGACATCCGAGCCGCCATCGGGATCGGCCAGCTCGAGAAGCTCGACCTGATCCTGGCCGGTCGCGCGGCGGTCGCGAGGCGGTACGGCGAGCTCCTGCGTTCGGTCCCGGGCCTGGGGCTTCCCTGCCCGGATGACGACAGCCACGAGCGCTCGTGGTTCGTCTACGTCGTCACCCTCCCGGAGGGCACCGATCGGGAACCCGTGATCTCCTCTCTCGAGGAGCGTGGCGTGCAGACCGCCCGCTACATCCCTTGCATCCACCTGCAGCCGTACATGCGAGCTCGCTACGGATTCAGCGAGGGCCTCTGCCCGGTAGCAGAGTTTGCAAGTGCGCACACGCTCGCTCTCCCGTTCCACACGAGGCTCGACGAGGACGATCAGGAGTACGTCGCCGAAGCGCTTCGAGCAGCGCTTCGCTAGTGGCGCGGCGGACTCCCCAGGGCGAGGGTCTCGCCGTCTGGGTGGTCCTCGCCGCCGATCTGCTCGCAGTTCTCGTCGTCTACTCGGTTCTCGACCCGAGCGAGCTCTACAACGTCTCGGGAGAGGGGCTCGGAGGAGGGCTCAGCCGCGCGCTCGTCCTGCTCAACTTCCCGATCGCGCTGGCGGCGATCCCGCTGGTGCTCCTCGCCATGGACTCGCTGTCACGGCGCGCGTGGCTCGCCGGTGCGCCTGCTCTTGCGCTCTGCGCGTTCGTCGCGGTGCCGGGAGTGATCGATCCCGACGATCTCGATGCTCGGCCCGTGAACGCGATCCCGGCTCTCGGCGTCGTGCTTGCGCTCGGCCTGACGATCGCCGCCGGACGAGCTGCGGGCTGGGCGTTCGCTCCTGCTCGCCGCGGTGATCGTGCCCGGATCGCCGTTTCAGCCATTCTCGTGGCGGTGTCACTGCCCTGGATCGCCGCCGAGCTCGGCATGCACTTCCCCCAGGGGTTGTTCCTGACGACCGAGCTCTACGCGGAGCCGCACCAGCCTCCTACACCGGCCGTGCACCTCGGCCATCACCACGGCATGTCCGGGCTCCTCCTCGCCACCGGGGCGCTGCTCCTCTCCCGGCCTCGTCTCCTGTTGCCGAGTCTGCGTCGGATCTATGCGGCGCTCCTCTGCCTGATGCTCTCGTACGGCCTCGCCAACATCGCGAACGACTTCTGGCACGAGCAGGTCGTGAAGCGAGGTTGGACCGCTACCGACATCCCCGGCGCGACACTGCCGGCAGCGAATCTGACCTGGGCAGTCGTGCTCGTCGCCACCGGTGTGCTGTACGCGCTCGGGTTCGGGCGTCCGGACGAAGGCGCCTCGACGGGTGATAATCACGTGAGATGAGCGCTCCGCGGATGGTCTTCCTCGGCTTCGGCAAGTACGCGCGCGCGGACAAGATCTACGCGCTCGAGCCGCTCGTCGGCGACGAACGCGGTGGCGGACGGCGAACGCGGGTGTGGGTGGAAGGGGTTTCCGAGCCGCTCGTGGCATCGAGGACGGAACGAACGATCCTGCACGACATGGGCCACGAAGCAGGAGACTCTGCCCTCCTCGACGGAGCGCTCGATCTGGCAGAGCGCCTGGCCGCGGCCGCAGAGGAAGGGCGCGTCGACCTCGGCGACCTCGGGCGGAGGGCGCGCAGGCTGCTTGCGTCCACGTCCCGGCCGTCCGAAGGCGAACAGCTCTTCTGACCGGGCGCCGCGCCGTCGAGAGATCGTTCTTCGACCGCGACGTGCATGCGGTCGCGCGCGATCTCGTCGGCTGCGCCTTGTTTTTGAGAGAGGTCGGCGGCGTGATCGTCGAGTGCGAGGCGTATGCGCCCGACGATCCTGCGAGTCATGCGTTCAGTGGCCGGACTCGACGGAACTCGACGATGTTCGGGCCGCCGGGAAGGCTCTATGTCTACCGGTCGTACGGCGTCCACTGGTGCGCGAACATCGTCTGCGAGCCGGAGGGCATCGCAGCCGCCGTGCTCCTGCGGGCGCTCGAGCCCACGGCGGGCATCGACGAGATGCGCCGGCGTCGCGGGTTGGACGACCCCGGGCTCCTCTCCTCTGGTCCCGGGCGTCTCACGCAGGCTCTCGGCATCACCGGCGAGCACGACGGTGCGCCGCTCGACCTGCCTCCCTTTCGCGTCGTGCGATCGACACGCCCCGTCGAGATCGTGACGAGCCCGCGCGTCGGGATCACCCGCGCGTCGGACTATCCGTGGCGGTACTCGCTCGAAGGCTCGCGGTACGTCAGCCGTCCCCGACCACGAGCGTGATCCGAAGGCCGGGAGCGGAGGCGACCCCTGCAGCGGGGCGCTGCCGCAGAACGGTTCCCGTGTGGCCCGGTGCAGTGACGATGCGCCAACGGAGCTTTCGTCGCGCGAGCTCGGGGCCGACGGTCTCGAGACTCGACCCGACGAAGTTCGGCAGCAGGCCGTAGCGCGCCTTCGACACGACGAGGGTGACTTCGTCTCCCGCCGAGAGCCCTCCCCTCCGGGGAATCTGGTTCACGACCGCACCGGGCGTCGAGCCGGGTCTCGCCGGCTTGTACACGAGTTGGGCGTCCAGGGGCTGGCTCGCGAGACGCGCGACCGCCGCGTCTTCCGTCATGCCCACGACGAGCGGCACGTCGACCTCGTTCGGCTTGCAGTCGGCGGACTCGTCGGGCGCGTGACCCGAGAAGTAGGCGACCACACGCGTGCCGCGGCAGTAGCCGTTGTCGAGCTTCCACTCGCCACCACGCTTCACGACCCTGTATGACGACGACCCGAGGTAGGGCGGTGTGTCGAAGGAGCGGTCCACATCCTCCTTCTTGGCATCCTGCGCCTTCACGTAGCTGCTGACGAACTCCTTCCAGATGAGCGCGGGAAGCGTCCCGCCCGTAACGGGCTCTCCCTCGAACTCGGAGGTCATAGGCCGCAGTCGATCCGGGTAGCCGACCCAGACCGCCACCGCGAGCTCGGGCGTGTACCCGACGAACCACGCATCACCGTAGTTGTCCGTCGTCCCCGTCTTGCCCGCAACCGCGATCCCCGGAACGGCCGCCCGCGTACCGGTCCCGAACCGGACGACGTCCTGGAGGATGGACGTGAGGGTCTCGGCTTCACCGGGCTCGGTCACCTCCGTTGGCTTGGGGACGTTCTCCTCCACGCGGTGCGAGCGAATTCGCTCGACGCGCTCGACGACCCGTGGGGTGTCGCCGAACACGGAGCCGTCGACGCGCCGGCCGCCGTTCGCGATCGTCGAATACGCCCGTGCCATTTCGAGTGGGTTGACAGCAACGGAGCCGAGGCCGATCGAGAAGTAGGGGTCGAGCGGGCTCTTGATCCCGAGCGCATGCGCCGTCTCGACGATCGCCTTCGGACCGACGAGATCGGTGAGCTGCGCGTACACGGTGTTGTCCGAGGAGACGAGCGCACGCTGGAGCGTGACGCGCCCGAGATACGTGTGATCGTAGTTCGTGACGGTCCAGATCCGGTCCCCGGCGTCGATCGACACCTTCTTGGACTCGAGCTCGGTTTGCGGGGAGATGCCCTCGCGCATCGCGGTCGCGAGCACGATGGGCTTGAACGCCGATCCGGGCTGTCGAGCTGCCTGTGCGGCGAGGTTGAACTGGCTCTCGCGGAAGTTCCTGCCTCCGAACATCGCCTTGACCGCTCCGGTCTGCGGATCGATTGCGACGAGCGCCGCCGCAGGCCCGTCTGGGTTCGTGAGCACCTTCTCGACCGCCTCGCGAGCGAGTTGCTGCAGCTCGAGGTCGATGGTCGTCGTCACCTTGAGGCCGCCGCCGAAGACACGGCCGGCGCCGTATTTCTGGACGAGCTGGTCCTTGACGTAGTTGACGAAGTACTGCGCAGCCCCCTGTGTGCCGGGGAGGTGGACGTCCTCCGGGTCGGGGAGCGGCGCCTCGTTCGCCCGCCGGAAGTCGCGCCGCGTGATCTTCCCCTGGTCGAGCATGGCCGTGAGGACGTACCGTCGGCGCTGCTTGGCGCTCGCCGGGTTGGTGACGGGGTCGTACCGGCTCGGATCGGCGGGGATCCCGGCGAGGAGAGCAGCCTCCGGGAGATCGAGATCCTTGGCGCCCTTCTTGAAGTACGCACGCGATGCCTGCTGGATCCCGTACGCGCCGTTCCCGAAGTAGATCGTGTTCAGGTACGCGGTGAGGATCCGATCCTTGCTCCAGCGCTGCTCGAGCTGCCACGCGAGCGCAGCTTCACGAACCTTGCGGGCAATCGTCCGCTCGTTCCGGATGTAGGCGTTCTTGACGAACTGCTGCGTGATCGTCGAGCCGCCCTCGACGATCGCTTGGCTGCGGACGTCGGCCCAGAGGGCGCGAGCGACGCCGCGGACGTCGATACCGTCGTGGTCGAAGAAGCGCTGGTCCTCGGTCGCGACGATCGCCTGGCGCATGATCGGAGCGATGTCCTCGGTGCTGACGAGGACTCGGCTCTCGTCTCCCCTGAGAACGGCGAGCACCGACCGTCCATTCGCCGCGTAGACGACCGTGTCGACGTCGGAACGTTGTGCCGCGGGGTCGAGCGCGGGTATCTCGCTTGCGACCGCTCGCACCAACCCGAAGCTGAACGACAGCGCCGCCAGGACCACGAGGACGCCGAGCAAGGCCGCGAGGCGCAGCTTGCGAACCCGTCGCCGCCGGCGCAGCGGCATCCCCTTCTCCCTGCGACGTCGCAAGACGAGAAGTCTTGCAGCTACGCGGATCGAGGGTCATGGCGAGTTCGTTAACAGACGGCCGGGACCGACCTGATCACCAGCGTGCAGGGTCGAGTCAGTGGGCGGTTAGGCTTGCCCGATGGACGCCCTGGTCACCGTCGACGACGCTGAGCGCCGTGCCGAAGGCATCCTGTCGCCCGAGGCGTGGGCCTATGTCTCGGGCGGCGCCGGCGACGAGCGGACTCTGCGCTGGAACCGCGAGGCGTTCTCCCGTTTCCGCCTTCGCTACCGCGTGCTCGTCGACGTCTCCGACGTCTCGACGGAGACGACGGTGCTCGGGACGCCGGTCTCGATGCCCGTGCTCGTCGCTCCCATGGCGTACCAGGCGCTTGCCCACGAGGAGCACGAGCTCGGCATGGCGCGTGGAGCCGCGGGCGTGGGAACGATCATGTGCCTCTCGACCGTTGCGACCGCCACGCCTGCCGATGTCGCAGCAGCAGCACCCGACGGCCGGCGCTGGTTCCAGGTCTACGTCTTCCGCGATCGCGACATCAGCGATGCCGTCATCGCGCAGGCCCTGGAAGCTGGATTCTCGGCTCTCGTCCTCACGGCGGATCTGCCCGTACTCGGCGTGCGCGACCGCGAGCAGCGCGCCGTGTTCGACATTCCGGAGGACGACGTGCCGGCACTCGCCGCGGCGCGCGGGCGAAGCGCGAGCGACGATCCCGCACTCGGGATGCTCGATGCCGGGGTCAACTGGAGCTACGTCACGGAGTTGCGCGAGCGCTGGAACGTGCCCGTGATCGTCAAGGGTCTCGTGACCGCAGAGGACGCGACTCTCGCCTGTGACTACGGTGCGTCCGCGGTCGTCGTCTCGAACCACGGCGGGCGACAGCTCGACGGCGCGATCTCGTCGCTCGAAGCGCTGCCGGAGGTCGTGGAGGCAGTGGGCGATCGAGCCGAGGTGTACCTCGACGGCGGGGTGCGCCGTGGCTCCGACGTCGTGATGGCGCTTGCGCTCGGTGCGCGTGCTGTGCTCGTCGGGCGACCGGCCATGTACGGGTTGGCGTTTGGCGGTGCGAAGGGCGTTCAGCAGGTCCTGGAGATCTTGCGCGACGAGACAGAGAACGCGCTCGCGCTCCTCGGCTGCCGCTCGCCAGCCGAGGTCGGCGCAGCACACGTTCGGTCGCCATGAGCATCGCCGAGCTGACCCGCAATGCGGTGCACGTACTCCCGGAAGGCGCCCTCGAGGCGAAGCTGAAGCTCGGTCGTCCGCTGCGGATCAAGCTCGGCATCGATCCGACGTGCCGGACATCCACATCGGTTTCGCCGTCGTGCTCCGCCGCCTCGCGGCGTTTCAGCGCGAAGGGCACGTCGGCGTCCTGATCGTCGGCGACTACACGACCCGCATCGGCGACCCCTCTGGACGCTCCAAGGAGCGACAGATCTTGCCCGACGACGTCATCGACCGGAACGCTCGAGCTCGTACGCGGAGCAGGCGTACCAGATCCTCGATCGCGAACGGACCGAGGTGCGCTTCAACAGCGAGTGGCTGGCGAAGCTTGACTTCGCGGACGTCGTCCGCCTGACCCGCGTGGTGACCGTGGCTCAGATTCTCGAGCGGGACGACTTCGGCAAGCGCTTCCAGGGCCGCGCAGCCGATCTCCGTCTCGGAGCTCCTGTACCCGCTCGTGCAGGCGTACGACTCCGTCGCCGTCGAGGCGGACATCGAGGTCGGTGGCACGGACCAGCTCTACAACCTCCTGATGGGGCGGGACGTCATGCAGACATACGGCCTCGAGCCACAGGTCGTGATGACGTTCGCAGCTTCTCGTCGGCCGGACGGCGCGACAAGATGTCCACGTCGCGGGCAACAACATGGCGATCGACGAGCGGCCCGAAGAGCAGTTCGGGAAGGTCATGTCGATCCCGGACGCCGCCCTCGACCAGTGGTGGCGCCTTTGCCTGGACGCGGCACCTCCCGCAGGAGACCCTATGGCGTCGAAGCTCGCCCTCGCGAGGGGGATCGTCGACGCTCTACCACGGCGCGGAAGCCGCCCGGGCCGCAGAGGATCACTTCACCCGCGTCGTGCGTGAGGGCCGCGCACCCGAGGACGTGTCCGAGGCGGAGCTTCCGGCCGGCGATCCCGTTCACCTTCCGGCTGCCCTCGCCGACTGGTTCGGGCTGTCCACCAGCGACGCCCGGCGCCTGATCGCACAGGGCGCAGTGAGGCTCGGCGGAGAGACGGTCGACGAGATCGACATCCCCCGCGAGCGTCTTGCCGGGGCCGTCGTGCAGGCCGGAAAGCGCCGCTTCGTCCGCGTCGCGAAGGGATGAGCGCCCGATGTCCGCCGGCTCGTGCCCCAGAGAGCGCCGGTTGACACTCGGACACCGTCTGCTAGCATCCACAAGCCGCCCGAGAGGGCGACGCAGGAGCTTGTCACTCGACGACTGGAGAGCCTTCGAGCGAACGGATACGACCCTGTATCACTTCCCCGAGGGCCTCTGGCGCGAGTCGGAGGCTTTTTGTTTGTCGTCGAGCGGTTCGGTCTTTGAAAACTCAACAGCGTTGAACGTCGAGACCTCTCGCAGGCGGTCGCGTGCAAGCTCAGGCTTGCCGTCGGCCTTTCTGCGCGAGGCTTAAGATCCTGTCAACCCTTATTGGGTAGACGATCGAGCATCAAGCTCGAGTTGAAGACTGTCCTCGGCTCGCGAATCCAATTCTCGAGCTCGGGGGCGACAAGTCCTTCACGGAGAGTTTGATCCTGGCTCAGGACGAACGCTGGCGGCGCGCTTAACACATGCAAGTCGAGCGAGAACCAGGGCTTCGGCCCTGGGGACAGCGGCGAACGGGTGAGTAACACGTGGGTCATCTGCCCTCGGCACCGGAATAGCCCGGGGAAACCCGGATTAATGCCGGATAGCCCGCCCGCCTTTCGGGGCGGTCGGAAAAGGTAGCTTCGGCCTCTGGCCGAGGATGAGCCCGCGGCGGATTAGCTTGTTGGTGAGGTAATGGCTCACCAAGGCGACGATCCGTAGCTGGTCTGAGAGGACGATCAGCCACACTGGGACTGAGACACGGCCCAGACTCCTACGGGAGGCAGCAGTGGGGAATCTTGCGCAATGGGCGAAAGCCTGACGCAGCGACGCCGCGTGAGGGAAGAAGGCCTTCGGGTTGTAAACCTCTTTCAGGAGGGACGAAGCCACTCGGGTTAATAGCCCAGAGGGTGACGGTACCTCCAGAAGAAGCCCCGGCTAACTACGTGCCAGCAGCCGCGGTAATACGTAGGGGGCAAGCGTTGTCCGGATTTATTGGGCGTAAAGCGCGTGTAGGCGGCCAGGCAGGTCCGTTGTGAAAACTGGAGGCTCAACCTCCAGACGTCGATGGAAACCGCTTGGCTAGAGTCCGGAAGAGGAGAGTGGAATTCCTGGTGTAGCGGTGAAATGCGCAGATATCAGGAAGAACACCGATGGCGAAGGCAGCTCTCTGGGACGGTACTGACGCTGAGACGCGAAAGCGTGGGGAGCGAACAGGATTAGATACCCTGGTAGTCCACGCCGTAAACGATGGGTGCTAGGTGTGGGAGGTGTCGACTCCTCCCGTGCCGCAGCTAACGCATTAAGCACCCCGCCTGGGGAGTACGGCCGCAAGGCTAAAACTCAAAGGAATTGACGGGGCCCCGCACAAGCAGCGGAGCATGTTGTTCAATTCGATGCGACGCGAAGAACCTTACCAGGGCTTGACATGCACTGGAAATCCGTAGAAATACGGCCCTCCTTCGGGACCAGTGCACAGGTGGTGCATGGCTGTCGTCAGCTCGTGTCGTGAGATGTTGGGTTAAGTCCCGCAACGAGCGCAACCCCTGTCCCATGTTGCCAGCGAGTTATGTCGGGGACTCATGGGAGACTGCCGGTGACAAATCGGAGGAAGGTGGGGATGATGTCAAGTCATCATGCCCCTTATGTCCTGGGCTACAAACGTGCTACATTGGCCGGTACAAAGGGCTGCAAACCTGCGAGGGTGAGCGAATCCCAAAAAGCCGGTCCCGGTTCGGATTGAAGGCTGAAACTCGCCTTCATGAAGGCGGAGTTGCTAGTAATCGCGGATCAGCAACGCCGCGGTGAATACGTTCTCGGGGCTTGTACACACCGCCCGTCACACCACGAAAGTCGGCAATACCCGAAGCCGGTGAGCTAACCTCTTCGGAGGAGGCAGCCGTCGAAGGTAGGGTCGATGATTGGGGTGAAGTCGTAACAAGGTAGCCGTAGCGGAAGCTGCGGCTGGATCACCTCCTTTCTAGGGATGCCGGAGCTCTTACTCCGGCGGGCGCTCTACTTGTCTTGCCGCTTCCGCGGTACGCCCCTTCGGGGGGCTACTGTCAGCGGCGAGATAGATGGTTTCGACCGTCCAAGCTAGAGCTCGCCTGGAATCAACGTCGACCTCGACGTTCACACGCTGTTGAGTTTTGAGAGACCGTTCATCTGCGGACGGTTCTTCTCGTGGGCGTCTCGAGCTCACGTGCACCTTGAAAACTCCATAGCGGCAACACATAACGTGTTCTTTCCGGTCAAGAGAGAAAGGGCACACGGTGGATGCCTTGGCGCCAAGAGCCGATGAAGGACGTGGGCGGCTGCGATAAGCCTCGGGAAGGAGCTGACCATCCGTTGATCCGGGGATTTCCGAATGGGGAAACCTACGCGTGGTAATGCGCGCGTACTCCTGCCTGAATCCATAGGGCAGGAAGAGGCAAGCCGGGGAACTGAAACATCTTAGTACCCGGAGGAAAGGAAAGAAACCTCGACTCCCTGAGTAGTGGCGAGCGAAAAGGGAAGAGCCTAAACCCGTGTGATGTGACTAGGCGGCAGCCGTTGTCACATGGGTGTTGTAGGGCTCGCTTTGATCCGTCTGCCGGCGGGTCGGGAAGTTACAAAGTCGCGTGTTAGTCGAACCGGCTGGAACGCCGGACCACAGCGGGTAACAGTCCCGTAGACGAAAGCGCGCGGCCTTCCTTAGCGAGTTCCTGAGTACGGCCGGGCACGGGAAACCTGGTCGGAATCTGCGGGGACCACCCCGTAAGGCTAAGTACTCCTTGGCGACCGATAGTGAACTAGTACCGTGAGGGAAAGGTGAAAAGCACCCCGGAAGGGGAGTGAAATAGTACCTGAAACCGTGTGCTTACAAGCGGTCGGAGCAGGCTTTGTCCTGTGACGGCGTGCCTTTTGCATAATGAGCCAGCGAGTTGCTCTTCAACGGCGAGGTTAAGGAAACGGAGCCGTAGCGAAAGCGAGTCTGAATAGGGCGATTCAGTCGTTGGAGGCAGACCCGAAACTGAGTGATCTACCCATGGGCAGGTTGAAGCGGGGGTAAGACCCCGTGGAGGACCGAACCGACGTCGGGTGAAAACGGCGCGGATGACCTGTGGGTCGGAGTGAAAGGCTAATCAAACTCAGAGATATCTGGTTCTCCCCGAAATATATTTAGGTATAGCGTCACGTGTTTACTGTTGGTTGTAGAGCACTGTTTGGCCTAGGGGGCCTACCAGCTTACCGAAGTCAGGCAAACTCCGAATGCCGACAGTTCAGAGCGTGGCAGTCAGACTGCGGGGGATAAGCTCCGTGGTCGAAAGGGAAACAGCCCAGACCGTCGGCTAAGGCCCCTAATTCCCGGCTAAGTGGTAAACGATGTTCGATTGCCTAGACAACCAGGATGTTGGCTTAGAAGCAGCCATCATTTAAAGACTGCGTAACAGCGCACTGGTCAAGTGGTCGAGCGCGGACAATGTAACGGGGCTCAAGTCGGGAGCCGAAGCTACGGATTTCGTCATGTCTTCGGACACGACGGAGTGGTAGGGGAGCGTTCCCATGCCCGCGAAGCGGCGGCGTAAGCCAGCCGTGGAGGCATGGGAAGTGAGAATGCTGGCATGAGTAACGAAAGAGGGGTGAGAAACCCCTCCGCCGAATGCCCAAGGGTTCCTGAGTAAAGCTAATCTGCTCAGGGTTAGTCGGGACCTAAGCCGAGGCCGAAAGGCGTAGGCGATGGCCAACCGGTTGATATTCCGGTACCACGTACCCACCGCTATCACCGATGGCGGGACGGGGTAGGCTAAGGGATCCCAGGCGCTGGTCGACCTGGGGCAACCGCGTAGGGTGAGCGATAGGCAAATCCGTCGCTCGTCAAGCCTGAGACGGGAAGCCCACTCCAGAAATGGAGGAAGTCCCTGAAGCCATGCCTCCTAGAAAAGCGTCTAGGGAGGTGGGGCGTGCCCGTACCAAAACCGACACAGGTGGGCAAGTAGAGAATACTAAGGCGATCGGAAGAACCCTCGTTAAGGAACTCGGCAAAATGGCCCCGTAACTTCGGGAGAAGGGGCGCCCCAGTAGAGTGAGCGGACTTGCTCCGCAAGCTCGAGGGGGCCGCAGTGAAACGGCCCAAGCGACTGTTTACCAAAAACACAGGTCTCTGCTAAGTCGTAAGACGACGTATAGGGGCTGACGCCTGCCCGGTGCCGGAAGGTCACGAGGAGAGGTTAGCTTTCGGGCGAAGCCTTGAATCCAAGCCCCGGTAAACGGCGGCGGTAACTATAACCGTCCTAAGGTAGCGAAATTCCTTGTCGGGTAAGTTCCGACCTGCACGAATGGCGTAACGACTTGGGCGCTGTCTCAACGAGGGATCCGGTGAAATTGAAGTCTCGGTGAAGATGCCGAGTACCCGTGGCTGGACGGAAAGACCCCGTGAACCTTTACTGCAGCTTTGCGTTGAAGTCTGGGATACGTTGTCCAGGATAGGTGGGAGACTGTGAACCGGGAACGCCAGTTCTCGCGGAGTCACCCTTGGGATACCACCCTTCGTGTTCTGGGCTTCTAACCCGATCCCGTGATCCGGGTCGGGAACAGCGTGAGGTGGGCAGTTTGACTGGGGCGGTCGCCTCCTAAAATGTAACGGAGGCGCGCAATGGTTCCCTCAGCACGGTTGGAAATCGTGCGTAGAGCGCAAAGGCATAAGGGAGCCTGACTGCGAGACTGACAAGTCGAGCAGGGACGAAAGTCGGCCTTAGTGATCCGACGGTGGAGAGTGGAATCGCCGTCGCTCAACGGATAAAAGGTACTCCGGGGATAACAGGCTCATCCTTCCCAAGAGTTCATATCGACGGAAGGGTTTGGCACCTCGATGTCGGCTCGTCGCATCCTGGGGCTGAAGCAGGTCCCAAGGGTTGGGCTGTCCGCCCATTAAAGCGGCACGCGAGCTGGGTTCAGAACGTCGTGAGACAGTTCGGTCCCTATCCGCCATGGGCGTTGGAGGTTTGAGAGGATTCGTCTCTAGTACGAGAGGACCGAGATGAACGGGCCTCTGGTGTATCAGTTGTCCTGCCAAGGGCATCGCTGATTAGCCACGCCTGGATGGGATAACCGCTGAAAGCATCTAAGCGGGAAGCCCACCTCAAGATGAGACCTCCCATCCCCTCGAGGGAGTAAGGGCCGTGGTAGACCACCACGTCGATAGGCGGGACGTGCAAGCGCAGCAATGCGTTCAGCGGACCCGTACTAATTGCCCGAGGTCTTGACTTTGAACACGTTCGTCGCCGCTATGGAGTTTTGAAGGTCGCGCGTTTGTTCGATCGCCGCCTCCCGCGAGCGTACGGCGGGATAGCGGCAATGAAGACGACCTCGACAACTTGGGCGGTCATAGCGACGGGGAAACACCTCTTCCCATTCCGAACAGAGAAGTTAAGCCTGTCAGCGCCGATGGTACTCGGGGCGCAAGCCCCCGGGAGAGTAGGTCGCCGCCCAGTCTTTGCGCAAGATCGGAAACCGCTCGCGCGGTTTCCGATCGCGCTCGAGCAGACCCCTTCATGGGGTGCCCGGGACTTGTTCTCGCCGGGGTGTGAAGTTGTTTGCTTGCCACACCGTGGCGTGCGCGAGACCCTGGCTTTTGTGCAAGATCGGAAACCGCTCGCGCGGTTTTCCGATCGCGCTCGAGCAGACCCCTTCATGGGGTGCCCGGGACTTGTTCTCGCCGGGGTGTGAAGTCGAATGCGTGTCACCCCGCCCTGCGACGCTCGTACACTTTCCCGCGTGGAGCTCCGTGACGAATGGCTGGCGCTCCGCGGCTGGTCCGAGGACGACGTGCCGACGCTCGTGGCGGCCTGCAACGACCCGGAGATCGCGCGCTGGATTCCGGTCATTCCGTCGCCGTACACCGAGGACGACGCGCGCGCGTTCATCCGGGGCGAGGTGAGCTCGATACCCGAGCACTCCTTCGCGATCACGTTCCAGGAGATCGTCGTCGGCGCGATCGGGATGAGCGTCGTCGCAGCTGGGACAGGGCGTATCGGCTACTGGTGCGCGCGGGAGTGGAGGGGCAAGGGCCTCACGCCTCGCGCGCTTCGTCTCGTGTGCATGCTCGGCCTCGAGCGTCTCGATCTCGGCCGGCTCGAGTTGTTCACCGAACCCGAGAACCGCGCGTCACAGCGCGTGGCCGAGAAGGTGGGTTTCCAGAAGGAGGGTGTCCTCCGCTCACACATGCTGCATCCGGACGGGACCCGACGGGACTCTGTGGTGTTCTCGCTGCTACCCGGCGAGCTTCGCCAGGGATGAGGTGCTGCCCCGGCCGTTGCGGCCGGCCCCGAGCTCTCGCAGCCGTCGAATCCGCGACTCGAGCGGCGGATGGGTCTTGAACATCCGCGCGATGCCTTCGCTCTCGAACGGGTCGACAGGATAGAGAGGCTCCGTCGCGGGCGACGCGGCGAACTCGACGAGCTCCGACGCGCGGTCGAGCCGCATCAAGCTGTCGGCCAGGTCGTGGGCGCAGCCGGTGGCGCTCGCCGCGAGCTCGTCGGCTGCAAGCTCACGTCTCGACGAGAGGAGCAGATGGACGAACGCCGATGCGCACGGAGCGAGCACGAACAGGAGCGCGCGCGACAGCCACCCCCCGACTCGGCTGGACTCGACGAGCGTGGTGGCGAAGAGCACGACGAACGTCTGGGTCAGGATGTCGCGACGGCGGACATGAGCAAGCTCGTGGGCGATCACGGCTTCGAGCTCCTCCCGCCTCAGCGCCTGAAGGGCTCCGGTCGATACGGCGAGGGAGGAGCTCCGAGGCCCTCGACCCGCGACGAAGAGCCGCGGAAAACCGTCCGCGATCACGTACAGCTGCGGTGGACGCACGTCGAGCTTCGTCGCGACCTTGTCGACGGTCGAACGGAGGAGAGGGTCTTCGGCGAGCGCGAACGGCCGTGCGCCGAGCATCCCCATCAGTGCCCGGTCGCCGTAGCGGTAGACACCGGTGGCCGCGAGGAGGGAGCAGAAGACGAAGAGGAGGGCCGTCGTCTGTCCACCGATCAGCCAGCCGAGGCCGCCGAAGACCAGCGCGAGCACGGCGACGAGAAGCCACGCTTTCGTCAGATTGACCACGGCCGCCGTGCGCGGCGACGGCACGATCGTGCTACTCCTCGCCGACGTCGCCCTCGGTCAGTCCGCGTGGAGGCCAGTCGGGCTCAGGGGCGTCACAGCGGCTCGAGCAGTGGAGTGACGCGACATTCTGGAGCGGAATGAGGATGTGGCCGTTCAGCTCGATGTGAGGGACGTCCTCGATCGAGCAGTAGGCGGTGAGCATCCCCTCCTGGTAGTCGCCTCCGAAGAGTGCGACCTCGACCTGCTCCCCCTTGTACTTGTTCGTGTAGTCCTCCACGAAGGGCGTCAGTCTACTCGCTCGAGCGCGCCGTCCCTGACGGCGAAACGGACGACGGCGCAGTTCCCCACGACGTGAATGGAGCGGCGTGCCTCGTCGAAGCCGACTCTCGCCGATGCGGCGAGCGCGGACCGGATCGGGCCGCCGTGGGTCACTGCCAGGACGTTCGCTCCGTCGTGTCTGCCGGCCACGTCGAGGAGCCACCATACGACCCGTCGACCGAGCGCGTCGTACGTCTCACCGTCGTCCCAGCCGTGTCCGAACTCGAGCCAGCGCTGGTAGCCGGCGGGGTACCGACTCTCCACCTCGGCCCGGGTTAGGCCTGACCACGAACCGACGTCTACCTCCCGCAGTGCATCGCTGAGCTGCACCTCGACGGCGCGTGCCGCGACGAGGATGGTGGCGGTCTCACTTGCACGGCAAAGCGGGCTCGAGTAGACGGCATCGAAACGCTCGCCGTCGAGCTCTCCGGCGAGTGCCTGCGCCTGGCTGCGACCGCGCTTGTTGAGCGGAGGGTCGGCGTGACCCTGAAAGCGGTTCTCCCGGTTCCAGTCCGTCTCCCCGTGCCTCACCATCGCGAACGTCGTCCCCATGCGGGATACGCTAGCCACGCCCGTGGATCTCGGACTCGAAGCGCGAACGTGCCTCGTCACCGGCTCGACCGGGGGCATCGGGCTGGAGACGGCCCGGCTCCTCGCAGCGGAGGGAGCGCACGTCGTCACGTGCGGCCGCCGCGGCGCTCCCGGGGTCGGCGAGGTGGCACACGTGTCTGCCGATCTCGCGCAGCCGGGCGAGCCGGAGCGCGCTGTCGCCGAGGCATCCGCGGCGCTCGGCGGGCTCGACGTGCTCGTGAACAACGTCGGCCATGCGCGGCACGTCGCCTTCGAGGACGTTCCCGACGAGGAGTGGGACGCGCTCTGGCAGCTGAACGTGATGAGCTACGTCCGCGCGATCCGTGCAGCGCTCCCGCTGCTCCGAAGACACGGCGGCGCGATCGTGAACGTCTCGTCGACCGCCGGCAAGCGGCCATCGACGAGCATGCCGCACTACTCCGTGACGAAGGCCGCGGTGCTGTCGTTGTCCCGTCTCGTCGCCGACGTCTATGCGGCGGACGACGTGCGCTGCAACGCCGTCACGCCGGGTCCGACGGCGACCGACGCATGGGTGGGCGCGGGTGGGCTCGCGGAACAACAGGGAGACCGGGACGAGGTGCTCGCGAAGGTCGGTGCCGGCAGGCCGCTCGGACGACTCGCGCGGCCCGAGGAGATCGCAGCGGTGATCGTCTTCCTCTGTTCCGACCGGGCGTCGTACGTCACCGGGGCCGCGTGGAGCGCCGACGGCGGAACCGTGTCGATCATCATCTGAGGGAAGGAGTCGGAGGATCGACCCATCCGCGACGCCGCTCGCCCAGCCGAGCTCGCACGCCGCAGCCGGGCGATCGGCGGTCCGCTTCTGCTCTGCCTCGCGGCCTCCCAGGCCGCGCTCGTGGTCGTCAACCCGCTGCTCGCCGAGGTCGCCAACGACCTCGGTATCTCGATTGCAACCGCCGGCCAGCTGCGGACCGTCTCGGGGCTCACGGCCGGGCTGACCGCGCTCTCGACCGGCCTGTTCGCCGCGCGAGTGGGCGTCCGCGAGCTTCTCCTCGCCGGCCTCGTAGTCCTCTCGGTCGGCTCGCTGGTCAGCGCGGTGGCTCCCGGCTTCGCTGTGCTTGTCGTCGCCCAGGCGGTCGTGGGAGCGGGTATCGGCGTTTCCTACTCGGCCGCTCTCGCCGCTGCGGCCGAGTGGTCGTCGCCCCAGGAGAAGTCACGCGTGCTTGCAATCGCGCTCCTCGGGCCGCCGCTTGCGTGGATCGTCGGCATGCCCTTGATCGGCCTTCTCGGCGAGGCGAGCTGGCGTCTCGCCTGGATCACCGTGCCCGTCTCCACGGCCGTTCTCGCAGCCGCTCTTCTCATCCGGCGCCCGTCGACGCCGCCGGCGGCGGCGAGAGCCGGCCTCCGCACGGTCCTGACCTATCCTGGGGTCGTGCGCTGGTCGAGCGGAGAGTTGCTCGCGTTCTCCGGCTGGGCCGGCGCCCTGGTCTTCGTAGGTGCGCTCTTCGTCGAGTCGTATGGGCTCTCGATCGCTGCCACGGGACTCGCACTGGGGCTCGGAGCGCTCGTCTACGTCCCGGGAAACCTGCTCTTCCGGCGCTGGGTGGACACGCACGGCCGGGGGCTCCTGATCGCGCTCGCCTTCGCCGCGGCGGCAACCGTCGCGGTGCTCGGCGCGTTCCGCCCTTCGGTCTGGTTCAGCCTCGCGGCCTTCGCGCTCCTGTCGTTCATTGCCGGTGGGCGCACGCTGGCCGGAAGCGCACGTGGGCTCGATCTCGCGCCCGAGCTCCGCCTTGGGGTGACCGGGGTCCGCACTGCGGCTCTCCAGCTCGGATACTTCGTGGGCGCTGCGGCCGGCGGGCTGGCGCTCGCCTACGGCGGGTACACCGCCCTCGGGCTCGCGTTCGCCGTCCTGTTCGTCGGTGCGGCGGTGCCTCACCTCCTGCCGCACCGAACCGGGAATCCGTCGCCCTCACTACCCTGACGGGATGGAGGTCGCCGGACCGACTCGGGAGGCGTTCGTGGAACGGATCCGCTCGCTCGAGGCGAGCCTGTCGCCCTTCGCCGTTCACTCGTTCGACACGCGCGGTCGCGAGCTGCCAGAAGAGGAGTGCGGCGTACGAACCCCGTTTCAGCGCGATCGCGACCGCATCGTCCACTCGAAGCCGTTTCGCCGTCTGAAGGGGAAGACACAAGTCTTCATCGATCCGGAGGGCGACCACTACCGGACGCGCATGACACACACGCTCGAGACGACGGCGATCTCCCGCGTCGTCGCGCGAGCGCTTCGCCTCAACGAGGACCTCGTCGAGGCGATCGGGCTCGGCCACGACACGGGTCACACGCCGTTCGGTCACGCGGGCGAGGATGCGCTCGACGCCGCGCTACGAGACGGTGGCCGGCGGTTCCGCCACAACGAGCAGTCGTTCCGGATCGCGCGGACGCTCAACCTCACGCACGAGGTGTGCGACGGGATCCTCACCCATACGGGAGAGCGCGAACCGGCGACGCTCGAAGGCAAGATCGTCCGGCTCGTCGATCGCGTCGCGTACATCAACCACGACATCGACGATGCTCTGCGCTACGGGCTTCTCAGCGAAGCTGACCTTCCTCACGAGGAGATCGCCGTCCTTGGGGTCACCGGAACCGCGCGGATCGATCGTCTCGTGCACGACATCGTCGAGTCCTCCGAGGGCGTGGACGACATCCGCCAGTCGCCGGAGGTGGGGGAGGCGATGCTCTCGCTGCGCGCGTTCATGTTCGCGCGCGTGTACCTCGGCCCGCAGGCTGTGCCGGAGCACGAGCGGGCGCACGAGGTCGTTCGGCGGATCTTCGACCATCTCGTAGTGCGCGGCGACACCGTGGACGAGATCGTCGACTACATCGCCGGGATGACCGATCGCTTCGCGCTGACCTACGCCGAGTCTCTCTGAGCGTCCAAGAGGAGCGCGTCGCCGCGCTCGATGAAGAAAGTCGCGCGCACGGAACGGTAGAAGGCGAGTGCCTTGTCGAGCTCCGCCAGGCCTTCGGCAGTCCGACCCTCCTCCAGTAGCTGCTCGGCCGCGCCGAAGCGCACGTCCGCCTCGATAGCCCGTGCCCCCATACGCTGGTAGTGGTCCGCAGCCAGCACGCGCTCACCACTCGCCTCTGCGAGGGCAGCGTCCTTCCACGGGCCATCGGGTGCGAGCGCAATGAGCTCGACGATCTCCCGGTCGACGCCGAGCATGCGCGCTTCGCCCGCGATCAGTCCGAGCAGCGTCGCGATCGTGGGCCTGTCCCGGGCGATTTGTAGTGCGTCCGAGACGAGCGCTCGCGCCTCGTCGACGCGTCCGATCCACGCGAGCCCTCTGGCAGGGCCGAGAAGACCGGGAAGGAGTCTCGTCGGATCTTTCAGCTCCCGGGCGAGCGCCAGAGCACGACGCCAGTCTTCGAGTGCGCCCTCGACATTCCCTCGCGCGAGACGAACGGCGGCGCGCATCTCCCTCGCGGATCCCTCCATGTTGTGCGGCGAGGCCTCGCACTCGGCGATGAAGCGGTCGGCGTTCTCGAGAGTCTCGTCCCAGCGGCCGCGAAACATCGAGCTGTAGAGGAGGTTTCCCCGGGAGAAGCGAATGTTCTCGCCGTCTCCCATGCGCTGGGCCACGTTCAGAGTCTCGATGTTGAGTTCTTCCGCATGAACGATGTCCCCACTCTGGTTGGCGAGGACACCAAGGTTGTTGAGAACTGTGACCGCGAGCGGGGAGTTGGTGGCTGTCGCGATCTCGAGCGCGAGGTCGAGCTCTGCCTGTCCAGTGTGGTCGAGCCACGCTTTGGCTGTACCGATGCTCGTCAGCGCATGGATCCGCAACTCGGCGAGATCGAGCTTCTCCGCCAATGCAAGAGCCTCCGTCCCTATCCGGATCGCCTCCTTCTCTTCGCTCGAGAGCATGTGGAGTCGGGCCGAGAGGCAGAGTACGCGAGCCTTCGCGACCGTCGAGCCCGCGTCCGCGACGAGTTCTTGAGCACGCTCGAGGTGGCGTTTGGCGTCGTCACCCCGTCCGCGGTACCAGGCCACCCGCGAGAGAAACGCCTCCGCCTCCGCAGCCGTCTGCGTGTCTCCGATCTCGAGCAATGCGTCTCGTGCCTCTTCGAGCGCCTGCATCTGCCCTTCGTCGCCCGTTACGTGAAGAGCATGTGCTCGCCGGAAGAGCAACTCCGCTCGGTCGGGTGCGTCGGATGGCCAGAGCCCGAGTGCCTCGGCGTAGTACGTCTCAGCGGGCAGGAACGCATTGAGTGCGAAGGCGCGGTCACCGGCCTCGCGCAGTGCGAATCGCGTGCACTCGGCGAGCGCGGCGTCATCGCCGCCCGAGGCACGGACGAGCTCGAGCGCGGCGCTCCAATGGTAGGCGAGCATCTCCGCGTGATCCTCCGGGCGCCCGAGTCCTGCAATCCACTCGGCGGTGCGACGGTGCTTTATCGCTCGGTCTGTCCGGGATATCTGGCCGTAGGCGACATCGCGGACGAGTGCGTGGGCGAACGCGAACTCCCCCGAACCTTCGAGTGAGGAGCGTCGCTGACGTCGGACGAAGCCCTTGCGCTCGAGCGAGTGGAGGGTCGCAGCGACATCGTCCGCGTCGCGTTCGAATCCTTCCGTCCAGAAGACTTTCCCGACGACGGCCGCGTCCTGCAGCAGGCCTTTCTCCGACTGAGGTAGCCAGTCAAGACGAGCGGCGATGATGCCCTGGAGGGTCTCAGGAAGCGGAAGCTCGTCGGTCGAGCCGCGTTCGAGGTAGAGGTCGACGAACTGCTCCGCGTAGAGCGGGTTGCCCTCCGCTCGTTCGAGGAGCGACTGCTGAGACTCGGCCTCCAGAACGGGGCGAGCCAGCAGCCCTGCGATGAGCTCTGCGGTCTGCTCGTCGGAAAGCCGTGAAAGAGCAAGTGTGGTTGCGTTGAGCTTGCCGCCACCCCAGTTTGGGCGACGCTCCAGGAGCTCGGGCCGCGCAGTCGCGACGACGAGAAGCGGGACGTCAGTCACCCAGTCGACGAGCTCGTCGACGAAGTCGAGCAGGCTCTCGTCGGCCCAGTGGATGTCCTCCACGACGAGGACGAGTGGGCGCTGCTCGGCGAGACCCTCGAGGAAGCGTCGCCAGGCTGCGAAAGCCTCGCTTCTGCGGTCGCCACCGAGCTGTGTCTCGCCGGCGAGCCCTAGGAGTCCGAGCAGGTGAGCCTCGACGCGTTTCTCGTCCCCTGTGCTGCTGAGCGTGTCCTCGACGGCTTGATGGATCTTCTCCACGATCTCGTCGGTGGAGTCCTGCTCGAGTACGCCCGCCTGCGCCTTGACGATCTCGCCGAGCGCCCACAACGTTATGCCGTCGCCGTACGCCAAGCAGCGTCCCTGGCGCCACGTGATGAGCTCCGGATCGGCATCCACGATGCGCTGGAGCTCGTACACGAGCCGGCTCTTGCCGATCCCGGGGACGCCGACGAGCGTCAGGAGCTGCGGAGTTCGCTCGTAGCGTGCACGCTCGAAGGCGTCCTTGACGACGCCAAGCTCGCGCTCGCGGCGGACGAGCTCCGATCGAGCCTCGTGCGCGACGTCGACGCCGAAGCGCGAGTGCGCGGCAAGTGCCTTCCAGACGGGGATCGGTTGCGACTTTCCCTTCGCCTCGACCGCCGGCACCTCGTCGTAGTCGACCGCGGTGCGAATCGAGCGATACGTAGTCTCGTCGACGAGGATCTCGTTTACAGGCGAAGCGCCTTGCAGGCGTGCGGCGGTGTTGACGACGTCGCCGGAAGCCATGCCCTCGCCTGCCTCTGGGTGCGCGTCGAGGCGGACGAGCGCCTCCCCGGTGGTGATCCCGACGCGCAGCTCGAGCTCCTCCTCGAGCGCGAAGTCGCGGATCGCGAGCGCTGCTCGCACCGCACGCTCGGGGTCGTCCTCGTGCGCCGTCGGCGCGCCGAAGAGGGCCATGACCGCGTCTCCGATGAACTTCTCGACGGTCCCGCCGTACCGCTCGAGTTCCTCCCGAACGCGTGCGTGGTAGGGGGCGAGGATTGCCTCGACGTCCTCCGGGTCGAGCGACTCCGCGCGCGCGGTGAACCCGACGAGGTCGCAGAAGACCACGGTGACGACCTTGCGCTCGCGGCGTCGCGTACCCCCCGGCATGGGTGAGAGAGTACGGCGTGGACCGCGAGTAGTCTCACGTCATGGCGCGGATCAAGGACTCCGCCGTACGCGAGGTGGTCGCCGCGGCCGACATGGTCGAGGTCGTGTCGGCTCGGACGCAGCTTCGTCGTACCTCGGGTTCGCGGTTCACGGGCCGTTGTCCGTTCCACGAGGAGAGGACGCCGTCGTTCTCGGTGAACCCCGTCGAGAAGCTCTACTACTGCTTCGGGTGCGGCAAGGGAGGAGACATCATCTCCTTCGTTCGCGAGACGGAGAACCTCGACTTCGTCGGCGCGATCGAGTGGCTCGCCGAGCGCTTTCGGGTGCCGCTCGAGTACGAGGAGACCTCCCCGCAGGTCGAAGCCGAGCGCCGGCGGCGCGAGCGCCTCTACGCAGTCCTCGAGCAGACGACGACGTACTTCGAGCGGCTCCTCTGGGACGGCGACGCGGGAGCATCCGTCCGCGAGTACCTGGCATCGCGCGGTCTCGGCGAGGAGGTCGCGAAGGAGTTCCGGCTCGGGCTCTCGCCTGGGCGTGGACTCTCCGAGAAGGCCCGTGAGAAGGGCTTCTCGACCGATGAGCTGCGTGCGGCCGGACTGACGACCGTTCGCGGAGGCGACTACTTCCCGCAGCGTCTGATGTTCCCCCTTTGCGACGTTCGCGGACGGGTCGTGGGCTTCCAGGCCCGGAAGCTCCACGACGACGATCCGCTGCGCGGCAAGTACGTCAACTCGCCGGAGGGTGATCTCTTCCACAAGGGGTCGATCCTGTACGGGCTCCACCTCGCCCGCACGGCCATCTCGAAGGAGGATCGGGCTGCGGTGGTCGAGGGGAACACGGACGTCATCGCGCTCCGGCAGGCGGGCTTCGAGCCCGTCGTCGCGTCGATGGGGACCGCGCTGACCGAGCGCCAATTGCGCGAGCTCGGGCGGCTCACGCGCAAGATCTTTCTCTGCTTCGACGCGGACGCGGCGGGCCAGGAAGCGACGCTGCGCGGGATGGAGCTCGCGTCGGCACAGGGCTTCGACGTGAAGGTCGTCACGCTTCCGAAGGGGCAAGACCCGGCCGATGCGCCCGAGGGGTTCGACGATCGTCTAGCAGGCGCCGAGAGTTACCTCCTCTACCGCGTTCGGCTGGAGATCGATCGTGCCTCCGACCGTCAGGAGGGTTTCGTGCGTGCGCGGGAAGTGCTCGCGAGGGCCGAGGACTCGCCCGAGCGACAGGAGGCGTTGCGCCTCCTCGCAGACCGGCTCGACCTACCGAAGGAGACGTTGAGGGGCCTCACTCCCGCTCGCCAGGGCGAGGGCGCACAGGGAGTCGCGGAAGCCCCACGACTCCTGGGAGGGGGCGACCGGCTCGAGCGCGATGCGCTCGCCGCGTGCCTCGCGCATCCGTCACTCGTGCGCGGGCTCGCGGAGCTGACGCCGGAACACTTCGACTCGGAGCCGAACCGGCGCTTTCGCGCAGCGCTCGTCGCGGATAAAGACGATCCGGAGCTGACCGCGCTCAAGGCGGAGCTCGACGCACGAGCTGCCCAGGAGGCGATCGACGAGCGGACCGGCACCGAGCTGCTGCTTCAGCTTCGCGAACGGAAGCTGAAGCGCGACCTCGCCAGTGCGGACCTCGCGCGGACGACGGAGCTCCAGGCGCACCTCGTGAAGGTCCGGCAGGCGCTCGCCGAGCTCAGATAGCGTCGCCGAGGTAGCCGAGCTCGCGCAGGAGGCCTCCCGCCTCGGCGATCACGTCGTCGAGCTGTTCGTCCGTCAGGTCGCGCCGATAGCGGCCCACCGACTCTCCGTGTGCGCTCTCGAGAGCCTCGACCAACGCATCGGATGGGGCATCGATGTGTGCGGCCAGGCTGCGTGCGACGGGCTCGGGATCGAGCGCCATCGCCTCGTAGCGAACCTCGACCGCGCGGGGGCCGGCACGCCGTGCGGCTTCCGCGTAACGGCGCCATGCCCACGCCGCCCGGCGGGCGTCGCTCGCCGACTCGAACTCCGAACGTCGCTCCTCCTCCACCCAGAAGCGGGCATACGCGCCGAACTCGATGCCCGCGTCGTCCCGCCCGGCTCGATCCGACGCCAGCCAGCCCTTGTCCAGGAGCGAGCAAACGACATCGCGCCCGTCCCGGACGGCATGGACGATCCGTGCCTCCGGGTAGGCGAGCGCGACCGCCTCCACGAGGAACGCCACCTCCGGCGTCTGCTCCACACCACGCACCGATCCGACGAGGCCGACTCGTCTCGACACGGCCAGTAAGCGTCGAAGACGCCGCGCCGCCTCGGGCGGTGCGAGCTCGGACAGCTCGCCCGCCCTGGCCTTCACCGGAGCGAGCTCGCCGAGGTCCACGAACCCCGGCAGCGAGCCGATCGCCCGGGCGAGGAACGTCGTCCCGGAACGCGGCGAGCCGACGACGAACACGAGCCGGTCGTCGAGTCGTCCGAGGCGTTCCGAAAGCGACGATGCACGCCGAGGAGCAAGTCGCTTGGCGACCCGCAGCTGGAGACCGGCT
This sequence comes from uncultured Actinomycetes bacterium, assembly GCA_963716975.1. Lineage (GTDB taxonomy): Bacteria > Actinomycetota > Thermoleophilia > Gaiellales > Gaiellaceae > GMQP-bins7. The sequence goes on along the minus strand of CAVQVA010000020.1, from coordinate 75,058 downwards.
GACTCGAGGAGGCTCGGCACGACCGCGATTCTCGCAGTTGCTCATGCTCGGATTGACACGAGGCAGCGCCTTCTCCAGAGTGTGTCCCACGGCTCGCGGGGCAACCAATCGGGGGAGGCACGTGGCCAGGTGGTGCGTGGGGATCGCACTCGCCTCCGCAGCGCTCGCCTTCTCGGGCCTCGCGCTCGCCGCGTCCTCCTACCCGGACGCCGCCGGCGACAACAACGAGGCGCCCGACCTGAGAACGGTGACGCTCGCGGAAGCAGCCGACGGAACCCTCTCGGTCGCGGTCGCCGTGGACAACTACCAGAGCCTCCCCGCCGACAGCTGGATCAACGTCTGGTTCGACCTGGATTCCGACCAGAGCACCGGCTACGACGGTGACGAGGCCCTCGTTCAGTACCTCTCGACAGGAGTGCTGGCGTTGTACCGCTGGAACGGCACCGGGCTCACGAAGGAGCCCACGACGGGCATCTCCGCGTCGTTCGCGTCCGGCGTCCTCACGCTCACCGTGCCGAAGGAGGTCGTGGGCGGCTTGACGGCGTTCGGCGTCCTCGCAATAGCTTCGCGAAGCCAGTCGATCGGTGACATCAAGTTCATCGCCTCGGACGCCGCGCCCGACACAGGTCGTTCCCCATACGTCGGCCCGGCTCAGATGGCGTTCAACGATCTTGTCGACGATCACGACAGCGCCCCGGACATCACGTCGGTCCAGGTGAGCGACGCGAAGAACGGCTGGGTGAGGATCGCAGTCACGACGCCGAACTACGCTCGGCTTCCTTCGAACTCCGTGCTCTTGCTCAGCATCGACCGTGACAACCACGTGAGCACCGGTGACAGCGGCACGGAGATCCAGATCACGGAACTCGGCGGCGAGATGCTGTTCCAGCGCTGGGATCCGGAGTCGAAGAACTGGGTCGACGACCGAGCCCCGACGCGTGCCCGGGTGCTGAACTCGGGGAACGTCGTCACGTTCGAGATCCACGAGAGCGAGCTCGAGAACACGCCCAGCTTCGGGTTCGCCGTCGTCGCCCTCGACGTCGACCTCGCGAGCGAGTCTGTGCGCGCGGTGGACGTCGTGCCCGACAGCAAGAGGTACTACAAGTACCGGCTTGCAAACGAGCCTGCTCTTCTGCTCACGGCGACGAAGTTGTTCGCGACGCCCTCGCGACCCAGCTCCGGCAAGCGCTTCACCGTGAATCTCGGGGTGCGCCGATCCGACACGAGCCGCGGAATCCGCTCGGGCGCAGTCGTTTGCAACGTCACCGTCGCGAAGAAGCGCGTGCAGGCGCGGGGCGGCGTTGCCGGAGGCAGTGCGCACTGCTCGTTCGTCGTCCCTGCCGGGTCCTCGGGCGCCGCGCTTCGAGGCACGATCACGGTCCGCACCGACGGCACGTCGGTCTCGCAGCGCTTCGGCTACGTGGTTCGCTGAGGTACTGCTCGGCGACGAGCTCGACCGAGCGGTTGCGCCGTAGGGTCTCGAGGCGCCCCGGGGTAGGGTGGTCAGCGGACGAAGACGTCGGCTCGACTTCGTCCGCCCACCCGGACCGCGAAAGCGAGGAGCATCGTGAACTTGCATCGAAGGACATCCCTTGCTGCGGGACTCTTCTTCGCTGGCACCTTCATCTTCTCGATCCCCGCGCTTCCGCTCTACGACTCAGTACTCAACAACGCCGACTACATCCTTGGTGATGATGGTCTCGACGCCAAGGTGTCACTGGGCGCGTTTCTCGAAATCCTCACGATCGTGTGCAACATCGGCACCGCGATCGTGCTGTATCCCATCCTCAGAAGGCAGAACGAAGCCGTGGCACTCGGCTATGTGGCCGTCCGTATCTTCGAAAGCACCATGATTGCGGTCGGCCTCATGAGCCTCATGGCGGTCGTGACCTTGCGGGACGACCTTGTGGGGACTGCCGGCACCGACTCCGGCTCACTCGTCGTTGCCGGTCACTCGCTCGTGACCTTGCACGATTGGACGTTCTTGCTCGGCCCTGCCTTCTGCGCGGGTCTCGGGAACGGGATTCTGCTCGGCTACTTGATGTATACGTCGCGCCTCGTGCCGCGGCGCATGGCCATGCTGGGACTCATCGGTGGTCCCCTGGCCTTGGTAACCGCCACGGCCGTGCTGTTCGGTGCCTGGGACCAACTGTCAGCGATCTCCTTCCTCTTCACGCTGCCGGAGATCGCGTGGGAGGCGTCACTCACCATCTACCTCCTGGTCAAGGGCTTCAAGCCGTCTCCGATCCTGTACGACGGCACTCGACCCGCGGCGGCCATGTAACCCGAACGCGCGAGCACGAGTTCCAGAGGAGGAACGCCGCAGAGGCTCGGGAGCGCCGGGTCACCGGCGCTGGGACGCCTGCGGGGAGCGCTCATCCGAGAACGACGACGCGCCGCGAACGGGTTGTTTCTACTGATGCCCTGGTTGATCGGGGGAGAGAGACTGGCAGTCGAAGGGGCTCTACGCGATGCCCCTGAATATTGGAGGTTCTTATGTTCACCTATGTCGGGCTCTTCAGGGTCGCGCCGATTGCGCGCGAGCATTTGGAGAAGACCCCCGAGTACTTCGAGAAGATCCACAAGATCGTCGAGACCGAGGGCGGGACTGTCGAGCGCTTCCTCGCAATCATGGGCCCGTGGGAGTATCTCGGCATCTTCGAGTATCCCGATCTCGAGACAGCGTTCCGCGTCCTCGGCAAGATCGCGAAGCTCGAGGTGTTCGAGACCGAGACGTTCCCCGCAGAGGACGTCAAGGTGTTCTGGAAGGCGCTCGTCTAACGTCGACCTCTCTCCCAGGAACACCGCGTGGGGCCGCCCTCGAGGCGGCCCCCGCCGTCTCGTCCTTCAGCGCCTGGTCTCCCCCGCGTAGGTCTCGAGGCGCTCCTCGCGTCACCGCCGCGAGCGCAGCTCTTCTTTCTTCTGGGAGATTCCGAATTCGTTTCGGCCGAGGTCGAGGCGACCGAGATTCTTGATAGCGTGCCGCGCCGTGAGACGCTCCTCGGGCTACCTGTCACTCTTCAAGCTCGCCCTCGTTCTCGTCGGTGTGGTCGCCGCCATCGCCGTCACCGGAGCATCCGGCGCGGACTTCGACAACGACAACGGCCCGTGTCCCGGAACCTCCGACAACAAGATTCTCTCGCGTTGTCCGACCGCGTTCGTGGGCGTGAAGTACGAGGTCCAGCTCCTGTCGGAGGAAGATTCGGGCTGCGTGCCATACGACTGGTTCGAGATCCCCAACGGCTCGCTTCCCCCCGGACTCACCATGACCCGAGACGGTCTCATCTCCGGCGTCCCCACGAGCGCCGGCTTCTTCCGTTTCTGGGTCTGGGACCACGACTTCACCGCAGCGGAAGGCGGACCTGATTGGTGCCAGTTCGAGGACCGGTCGGAGCGCGAATTCAGCATTTTCGTCGATCCCGGACTTGCGATCGACAACGAGACCGTCAAGGGAGCGACGATTGGCCAGGCCTACTCGCAGTCGCTCACCGCGAAGCAGGTCGTGACCCTGAATCCGCGTACGGGTGACTCCGCACGGGCCACATGGTCTGTGCTGTCGGGGGCGCTTCCTCCCGGCATCACCCTCTCGGAGTCTGGTGCATTGACCGGGACACCCACGTCAGAGGGGAGCTACCAGTTCGTCGTCAAAGCCCTGAACGGCAGTTCGTTCGACACGAAGACGTACACGCTCTCCGTCCGACAGCCCGTGAGCGCGAAGTCCCCATTCGGGTCCGTGATTCGGCCGGTCGCCGAAGTCGGGATTCGCTTCGGGAAGACCTTCACCGCGACGGGCGGCAGCGGCACCTATGCGTGGGCGCTCGCGTCCGGTGCGTTGCCATCTGGCGTTGCGCTCGACCCGAGCAAAGGCACGATCAGCGGAACTCCTCAAGCGGCAGGGAACTTCGCGTTTTCCCTCACCGCGACAGACAGTGAGGGGCGCGTCGCGACCGCGGACGCTGCGATGACCGTTGCCCCGCGACTGGCGATCAAGACGCCTGGTGTAAAGACGGCAAGACTCGGAAGCCCGTACCAGACCAAGATCGCGACGGTCGGCGGCGTGCGGCCGGTGAAGTGGCGAGTGAGCGGCAAGCTCCCGCCCGGAGTCCGGTTTGCAAAGCGTCTCGGCGTCCTCGCAGGGACTCCTCGCCGGACCGGAACCTTCCGCGTGACCGTGGAGGCCCGGGACGCGCTCGGCGCGAAGGCGCAGAAGGCGCTCGTGCTCACGGTCGAGTCGTAGTCGGGTCGGCATCGGGCAGGGCGCTGTTCACCGACCGCGCAACCGGATTGCTGTACCGGCGCGACGATTCAGACCCGCTTCTCCATCCCGACCCGCGCAGCACCCCCATCGTCTGCTTTCTCATCGACCACGGGAGTCGCATCCACTACCTGCGGCCCCGTGGCCCCACGGGCCCCGTCGGAGGTCAAGGTGCTCGTCACGAGCGTCGTCGGGAGACAGTCTCATGAGGAGATCCTGGAGCGACAGGATCACGAGCCTCGGTGACGAGAAGTGGAGGCGTGCCCCCTGCGAAACTGACCTAGGTCGACACCGGGGAAGTGTCGCGGGGAGAAGGTCAGGGCGAGGCACGCCTCTGGTTGAGCAGCTTCGCAGCTCCCTCGGTCGGATGCGCCACACCCAGACCTTCCCGGGTTTGGTCGCTGACCCACTGAACGGCACTTTCGAAGCGATCCTCCACGCTTCGGGCTAGGCGAGCTCTCAGTCAGGTAGCGCTCGAGCCAGCGCAGCGCCACCTTCTCGTACTTCGGTGAGCCGCGCTCGGCGTAGAGGTGAACGAGCTGGAGCGCATCCTCGAGGCGGCGGTTGGCAGCTCGGGATCGGTAGTTCCGGGTAGGCGGGGTCAGCGGCTGCCCTGATGCGCTGTGGGTGGGCGTGGGTCAGCGTGCAGGCGAAGGAGGGCGCTGATGCGCCGGATCGACTTAGGGGGTGAGGGCAAGATGCGCGAGCACAGGGCTGCCGCCACGACAGCAGGGATCCTCTACTTCACCGGTACGGTGGCCGGAGTCTTGAGCGTGGTCGTCAGTGCTCCGCTTCGTGATGCGCGCGATCCGTTGGCCTATGCCGTGGAGCACTCCGGAGCAGTGGTGACCACTGGCCTGCTCGTGCTCGTCATGGGGCTATCGCTCGCGTTCATCCCCGTCGTGTTGTTCCGAGTGCTGCGCCCGATCGACGAGGTGCTGGCGGTTGGCTACCTGATCGTGCGCGGAGCTGTCGAGACCACCTGCTACGTCGTCCTCGCGATCGGCTGGCTGCTGCTCGTGCCCCTGGGTGAGGCGATGGCGGCAGGAGCGGGCACTGCTTCACCGGCAGGCGTCCGAGTTGGCGACCTCGTCATCGATGCTGACGGCGCGAACGGCGTGCTCGCGCTCGTGTTCTGCCTAAGTGCCGCCATGTTCTACGTGCTGCTCTACCGGTCGCGCATCGTTCCGCGCTGGATCTCAGCGTGGGGTCTTGTGGCGATCCCCTTCTACGTCGCCGACTACCTGCTCCTGATGTACGGCGTCTTCGATGCCAACGCTCCCGCGCAGGTTCTGATGTTCATGCCGCTGGCCGTGCAGGAGATGGTTCTGGCGGTCTGGATGATTGCGCGCGGCTTCCGTCCGGCGGCTGTCGCGACCACGTCCGAGCTTGCGACACCGGGGCGAACGCCAACGCAAGCCGTGCCACCTCGTCCCCACGCTCCCGGTAGTGCAGGTACCGCTGCGTTGTCCGGTGGTCGGCATGGCCGAGCCACGCCTGTAGCTCGTGGCCTCTGACGGCTGCGTTCGCCGCGATGGTGCCAGACGAGTGCCGCAGATCGTGGGACGCCGCCTCCGTAGTGGTAGGGCGGGATCGGCGAGTGCCTAAGTTCCGCCCGCCCGCCCTCCCGCTCCTCGTCCCGCAGGTGAAGAGCACACGGAAGCTCGACAAAGGACAACCCGCAAACGCTGTGGGGTGGCAACCTCCCCGTCGACCGAGGGCCACGCGGATCACAGATACGGCGGTTCCCACGCCGAGCCGGACAGTGGTTGGATCATTGAGGCGGCGCTTGCACTTTCGCTTGCAGCGTTCTTGCGGTTGCCAACGCAAGAGCAAAGAAAAGGCCCTTCTTACAGGGCCTTTCTTCACTCCCCGGGTTGGACTCGAACCAACAACCCTCCGGTTAACAGCCGGATGCTCTGCCAATTGAGCTACCGGGGAAGGCGATCGCGGGATTGTAGCCGCGGGTTCTGCGCTCGACCTCGGCACGGGCCGATGGCAATGCGGGGAGGACGGACCGCCTGGAGCGCGAACGTGTCGCCATGCGTCGCTTCGCCGTCGTCGGCGTCGCGGTGTCCATTGGCATCCTCGCGTTCGCTCCCTCCGGGCTCGCGGCCAATGCACGCGTCGCCGCGCTCCAGATCGCTCTCCGTGCTCACGGATTCGACCCCGGGCCGGTCGACGGCGTCCGCGGGCCGCTGACGACAAGAGCGCTCGTGAAGTTCCAGCGTCGGCACGGCGTGCAGCCGACCGGTCGGGTCGGTCGTGCGACGCGACGCGCGCTCGGCACCCGCGGCCGGCCGCTTCTCGGCCAGCGCGAACTCGCAGTGGGGGCGGTTGGTTGGGACGTCGCAGTGCTCGAGTTCAGGCTGCGCCGGTACGGGATCCCCCCGAGCGCGGTCGACGGTCGGTTCGACGCGACCACTGCAGCCGCGCTTCGCTCGTTCCAGAGCCGTCACGCGCTGGACCCCGACGGCATCGCGGGCCCGCACACCTATCGCGTGCTCGCGAACCGTGCGCCGACGTACTGGCACGTCGTGTCGCCTGGCGAGAGCTTCTTCTCGATCGCCGCGCGCTACCACGTCAGTCCCTGGCGGCTCGCCAGGAGAAACAGGATCCCGCTGACGAACGTCATCGTGCCGGGTCAACGCCTCGCCCTTCCACGCGGCGCACGACTTCGTCCGTCGGCGGAGACCGGGCCGCCCGCCAGTCGCGACTCCGTCCGCGCCGCAATCGACTACTGGTCGCGCGTCTACGGTGTCGACCCCAAGCTCGCACGTGCCCTGGCGTGGATGGAGTCGGGCTTTCAGCAGGACGTCGTCTCGAACGTCGGTGCAATCGGCGTGATGCAGCTCCTCCCCGAGACCTGGGAGTTCGTCGACACGGTTCTTCTCGGCGAGCGGACGCCGCGCAACTACCAGGGCAATGTGCGGGCCGGGGTTCGCTACCTGCGCTGGCAGCTCGACCACTTCGGCGGCGACGTGCGTCTTGCGCTCGCGGGTTGGTACCAGGGTGCGCGCGCTGTGCGGGAGATCGGCCTGTACGAGGACACGAAGCTCTTCGTCCGCGTCGTCACGGCGCTCTACGGCACGGTCTGAGGAGGCGTCGGCTAGCGCGGAGCGATCAGACTGGCGCGGAGAGCAACGCTATTCGCTGTCGGGGATGAGCGCGTTCATCGGCTGCGCCCGTGGATCGAGGACGTTCCTCGCCTGCTCGGCACCGGTGACCGGGAGCCCGGCTCGGTCGATCAATCCGACCTGAACGAGGAGCGACGCCTGGTCCCAGTAGATGTGCTCGTGCGCGACCTTGCCGTCCTCGAACTTCACGACGACACAGAATGCGAGCTGCACGTGCTTGCCCGTCGGGGGGACTCCCGGCAGCAGCTGGTCCATCTCGATGTCATGGGTAAACGAGAGGACGAGCTCGTCCACGACCTGGTCCACGCCGACGGTGCGCGAAACCTGAGTGAGCGCGATGTCCTGCGGCCACTTTCCGATGAAGTGGTCTCCGTAGAAGCGGCGCACGGAGTCCGCGCCGACGCCGCCCGTCATCACCGGCACGTGGTTGACGTACGGGTCGTCCGTCATCGTCGCCATCGTCGCCTCGAGGTCGAGGTGGACGAACTCCGCGGCGACGTGGTCGTCGAAGACCGCTCCGAGGTCCGGGGCATCTGCCATCTGTCGCGCCTCCCTGTCGTTGGCCGGAACGTACCTCGTCTCGGCAGCGGTCAGCAGGCGGACCGAAGCTGCGGCGGAGTCGGGTGCGTGGCCGCTTGACATGTCGCGGCGCCGTATGACTGAATCCCACCATGCTCCTGCGCGAGGTGGAGTACGCGCGTCCGTCGACCGTCGACGAAGCAATCGCCCTCCTCGCGGGGAACGAGGGAGCGCGGGCGCTCGCCGGCGGGCAAACGCTCGTCAACGTCATGAAGGCGAGGGCGGCAACTCCCGACGTGCTCGTCGACCTCGCCTCGCTCGACGAGCTTCGTACGATCGGGTTCTCGTCCGACGGTCGGCTCGAGATCGGGGCGATGGTGACGTACGCGCAGCTCGTCGCCTCGTCCGAGGTCGAAGTCGCCAGACCGATCCTCGCGGAGGTCGCGGCGACGATCGGAGACGTCCAGGTGCGGAATCGGGGCACGATCGGCGGGAACGTCTGCGTCAGCGACCCGACGAACCATCTTCCGCCGTTGCTCGTGGCAGTCGGCGCGACCTTCACGGTGAAGGGTCAGCACGGCGAGCGAACCGTGGCAGCGGAGGAGTTCTTCCTCGGCGTCTACATGACCGCCGTCGGCGAGGGCGAGCTGCTCACGAAGGTGAGCGTTCCCGCTTCGAGCGGCGCGGGCGACGGCTTCGCCGGACTGACGATCGGCAAGCACGGGACGTACATCGTCAACGCGGCGGCGAGCATCTCTGGCGACTCGGCGCGGATCGCGATCGGGTGTGTGGCAGGAACTCCGGTCCGCGCGACGGCGATGGAGGATCGGCTCGCGGGCAGTGACTTCTCGGAGGCGACCATTCGCGCCGCTGCGGAGGGACTCGGGTCGTCGCTCGACCCGCCGTCGGACGTCCACGGATCAGCGGACTTCCGCCGCCACGTGGCAGAGGTCTCGGCGGTGCGCGCAGTCACAGAGGCCGCAGGGCGAAGGAGAGGAAGCTAGTGGCGGAACCGGCACGCAGCCGTCTCGTCTCGTTCGAGATCAACGGCGAGCAGATCGAGATGGAGGTGCCTGCGCGCCGCCTGCTCGTCCACTTCATCCGGGACGACCTGGGGCTCACGGGGACGCACATCGGCTGCGACACGGGCAACTGCGGCGCTTGCACCGTGCATCTCGACGGCGAGCCCGTGAAGAGCTGCATGCTCCTCGCGGTCCAGGCCGACGGCACGAAGATCGCAACCGTCGAGGGACTCGCGGCCGACGGTGAGCTCACCGCACTCCAGCAGTCGTTCAACGAGCACCACGCGCTGCAGTGCGGCTACTGCACGCCCGGGATGCTGATGAGCGCGACCGCCCTCCTCGAGCGGAATCCGCACCCCACGGAGGACGACGTCCGGCTCGCGCTCCAGGGGAATATCTGCCGCTGCACCGGGTACGTGAACATCGTCGAAGCCGTCGTCGCGACCGGGAGCAAGGCCACATGACCACGACCGTCACCGATCAGCAGAGCACGACGCTCCAGCGGGGGTACGTCGGCCAGTCGATCCCGCGGCGTGAGGATCGGCGCCTCGTCCAGGGGCAGGGCACGTTCTTCGACGACGTTCGACGTCACGGCATGGGGTACGTGCACTTCGTGCGCTCGCCGTACGCGCACGCGCGAATCATCTCGGTCGACGTCTCGAAGGCCCTCGAGCTGGAAGGGGTCTACGGGACGATCACCGGCGATGAGGTCGCGATCTCGACCGATCCGTTCTTCGAGATGTCCGTCGAGCCCGGCGGCCTGATCAAGGACTACGCGCTCGCGGTGGGCCGCGTCCGCCACCAGGGCGAGCCGGTGGCCGCCGTCTGCGCCGCCACACGCGAGCTCGCACGCGACGCCGCCGAGCTCGTCGAGGTCGAGTACGACGAGCTCCCGGTTCTCGTCGACGCCGAGGAGTCGCTCAAGAACGAGGTGGTCCTCCACGACGACGCGGGGTCGAACGTCGTGTGGTCGGGCGTCTTCGAGTGGGGCGACGCCGACGCGGCGCTCGCCGAGGCGGATCACGTGGTCAAGATCGAGCGCCTCCACTTCCACCGCTTCGCGTCGACGCCGCTCGAGTGCTCCGGCGCCCTCGTGGAGTACGACAAGGGCATGGGGGAGTGGACGATCCACTGCAACCACCAGATGCCCGGCGTCGGGGCGATCTGGATGGCGCCGGCGCTGCGGACGGGGATCGACAAGCTCCGCTTCGTGACCCAGGACATCGGCGGGGGCTTCGGCAACAAGATCTGCCTCCATCCCCAGTTCGTCGTCCTCTGCCTGCTCGCACGGAAGCTCAGGCGCCCGGTGCAGTGGACGGAGTGGCGCACCGACCAGCACATGGCCAACGCGCACGGCAACGAGCGCACGTTCCTCGACGTCGAGGTCGCCGTGAAGGCCGACGGCACGATGACCGGGTTCAAGGTGCGCGCTCTCGACGACTGCGGGGCGTTCCCGCGCTACGAGCCGCTCGGCTGCATCATCTGGGCGCAGGTGACGCCGGGCTTGTACGGCTGGCGGAACATCAAGGTCGACTTCACGCAGGTCTGCACGAACAAATCTCCCGTGTCGCCGAACCGCGGCTACTCGCGGATGCAGCACCTGTGGCTGACCGAGCGGATCATCGACATCGTCGCCGCCGAGCTCGGGCTCGACCCGGTCGAGATCCGGAAGCGCAACTACGTGAAGGCCGAGCAGATGCCGTACGAGACGCCGAACGGCTGCGTCTACGACTCCGGCGACTACGCGGCCGCGCTCGACATCGTGCTCGAGCTGATCGACCACGGCTCCATCGAGGAGCGGCGGAAGGAGGCCGCGGCCCGCGGGAAGCTGCTCGGGTTCGGGATCGGGTCGACGCTCGACTCGGGGACGAACAACTTCGGGCAGTCGACGATCCTCAATCCGGAGCTCCAGTTCTCGGGGAACAACGAGGCCGCCGCCGTGAAGCTGGACATCTTCGGCGAGGTCGTCGTCACGCTCGGCACGGTTCCCCAGGGGCAGGGCCACGAGACGACGGCGGCCCAGGTCGTGGCGGACATCATCGGCTGCTCGCCCGACCAGGTGAACGTACGCCGCGGCCACGACACGTGGTTCAACACGCACGCCGGTTTCTCCGGAACGTACGCGAGCCAGTTCGCGTTCACCGGCCTCGGGGCGGTGAAGGGAGCCTCTGAGCTCCTCCGGGACGAGATGATTCAGCTCGCCGCTGCGGTGCTACAGGCACCGCCAGAGGCGATCGAGCTCTCCGAGGGCTTCGCGCGGATCAAGGACGGACCGCCGGAGGCGGCGCTCCCGTTCATGGCGCTCGGGGCGATCGTCAACGCCAACAACGCGTTCCTGCCGCCGGAGTTCAACCCGACCCTCAACCATCGTTACGTCTGCCGGCCGTACTTCGGAATGGTCGACACCGAGAAGAAGACCGGCCAGCTGACGCTCACCTACGCGACCCAGATCCACGCCGCCGTGGTCGAGATCGATCCGGAGACGGGCGAGGTCGACATCGTCGACTACGCAGCGGTCGACGACTGCGGTGTGCGGATCAACCCGCAGATCGTCGAGGGCCAGGTGCACGGTGCGACCGCGCACGCGATCGGCGCCGCGCTCCACGAGCACTTCGTCTACGACGAGGAAGGGACGCTGCTCACGGCCAACTTCTACGACTACCACGTGCCGCACGCCATGGACATGCCGCCGCTCAAGACGGGCGCCATGGAGTCGCCGTCCCCGGTCGCGCCGCTCGGCGCGAAAGGCATGGGCGAGGGCGGCGGAGGCGGGATCCACTGCATCTGCGCGGCGATCCAGGACGCGCTGCAGGCCGCCGGGAAGCCGATCGTCTACACGAGCTGCAACCCGCCGCATAGGGTGTGGTCGATGCTCAGGGATCCGGAAGCGACGCGCGCGAACGTGTCTGTCGAATCCCGATGACCGAGTACCCGTGGGAGGAATAGTGGGAGAAGCACGATGAACGTCTCAGGGACGAAAGAGTTGGCCGCAACGCGCGAGACGGTCTGGGGAGTGATCTCGGAGCCTTCCGAGATGGCGAAGCTCATGCCGGGCGTCGAGAGCTTCGAGATCGTCGACGAGGATCACTGGACCGCGAAGGTCAAGGTGCCCCTGGGTCTCGGCGGGCTCAAGATGACGATGAAGTTCGAGAAGCTCGAGGAGCGGCCTCCGGAGTTCTCTTCGATGCGCGCAAAAGGGGAAGGCGTCGGGGCGCTGATGGACATGACGACGTCGTTCACGCTCTCCGAGAAGGACGGCGGGACGTCCATGGACTGGGAGGCCGACGTCAAGATCGCCGGGCCCGTGGGATCGATGGGCCAGCGTGTGCTGCAGCCGATCGTCAACCAGCAGGTCGGGCAGGTGCTCGACGCTCTCGAACGACGCGTGACCGAAGCCGCCGGCGGCGGCGACTAGAGAAACGGGCTCATCGGTGCCGCCGCCGTTCCGGATCGGCGTCATGCAGCTGACGATGGAGCCGCTCGACGAGATGCTCGAGTCGGCGCGGGTCATGGACGCGGCGGGAATGGACACGATCTGGCTCGCCGAGGCGTATCCCTGGTGGCGGAAGCACGGCATGGAGGCGCGCTCCTCGACGGTCGTCTCCGCGCTCATGGCGCGGGAGACGGAGAAGCTCACGATCGGCTGGGGGATCATCTCGCCGTTCACGCGCCACCCGGTGCAGGTCGCCATGGACGCACGGGTCGTCCAGGAGGCCGCCGGGCCGGGCCGCTTCCTGCTCGGCTTCGGAACGTCGAAGATCTTCCTGAACAACATCCGCTCGCAGACGTCGAAGACCCTCGGGCCCATGCGGGACGCCGTGACCATCGTCCGCGGGGTTCTCGGAGGCGAGCCGTTCGAGTACGACGGGGACACCTGGAGCGCGTCGGTGCCTGGCCTGAGCCCCGAGGCGCACACACCGCGTGGCGTACCTCCCGTTTACATCGCCGCGACCGCGCCGAAGATGCAGGCGCTGTCGGGTGAGATCGCCGACGGCTGCCTGACGCCCTCGATCACGACGCCGGCGTTCGTGCGCTACACACGCGAGAACGTCGCGGCGGACATCGACATCGGCTGCACCGTCGTCGCGTCGATCCACGAGTCCGACCGGGACGCGGGGCGCGACGGCGCCCGTGAGATCGCAGGCATGTACCTCGCGAACAAGTTCCAGAACATCAAAGGCTCCGCCGACACCCTGCTGGAGTTGGCGGAGATCGAGATGGACGAGCTCGCGCCCGTCGCCGAGGCGATGGAGAAGGGCGGGCGGCTGGGTGCGAAGGCGCAGGTAACCGAGTCGCTCCTCGACCGCTGCAAGCCGATCGCGGGTACGCCCGACGACTGCATCGCGGCGATCGAGGAGTACCGGGAAGCAGGTTGCACGCACGTGATGCTCGAGCTCTGGGGCGACCGGCGGCACGACCAGATCCGGCTCTTCGGCGAGACGGTGCTTCCATGCTTCCGCTCATGAGCGACTTCGCGGCATTCGATGCGTTCGAGGCAGCGGGGTGGTCGACGAAGGAGGCGGCCGTCTACGACTCGCTGCTAGGCCGTGTCACGTCGCGCGTGGCGGATGCTCTCCTCGATGCGGTCGGCGCTGGACCGGGGAAGCGCCTGCTCGACGTCGCGACCGGCCCGGGCCATATTGCGGCCAGCGCAGTCGGACGCGGGGCTGAGTCCGTGGGCCTCGACTTCTCCGAGAAGATGCTTGCGTACGCACGGTCGCGTGCCCCGACCGCCGAGTTCGTGAGCGGGGATGCCACCGCGCTGCCGTTCCCGGACGAGTCGTTCGACGCGGTCACCGGGGCTTTCGTCCTCCTTCATCTCGGCCGACCCGAACGGGCTGTCGCGGAAGCACAGCGCGTACTGAGACCTACGGGCCGCGCAGCATTCACCGTCTGGGATGAGCCGTCGCGCGGTCGCTGGATCGGGTTGGTCGTCGACGCGCTGTCTGCAGCGGGAGCCCAGCCGCCCGCCGATCTCCCGGCAGGCCCGTCGTTCTTCCTATACGCGGACGAGACGGAGTTCGCCGGGTTGCTGACCGACGCTGGACTCGTCGATGTCGCCGTGGAAACCGTCGGCTTCAACCTGCAACTCGAGGGCGCAGACGCGCTCTGGGACGGGGTCGTCGAAGGCACGGTGCGACTCCGTGCCTCGGTGCTGGGGCAGGCAGTGGACGTGCAGCGCAGGATCCGAGCACACTTCGACGAGCTTCTGGAGACGTACCGGGTCGCCGACGGGTTCGAGGTGCCCGTTTCCGTCAAGCTCGCCTCCGGACGCAAGCCGTGATCGACGAGCAGCGACTCGTCGAGTGGGCGTCGCGGGCCATCGAAACGCCGAGCTTCACGGGCTCGGAACAGGCCATGGCCGAGTTCGTGGCGCAGACGTTCTCGGAGATGAGCCTCCAGGTGCAGTGGCAGCAGGTCGAGGACGGCCGCGCCAACGTGCTCGGCACTCGGCCGGGCGCGGGCGGCGGCCCGAGCCTCATGTTCAACGGCCACATGGACACGTCGTACTCCGGGAAAGAGGCCTGGCTCGCGCACGTCCCCGGTTTCCAGCCGAGCGCTTTTGTCGAGGACGGCCGGCTGTACGGGCTCGGCATCTCGAACATGAAAGGCGCGCTTGCGTGCTACGTGGAGGCGCTTCGCGCGCTCGCGGATGCGGGCGTTCGACTGAAGGGCGACGTCATGATCGCCGCGGTCAGCGGCGAGATAGAGAAGGCCCAGTGGGGTGACGCTCAGGGCGCCGAGTTCCGCGGTTACGCGACCGGGACACGACATCTCGTCACGCACGGAGGGGTCGCCGACATGTGCATCCTGGGCGAGCCGACGGAGTCGAAGGTCGTCCTGGGGCACTTCGGCTCGCTGTGGCTGTGCATCTCGACGCAGGGGGACTTCATCCACACGGCGTTCAGCGTCGGCAAGCGCGATCGCAACTCGATCCTCAGGATGCGCGAGGTGCTCGACGCCGTTCTGGAGTGGATCGCCGCCTGGGAGGCCGACCCCGAGAACGGGTACCGGGGAACGAGTGCCGTCGTGAACGTCGGCGGGATAGAAGGAGGCTTCGGCTGGAGGGTCTCACGGACTCCGCATCGGACCGATCTCTTCCTCGACGTCCGCGTGCCACCGACGAAGGAGATGACGGTTGCGCGCAACCAGGTCCTGGATCTGGTCCGTGCGCTCCAGCAACGCTTCCCGGAGTACGGCGTGGAGGGCGAGATCTACGTCACGGCGCCGGGAGCGGAGATCGCGGAGGACCATCCGCTCGTCGCCGCTTTGGACACGGCACACGCTGCGGTGTTCGGCGCGCCGCCCGAGCGCGACGTCACGCGTTGGTTCTCGGACGCGTCCGCCCTCACGCGTTACGGCGTGCCGACCGTGAACTACGGCACGTCGAGCGGCCTGCTCGACACCGTCAAGGGCGAGAACCTCGAGATCGCCGGGCTGGTGAAGACCGCGGAGGTCTACGCGCGAGCGGCGATCGAGGTGTGCGAGCTCGCGTGAGCATCTACGAGCTGCCACCCGACCTTCCCGTGCCGGTCGACGACGGGGCATGCGACCACTTGCCGGGGGTTCCGGTCCCTGCGCTCACGCTCGAGTCGTCACTGGGGCCGGTGAGCCTGCGCGAGCTCGGCGTCGATCTCGCCGTTCTCTACATCTATCCCCGCACGGGCATTCCAGGGCGTCCGACTCCGGACGGGTGGGATGCGACCCCGGGTGCGCGTGGCTGCACGCCACAGTCGTGCGGCTTTCGCGACCATGAGGCGGAGCTCGCCGCCTTCGGGGCGCGTGTCGCCGGCGCGTCGACGCAGTCACTGGACGAGCAGCTCGAGTTCGCGGAGCGCGAGCGTATGCCGTTCCCGGTCATCGCGGATCCGGAGCATCGGCTCGGCGCTTCGTTCGGTCTGCCGACGTTCATGTTCGACGGCAGCGAGCTCTACAAGCGCGTGACCCTCGTGCTCGAGGCCGCTCACGTCTCGAAGGTCTTCTATCCCGTATTCCCGCCCGACCGGAGCGCGATCGACGTCATCGAGTGGCTGGGCACCAGGGGGCACGAGTGAAGCTGGTCACATTCGGCGAGGGCGATGGGCGCGTCGGCGTCCTCGACGGTGACGAGATCGCGGTCGTCGACGTCCCCACGATGCGCGAGTACTTCGAGCGTGGCGGGGCGGGCGAGACGGGCGAGCGTGTGCCGCTGTCCGAGACCCGACTACGAGCGCCGATCGGCCCGAAGAAGTTCTTCCACACCGCGGGGAACTTCCGAGAGCACGAAGAGGAGTCGAAGCAGGTCGGCTGGACGCACGAGATCGCGCCCTGGATCGTCTTCTTCCAGAACGTCGACGCGATCGTCGGTCCCGACGAGCCTGTCGTGTACCCCGAGCATCTGACCGAGGAGCTCGACTACGAGCTCGAGCTGGCGGTCGTGATCAAGAAGGCGGGTGCGTGGTTCTCGCCCGAGGAAGCGGTGGACTACATCGGCGGCTACGTGATCTTCAACGACATCACGGCTCGTGACATCCAGCGGCGCGAGATGCGGTCCGGGGTGTTCTCCTTCTGCAAGGCCATCGACACGTTCTGCCCGCTGGGGCCCTGGATCGTGACGCCGGACGAGATCCCGGAGCCGCACGACCTCGCGATGGAGCTTCGGGTCAACGGGGAGCCGCGTCAGGTGTCGCACTCCGGCCGGATGTCGGTCACGATCCCCGAGATCGTCAGCCACTACTCCGCGCTCGGCTACTCGGCCGGCGACGTGCTGTCGACAGGAACGGTCTCGGGCGTGGCGGGGTTCTCGCCGGACGCCGCCTCGCTGTACCTGAAGCCGGGTGACGTCATGGAGGCGGAGATCGAGCGGATCGGCATCCTCCGTAACCCGGTCGTCTCCTGGCAGGACGCGCACGGCGAGCCTCCTCCGCCGAGGGTCCGTTGGTAGGTTCGACGCCGTGAGCGACGAGTTCCGGGTCGAGGTCGAGCTCGACGACGAGCAGCACGGCTACTCCGTCGACGAGCGGCTCAGGGCCGTCGATCTCGACGACGAGGCGCGCAAGAGGCTGGGCGGAGGCGTGATGGTCACCCGAGACGGTTCCCGGCTCTTCCTTTACGCCGCGAACGAGCCCGACGCCCGCGAAGCCGAACGCACGGTGCGGGCGCTGGTCGAATCCGATGGGCTCAGCGCGGACATCGCCGTGACGCGCTGGCATCCGGTTGCCGAGGAGTGGCAGGACGCGGCGCTCCCGCTCCCGTCGACGCCCGGCGAGGAGCGTGCGGAGGTGGCCGCGCACGAGGCGGCCGAGACGGAGGAGGCTCGGGCGGAGGGCCGGTACGACTGGGAGGTGGTCGTACATCTTCCGGCGAGGGACCAAGCGGTGGCACTCGCCGATCGCCTCGCTGGTGAGGGAGTTCCGGTGAGGCGCAGGTGGCGCTACGTCTCCGCCGGAGCGGTGACCGAGGACCGTGCGCAGGAGCTCAGGGACCGTCTTCTTGCGGAGTTGCCGGATGACGCGGAGATCCACATCGACGTCGATCTCTCCGACCTTCCTCGCTCCCCGCTCCAGTTCCTCCCCTTCTGACGGCAGGCGGCAATGTCGCGCCCCGTGACAGTCGGTTCGATCGAGCTGTACCCGGTCCCCGATGCGGTCGGCGTGCTCGGCGAGTACGGCGAGCTCTATCCGGAGGTCCCGGCCGAGGCGTGGGAGCCGTACCGGGCGCTCTACCCCGAGCTCTTCACCGACGAGAGCTGGCGCTTGCCGTGCGCCTGCTTCCTCGTTCAGACGCAGGAGATGACGGTTCTCGTCGACACCGGAGTCGGACCGCCAGGACTGTGGGAGTGGACCGCGGAGGACGAGGGCCGGCTGCCCGAGGCGATCGAGGCGCTCGGGGTGTCGCGCGACGACGTGGACGTCGTCTTCCTCACGCACCTGCACATCGACCACGTCGGCTGGAATGCCGATCTCGAGGGAGTACCGTTCTTCCCGCGCGCCAGGTACGTCGTCCATCGTGACGCCGTCGCTTTCGCGCTCACCCAGGCGGGTCGACCGCACATTCGCCGGTGCGTCGAGCCGCTCGTCGATCGGTTCGAGACGGTCCAAGGCGCGTTCGAGCTGTCGCCGGGCGTGAGCGCGTTCGCAGCGCCAGGTCATTACCCGGGTCACCTGGGGCTGCGGCTGTCCTCGGGCGGTGAGGAAGCCGTGCTGATCGCCGACATCGCCGTGCATCCGGCGCTGCTCGAGCATCCAGACTGGGTGTACGTCGCGGACGGCGATCCGGCGGTCTGCGCCGATACGCGACGCGAGTTGCTTCCCGGGATCGTCGACCGTGACGTCGTCGTCGCCTGCGGCCACTACCCCGGAACCGGAATCGGGCGCATAGTTACGAGGGACAACGCCGTCGTCTGGGAGGCCGTCTGATTCGCGTGCTCATCGGAGCAGCTTTGCTCTGCCTCGCCGCTGCTGGATGCGGCGGCCTCGAGAACGAGCCGAACCTTGCGAAGGCCGCCGAGCGAACCGAGGCGGCGGGCTCGGGCCGTTTCGCGCTCGACGGTGTCCAGTCGATGGACGATAAGCAGGTTGCGGTTACATGTGCGGGCGAGGCGGACTACGCGGCCAAGAGCGTGCGCGTGGACTGCAACTACGCCGATCTCGGCAAGCTCCAGGCGATCGCGATCGGTCGAGACTCTTACGTTCGCGGTGACTGGCCGCCGGGGTTCGCGACCACAGACAAGTGGATGAAGTCGTCCGGCGACCTCGACGACGACTCCCTCGCGAATCTCTCGCCCGAGCGGTTGCTCGCATTGCTCCGAGCGGCGAGCAGCGAAACGGAGCGCGTCGGCGAGGAGGACGTCCGCGGCAGTTCGACCGTGCGGTACCGGCTGACCGTCGACTGCGAGCCTGCGATCCTCGAATGCGACGGAACGGCGCCTGTCGAGGTCTGGATCGACGATGAGGGGTTTGTCCGCCGGATCAGCCTTGACGACGACGACGGCCTTGCGACGTTCGAGTTCTTCGACTTCGGCGCGGACGTGGACATCCACGCTCCGCCAGCCGACGAGGTGGTCGACGAGGATGAGGTCTTCTCGACCGAGAGCGGCTCGTCGAGCTTCGGGCCGATCACGTGCGCGGACGGCGAGGCGAAGCCGATCGGCCAGGCGCTCGCGACTCGGATACTTCGCAGCCACGGATTCGAGATGCACGACGTCGGTTGCCTCCTCACAAACTCCGGAGGCGACGCGACCGATGTGCTCGCCCGTGAAGGGCTCGTCGACTGCGGTGTCCACGCCGAACCGCCCGCCGGAGCCCCGAAGACGGTAACGCGCCGCACATCGGGATCTGAAGACGCCACGTTCGTTCTGGAGAACCTGGAGTGCACTATCGACGCGGACGGCGCGCAAGCGGCGAAGCAGATCGGCCGCCTCGAGGCTGCGTTCGAAGAGCTCGAACACGCTATTCGACCGTAGGATCGGGCCATGGCCTGGCCGCGCGACGACGAGAAGCTCGAGCGCGTGCGTGCGCTGATGGGGGACCGTGGGCTCGACGCGCTCGTGGTCCGGGCACCTGACAACGTCCTCTACCTGACGAACTTCTGGGGCATGAAGGGTTTCGACGCGTGCGTCTTCCCGCGCGACGGCGACCCGGTGCTCATCTCCATCGAGGCGTCGGAGGAGGACGCTGCCGCAATGGCCTGGACCGATGACGTCCGGCTCGTCCGTGGCTATGACCCCGACGATCCGCGGCCACCGACCGCTCGCACGCTGAACGCGGCGAAGGCGGCAACCGCCGAGTACGGCTCGATCGGCCTCGAGCTCTCACTCGGCACGCAGGCGTCCGACCGGATGGTCGGGGAGCCGACGACGTACACGCGCGACTGGTTCGAGGGGTTCGGCGACGGCGTGCAGGACGCGACGCCTCTCCTCGTTGAGGCGCGCGCGGTCAAGACCGCGCAGGAGATCGAGCGCATGCGCCTCGCGAACGCCATCGCCGCGGCGGCCATGGAGCACTGCAGGCTCGTGATCGAGCCGGGCATGAGCGAGGCTCAGATCGCGGCCGAGTGGCTCGGCTTCGTGCACGGCGAAGGAACAGGCTGGGAGGGGAAGGTCGACCTCGCCCTCGGCTTCTCCCTCGTCTGGGCGGGGCCGGGAATCAAGACCTTCACCGCAACCACGAGTGGGCCAGTCGTCGAGAGCGAGCCGACGCTCTTCGAGATCTGGGTCTGCACGGACGGCTACTGGTGCGATCACACGAAGAACCTCGTGGTCGGCGAGCTCACTCCCGCGTACCGGGAGCTCGAGGCGGGTCTGCTCGAGGTCTACGCCGATGCGCTTGCCTTCGCTCGTCCGGGCGCGAGCCTCGCCGAGCTCGACCGTCGCATCCGAGCCGGGATCGCAGGGCTGGGGTATCCCGGTCAGCCGACACACGGAATCTGTCACGGCGTCGGCGCGCGGGCGCACGAGCCTCCGTGGGCGCACCAGGCGGGCGGCGGGGAGATCCGCCAGGGGATGATCCTTGCAATCGAGCCAGGGTGCTATATGGAGGGGGGTGGCGGGCTTCGGGTCGAAGACAACTTCCTGATCACTGCCGACGGGGCCGAGAAGCTCTCGCCGTTCCCCGATGGCATCGTCCAAGCCGTCGAATGAGCACGCCATCGTGATCGAGCGCTCGAAGATCTGGACGGGCGATCTCAACGAGCGGGCGCTCGAGCCGCAGCCGCGGGTGACCGTCGGGCTGTACGACACGACGCTGCGCGACGGCGAGCAGACGGTCGGAGTCGTGCTGTCCCCGGAGGACAAGCTGCGAATTGCGGTAGCGCTCTCCGAGGCCGGCGTCGACCGGATCGAGGCCGGCTTCCCGCGCGTCTCCGCCGACGACTGGAGAGCGATCGAGCTGATCCTCGAGGCGGGTCTGGAAGCGGAGATCTGGGGCTTCTCGCGCGCCGTCCGCGCCGATGTCGAGGCGCTCGTCGAGCTCGGCCTCCAGGCGTCGGTCATCGAGAGCCCCGTTTCCGACGCGAAGCTCGCGGCGCTCGGCGTGTCCCGGCAGACGATGATCGAGCGGATCCGCTCGGCCGTCTCGTATGCGGCCGAGAACGGGATCCGCGTCGCGTACTTCGGCGTGGACTCGAGCCGCGCCGACGTGGAGTTCCTGCGCGAGGCGTACGAGGCGGCGGTCGAGGCAGGAGCGGCCGAGGTCGTCGTCGTCGACACCCTGGGTATCGCGACGCCCGAGGCTGCGGCCTACCTGGTCGGCGAGATGAGCGACCGCCTCGGCTCGGAGATTCCGGTCCACTGGCACGGCCACGATGACTTCGGACTCGCGACGGCAGCCGCCGTCGCCGCAGTGCAGGCAGGGGCGACCTGGGTCCACGGAACCGTGAACGGCATGGGCGAGCGGGCCGGAAATGCGGATCTCGGCGAGGTGGCCCTCGCGCTCGAAGCGCTCTACCGCATCCCCACCCGATTCCACCACGAGCGCGCCCGCGAGCTCTCTCGCCTCGTGCAGGAGCTCTCGGAGACCCCGCTCGCGGCGTGGAAGCCCGTTACCGGCGAGAACCTCTTCACCCGCGAGTCGGGTGCGGTGGCGGCCCAGTTCCACGATCCCCCTGCGATCGAGCCGTACTCGTCCGACGTCGTCGGCGCGTCGCGGGGCATCGTTCTCGGGAAGAAGAGCGGGATCGACTCGATTCGGATCAAGCTGGCGGAGCTGAGTCTCGACGTCCCCGAGGATCGACAGCCCGACCTGTTGGAGGCGGTCAAGGCGCTCGGGACGAAGAAGCGGGGGCTCGTCTCCGATGCAGAGTTCCGCCGCCTCGCGAACCGGAGGAAGACGAGCCGCGTAGAAGTTGACTGACATGTCAGAAGCCGGGATACTCGCGCGGCGGCGTGGAACGGGTCTGCATAGTCGGCGCGGGTGTCATCGGGAGCCTTTTCGCGGGGCATCTCGCCGACGTCTGCGAGGTCTCGGTGCTGACCCGTCGGGAGGAGCACGCGGACACCCTGAACCGCGACGGCCTGCGGGTGAGCGGCAAGAGCGAACGGCATGCCCGCGTGAAGGCGACGAGCGACCCGGCGGAGCTCCCGGCGTTCGACCTCGCAATCGTCGCGACCAAGGCGTCGGGCCTCGAGGCCGCGGCCGAAGCGCTCGAGGGCCGATTCCCGGAGGCTTTCGTCATGACGGTGCTGAACGGAATCGGGGCCGAGGAAGTCGTTCGGCGTCACGGGGACTGGCCCATCGTGTCGGCGGTGACGTTCATGAGCGGCACCCGGCACTCGGACTCGCACGTCGAGTACATCCTGGACACGGAGACGTGGCTCGGGCCGTACGAGAACACGCCCTTCGAGCAGGTGCAGGAGATCGCCGAGCTGATCGTGTCCTCCGGTCTCCAGGCGGAGGCGCTCCCCGACCTGCGCCCAGCGCAGTGGTCGAAGCTCATCTTCAACGCCTCGGTGAATCCCGTGGCTGCGCTGACCGGCCTGTCGCACGACCCGCACTTCGCCGCGGAGCGGGAGCTGACCGATCTCGGTCATCTCGTCCACGGGCTCGTCGACGAGGGCAAGGCGGTCGCGGCCGCTTCCGGCATCGAGCTGCACGACGACCCGTGGGAGATGAACCTGCTCGCGACGCAGCGAGGGTCGGCCCACTATCCATCGATGCTCGAGGACGTCGAAGCACACAGGCAGACCGAGATCGAGCTCATCACGGGGTCGCTCGTCCGCGAAGCCAGGCGTCACGACGTCAGCGTCCCGCTCCACACGGCGCTGTACGCGCTCGTGAAGGGGAAACAGGAGTCGTGGTGAGCGCGGGCGCTTCGATTACGGCAGGCACATGACAAGGACCAGACGAGGAGGACTCAAGTGATCAGAGCAAGAGTGGCGGTGCTCGCCCTGTTGGCCGTGACCGTCGCCGCAGTCGCGGTGGTCGCCGGGGGTACGGCGGCGCCTCAAAAGGCGATTCCGGTCACCATCGGATGGGCCTACGACGGCGTCGGGAACATGGCCGCCTATGACGGGCCTGCGCTCGTCACTGCACAGGGGAAGATCAAGCAGGTCAACAAGCTGGGCAAGTACAAGATCAAGCTTCTGACTTGCAACACCCAGGGCAACAAGCCCACGATCGCAAAGGCGTGCGCGGCGAAGCTCATCAGCCAGGGCGCGCAGATCGTCATGACGACGTGTGACGTCGACTATGCGGCTCCCGTCGTCCAGTACGCGATCGACCGCGGGAAGCTGACGGTCGCTGCGTGTATCGGGACGGACCAGATGGGCCCCAAGCGCTTCGGCGTAAAGGGTCGGCTCGCGTTCTCGTTCGGAAACGCGGCTCAGGACGAGGGCTCAGCGATGGCCGAGTTCGCGTGGAAGAAGGGATGGCGGAGCGCTGATCTCGCCACGGATACGGTGATCGTGTACTTCCGCAACGTCGTCCAGGCGTTCAAGGCCCGGTTCACTCAGCTCGGTGGGAAGATCGTCACCGAGGAGACGTATCAGTCCGCGGGCGGTAACCCGGCGTCGTGGCAGAGCACCGTCACGCGCCTCAACTCGAAGCCGGCTGACGTGATCGTCACGGCGACCGCTCCGCCGTTCGGAGCGCAGGTGCCGATCATGAACGGCCTGAGAACGCTCGGGAACAACACGCCTTTCCTGAACTCCTGGGCAGGGGACGGTAACTACTGGTATGCGGGGGCGGACCCGAAGGTCTCGAACTACTACTACGTCACGTTCGCCTCGGCATTCGGGGACGATCCAGTGCCGGCGGTGCGGGCTCTTCAGAAGCGATATGCGGCGCAGATCGCCAAAGCCGGAAACACCGGAGCGTTCGTCACCGGACCGACGGCAATCGAAGGGATCGTCCTCGCCCTCGATCGCGACGGTGGCAGCACGAATGGCGCCAAGCTCGCAGCACAAATGGCGAAGTTCAAGAACGTCCCGACCATCTCCGGCCTCGTGAGCTTCTCGTCGACGCTCCACGAAGTCTTCGGGCGGACGTATCGGGTGATCGGAGTCCAGAACAACACACCGAAGGTCGTCGGGACCATCAAGGCCAAGGTCGTCCCGAAGATCTAGCGGGTGTCGGAAGGGCAGTCCGAGGAGACACGGCGGTCCGGAGCCTCGCTCCGGGCCGCCGGCGTCTCGCGTGCGTTCGAGGGTGTGCAGGCACTCACGGATGTGACGCTCGAAATCCATCGGCACGAGGTGGTCGGGCTCATCGGACCGAACGGAGCAGGCAAGTCGACGCTCGTGAACATCCTCAGTGGCTTCGACCGCCCCGATGAGGGCACGGTCGAGCTCGAGGGGCGCGACGTCACTTCCTGGAAGCCGCATCGGCGAGGGCGAGCAGGCCTATCACGGACGTTCCAGCACAGCCGGTCGTTTCGCGGTCTCTCGGTGCGGGAGAACGTGGAGGTCGCCGCACTCGGCATCGGCTCGAGGCCGCGCGAGGCGCGCCGGCGTGCCGCGGAGCTCCTCGAGTCCTTGCAGCTGACGCGGTATGCGGATTCAGCCGCGGGCTCGATTCCGCACGGAGACGAGCGACGGCTCGGAGTCGCGCGTGCCCTCGCGACGGAGCCACGCTTCGTGCTCATGGACGAGCCCGCGGCCGGTCTCCCCGAGTCGGAGGTGCCTGCGTTCGCCGACGTTGTGCGGTCGGTGAGGGACGAGCACGACGCCGGCGTGCTCCTGATCGATCACAACATGGCACTGATCATGGACGTCTGCGACCGCATCCACGTCCTCGACCAGGGCCGGACGCTCGCTGGAGGCTCACCGACAGAGATCCGCGGCAACCTCGATGTCGCCGCCGCGTACCTCGGCGAGCCGGCGGTGCACGAGGCGGTGCCCGAATGAGCGTGCTCGAGCTGAAGGACGTCGACGTCGCCTACGGTGGAGTCGCGGCCGTTCGCGGGCTCTCGCTGACCGTCGAGCCCGGCGCGATCGTCGGGCTCATCGGCCCCAACGGCGCAGGGAAGTCGACGACCCTCAATGCGATCATGGGCCTCGTTCCGGCACGAGGCGGGGAGATCAGGTTCGGTGGCGAGTCGATCCGCGGCCGGTCGCCGGAAGCCATCGCCCGAGCCGGACTCGCTCTCGTGCCAGAGGGGCGTCGACTCTTCGCGGAGCTCACGGTCGAGGAGAACCTTCGGCTCGGCCTGGCTGCCCGCTCCAGCTCGAAGGACTGGGAAGCGGATCTCGCGGAGGTCGGCGAGCTCTTTCCCATCGTCGACGAGTTCCGGCATCGCCCGGCAGGAGCCCTGTCGGGCGGGCAGCAGCAACAGCTCGCGATCGCGCGTGCGCTCGTCGCGGAGCCGTCGATTTTGCTCCTCGACGAGCCCTCGCTGGGCCTGGCGCCGACCGTCGTCGACCTCGTCTTCACGACGCTGCAGGCGATCCGTGAGCGCGGGCTCGGCGTTCTCCTCGTGGAGCAGCGCGCCCAGCGAACGGTCGCGCTCGCCGACAGGACGCACGTCCTCGCGAACGGCGAGCTTCGTCTGACCCTCACACCCGAGGACGCGGCCGACACCGACCGGATGGTCGCCGCGTACCTGTCGTGACCGTGTTCCTCGCCAGCGGCCTGAGCGACTTTGCCGGCGACGCCGTCGACCTGCAGGTCCAGGTGGACGCGATCGGACTCGGCGCGATCTTCGCGCTCATGGCCGTCGGGATCGGCCTGGTCTTCGGCGTGATGCGGCTCGTGAACTTCGCCTACGGGCAGCTGATCATGGCGGGAGCGTTCGCAATCGCCTTCGCGTCAGAGCGAGACTGGCCCGTCGGCGTCGCGATCGCGCTGTGCTTCGCGGTCGTGCTCGCGCTCTCGCTTGCGATGGAGAGGGTCGTGTTCAGGCCGTTGAGAGGGCAGTCGGCGGCCATCATGCTGATCGCGACCTTCGCGGTCGCGTTCCTGCTCCAGTCGATCGCGCTGCTCTGGTTCGGGCCGCTCGGCAAGACGGCGACCTCGCTCGTTCAGCTCAATCGTCCATTCGAGATTGGCGGCGTCGACATCCGGAAGATCACGATCGTCGCGATCGTCACCGCGGCCGTATGCCTCCTTCTCCTCGTGGCGCTGCTCAACCGCACGTCGATCGGGCTGCACATGCGGGCCGCCGCGATCGACTCGCAGACTGCGAGGCTCCTCGGGGTACGCGCGAACCTCGTGAGCACCGTCTCGGTCCTCCTCGCAGGCGCGCTTGCCGCGGTCGTCGCGGTCCTGCTCACCGTCCAGTACCCGACGGTGACGCCGACCTACGCGTTGCAGGAGACGATCCTCGTCCTCGCGGGCGTCGTCGTGGGCGGGATGACCCGCCTACTCTCGGCGACGCTCGGAGGCTTCTCCATCGGATACGTGTCGGGCCTGCTCGGTGGGGCTCTGCCCTCGAGCCAGAGCCAGTATCTGCCGTCGCTCGTCTTCGGCCTCGTGATCCTCGTACTGCTCGTGCGGCCGGACGGCCTGTTCACGCGTCATCGCGGACTCGTGGAGCGTGTGTGAGAACGCGGCGCGCACTCGCCGAGCTGCTCGCTCCGGTCCTCCTCGTCGTCGCGGCGGGTCTCGTGGGGACCGCCGCTTCCCAGGCGAACGAGATCTACGTCATCAGCGCGCTCATCTCGGTCTCGACGGTCGTCGCGATCTACACGTTCGTCGGCAACTCGGGCGTCCTCTCGTTCGGGCACATCAGCTTCTTTGCGGTGGGGGTGTGGGCGGCGGGAGTGCTCTCGATTCCCGAGCAAGAGAAGCCAGCGACGATGCCGTACCTCTTCCACTTCCTGAGCTCGACGACGGTCGGCAACGTGCCGTCGCTCCTCATCGCTGCGGTGGCCGGCGGCGTGTTCGCGTTCGTCGTCGGATTGCCGCTCATGCGTCTCTCCGGGCTCGCGGCCGGCATCGCGACGTTCGCCGTGCTCGGAATCACGAACAACATCCTCCGCTACTACGAGAAGATTGGGCCCGGCCTGAACACGTTCTCGTCCGTCCCCGAGACGACGGACATCCTGCAGGCGACTATCGGGGCAGTTCTGGTGATCGTTGCTGCGTTCGCCTATCAGCGCAGCCGGCTCGGCAGGCAGCTCCGTGCCGCTCGTGAGGACCCGGCAGCGGCACGGGCTGTCGGGGTCTCGATCTACCGTCAGCGCCTCGGGGCATTTGCGCTCTCGGGTTTCCTCGCGGGGTTCGCGGGGGGTCTCTACATCCACTTCATCCCCATCAACGTGGACGCGGTCTATCTCGACCTGACGTTCATCACCCTGGCCATGCTCGTAATCGGCGGGACGACGAGTCTCTGGGGCGCCGTGGTCGGGGCGCTCTTCGTCAGCGGCCTCGACTCGCTGCTCGCGGAGATGGAGGATGGGATGAACGTGCTCGGGGTCACGGTCGATCTCCCGGCCGGGTCGCGGATCGTCGTCGTGAGCGCGATCATGGCGCTCGTCCTCATCGTCCGGCCGAGTGGGCTCACGGGAGGTCACGAGGTTTCGCTCACTTCGCTCGGTCGGAGGCTGCACCCGGCGTCGGAGGCGGCGCAGTGAGGATCTGCATCGTCGGCTGCGGGGCCGTCGGCTCGCTCTTCGCAGCCAATCTCGCCGGGCTCGACGACGTCGAGGTCTGGGCCTACGATCTCTCGCAGCCGCACGTCGACGCGATCAACGCGAACGGATTGCGGCTGACAGGTGCCGGCGACGTGCACGCTGAGCTGCGGGCGACTTCCGACGCGAGTGAGCTTCCTCCATGCGACTTCGGCATCGTCGCCACGAAGGCGATGCACACGGGACCTGCGATCGCGTCAGTCGCCCACGCGTTCGTCGAAGGGGCCGTCGCGACGGTGCAGAACGGCGTCGGCAACGAGGAGACCGTCGCCTTGCACGTCTCCCGTGTGATCCGCGGGACCACATTCCCGGCAGGGAAGGTGCTCGAGCCAGGGGTCGTGCAATGGGACGTCAAGGGCGACACGACGCTCGGGCCGTTCGAGCCGAAGCCGGCTGCACTGGCCGAGATCGAGGTGCTCGCTGACGCGTGTACGAGAGGCGGGATGCCGACCCATGCGGTCGCCGACGCCCGACCCGCGCAGTGGCGCAAGGTGATCTTCAATGCGGCGAGCAACCCGATCGGCGCATTGACGGGACTAACACACGGCCGCGTCTGCGAGCGACCCGATCTCCGTGCCCTCGTCAGCTTGCTGGTCGACGAGGGGAAAGCCGTGGCGGCGGCGCAGGGGATCGTCCTCGATGCGGATCCGGAGGATCTGATCGACCATGCGGCACGGCCCGAGGTCGGCTACGACCACAAGGCGAGCATGCTCCAGGACGTCGAAGCGCGCCGTCCTACGGAGATCGCCTTCCTGAACGGCGGAATTGCCCGTTTCGGCCGCGAGCTGGGCATTCCAACGCCGATGAACGACACCGTGACGCGGCTCGTCACCGCACTGGAGGACTCATGGACATGAGCTCAGAGCTCGAGCTGCGCCACGCCAACGTGCGCGCGGCGATGGCAGAGCACGACCTCGACGCCCTCGTCGTCTCCGGTAACGAGTACACCGGGTTCGAGGGGGCAGTCACGTATCTCTCGGGGTTCCAGATCGTCCATCGCTATGCGTACGTCGTCGTCCCCGGAGACGGTGACCCCTTCGTCGTCTTCCCGAGCGAAGCGCGCTATGTCGGCGAGCACGGCACGGCGGGGATCGAGCAGGTCTTTCACGACCGCCCCGGAGCGCACATCGCGGAGCACGCGCGCGCGGCGGGTTGGCGCCGTATCGGCGTCTACGGGCTCGACTACGTGATGGCTGTTCGCGACCACCAGGCGCTCGACGGGCTGGAGCTCGTTCCGTTCGACGTCGAGTTCGACCTCGCCCGGGCCGTCAAGAGCGAGGCCGAGCTCGCGTCGGTCCGAGACTCGGTCCGCATCAACGAGCGTGGGTTCGAAATCTTCCTCGAGGCCTACGAGCCGGGGAAGAGCGCGGCCGAGGTGATGGCCGCAGCCGAGGAGTGGTTCGTCGCCGAAGGCTGCGGGCGTCTGACGATGAACATGGTGCTCACGGGCTCCGACGGCGAGGCTGGCTCGTTCGCGCGGCCGGAGTTCAAGATCGCACGGCGGGAGGAGATCCTCGGCCGGTTCCTGCTTCCCTCTCTCGAGGTCGCAGGGCCCGGGATGCATTGGGTCGAGGTCTCGCGCGCTATCGCGGCGTCGGATACCACGCTCTCGGCCGACACGGAGCGGATGGCCGACGCCTACGGCGAGTACTTCGAGGCCGCCAGGGCAGCGATGCGTAGCGGCACCACCTGCCACGAGTTCCACCGGGCCGTGTCCCAGGGGTTCACGGACCGCGGCTATCACCTCGGGCACGTCACCGGGCACTCCATCGGGATGACCATGATCGAGTTCCCCAAGGTGGGCGAGGGCGTCGACGTCGAGCTCCGATCGAACATGGTCCTCTCGATGCATCCCCATGCGATCGCCGCCAACGGCGAGGACTGCCTCTACATGCAGGAGACGTGGCTCGTCACTCCCGAAGGGGGTGTGCCGCTGTCGAATCTCCCGATGGAGGTGTTCTTCGGCTGATTCGACGTTTTCCGAATGCTCGCGCAGGGCTACAATCGGACGGTGAGCTGGCCCTGGGTCGTGCTGCTCATTCTCGGCGCCTCGCTCGTCGTGGCGGTCGAGGTGCCGCGTCTTCGGCGCGTGTTCGGCGCGGGTGCCCGCAAAGAGCGTGAGCGCCAGCGTCGGAAGTCCAAGCTTCGGGTCATCTCCGCGGACGACGAGAGCGACGAGTTCATCCGA
This sequence comes from uncultured Actinomycetes bacterium, assembly GCA_963716975.1. GTDB lineage: Bacteria > Actinomycetota > Thermoleophilia > Gaiellales > Gaiellaceae > GMQP-bins7. Next base: position 45,393 of record CAVQVA010000020.1, on the reverse strand, counting down.
AGCGTCCAGGCCGACCTGGAGTCGTTGCCGACGATCGAAGAGCGCGACCGTAAGACGTAGGAGCCGCGCTACCTGATCGCGATCGTCGTGGTCAGGATCCTCGTGTTCGGAAGGATTCGCGCCACGTTCTCGGTGTTTTTCGTCTCCTGGTAGTCGGAGACCTGCAATTGCAAGCGGTGCGTCCCGACCGCGAGGCTCCGAGTTGAGACGCCGATGACGCCACCTCGGAACGTCGCGCGGGCCCTCCTGCCGTCGACGAAGGCGAAGACGTAGTCGGGCGCGACGCCGGACCCGGCGTCTCTGGCGGCAACCCTCACGTCCTGACCGCGGAGGACGGAACGCGTGCGAAGACGGAGCGTCGGCGGCGTCACGTCGTTCACCCAGAACCGGAACCTGAACCGGCCTGCTCCGCTTCGCGTCTTGCTGTCGAACACGACTGAGTACACACCGGGAGCGGGGGAGAGGGCACCGGCGGCGAGGACCCGGGTGAAGTAGCCGTCGTCGAGGTAGGGGTTGCGTGCAAACGGAAGGCCGGCATATCCGGTGAGGCGGTTCTCGTCCTGGCCGGAGACGACACGCGGCTCGACCTGCACGCCACGGGACCGTCGGGTCACGACAACTCCAAAATTGGCGACGCGACGGAGGATCCGAACTCGATAGACGGCCTCGGGGCCCGTGAGCACGGTCGGGACGCCGATGCCGCTCGGGTTGGCGGGGTACCGGTACCGCGACACGAAGCCGCGTTTGCCTCCGGTCGTTCCGACGTGCGCACCCGGCGCCCTCAGCGGAATCGCACTCTGACGCTCGAGCGCGGCGACGGACACTCGGCCGAAGAACGGAATACGCCGAACGTCCTCGCCGCGCCGGAGCTCGATGTACCCGTCCACGTCACCCTGTGCCGCGCGCGCGGGGACGACGAGCTCGTACCCGAGCTCTCCGGGGACCTCGACCGTGGCGGGTAGGCGAAGGCTCGCTCGACCTCGTCCTCCGGGCGCCCGAACCTGCGTCACCTGCCACGTGCCGATGCCGTCTCCGGCATCGGTCAGCTCGATCGTGCCGCCGGACCGTGAGCCTCGCGCGACGAGCCCCAGCGACAGGCTGACCGGCTCGGCGAACAAGAGCGGTCGATCAGCCCTTGCGAGCGCGATCACCCCACCGCCTTGGAACTGGGGCCCGAGCGCCCCTCTGTCCTCGCTGGTCGCGTTCGTCCCGGTCTGGACGAGTGCGGACTTGATCTCGTCGACCGTCCAGGTCGGATGGCGTTGCCTGAGCAGGGCGACGGCTCCCGCGACATGTGGCGCAGCCATGCTCGTGCCCGAGAACGAGGCCCAGTCCCCGCCCGGGACGGACGAGAGGATGTCGACTCCCGGCGCGGCGACGTCCGGCTTGAGGAGCAGCGAGATCGGCGTCGGTCCCACGGACGAGAAGTCGGCGCGGACGCTCTTCGGCGGGGTTCCGGTCGTCTCGACCGCCGCGACGGCAATCGCGCGTTGCGCGCTCGCCGGAGACGAGATCGAGCCGGCGCCGACCTCCCGGTAGGTGTTGTCCGCGGAGATGACCGAAACGACGCCAGCCTCTGCCGCGGCGTCGAGCGCGCGCACGACGATGTCGCGACTCGGCTCGATCTCGGGCTCGCCGCCCGAGAAGTTGATGACGTCCATGCCGTCTGCGACCGCGGCTTCGATCGCTGCCACGATGGCCGGCGAGTTCGCGTTCGGAGTCAGACCCGCGTCGGTCTGGACGAAGACCTTGTAGTTCCCGATGTACGCGCGCGGAGCGACGCCGGAGACGACCTGTCCGGGACGCACGACCGTCTTCGGATTCCCTGCGGCGATGCCGGCGACATGGGTCCCGTGGCTGTCGTCGTCGGGGTCGAACGCGAACTGGGCGCTCGGCTGCTTCGAGCCCGGCGGCGGAAACACCCGGGCGACGATCACCTTGGCGGTCGTGTACTTCAGCTGTCCTTTCGGGAACCCCGGGGGCATCGTGTAGCCGGCCGGGTCGAAGAACGGATGAGCTCGGGTCGACCCCGGTGTCGAGGATGGCGATCTTCATTCCCTGGCCCGCGGTCGAGAGCGTGGGTCCCCATACTGTCGGAGCACCGATCTGGCCGGGGCTGCGATCGAGTTGCGGCGTGTACGGCGCCGACTCGTACACGTCGCGAACTCCGGGAAGACTCCGCAGGTCATCGACCTGTGCGCCGGGCAAGGTGACCGAGAAGCCGTTGACGACGAGCCGGTAGCGCCAATGCACGCTGGCGTCCGGGAGTCTCGACCCGAGCTCTGCCCGGAATGCCTTCTGCTCGGCGTCGATCGTCGCGCCTCGGCCTGGTGCTTCGGCCAGCGGCGGCGACGCGAGCGTCACGACGACCTCCGTCCGATTGCCGGCGCTGTCGACCCGTGGCGCCGGCCCCACAAGTGAGAGCGCCACCAGAACACCAGCCGCAAGGAGGACGATCCGGGTCATCGAGGAGTGAGACGACCCGAAGCTACAATCGGTCGGCCGCGCGGATGTGGCGGAATTGGTAGACGCGCACGGTTCAGGTCCGTGTGCCCGTAAGGGCGTGGAGGTTCAAGTCCTCTCATCCGCATGAACTCGCCGACGGGGGAAGGCGCCGGCTTCAGTCGCCCGGAAGCGCCGCAAGCACGTCGTCGGCGTGCGTGTCGGGCTTCACGCGCCGCATGACCTTCGCGACGTTCCCGTCCGCGTCGATCACGAACGTCGAGCGCTCGACGCCCATGAACGTCTTGCCCGCCATGCTCTTCTCGACCCAGACGCCGTACGCCTCCGCGGTCGAGTGGTCCTCGTCGGCGAGGAGCGTGAACGGCAGCTCGTACTTGTCCTTGAACTTGACGTGGGACGTTGCGCTGTCCGGGCTCACGCCGAGGACGACCGCGCCTGCCTTTTCGAACTTGCCCCAGGCATCCCGGATGCCACATGCCTGCGTCGTGCAGCCGGGGGTGTCATCCCGAGGATAGAAATAGAGCACGACCGGCGCGCCCTTGAGGGAGGACAACGTGACCGCCTCGCCCGAGTCCGAAGTGAGCGTGAAGTCAGGAGCTGGGCTACCTTCCTCGACCACGGGTGCCTCCAATCGACGTGTGAGCGGTGAGTGAATCTCTGACCTGTACGGGCGCCAAGGTCAGCTACCCGTCGTCGCCCGGCTTTGCCTGGGCGCCGAGATAGACGGCAGCCAACCCTCGCGGTACGCCGACCGCTCCTCCGGCCCGAAGCGGGCGTAGGCCTCGTCTGGCTTCGACGTCTCCTCGAGCACGCTCGCGCCGTGCTTCGCTGCAACCTCGTCGACCGGATAGAGGACCTCGAAGCCACCCGCGCGGCTGCCGGCCATGACGATCGCACACGGCCCGTCGCCCGCGCCGACGAAAACGTGCCGGGTCCAGGGCGGGCAGTGGACGAAGTCCCAGGCCTTCAGGCGACGCTCCTCACCCTCGATCACGAGCACACACTCGCCGGAGACGACGAGGAAATCCTCCTGGCCGCGCTCGCCGTGGTAGATGCCCCGCTGACCGGGCGCCACGACTTGGATGCGGAGGCCGAGCTGTGCCCACTCCTGCGCACCTTCGAAGTCGGTGTCCTGCCCACGCTCGTCGCTTCGGATCCATGATGCGTCGCTCGCGTTTAGCACGAACCAGCCCTCGCCCTGCGGAACGAGCCCGGCATCCGTCTTCTTCAGCTCCGCCTCCGGGACAGTCATGGCCCGACCTCGGGGATCGTCGTGCCGGTCATTCGGACATGCTGTCGAAAGGAGGGAGCGAGTCGTCCTTGGGGTAGAAGCAGAGAACGACGGGCTTGCTCCGAAGCGACTCCAGGGAGACGGTTTCTCCGCCGTCGCTCGGAAGCGTGAACGCGGGTGCGGGCTTTCCCTCTTCGACCACGGCAGTCCTTTCGACTCGGCGCCTCGCTAGGGTGCGCGCGATGGTATCCGTCGACGCGGTGCCCGGGTCGGGAAGGTCGCTGCAGTCGTGATCAGACGCGCGTTCCCGGTCGCAATGTGCGTGCTCGTCGTCCTCATTGCCGTCGGGTGTGGCGGCAGCGATCAAAGCTCGGACGTGAAGGGCGTCCTCTGGAGATGGACCGCAACGCTTCATGGACTGGACTCCTCGACGGGCGTCTCCGCGGTCCCGGGCATCGGGAACTACCTCCTGAGGCTCAGCGAGGACGGGACGTTCACCGCGAAGGCCGACTGCAACATCCTGGGTGGCACGTACTCGATGTCCGGGAGCGACCTCACGCTGCAGCCCGGGCCGATGACGAAGATCGCCTGTGGGAAGGACTCGCAGTCGGACGCGTACGTCGCCTTGCTCAAACGCGTCGCGACCTGGGAGATCTACGAGGACGGCCAACTCGCGCTGGGGCTCGAGAACGACGCGGGCTACATGTACTTCAGCGCCGCCTAGTCTCGCGGAGGGTGCCTTCGGCCCCCGGTAGGGTGCGCGCGATGGCATCCGTCCATGCGGTATTGGGGGTGGCGGTGATCGCGATCTGCTTCGGCGCAGCAGTGGTTGGATTCTTGGCCTACCGCCGCGGAGCGGGCACGCTCGTGAGCCACGCGCTCGTCCTTGCGCAGACCGTCATCATCGCCCAGGCGGCCGTCGGGCTGCTCCTCCTCTCCGACGGGAACCGCGCGCCGGACCGGCTCCACTACGCATACGGCGCATTCGCCCTCGGGGTCGTGCTTGCGCCATGGTTCTACGCGCCGAGCGTCGGCCGGCAGCGGCTTCTCTGGTTTGCGGGAACGACCCTCGTCGCGGGCGCGCTCGGCGTGCGCGCGTACATGACCGGGACATGAGGATGCAGCTCGCGTGAGACGGCTCTGGGACAGGATCCCCCCGCTCGTCCGAGGGTTCGGGATCGTCGCGCTGATCGCGCTGGTCGTCGTCGTGCTCTCGCTCGAGTCGGTGCTCGCGACGGTCGGCGGGCTCGTCCAGATCGCGTTCTTCCTCGCGGTCGCGTTCTTCCTGTTCCTGCTCTGGCGAGACCGGCGCGGCGATCTCGAGGCCTGGTCGGAGTGGAACCGCCGGCTCTTCTACGCCGCGATCGTGCTGCTCGTGATCGACATCGGGATGCTCATCGGCTTGCGACCGTCCGGTCGTGACGCGCTCGCTTTCCTTCTCGTGCTCGTGGCCTGCATCTGGACGCTCGTCCGCACCTGGCGCCTCGAGCACCGTTACTAGGCGAGCACGGCCGGTGGACACCACGCGCGAGCGTCTCGCCCTCGCGGCCGTCCTGCTGCTGACCATGGCCGCAGCGTACGAGACGGTCGTCGCTCTGAAGCTGCTGTCGATCGGCACGCTTCCGGGCGAGGGGTCAACCGGTGCGTCGCTCGTGGAAGGGTCCGCGTTCGTGGCGTCGCTCGCCGGAATCGGGACGTCGGTCGCGAATGCCCGTGCACGCCACGTGCGGCCGGGTATTTCTTCGATGCTCCTTGCTCCTGCGGCCGCCGCCTACGTCGTTGCGCGGCTCTACACGTTCGACTCCTACTACGCCCCCACGCTGCGACGTGCGTCCGACGGGGGCCTCATCCCGGTCTGGTGGGTCATCCTTCTGGCGGGCGCCTCGCTGGTGGCGGCGATTCTCGTTCGAGCTCGCCCGAGGACGGGAAGCGTTCCCACGTGCGTCGTTCTCGGCGGGTGCACTGCCACGGCGGCACTCGAGCACGCCGGACACTGACCTGCGCCTACGGCAAGCGGAAGATCGCGCTGTCGCGGATTGTCGGCGCAGCCGGGTTCACGGGATGCACGAGCTTGAGCCGGTACCGGTATGAGCCCGGGCCGAGGCGTCGCCGCGCGAACTGGATCTCGACCGGCTCGTCGACCTCGGCGCGGCCGCGCCGGACCATCTTCGTCGCGCCGCCGACTTTCGCGACGCGAAGCTCGTAGAGGCAGTCGAGCGTGCAGCTGAAGCTCGTACGGAAGATCCCGCGCCGTGCGGCGCCGGCGCTGCCGAAGCGGAGGCCCGAAGCCCGAACGACGAGCTGTACGCCGGGACAGCGCGTGATCGACCCGCCGGTCGTGCGATCGAGTGCCTCGCCGACCCGCGCGATCGAGCTCTTTGGCGTGCCGTCGACGTATCTGATACCGGACTGCCAGCCGGCGCGTTCCTGCTCGTCCTGGGCGTGGAAGATCAGGATTCCCGCGACGGTGGGCTGGCAGAACGCCATCGCGAGCGCTTGCTCGTAGTAACCGGCCTGCGTAGCCTCGCTCACCGGCTTTGTCGCCGTCGGCTCGGTGCCCGAGTAGAGGCTTGCCTTCGACGACGGTATCTGCGACTCGACTCCGAATTCGCCGTAGAGGATCGGCAGCGTGGATCCGCGCTGCGCGGTGCCGTCGAACGCCTCGCCCAGGAGGGATACGAGCTTGTCGTAGTCGGCGATACCGATCGACGTTCCGAGCGGGTGCGCGACCGTGGGCGCCTGGCTCGAGCTGTCCCCGTACGGGTGGATGGCGAACGCGTCCATGATCGGCAACGTTCGCCCCGACGCCCGGTACGCGGCGCCGAGCTCCTCGATGAATCGTGTCGGTGAGTGCGTCGGGCGAATACCGTCAGGCTTGTCGCCGCCGCGTGGCGAGACGGCGCCGCCGTACACGGTGATGTCGGGTGACTCCGCCTTCAGCGCGTCGTAGACGCGAGCGAGCAGCGCGAGGTAAGCGGCCGGCGAGGCGCTCGAGCCGTTGGCGTTGAACTGCGGGAGCCAGAACCGGTTCAGGTTCGGCTCGTTCGCAACGATCACGTCGTGGATGTACGGCGCCTCGCGGACGATGGTCGCCGCGTACGAAGCGAACTCCACCCGTGCCTCGTCGGTCAGAGGGGTCGTCCTCGAACCGGGGTGCATCACCGTGACATAGATCCGCACGCCGTTCATCTCCGCCGCACCGGCGACGCTCTTCAGTACTTGGAGCTCACCGTCCGTGGGAGCATCGAGCCCGGGAGTCCAGTACGTCGTCACGCGGACCGCCCGGAAACCGGCCAGGCGGAAGACCATCATCTTCGCCTCGGCCTCGACGAGGGTCGACGCGCGAACGTCGTCCTCGACGGCGCCGACGACGAGCCCTGGGGCGGCCGTCGCCGGCCGTGGAGTGGCAAGCGCCGCGCCCACGACGAGCACGACCGCAACCGCCGCGAGGTGGCCGATCCGCATGGGGCTACGCTAGCGGCAGAATGCGAGCAAGCGTTGAAGACGACCTCGCCGCACTTCCTCGAAGTCCGGGCGTCTACCTGTTTCGGGACGATCGCGGGGAGGTGCTGTACGTCGGAAAGGCGAAGTCCCTGCGCTCGCGCGTTCGCAACTACTTCCAGCCTGGCGGCGACGGGAGGCTCGGACAGGCACAGCTCGTCGAACGGATCGTCGACGTCGAGGTCATCGTCACGAGGAACGAGGCCGAGGCGCTCCACCTCGAGCAGAACCTCGTCAAGCGCCACCGGCCGCCGTTCAACATCCGACTACGGGACGACAAGTCGTTCCCGTACATCGCGGTGACCGTGGCGGACGAGTACCCGCGGGTCATGTTCACGCGCGAGAGGCATCGGCCAGGGACCGTCTACTTCGGGCCGTACGCGAACGCGAAGAAGGTGCGCGAGACGCTCGACGTGCTCAATCGCGTCTTCCGCTTCCGGCCGTGCGAGGGGCCGCGACCGGGCCGCCACTCGGGGATCCCGTGTCTTGACTTCCACATCGACCGCTGCTTCGCCCCCTGCATCGGCGCGATCTCTCGCGACGGCTATGCGGAGATCGTCGACGGCGTCATCCAGTTCCTCTCCGGCGACACCGACTCGATCCAGCGCGAGCTCGAGGAGCGCATGCGCGAGGCGGCGGCCGACGAGCGCTTCGAGGAGGCGGCGCGCTACCGAAACCGCCTGAACTCCATCAGGCACCTCAGCGAGCGGCAGGCAGCCGACCGGCGGGCGGTCGGGAGCGTCGACGTCATCGGGCTCGCCGTCGACGGCGACGAGGCTGCGGTTCAGGTGTTCCCGCTGCGAGACGGCAGGATGATCGACCGCTACGGCTTCCACCTCGAGAACGTTGCGGGGGAGGGATCGCAGGCCGTGCTCGAGGCGTTCGTCATCGAGTACTACGGAACGCTGCCGAGCATTCCGCCACAGGTCTTCGTCCCCGCCGGCATCGCGGACCTGGGCGCGATCTCCGAGTTCCTGTCGGAGCGGCGCGGCGGTCGGGTGGACGTGCGATCCCCGGCGCGGGGCGAGAAGCGTCGGCTTGTCGACCTCGCGGTCGAGAACGCACGGCTTGCACTCGCTTCGGACACGACGCAGCGCGGCGAGCGGCGGGCGCGCCGCGTGGCGGCTCTCGAGGAGCTCCGCGAGGCTCTGAACCTCGAAAGCCTGCCGGTGCGCATCGAGTGCTTCGACGTCTCGAACATCCAGGGCGAGTCGATCGTCGCTTCGATGGTCGTGTTCCAGGACGGCCGTCCGAAGAACGCGCACTACCGCAGCTTCACGATTCGCGGTCTCGACGGGCAGGACGACGTGGGGGCGATGCGCGAAGCGATCACGCGCCGCTTCGCCCGCGCACGCCAGGTCGACCCCGACGAGAGCTTCGCCGCGATGCCGAACCTCGTCGTCGTGGACGGCGGGAAAGGACAGCTCGCCGCGGCTCGTGCGGCGATGGAGGAGCTGGATCTCCCGCGCGTCGCTGTGATTGCGCTCGCCAAGCGCGAGGAGGAGGTCTTCGTCCCGGGGCTTTCGACGCCCATCGCGCTCGAGCGCACGAGCCCGGCACTGCTGCTCCTGCAGCAGATCCGCGACGAGGCGCACCGACGCGCCCTCCGCCATCACCGGCAGCGGCGCGATCAGAAGTCGCTCGAGACGATCTTCGAGACGCTTCCCGGGATCGGCCCGTCCCGTCGCCGCGCGATCCTGAGCCACTTCGGCTCCGCGGAGCGGTTCCTCGAGGCTTCTCAGGAGGAGCTCGAGGGCGTCCCCGGCCTCCCCCAGAAGACGGCGCGGGCCGTCTACGCGACCCTGCACAAGGCGGGACCGTCCTGACCGAGGTCAGGTCGTCCCCGGTGTAGGCCCGGAGTCCTCGGTCGTCCCCATCGCCCGCCGGAACCGAAGAGTGCGGAGCGTGATTGCGATCGCAGTGAAACCGGCGACGAGGTTGGTGCTCACGATCACGAGCTTCATGCCGACGCTGAACGCGAGCAGCTGGGAGCTCGGCACGGCGCCCCGGAAGGCATAGAGCAGGAAGGCCTGCTCCGTACCGATGCCCGCGGGTGTCAGCGGAAGCAGCGTCGCGACGCTCGCCGACGCCTGGACGAGGAGGACGTTCTGGATCGACTGCGGGATGTCGAATGCGTCCAGGAGGAACCAGATCGCGAGGAGCCGAAACGCCCAGTCACCCGCCTGCCAGATCGCGACGGAGCGCAGGTAGCGGACGGGGTTGCGGACCACCGCGAACGCCTGCCGCACGCGGCTCCAGAAGTCGGCCACGTGGCCGTGGATCCAGATGCCGAGGAGAGCGAGCGCGATGAGGATCCCGGCCAGCGCGAGCTCCGACGCGAGGGGATGCTCGAGGAACCAGCGAAACTCGAAGCTCGGGAGGTCGGGGAGCTCGCCGAGCCCCGGCAGCGCGTTCTGGGTGAGCGCCACCCAGGCAAGCAGCGTCGACGCAGCGGCGATGTCGAAGATCGAGAGCACGAGCGTGCTCGAGACGACAGTCGTGTAGGTGCTCTGCGGAATCGCCCGGTGTGCGAGGAAGATCCGCACGGCGTCCCCGGCTCGCATCGGGATGATCGCGTTCACTCCGACGCCGGCGACGTACGCGCCGACGATCGATCGCCGTCGCACCGTCTTGTCGGGGTATGCGGCGGCGAGGACGTTGCGCCACGCCATGCTGGTGCAGCCGAGCTTCGCGAGCTGAGCCAGCACAGCGAAGAGCACCGGGAGCGGGTCGACCGACGCCAGCTGGTCGACGAAGGCGTTGATCCCGTCGAGGACGCGGATCACGCCCGTACCTCCAGGCCCTACCCGTGAAGGTCGCTAGCCGCGTCCGTCGCTGTCCGGCGCGAGGAACGGGTAGCGGTAGTCGGTCGGCGAGAGGAAGGTCTCCTTGACCGTTCGCGGCGACACCCAGCGGATGAGGTTCCAGAGAGAGCCGGCTTTGTCGTTCGTCCCGCTCGCCCGTGACCCGCCGAACGGTTGCTGGCCCACAACCGCGCCCGTGGGCTTGTCGTTCACGTAGAAGTTCCCGGCCGCGTACTGGAGCGCCTCGTGCGCCTGCTCGATTGCTCCGCGGTCGGTGGCGAACACTGCACCGGTGAGTGCGTACGGCGCCGTCTCGTCGACCAGGCGCAGCGTGTCGTCCCAGCGCTTCTCGTCGTAGACGTACGTCGTCACGATCGGGCCGAAGAGCTCGTCGCGCAGGAGGCGGAAGCCGGTGTCCTCGGTCGAGATCACGGTCGGCTGGACGAAGTACCCCTCGGAGTCGTCGGTCACGCCACCGGCGAGGATCTCGGCGCCCGACGAGCGAGCCTCCGCGATTGCGTCGCTGTGCGTCTTGAACGCGCCCGCGTCGATCACGGCCCCCATGAAGTTCTCGAAGTCGGTCGGGTCGCCCATCTTGATCGTCGAGACGTCCTCCACGAGCTGCTCCTTGACCTGTGGCCACAGGTTAGACGGCACGTACAGCCGCGAGGCGGCGGAGCACTTCTGCCCCTGGTACTCGAACGATCCGCGAACGACCGCAGTTGCGACGGCCGCGGCCTCCGCGGACGGGTGCGCAAGGATGAAGTCCTTGCCGCCCGTCTCGCCGACGATCCGCGGGTAGTTGCGGTAGGAGCCGACGTTCTTCCCGACCGTCTCCCACATCCCGTTGAAGACCTCGGTCGAGCCCGTGAAGTGGATGCCGGCGAGCTCCGGGCTCGCGAGAGCCGCGTTGCCGACGGTCGCCCCGGATCCGTAGACGAGGTTGATGACGCCGTCCGGCAACCCTGCCGCCTGCATGATCCGCATCAGATAGTAGGCCGAGAGCGCCGCGGTGGATGCGGGCTTCCAGATCGCCGTGTTGCCCATGAGGGCCGGCGAGCTTGAGAGGTTCCCGCCGATGCAGGTGAAGTTGAACGGGCTGACAGCGAAGACGAAGCCCTCGAGCGGTCGGTATTCCATCCGGTTCCACGTCCCGGTGGGCGAGTGCGGCTGCTCCGAGTAGATGCGTGTGACGTAGTCGGCGTTGAAACGCCAGAAGTCGATCATCTCGCACACCGCATCGATCTCCGCCTGATGCGCCGTCTTCGACTGGTTGAGCATCGTCGCGGCGTTGAGCGTCGAGCGCCACGGCCCGGCGATTAGCTCCGAGGCGCGGAGGAAGATCGCTGCGCGCTCGTGCCACGGCATCCGGGACCATTCCGCGTGTGCGTTGCGCGCCGCGTCGATCGCCTGCTGCACGTGCTCCGGGCCGCCCTTGCTCACGTCTGCCAGCACGTGGTTCTTCCGGTGCGGCATGACGGCTTCGAAGGTCTCGTCCGTGAAGACGTCCTTGCCGCCGATCACGAGGGGGATCCGGATCCGCTCGCTCTCCATGTCGCGCAGGCGTGCCTGCAGCTCGGCCCGCTCGGGCGTGCCGGGGGCGTAGGACTTGACGGGCTCGTTGACCGGTCGCGGCGGCGTGAAGATTCCGTGGGCGCTCATGCGGCCGATTGTAGAGTCGAGGGCCGTGCGGGTGGAGCGGAGGTCGTACACGGTGCCCGGCTGGGGCGAAGGAGAGCTCTGGATCGGACGAGGGCTCGTCCTCGCCAACGACTTCCGGTTCTCGGATCTCGACGGCGCGGCGCGGGGCGGCGGTGGCAGTCCGGCACTCAGGGTCCCCGTGGCCGCGATGGCTGTGCCCGCTCTGACGCCGACAGCAGTCACAACCGCCCCCAGGGGGGCGGCGAAGCCCCCTTCGAACACCCTAGCGAGCACTTCCGAGCGCGTGGGTAACGTCTCTGTCGCAGGAGTGAGCGATCGGGTCGATCCCGACGACATCGTCGCTCGAGTCTGTGCGTTGCTCGCGGGCGAGGCGGTCGAGCTTTTCGACGTCCCGTTGGATCTCGAGCCGTTGAGCCACTTCCAGCGGACGGTTACCACCGTCCTCCGCCAGGTGCCACGCGGAGAGGTCGTGACGTACGGAGAGCTAGCGGCGCTCGCCGGGCGCCCGCGCGCGCAACGAGCAGCGGGGTCTGTCTGCGCGCGAAACCCGTTCATGTTCCTCGTCCCCTGCCATCGCGTCGTCGCGGCGAACGGCATCGGCAGCTACGGCTCTGCCGGCACGGGAATCAAGCGCCGCTTGCTCGCCCTCGAGGGTGTCGAGCTGTGATCGCCTCCGAGGACGTGCGCGAAGAGCTGGCACTCATCGAGCCTGCTCGTGCGTGCGATCGCAGCGCCGAGCTCTCGGCGCTCTTCCACTCGGCCGGCAGTCTCCACCTGAGAGGACGCGGGGAGTGGGCGCTGCATCTCGACGTCGCGAGCGGCGCGGCCGCCCGCCGGGCGTTCGCGCTCCTCCGCGACCAGGGCATTCGCTCCGAGATTCGGACCTACCGCCGGCGAGCTTTCGATCGCGCCACGCGCTACCAGCTTCATCTCGAGGGTGGAAGCGATTCGCTGCGCGTGCTCGTGGATGCGGGAGTGCTCGATGCGAGGCACGCGCCGCTCGAGCGCCCCCCGCGTCGCGTCGTTGCCCGCGCCTGCTGCCGTCGCGCCTACCTCCGCGGCGCATTTCTGGGCGGAGGGTCGGTCTCGACCCGCAAGTCACCGCACTTCGAGCTCAGGACAGCCTCCGCCGCAGGTGCGAGCTTCCTGGTCGAGATCGCCGCCGATGAGGGCGTGAAGCTCACCGCGCTCGAGCGGCGAACGCATGCTGTCGCCTACGCGAAGGGCTGGGATGCCATCGAGTCGGTGCTCGCCGTCATCGGCGCCTCCGAGGTGGTGTTGGCGCTCGAGGAGCGATCAGTGCTTGCGACGACGCGCGGCCAGGCGAACCGCCTTGCAAACGCGGATCACGCGAATCTCGTCCGTACGAGTCGCGCTGCGCAGGAGCAGCTCGAGGCCGCCGAACGCCTGCGCGCAGACGGGCTCCTCGAGCGGCTTCCGGACACGCTCCGAGAAGCTGCGGAGCTCCGTCTCAAGCACCCGACGCACTCGCTCCGCGAGCTCGCGGAGCGCGCCGACCCGCCTGCGAGCAAAGCCGCGATGCACCGGCGGCTACGCCGCGTCGAGGAGTTCGCAGCGCGCTGATGCTCGCCGGGCGCTTGCCGTGACGCCGATAGACTCGCCCACGGGATCTCTCGACGAGCAGAGGAGCACGGAATGGGCATTCGGGTGGGCATCAACGGGTTCGGTCGGATTGGCAGAAACTTCTTCCGTGCGCAACAGACGCTCGGAGCAGACATCGACATCGTCGCGTTCAACGACCTCGGGAACGCGAAGACGATGGCTCATCTGCTCAAGTACGACTCGAACCTCGGTCCGCTCCAGGGCGACGTCGAGCTCGGTGACGGAGTCCTGCGCGCGGCCGGTGAGGAGGTGCGGCTGCTCTCGGAGCGGGATCCCGCAGCACTTCCGTGGGCAGACCTTGGCGTTGACGTCGTGGTCGAGTCGACGGGCATCTTCACGGATCGTGCCGGGGCGCAGAAGCATCTCGATGCGGGAGCGAAGAAGGTCCTGATCTCGGCGCCTGCGACGGACCCCGACATCACGCTCGTCCTCGGGGTGAACGATGACGCGTATGACCCCGCTGCGCATCACATCATCTCCAACGCTTCCTGCACGACGAACTGCGTGGCTCCTCTTGCGAAGGTCTTGCACGAGCTCGGGGAGATCCAAAGCGGCTTCATGACGACGATCCATGCGTACACGAACGACCAGGTGATCCTCGACTTCCCGCACAAGGACCTGCGGCGTGCGCGCGCAGCCGCGATCAACCTCATCCCCACGTCGACAGGTGCCGCAAAGGCAATCGGCCTGGTGCTCCCCGAGCTCCAGGGCAAGGTCGACGGGATCTCTGTTCGCGCCCCTGTCGCGACGGGGTCGCTCACGGATCTCGTCGTCCGGCTCGGCCGTGAGACGACGGTCGACGAGGTGAACGACGCATATCGCGCTGCCGCAGGCGGTCCTCTCGCGGGGATCCTGCAGTACTCCGTCGATCCGATCGTCTCGACGGACATCAACGGGTCGGCATTCTCCTGTATCTACGACAGCCCGCTGACGATGGCGCACGGGGACACGGTCAAGGTCTTCGGCTGGTACGACAACGAGTGGGGGTACTCGTGCCGGATGGTCGACCTCGTGGGGAAGCTCCTCCCGTAGTGCATGTCCCGCGTTCGGTTCGGGACGCGGACGTCGAGGACAAGCGTGTCCTCGTGCGCGCGGACCTGAACGTTCCTCTCGAGGACGGAGAGGTCGCCGACGACACGAGGATCCGCGCCGCGCTGCCGACGCTGGAGCTTCTCCTTGCGCATGGGGCGGCGGAGATCTCGGTGTGCTCGCACCTCGGGCGGCCCAAGGGCCCGGATCCGGCCTTCGCGATCGCGCCGGTCGCGGCGCGGGTGCGCGAGCTCGTTCCGGACGAGCGCGTCGGCGTGCTCGAGAACACGCGCTTCGATCCGGGCGAGACGAAGGACGACCCGGAGTCGGCGCGCAGGCTGGCGGACGGCAAGGACCTGTTCGTCAACGACGCGTTCGGATCCGCGCACCGCGCGCATGCGTCGACGGTCGGCGTCGCGAAGCTTCTTCCCGCATACGCGGGCTTGCTCCTCGAGAAGGAGCTCGAGATGCTCGGCCGCCTGCTCGGCGAGGTGGAGCGCCCCTTCGTCCTCGTCGCGGGCGGGGCGAAGGTCGAGGACAAGCTCGGCGTGCTCGAGCACCTGGGCGGCCGGGCGGATGCCGTGCTCGTCGGCGGGAAGATGGCCGAGGAGCTTCGCGGAGGGAATTCGCTCCCGTTCGAGGCGCTGTTACCGTCCGACGTCGTTGCGGCCGAGGCTTTCTCTGCGGACGCCGAGATGCGGGTGACGCCGTTCGACGAGGTTCCAGCGGGATGGCTCGGGCTCGACATCGGTCCCGAGACCCAGCGCACGTTCGCCGACGAGATCAAGGCGGCTCGGACCGTCTTCTGGAACGGCCCGATGGGCGTCTTCGAGTGGCCTCGCTTCGCCGAGGGAACGCGGGCGATGGCCAACGCGGTCGCTTCGGTCGACGGCTACACGGTCGTCGGAGGCGGAGACTCGGTTCGAGCTCTGCAGGAGCTCGGGCTCGCCGATCGCGTCTCGTGGGTCTCCACCGGTGGGGGCGCGTCGCTCGAGTTCCTCGAAGGAACGGAGCTCCCGGGCGTCGCAGCGATCCCGGCGGCCGGGGAGGCAAGCTGACGATGCTCGTCGCCGGGAACTGGAAGATGTTCAAGGGAGCGCACGAGGCAGGCCATTTCGCGACGGCGATCCGTCACTTGCCCGCTCGAGCCGTCGGGGTAGACGTGGTCGTCTGTCCGGCCTGCCCGGCGCTCGAGGCGACGGTCAAGGGCCTCGGCGAGGGCAGCGAGGTCAGGGTCTTCGCGCAGAACGTCCACTGGGAGCTCGAGGGCGCCTACACGGGGGAGGTCTCCGCGCCCATGCTGCTCGAGCTCGGTGTACGAGGCGCGCTCGTCGGACACTCTGAGCGCCGCCAATACTTCGGCGAGACGGACGAGACCGTTCGCTTGCGCTCGGAGGCAGCGCTCGACGCGGGGCTCGACGTGATCGCTTGTGTGGGCGAGACGGAGCACGAACGGGAGGCCGGCGAGACCACGAAGGTGCTCGAGCGGCAGGTCGCCGTGCTCCCGATCCACGAGCGGCTCGTGATCGCCTACGAGCCCGTCTGGGCCATCGGTACGGGCCGGACGGCGACACCGGAGATCGCGCAGGAGGCGCACGCCCTGATCAAGTCGCTCCATGCCGGCCCCGTCCTGTACGGGGGATCGGTCAAGCCCGACAGCGCCGCGTCGCTCCTCTCCCAGCCGGACGTGGACGGAGCGCTCGTGGGAGGCGCATCGCTCGAGACGACGAGCTTCGAGGCGATCTGTCTCGCCGCGTCCCAGGCGCTGGCGTGACGTTTCCCCTCTGCGTGCTCGTGATCCTCGACGGCTGGGGACTTGCCCCGCCGGGGCCGGGGAACGCCGTGGAGCTCGCAGATACGCCCGTGTTCGACGGGCTCTGCGGTCGGTACCCGCACACGACACTCGACGCTTCGGGCGAGGTGGTCGGGCTGCCGGCCGGCCAGATGGGGAACTCCGAGGTGGGGCACCTGACGATCGGCTCCGGGCGGATTCTCTTCCAGGACCTCGTTCGCGTCAGCAAGGCGATCGCTGACGGATCGTTCTTCGAGAACGACGCTCTCGTCTCGGCGTTCCGCAGGGCCAGGGAGCGTGGTGGAGACGTCCACCTGCTCGGCCTCGTGTCGTATGGCGGGGTCCACTCGCACATCGACCACGTGCGGGCTCTCCTGGATCTCGCCGAACGGGAGGACATGGCCGCGCGGACGTGGCTCCACGCGTTCACCGACGGCCGGGACGTCTCGCCGACCTCTGCCGTGCGGGACCTCGCCGAGCTCTCTGCCGCGCAGATCGCCACGGTTTGCGGCCGCTACTACGCGATGGATCGAGACTCGCGCTGGGAGCGGACCGATCGCGCCCTTCATGCCATCCACCAGGGCGAAGGCGCCGAGGCCGACGAGCCCGTTTCGGCAGTCCGGGAGAGCTACGAACGCGGGATCACGGATGAGTTCATCGAGCCGATCGTCCTGCGAGGACGTCCCAGGTTGCGGCCGGACGACAGTGCCGTCTTCTTCAACTTCCGCCCGGACCGGGCGAGGCAGCTCTCGCAGCGCCTGCTCGAAGCGAACGTCGACCTCACGACCATGACCTGCTATCGCGCGGACTTCGCGTGCCCCGTCGCGTTCGACGAGCAGATCGTGAAGAACACGCTCGCGGACGTGCTCTCAGCGAGTGGAGCGCGGCAGCTGCACGTCGCGGAGACAGAGAAGTACGCGCACGTGACGTACTTCTTCAACGGCGGCGTCGAGGCCGAGCACGAGGGCGAGACCCGGATCCTCGTTCCCTCGCCGAGAGACGTCGCGAGCTACGACCTGAAGCCCGAGATGTCGGCTCTCGAGGTCACAGATCGACTCTGCGACGAGCTCGGCCGCGGCTACCGGTTCGCAGTCGTGAACTTCGCGAACCCCGACATGGTCGGTCACACCGGCTCGATTCCGGCCGTGGTGACCGCTGTCGAGACGGCGGATCGCTGCCTCGGGACGGTGGTGGCGTCGGTTCAGGCTGCCGGCGGCGTGTGCCTCGTGACCGCAGATCACGGCAACGCGGAGGTGATGCTCGAACCGGATGGCGTGAGCCCGCACACGGCTCACACGTCGAATCCGGTCCCGCTCATCGTCACGGACGAGGGCCTCGCGCTGCGTTCGGGAGGGGGTCTGTCCGACCTGGCGCCCACGATTCTGGCGCTGCTCGGCATCCCGATACCGGGTGACATGACAGGTACCCCGATTACGACCGCTGGCGCAACATCTGCCTAAAGTCCGATACGCAAGTTCCTTACGAGCACCGCTCTATACTCCTGCAGCCGTGCCCCTCCCACAGCCCGATCTCGGTGTCCTCCGCAAGGCGCAGCGAGGTGACGAACGCGCCTTCGCGATCATCGTGAGGACATACGAGCAGCCGGTCTACAACTACGTTCTCCGCCTCACAGGCGACCGGGTCCTCTCCGAGGATCTGACGCAGGAGGTCTTCCTCCGCGTCTTCCAGGGCCTGCCGAGCTTCTCGCTCCGGTCGCGGTTCACCACGTGGCTCTTCCAGGTCACGAAGAACCGGGTGCTCGACGAGCTGCGGGCTCTCGAGCGGCGACCTCGCGCGCTCGTCGCCCTCGACGACATCGCACCTCTCGAGGTCGTGGACGCGCCGGTCGAGCGTGCGGAGACGATCGATGCCGTGTGGCGCGCGGTCGAGGCGCTCAACCCCGATCTCAAGATGGCGCTTCTCCTGCGCGACGTCGTCGGGCTCTCCTACACGGAGATCGCGGAGACGCTCGAGATCACCCTGGCGACCGTGAAGTGGCGGATCTACAAGGCGCGCGAAGAGGTTCAGCTCGCGCTCCAGCGCGACGGCATCACCTCCTCGATCTCCACGATGTCGCCGGCCGCCGCCGAGTCGAGCTAGCACCCTTTCAGGCGAGCGATGCGAGCTCGGGCCTCGGGCAGCCGCTGACCGCCGACTGACGCGCACGCACCTACGATTGGCGCCGTGACTGGTGTCGACCTACGCCGGTTCGAGATCGCGCTCGGTGTGTTCGCCTGCGTGCTGCTCGTGGGCACGGTGGGCTTCGAGCTGCTCCTCCACGAGGGTTGGGTCGACTCCTTCTATCGGGCCGTCGTCTCGACGACGCTCACTGGGCTTGCCTCGGCGCCCGACACCGATGCCGCCAAGATCTTCACGATCCTCCTCCTCTTCAGCGGCGTGGCAGTCTTCTTCTACATCGCCGGCGTCATCGTGGACGTCATGACTCGCGGCGTGCTCAGCGGAGTCCTCGACGAGCGACGGAGGAGGAGGGAGATCGACGAGCTTTCCGATCACGTGATCATCTGCGGCTACGGTCGTGTCGGACGCAGCGTTGCGGCGGAGTTTCGCGCGATCGGCACGCCGTGCGTTGTCGTGGACGTCACCCCCGAGTCGGTGGAGGCCGCGAAGAACGACGGCTTCCCGGTGGTGCTGGGCGACGGGACCGAGGACACCGACCTCGAGGTTGCGGGCCTCCTGCGCGCTCGCGGGCTCGTCACTTCGGTCGACTCGGACGAGAAGAACCTCTACATCACCCTGTCGGCGAAGGCTCGGCGGCCGGATCTGATGATCGTCGCCCGAGCCTCGGACGCGGCGGCTGCGCGCAAGATCGAGCTGGCTGGCGCGGATCGCGTAGTCCAGCCCTACTCGCACGCCGGCCTGCACATGGCGAACCTCGTCGTCAAGCCCCAGGTGGCGGCCTTTCTCGACATCGTCACGACCGCCGGAGGCCCGCTCCCCGACCTCCGATTCGAGGAGATCGTGGTCACTCCCGAATGCGGGCGGAGTGGAAGGTCGCTGGCCGAGCTTCGACTCCACGAGAGCACCGGTGCGGTAATCGTCGCCCTGCGGCGGGCCGACGAGGCCCTCGAAGTGACCCCGGGCCCGGACACGGTTCTCGACAACGGCGACGTGCTGATCGGCATTGGCACGACCGAGGAGATGCGCCGTCTGGAAGAGTTCTTCGCGCCGCGCGAGGCGCCTGTTGTCTAAGGCACGGTCCCGTGACGCACTGACGAGCCTGGAGGACGCGCTCACCGAGATCGCCGGGACGCCCGTGACGCTCGAGCGGCCGGGCGACCCCGACCACGGCGACTACGCGACCAACATCGCATTGCGCCTCACTCGTGAGCGCCGCCAGGCGCCCGCCGAGATTGCGGCGCAGATCGTGGGCGCGACAGTCGAGCGAGGGCTCGTCGAGCGTGCCGAGGTCGCGGGCCCGGGCTTCGTCAACCTGCACGTCTCCGACGCATGGCTCGTGGGGGCGCTCGAGGAGCTCCTCGCAGCCGGAGAGTCATACGGCGCGGGCTCCGCGTCGGTGGTCGAACGGATCCAGGTCGAGATGGTCTCCGCGAACCCGACCGGACCGCTCACCGTGGGCTCCGCGCGCAACGGGGCGTACGGCGACTCGGTTGCCCGGCTACTCGCTTTCGCGGGACACGAGGTCGAGCGCGAGTACTACTACAACGACGCGGGCACCCAGATCGACCGCTTTCGCGAGTCGGTGGAGGCCTCGCGAGAAGGGCGCGACCCTCCGGAGGACGGCTATCAAGGGGAGTACGTGAACGAGCTCGCGGCGCTGTCCGGCGATCCCGTCGCGGCCATGCTCGAGCACATCGAGTCGACGCTCGAGCGCTTTCGCGTCCACTTCGACTCCTGGGAGAAGCAGAGCGAGGTCGAGGTCGAGATCCCCGAGGCGATCGCGCTCCTGGACACGTACGAGGCGGACGGAGCGATCTGGGCCCGCACGAGCGCGCACGGCGACGACAAGGACCGTGTGCTGGTGCGCTCGGACGGTGTTCCCAGCTACTTCGCGGCCGACGCCGCCTACATCCGGCGCAAGTTCGCGAAAGGGCTGGACCGGCTCGTGTACGTGCTTGGCGCCGACCACCACGGCTACGTGGGCCGGCTCCAGGCGCTCTCCGAGATGCTCGGGCACCCGCGTGACTCGGTCGAGGTGCTCGTCTACCAGCTCGTGCACCTCGTCGAGGGCGGCGAGGCGAAGAAGATGTCTAAGCGGCGAGGCGACGTCGTCTTCCTCGACGAGCTGCTGGACACCATCGGCGTGGACGCCGCCCGCTGGTACCTCGTCTCGCGTGGACACGATCAGACGATCGACATCGATGTCGACCTCGCCGCCGAGCGGTCCCAGAAGAACCCCGTCTACTACGTCCAGTACGCGCACGCGCGGATCGCCGGGATCCTGCGGAACGCGTCACAGGACGACGCCTCAGGCGCGGAGGTCGAGCCCGGCCAGAAGCTCGAGCCCGAGGAGCGCGAGCTGGTGAAGCGACTGCTCGAGTTTCCCGTCGTTGTGGCGACCGCTGCGGAGCGGCGCGCGCCACATGCGGTGCCGATCTACGCGATCAGGGTCGCCGACGACTTCCACCGCTTCTATCACGAGCACCGTGTGCTCGGCGAAGATGCCGAGGCCTTCCGGCTCGCTCTCTGTGCGGCGACGGCGAGCGTGATCCGGCGGTCTCTGGATCTGATCGGAGTCGCCGCGCCAGACCGGATGTAGGATCAGACGACGTGGGCGCTGAGATTCCGGATCGGAACCTGGCGCTCGAGCTCGTGCGCGTCACCGAGTCCGCGGCAACCTTCGCGGCCCGCTGGATCGGACGCGGCGACAAGATCGCCGCCGACCAGGCCGCCGTCGACGCCATGCGGCTCATGCTCGACACGGTGAGCATGCGCGGTGTCGTCGTCATCGGCGAGGGCGAGAAGGACGAGGCGCCGATGCTCTTCAACGGCGAGGACGTCGGCGCCGGCACGGGGCCTGAGGTCGACGTCGCAGTCGACCCGCTCGAAGGGACCCGGTTGACGGCGCTCGGGATGCCGAACGCGATCTCGGTGATCGCGGTCGCCGAGCGTGGGACGATGTTCTTCCCAGGAGCGGCGCTCTACATGGACAAGATCGCCGTCGGCCCGGAGGCTGCCGGCGTCATCGACATCGACGTGTCGGCGACCGAGAATCTCGAGCGCGTCGCAGAGGCGAAGGGGGTTCACGTCAACGATCTCACGGTCGTAATCCTCGAGCGCGAACGCCACGACGACCTGATCGCCGAGCTCCGTGCCGCCGGCGCGCGCGTGAACCTCATTCGCGACGGAGACGTCGCCCCGGCGATCGCGGCCGCGCAGGAGGGGACCGGTGTGGATCTCCTCATGGGCATCGGCGGAACGCCCGAAGGCGTGATCTCCGCGGCAGCGATCAAGTGTCTCGGCGGAGCAATGCAGGGCAAGCTGTGGCCCAGGAACGACGAGGAGCGGAGGAGTCTGGTCGCGGCCGGATACGACCTCGACGCCGTCCTCACTGCGGACGATCTCGTGAGTGGCGACGACGTCTTCGTCGCAGCCACCGGCGTCACGAGCGGGGCGCTGCTCCGCGGAGTCCGGGTGGTGCACGACCGCGTCGAGACCGAGTCGATCGTCATGCGCTCGCGCTCGGGTACGTTCCGCCGGATCGTGGCTTCCCATCCCCTGACGAAGATCCAGAGCCTGATGAAAGGAGCGCGCTAGATGGGAATCCAAGAGCTATACGACACCGCCCGTGCGATCGTCGCCGACCACAAGGGCATCCTCGCGGCGGACGAGAGCACCGGCACGATCAAGAAGCGCTTCGACTCGATCGGCATCGAGTCGACCGAGGAGAGCCGGCGCTTCTACCGGCAACTGCTGTTCACGGCGTCCGGGATGGAGGACTGCATTGGCGGTGTCATCCTCTACGACGAGACGATCCGCCAGGCGGCCGACGACGGCACGCCCTTCTCCGAGGTGCTGGCGGCGAAGGGAGTCATCCCAGGGATCAAGGTGGACACCGGCGCGCACGACCAGGCCGGCTTCCCGGGAGAGAAGGTCACCGAGGGCCTGGACGGGCTTCGCGCACGGCTCGAGGAGTACCGGGAGCTCGGCGCGCGGTTCGCCAAGTGGCGCGCCGTCATCACGATCGGGGAGGAGATCCCCTCGACCGCGTGCATCCGGGCGAACGCGCACGCGCTCGCCCGCTATGCCGCCTTGTGCCAGGAGGCGGGGATCGTCCCCATCGTCGAGCCCGAGGTGCTGATGGACGCGGACAACACGATCGAGCGCTGCTTACGAGGTCACCGCTCGCACGCTGCACTGGGTGTTCCACGAGCTCCTCGTCCAGCGCGTCGACCTCCAGGGGTCGCTCTTGAAGCCGAACATGGTGATCGCCGGGAAGGGGTGCCCGGAGCAGGCTCCTGCGGAGCGCATCGCCGAGCTCACCGTCGACTGCTTCCTCACGCACGTTCCTGCCGCGGTACCGGGCATCGTCTTCCTCTCCGGAGGACAGTCGGAGGTCGAGGCGACGGAGAACCTGAATGCGATCAACCGGGTCGGAGGGCCCTGGCCGCTCTCGTTCTCCTACGGGCGCGCGCTCCAGGCGTCCGCGCTCGCGGCGTGGGGCGGGGAGGCTGCGAACGCCGAAGCGGCGCAGACGGTCTTCGTCCACCGGGCGCGCATGAACGCGCTCGCAGCGGCAGGGGAGTGGTCCGCCGAGCTGGAGCAGCCGATCACGGCGTAGACGGGCCGACGCGACCCGTGGCAGACGAACTCGATCCCCTCGAGGAGCATCTCCTCGGGGCTCTCGAGGCGCTCGCGCCTCCTCCCGCGCCGGTCCCGGTGCCGCAGGAGGCCGAGGCGATCTGGCGGGCGCAGCTGGACAGCCGTCAGGCGGACTATGCAGCTCGCTGGCTGCAACAGCACGGGCGCAGCTTCTACACCATCGGCTCGTCCGGCCACGAGTCGAACGCCGCCGTCGCACTCGGCCTCCGCGTCGACGACCCGGCTCTCCTCCACTACCGGTCCGGCGCCTTCTACCTCGCACGCGCTTCGCAAGGGGGCATCGACGGGCTGCGCGACATCCTGCTGGGGGTGGTCGCGGCAGCCGCCGAGCCGATCGCCGGAGGGCGGCACAAGGTGTTCGGCCGGTACGAGCTGGCGGTGCTCCCGATGACCTCGACGATCGCCTCGCATCTCCCGCGGGCGGTCGGGATGGCGCTCGCGATCGACCGCGGCAGCACGGCTCGGGATTTCGGGGCCATGGGCTGACGACGCGATCGTCCTGTGCTCCTTCGGCGACGCGTCGCTGAACCACGCGAGCGCCCAGGCGGCTCTCAACACGGCTGCTCAGTGCGCCTTCCAGCGGCTGCCGCTCCCGCTCCTCCTCGTGTGCGAGGACAACGGCCTCGGGATCAGCGTGCCGACCCCGACCGGGTGGGTCGAGACCGCGCTCCGGGCGCGGCCGGCTCTCCGCTACGAGTCCGTGGAGGGAAGCGACCCTGCCATGACGCTCGCGGTCGCGCGCGAGCTGGCCGACTGGGTTCGGGAGGAGCGGCACCCGGCCGTGCTCCATCTCCGGACCGTGCGCTACCTCAGCCACGCGGGTGCCGACGCGGAGATGGCGTACCGGTCACCGCAGGCGATCCGTGCGGACTACGAGCGCGACCCGATCCTCGGGACGGCGCGCTGGCTCGTCGCGTCGGGGCGGCACACGGGAGAGGCGCTCGCGAAGGACTACTTCGCCACTCGCGATCGCGTCCGCGCGCAGGCGCTCGACGCCGCCGCGTTGCCTCAGATCGCGACCGCCGAGGAGGTGATGGCTCCGCTCGCCCCGCGCTCGCCGGGCCTCGTCGCCGAGACGGCCGCGGCGATGCGGCTCGAGAGCACCGGCGCGCTCACGCTGTCGCAGGCGATCAACGCGGCGCTCGCCTCCGTGCTCGAGCGGCATCCCGAGGCGCTCGCTCTTCGGGGAGGACATCGCGATCAAGGGCGGCGTGTACGGGGTGACGCGCGGGCTGCACGCGCGGTTCGGAGCGGGGAGGGTCTTCGACACGCTGCTCGACGAGACCTCGATCCTGGGCCTTGCGCTCGGCGCTGCGGTGAGCGGGTTCCTGCCGATTCCCGAGATCCAGTACCTGGCGTATCTCCACAACGCGGAGGACCAGCTCCGGGGCGAGGCGGCAACCCTCCAGTTCTTCTCGCAAGGGCGGTACCGGAACGGAATGGTGATCCGGATCGCCGGCTACGGCTACCAGCGCGGCTTCGGCGGGCACTTCCACAACGACGACGCGGTGGGGGTGCTGCGGGACATCCCCGGGCTCGTGATCGCGTCGCCGTCCCGGCCCGACGACGCCGCCGCGATGCTCGCCACCTGCGCGGCGTCCGCATTGGTCGACGGGAGCGTCTGCGTCTTCCTGGAGCCGATCGCTCTCTACCACACGCGCGATCTCCTCGAAGAGGGCGACGAGGGATGGGCGGCGGCTCCGACGGACAAGCACGTTCCAGTCGGGTCGGCGCGGACATACGCGGACGGCGGCGATCTCACGATCGTCACCTGGGGGAACGGCCTCTACCTCTCGGCGCGCGTGGCGCACACGCTCGCGGGCCGGGGAATCCAGGCACGCGTGCTCGACCTGCGCTGGCTGGCTCCCCTCCCGGTGGAGGACATCCTGCGCGAAGCGGCGGCGACCGGCCGCGTCCTCGTCGTCGACGAGACGAGGCGGACGGGCGGCGTGTCGGAGGGCGTCCTCGCGACCCTCGTCGATGCAGGGTTCGACGGGCGACTCGCGCGCGTCGCGAGCAAGGACTCCTTCGTGCCGCTCGGGGACGCCGC
Organism: uncultured Actinomycetes bacterium; assembly: GCA_963716975.1. Taxonomy (GTDB): domain Bacteria; phylum Actinomycetota; class Thermoleophilia; order Gaiellales; family Gaiellaceae; genus GMQP-bins7. The sequence goes on along the minus strand of CAVQVA010000020.1, from coordinate 20,437 downwards.
GCGGCTCGTCCTCGTGTCCGAGGACGAGATCGAGGTGGCCGCGCTCGCGCTCACTCGCTGACCGGCGTTACACCGTTCCGCCGACCCAACCCGGCAGGCCAATCTTGGGCCGGAGCCGCTATCCCGCGTCGCCCGTCGGCTGGGGCGTCTTCAGAGCAGCCATCCGCGAGCGCCGCTCCTTCGTGAGCTCCTGCACGAAGATCTGGATTGTCGCGGCGAGCGGGACTGCCGTGAGTGCGCCGAGGACGCCGAGAAGTGCACCGAAGAGGGTGACGGCGACGATGATGAAGAAGCCGGATATCCGGACGGCCTTGCCCTGGATCTTCGGAGTGAGGATGTTGTTCTCCACCTGCTGGTACACGAGAACGACGACGAGCATGATCACCGCGGCGGTGAAACCCTCCTCCGCCCAGAGCGTTGGCACGAGTACGAAGCCCGCGATCGTCGCGCCGATGTTCGGGATCATGTCGAGAAGGCCCGCGATCACGCCGAGGCCGAGCGCGTAGCTCGACCCGAGCAGCCACGCTGTCGTCCCCTGCACGGTCCCGGCGATCACGGCTATCACCGCGACCCCGATCGCCCATCGCGACACCGTCTCCGTCACGCGCTCCCACACCGCCAGCCAGCGCTCGTCCTCGCCCGGAGCGAGGACGCTCGCGAGCGACTGCTTGAGGTTTGCGATGTCCGTCAAGAGGAAGAGGCAGATGAAGAGGATCGTGAACGCCCCGAGAAAGACCGAGAAGAAGGTGCCGCCGATGCCGAGCACGGCCGAGATCGCGTCGGGCACGGACACGGACACCTGCTCTGCGCCCGACTGCACGTTCCCGGCGGCCCCGCTGTCTCCGAGCCAGGAGAGCCCCCCGGCGTCGCGCAGGTCCTCGACCGTCTGCGGAAGGTCGTGCAGGTAATCCCGAATGCCTCCCACGATGGGAACGAGGAGCAGAAGAAAGAAGAACGTCACGGCGACCGCCGTGCCCAGCACGGTGATCGTGGCTGCCAGGCCGCGCGACATGTTCGTCTTCGACATGACGTAGCGCACCGGGTACTCGAACACGAGGGCGAGGAAGATACCCACGAACACGATGAGGAACGTGTCGCCGATCTCCCGAAACGCGGCCACGATGCCCACCGCCGCGACGACGAGCAGGAGCGTCCGCATGGGCAGGAGAAGCTCGATACGGCGGGCACTCTCGGGTCCCACGAGAGGACTCTAGAGAGCAGGCCGGTCGGCGCTCGGCTCTGAGCCCGAACCGCGAGCCCGCTTCCAGACGGCCCACGAACGAGTGGCGTCGACCAGGTCACGCAGGTGGGGAAAGTAGGGTTCGGCCGTGGACGAGCGGGCACGGACCTACCTGCGCACGCTCGTGTACGCCGCGATCCTGGGTTTTCCGGTCGCCCTCGCCGCCGCGCTCTTCCAGACCGCGATCCACGACCTCATCCATCTCGTGTGGGACGTCGTGCCGGACCATCTCGGATGGACCGAGCCCGCAGGCTGGTACGTGATTCTCGTACCCGGCCTCGCGGGCGTCCTCGTCGCGCTCGCCGTGCGCCTGCCGGGCCACGGCGGCCACTCTCCGCTCGAAGGCATCTCGACCGGAGCCGTACGCCCGGTCGATCTGCCGGGCATCCTGCTGGCCGCGCTCGCGACACTCGGGCTCGGGCTCGTCCTCGGACCGGAGGCGCCGCTCATCGCGCTCGGTCTCGGCCTCGGCGCGGTCGCCGTCCGTCTCGTCCGGGTGGGGGAGACCGAGACGCAGCTGCTCGTTCTCGCAGGGGCATTCGCGGCGATCGCTGCGCTCTTCGGAGGTCCGCTCGTCGCCGCGTTTCTCCTGTTCGAGGTGACGGCCGCAGGCGGACGCATTCCGGCGAAGCAGCTGGGTCAAGCGCTTCTGCCGGGTTTCGTCGCCGCCGGCTCCGGGGCGTTGGTCTTCACCGGTGTCGGCGACTGGCCGGGCGTGCACACGGAATCCCTGACGCTGCCGCCGCTTCCGCCGTACGAGACCGTGCGGGTCTCCGACCTCGCGTGGTGTCTCGTCGTCTCGGTGGTGATCGCGGGCCTCGTCGTTGCCTACCGCCACCTCGCGCACGAGGTTCTCGCACGCGCGACGGCTGCGGCCAGTGCCGGCGCTCGTCGTCGCCGGCCTCCTCGTCGGCGGCCTCGCCGTCGTCTTCCGTGCGGTCGCGGATCGACCCGTCGACCTCGTGCTCTTCTCGGGGCAGCTGGAGCTGCCCGCGATCGTCGCCGAGGGATCGGCCGGCGTGCTCGGTGCTCCTCGTCGTCGCGAAGGGGCTCGCCTGGTCGCTCTCGCTCGGCTCGGGATTCCGCGGCGGACCCGTGTTCCCGGCGATCGCCATCGGAGTCGCGGCCGCAGTGGCCGCTGCAAATGTGTTGCCGGGGCTCGAGACGACTCCCGCGGTCGCAATCGGGCATCGCAGCGGGAACCTCCGCTGTCATGCGCGTGCCGTTCACTGCCGTGCTGCTCGCGACGCTGCTGCTCGGCTCGTCGGCCGCGGATGTCGCGCCGATCGCTGTCCTCGCCGCCGCAACCGGCTGGCTCGTCGCGGTCGCGCTGCCGAATCCCGAGGATCGGCACGCCGCCGACGAGCCGTCTCCAGAGCCCGCAGCCTGAGTACCGCCGCCTATCTCCGCACGATGTCGCGGACGCGTCGAAGCGGCGGCTCGTGCGGGACGCGACCACTCGACGGCCACGGCAGCACCGACCAGCAGTGCCGCCGCGTAGAGATACACGGAGTAGAGGAAGACGAGGAGACTCGTGAGCGAGCCGTAGATGACGCTCCACTCCGTCGTGTTCCGGTAGACGAGATCCGAGGCGAGCGAGATCGCGAGCAGGCAGAAGGCGGTGACGACGGCTCCTGCGAGCGAGTCGCGGCCGCGTAGCCCCGCAGCGGGCACGAAGCGGTAGAGAGCCAGGGCGGTCGCGGTCCAGAGCAGGACCGAGAGCCCGAGGCTGACCGTCTGCTGGAGGGCGCTTCCCTCGAGACCGACCGCGGCGGCGAGCTCGCCGACGAGCGGGCTCACGAACTGCGCGACGAGTCCCACGACGACCGACAGAAGGACGAGCACGGCGGCGCCACCGAGGAGCGCGAGGTCGACGAGCTTGCCTCGAGCTGCCGGGCGTCGCTGCGCGCCGGTGACGCTCTCGAGCCCACGTCTGATCGAGGCCATCATCCCGGAGGCAGCCCAGAAGAAGACGAGCAGGCTCACGAGGCCCGCGGCGCTCGCGGGAGTGGCGATCGCCTCGATCGCGCTTTCGACGTCCTCGCGTCCCGAGGCGTCGACGGGAAGGGCGTCGAGGACTCGATCGGTGACGCGCTCGCGCAGTTCGTCGTCCTGGAGCACGAGTCCGAACACCGAGACGAAGACGATGGCGAGCGGGGCGAGCGAGAAGAGCACTCTGTACGCGATGCCTGCCGCCTGCTGCGTGCCGCCGGCGGCGAAGAAGCGCTGGCCGGCCGCGATGCCGACGCCGAGCAGTCGACCGAGCAGTGTGCGCACCGCCGACGCTCAGGCGGGAGGCGGAGAGCGCTCCGGCGCCGAGGCATCCCCCGTGGTCTCGGCCGAGCCTGGACTCTCTTCTTCGTCGCCGCCGAAGAGGTCCTTCCCGTCCTTGCGGCTCTCCTTCATCTCGACTGCCTTGACCTTCGCGTCGCCGTACGAGTCCTTGACGAGCTTGGAGCCGCCGCTCCACCCGAAGACCTTGCAGACGAGGATGATCGCGAAGCCGACGTTGAACGCGGTCGTGACGAGCTGCTGCCCGACCGAGTACGCCGTGGCGGTGGTCGCGTTCGTGTAGCTGTCGAGGGCGAACGTGTTGAACGCCTGGTTGACGCCGACCCCGCCCGGGGTGAAGGAGAGGAGGTTCGCGAGCTGGTTCGAGCCGAGCACGCTCATGACGGAGCCGAACGTGACCGGGATCGAGTACGCGGCGAGGAAGACGATGATCACCATGACCTTCGCCGCGTAGCCGCCCATCTGGGGGAGCAGGACCCACTTCACGTACGCGCGCAAGTCGCCGAGGATCGCGGCGCCCGCCTTGGCCTTCTGCCACATCACCTTCGCCTTCCGCCAGAAGATCCGTAACAGGATCGCGATGAGGAAGATCCCGCCGGCGATGATCCCGAGCGTCATCACCGGATGGTTCTGGAGCGCGTCGCGCTCGTTCCCGAACTGGAAGTCGAACGAGCCCGCGACCTGGCTGAAGAGGTAGATGTAGATGAGCGTGCCGATGACGAGGTAGAAGATCTTCTGGACGACGTAGCCCGGCGAGGATTCCCGGGGAACGTCGCACCCTGGACGATCGCGACGTACATGAGCAGCGTCACGAACGTCCCGATGTTCGCCGGGAGGAAGTTGTTGAGCGCGACGCCGGCCGCGTACGACGCGAACACCGCCATGTACGTCACGCCGCCGGGATACGCGTAGCGGAGGATCCCGTACCAGCCGAGCGCCGTGAGCGACGTCTGAAGCCCCTGGAAGATGCAGCCGAGGACGACGTAGCCGAGCGAGATCTCGGTGACGGTGTCCCAGAGCTCTGTGAGCCACCCCCACACGTCGACGCCAGCGAGGTGGAGGATCACGAGCAGGACGAGAAGGCCGAGGATCCAGGAGACGATCTTGATGACGCGGCGTCTCCTCGACGGCTCGACGGGGGCGGCGGGGATCGTGGCGGCCGCCGACTCGGACATCACGTGAGCCTAACGCGCTCGTTGGCGACCTGGGAAGCGGACGCGAGCGGCCGGCCGACGTGACGGACGGCAACGACCAACCGAGATCGTCTTCTGGCCGCCCGCAGGAGCCGGGGGTGGCACGAGTGTGTAACCGATCCGCGAATCGCGGCTTTCCGAACGTTCATCCGGGTGAAACCGTCTGATCGCACCTTGTTGTGGGGCGGCGAATGCGGAACGATCGACCTGACCATGAGGGGCGAATCGAATTGAGCTTCGGGCCGAAGCGTGGCTGCGGCGATGAGTGAGCACAGCGCGGATCGCTCCGCCGAGCCCGCGAGGGCGAAGATCGTCCTCGCCTCGCTCATCCTCGTCGCCGCGGTTGCGAACCTCAATCTCTCTGTCGCGAACGTCGCCCTGCCGGATATCGGAGAGTCTTTCGACTCCTCGCAGACGGCGCTCGACCTGATCGCCGTTGGGTACTCGCTCGGACTCGCCGCGTCGGTGCTCTGGCTCGGCGCGCTCGGAGACCGCTACGGGCGCAAACTCATGATCGTCCTCGGGATGAGCCTGTCCATCCCCGCCTCGATCGTGGCCGGCTTTGCACCGTCGGACACGGTGCTGTTCGTCGCCCGCGTCGTCGGCGGAGTCTCGGCAGGACTCGCATACCCGACCACCCTCGCGTTGATCACGGCTTTGTGGTCGGGGCCCGCGCGCACGAAGTCGATAGCCATGTGGTCAGCTCTCGGCGGAGGCTTCGCGATGCTCGGGCCACTCATCTCGGGGGCGTTGCTCGAGCACTTCGACTGGGGCTCGGTCTTCCTCGTGACCCTGCCGCTCGCTCTCCTCGCGCTGGTCATGGCGATCCGCTTCGTGCCGGCGCATGTGAACGAGTCGACCGATCCGGTCGACAACCTCGGAGGGATCCTGTCGGCGGTTCTCGTGGGATCGCTCATCATCTCGATCAACTTCCTGCCCGTCCCGAGCTTGAAGACGGTCGCCCTCGTGCTGCTCGCGGTCGCCGCCATCGCCGCGGTGGCCTTCTTCATCCGGCAGCGCAGGGCGAAGAACCCGTTGTACGACCTCCACATCGCGGCGCGCAGCACGTTCTGGGTGGCTGCCTGTGCGGGGATCATCGTCTTCGGGTCCCTCATGGGCGCCGCCTTCATCAACCAGCAGTACCTCCAGAACGTGCTGGGCTACTCGACCGTCGAGGCGGGCGCCGCGATCCTCCCTGCTGTGGTCTTCATGGTGCTCGTCGCGCCCCGCTCCGCCAAGCTCGTCCAGTCGCACGGATCCCGGCGCACGCTCCTCTCCGGGCAGCTGTTCGTCCTCCTCGCGTTCGGCGCCATGCTTCTCCTCTGGCAGGAGGACATCCCGTACTGGAAGGTCGCGCTCCCGCTCTGCCTGCTCGGGATCGGGGTGGGACTCGCGGGCACGCCATCCTCGAACTCGCTCACGGGCTCGGTGCCCGTGAAGCGTGTCGGTATGGCGTCCGGCACCGCCGATCTCCAGCGCGACCTTGGCGGCGCGCTCATGACGTCGATCTTCGGGGCCTTGCTTACCGCCGGTTACGCCTCGGCGATGGGGCAGGCGATCGACGAGTCAGGGAAGAACATCACCGAGTCGACGCAGTCGCAGCTCCAGCTCTCGTTCGCGAGCGCGGAAAACCTCGCCGCCAAGAATCCGCGGTACGCCGACCAGATCACCGCCGCCGCGCAGCAGTCGTTCCTCGACGGCGACCGCTGGGCCTACGTAGCGGCGATGGTCGCGGTGCTGATCGGGATAGCGCTCGTCTTCCGCTTCTTCCCCCGCAAGGACGCGGAGGAAGCACTGCGTGCGGCCTACCACGCCCAGGACAGCGGAGGCACCCAGGAGAGGTCTACGCGCACACCTGCGCCTGGCGTGGGCCCATACACGATCCCGGGGCATATCTCATCGCCGTCGGAGCGCTCGTGACGCTCCTGTCGTCGTTGCTCGCCGACTCCGGCACCGTCACGTTCCTCGAGGGCTGGGACCTCACAGGGAACTACACGACCGTCGACCTGATCGCGGCCTCGACGAACGCGCTCAACGGCGCACTCCTCTGCCGACGGCCCGACCACTACAAGAACTTCACGATCGTGGGCGTCCTGCTCATGGCACTGCTCGGCGGGCTCGGCGGCGGCATCACGCGCGATGTGCTGCTGGGCGACGTCCCGTCGGCGCTGACGAACCCCGCCTACATCACCCTCGCGCTCGCGTTCGGGGTGCTCGGGTACATGCTGGCGTACGCGCAGGGCCAGCTCTTCCGAGAAGGGGTCTTCCAGTTCATGACGTCCTTCTCGCTGCCCTGGTACGCGATCGTCGGTGCGCAGAAGGGCGTCGGGCAGGGCATCCCGGTCCTCGGCTGCATCTTTCTCGCCGTCGTCGGGCCGACCGCAGGCCGGTGGTACATCGATCTCTCGAGCGGCGTGACGCCCAAGCAGTTCATCCGCGGCGAGTGGTTCGTCTCGATCGCGGCCCTGACGGGGCTCGTCTGGATCCTCACGTACTGGGCGACCGGCAACACATGGATCGCGCTGGGCGTCGCGTTCATCATCGGCTTCTCGGTGCGGATCGCGGCCCTCTGGTACGCGTGGGAGGAGCCGCTCGCCAAGGAGCCCACGGGCGTCTACCAGCACTCGGACGGGCGTCCGCTGCTCGGGCGCAAGATCAAGGGCAAGTCGCAGCGCGAGCTCCGCGACCTCGGGCTACTGGTCGAGGACTCGGAGCAACCTGCGAATGTCGCGACGCCCGGGTAAGGCGATGACACTGCACAACAAGCGCGGAGACACATGAGCGGACTTCTCGTTCAGGTTGCGATCTACGGGCTCGCCGCCGCCTTCGCGGCGCCGATCGCCATCGTCGTGAGCGCCTTGATCCTCGGGAAGTCGACGCGCCCGGTGCTCGGAGGGTGGACGTTCGTCGCCGGGGCAGCTTTTCTCGATGTCCTCTTCGCCGTCGTGATCCTCGCGGCCGATCTGTTCGAGGAGGGCGGCGACGCTGGCGCGATCGTCGACGTCGGCCTCGGCGTGCTGTTCGTCGCGATGGGGCTGCTCGCCGTCTTTCAGGCCGAGTCTCCCGAGAAGGACGCGGCGCGGCGCGCGCGGGCCGAGCAGATCGCGACCGCGAAGCTGGCGACCCTCTTCGCCGCCGGAATTCTCGTGCAGGTGATCAACTTCGACGCGATCGCGGTCTTCGGTGGCGCGCTGAAGGACATCGGCGAGGCGGACATCACCACGGGCGAAGAGGTGCTCGCCACCGCCTTCGGCCTCGCGATCATGCTGAGCGTCTACTACGTGCCCGTGCTGATCTACATGGTCAATCCGAAGCGGGCTGTGCCGCTGCTCGCCCGGATGACCGAATGGATCATGGCCAACAGCCGGATGCTCGAGATCGTCGTCGGGCTCGGCTTCGGCGTCTACTTCCTCGCGAAGGGCCTCGCCGTCCTTCTCTAGCGGACATGCCGTCCAGCAGCCTCTGCGTCAGAGTACGGTTGCGTGATGGCGACCGACAGCGATGCAGGCGGGAACCGCCGACAGGGTGCCGACAAGACGCGCGACGAGCCGGTCTTCATCGAGCCACGCTGGCCGGTCGCTCTGGCGCTCGGCTCCTTCATCGTCCTCTCGATCGTGTTGCGCGTCGTCGAGCCCCATCGGGAGTCGCTCGGCCCGCCCTGGCTCGTCCCGGGCATCGAGATCGCCCTGCTGGTTGCCTTGGTGGCGGCCGACCCTGCGCATGTAACCGGGCGTCGGCACTGGCTCCGCCCGCTCTCGATCGCGCTGGTCCTTGCGCTCGCCGCGGCGGCTCTGCTGTCCACCGCAGTTCTCATCACCGAGCTGGTTCGAGGCGGGAAGGTCACCGACTCGGCCTCGTCGCTGCTCTCCTCGGGCGCACTGATCTGGCTCGGGAACTGCCTGGTCTTCGGCCTCTTGTACTGGCTGCTCGACAGCGGCGGGCCCTACGCGCGCTTCATCGGCGAACGGGAATTTCCCGACTTCGCCTTCACCCACCAGATGAGCCCGGAGCTCGCTCCGCCCGGGTGGCGGCCGCAGTACGTCGACTACCTCATCCTCGGTCTCACCACGAGTACCGCGTTCAGCCCGACCGACGTCATGCCGATGGCTCGCTGGGCGAAGCTGACCATGGCGCTGCAGTCCCTGATCTCGCTGACCGTCGTCGGCCTCGTGATCGCCCGGGCGGTCAACGTCTTCTCGTAGTCGGCCTGACGATGTCGCTCCTGCTGTGGCTTTCCCACACCGGACTGGCGAGGTTCTGCCGATGCGCACTCGGTACGCATCGACTCGACTGAGTGGAGAGATCAGCAACTATGGGGCACACGCCGTCCCCGAAAGGAAAAGGAGATCCAATGCCAGAGACCACCGAAACCCCCATTCTCGATCTGCTTGCGAGCATGACCGCGGACTCGATCGAGGCGTCGAGCCTCGATTCCGAGACGTTGATGCTGGTGCGTATCGCCGCGCTCGTCGCGGTCGACGCGCCGCCGGCCTCGTACGCCCTCAACCTGGGCGCCGCCGGCGAGCTCGACATCGACCCCGATCAGGTTCGCGGGGTCCTCGCCGCGGTCGCACCGATCGTCGGCACCGCCCGTGTCGCGTCGGCGCTCGGGAAGATCGTGCGGGCGCTCGCGCTCGAGCTCGAGATGGCCGAGCTCGAGGCAGAGGACGAGGCCTGATCCGAGGTCCGCGCCGCCTTCCTCGCAATCTCGGCGAGGGAGGCGGCTTCTTCGACTCCGGGGAGACGTCTCGGAGTGACTCGCACCCGCACCGATGATGGAGGACGGCGTGCGATGCGTACCCCATGACCGTCCGAACCGGTGACTCATGCGGGCGCTCACGTCGTGCTCTACGCGGTCGCTGCGGCAGCAAGCCCTCTCGTGCTGACGGCGACGTTCGTCGTCATCCGGAGCGAGCATCCGCGCAGGAACGGAACCGCCTTCCTGAGCGGGTTCCTGCTCGGAACGACGATCGCGTGCGGTATCGGGTTGGTCGCCGGTCAGGCCGTCGTCGAGCGGCTCGACTCGCACGAGACCATCGAGGGAGTTGTGACGCTCTTCCTCGGGATCGCGCTGCTGATCGTCGGGTTCCATGCGCGGCATGCGCCGCCGCGATCCGAGGTCGGTGCCCAGGGGAGCGGAAGCCGTGCCGATGCGATCCTTGAAGCGCTCGGTCACGTCAAGCCTGCCGCAGCGTTCTCGATGGCCGGGCTCCTCGGCTTCGGAGGGCCGAAGCGGCTCGTGCTCACGTTTCTCGCCATGGCGTCGGTCAGCGAGGCCAGTCTCGGCGACGTCGCGAATCTCACGCTGGTCGCCGTCTACATCGGAGTTGCGACAGTGCTGGTCTGGGTGCCGGTCGGCATCGTGATCGTCGCCGGGGAGCGCGCTGCTGTGATCCTCGAGCGCGGCCAGTCCTGGTTGACGACACACGCGGCCGCGCTGCGTGTGTGGCTCTCCTTTGGAATCGGCGCGGCGCTGATCGTCGACGCCCTGGTGCGCCTCGCCGCGTGACCTCTGTGCGCATCGGGCGGAGCCGGTCGAGCCTGGCGCCCATAGGATCTCTGGGTTCCCACGCGAGGGGAGTCACGTGGATGACGACATAGTGGACGCCGAGCGGACCCGGCCAGCTGCACGAGACGACGGGTAGACCGCGTAGCTCGTGACCGAGGCAGCCGTCACCCCGCTGGCACCTTCTGACGCACCTGCGGCGTTCCACTTGCTCGCGAAGCCGACGGGCGCCGTCTGCAACCTGGACTGCTCGTATTGCTTCTTCCTCTCGAAGGAGATGCTGTACCCGGGCTCGCGTTTCCGGATGGCGGACGACCTGCTCGAGGCGTACATCAGCCAGCTCATCGAGGCCCACTCTCACGTGCCCGAGGTGATGATCGCCTGGCAGGGCGGTGAGCCGACGCTCATGGGAGTCGACTTCTTCCGCCGCTCGGTCGAGCTCGCGGACCGCTACCTGAAGCCGGGACAGCGGGCCGTCTACACGATCCAGACGAACGGCACGTTGCTCGACGAGGAGTGGGCGGCGTTCTTCCGCGAGAACGACGTCCTCGTCGGGATCTCGATCGACGGGCCGCGGGAGCTGCACGACGCCTACCGGGTGAACAAGGGCGGCAAGGGCTCGTTCGACCAGGTGATGGCCGGCCTCGAGCATCTAAAGGCCGGAGGGGTCGACTGGAATGCGCTGACGACGATCCACGCCGCCAACTCAGACCGCGGCCGCGACGTCTACTGCTTCCTGCGCGACGAGTGCGGGGCACGCTTCGTCCAGTTCATCCCCATCATCGAGCGGGTCGTCGAGGCCACCGACGGGGAGGTGCCGTGGTCTTCGTGGCGCGACCGGCCGCTCTACGAGCAGAAGGGAGAGCTGGTCACGAACCGCTCGGTGACCGCCGAGCAGTACGGCCGCTTCCTGATCGACGTCTTCGAGGAGTGGGTGCGCCGAGACGTCGGCGAGGTGTACGTCCAGATGTTCGACGTCGCGCTCGCGAACTGGGTCGGAGAGCCTCCGAGCCTCTGCATCCACTCGGAGACGTGCGGGCTCGCGCTCGCGCTCGAGCACACGGGCGACCTCTACTCCTGCGACCACTTCGTCGAACCGCGCTACAAGCTCGGGAACATCCCCGAGACGCGCATGCTCGACCTCGTCGCCTCGCAGCAGCAGCGCCAGTTCGGGCTCGACAAGCGCGACACGCTGCCGCAGTACTGCCTCGAGTGTGATGTTCGCTTCGCCTGCCACGGCGGTTGCCCCAAGGATCGCTTCATCTCGACCCCCGACGGCGAGCCCGGCCTCAACTACCTCTGCGCCGGGTACAAGGACTTCTTCCACCACGTCGACCGGCCGATGCGCTTCATGGGCGAGCAGCTGCGCGCGAACGGTCCGCCGTCCGAGATCGTCCAGCTCTACGCGTCCGAGGACGCGAGGCGCGGCCGCAACGACCCGTGTTCCTGCGGGTCGGGTCGCAAGTGGAAGCAGTGCCACGGCGCGCCCGCCACGATGACCCGGTAGGTTCGTGCCGTGAACCTCGTCTGGGGGTTCGTGGTCACGCTCGCGGTCGCTGCCGTGGCGGTCGCTTCCATGCTCCTCGTACGCCGCAGGGCGCCGGAGGGGAGTTACTTCACCGATGGCGACCGAGCCTCGGGCGTGTTCGGGGTGATCGGCACGGGATTCTCGGTGCTGCTCGGGTTCCTCGTCTTCCTAGCGTTCACGAGCTACGACACCACTCGCTCGGGGGCAGAGACAGAGGCGTTATCAGTGGCACAGCAGGTGGAGACCGCGCAGCTCCTTCCAGCGCCAGCCTCTGCGGCGTTGACGGGCCAGCTCATCTGTTACGGACGGTTCGTGGTGCACACCGAGTGGCCGCAGATGAGGGCGGGCACGATCGGGAACAGCATCAATCCGTGGGGCATCGCGATGTTCAAGACGCTGAAGACGGTCGATCCGAAGACTTCGAGCGAGCAGTCCGCCTACGACCAGTGGCTTGCGCAGACCTCGCAGCGCGAGGAGGGACGGCAGGATCGGATCCACGGGGCCGTGGGCGTGATCCCTACCCCGCTCTGGTTCGTTCTCTTCTTCATCGCCGGGATCGTGTTCGTGTACATGCTCTTCTTCGCCGACCCGGCCGAGGGACGCGTGACCCAGGCGATGCTGATGGGAGGGGTGACGGCGGTGCTCACGGTCCTGCTCCTGCTCCTGACCACCCTCGACCGGCCTTTCCACGCGGGGGTCGGGGGACTCAAGCCAACTTCGATGGAGCGGTCGCTCGACTTGATGGACCAGGCGCTCGCGGCCATCGACGGCGGCGTCGAGATCCCATGCGACGCGAACGGCGTCATGACCGGCCCGTAACCGAGCATCTGCGTGACACACGCTATGTCAGCAGTGCGAAGAAGCGGGCGGAGGCACGCGGCGGGCGAGTACCACGATCTCAAGCCCTGGTATTCGCCAAGCGCAGAGAGCCCCACGAGTCCGTCATTTCGAGCCCAACGCGCCGAGCCGGGTCTCGATTTCCGCCAAACGCGCCCTGATCTTCGAGAGCTCCTGCTTCAGGCTCGTCGAGAGCTGCAGTTTGCTCTGTTGGAGTTCCGCCGCCGACTGCTGCGCCTTGGCCGCGGCCGCTTGAGCCTGTGCGAGTAGTGCGTTCGTCTCGTCGAGCGTCTGGTTAGTTGCGGCAATCGCCTTGTTGGTCGCGTCGATCGCATCCTGGGTCTCGGTGAGGAGCGTCTGCGTCTCCTCGACGGCGGCCTCGACCTTCGCAGGAACGTCCTTGGTCTTGAGCTGTCGGGCGGCGACGATGTCGAGGAGCGCTTTCGTCGCCCTGACAGTCTTCTCTGTTTGCTCGACCTTCGCGTTCTGATCCTTGATCTGGACGACGAGGTACAGGGTCGCTCCACCGACCACGAGAATTGCCGCAAGCAACACCCCGAGTGCGACGAGCATCCAGCCGGGAGGCCTCCTGGTCGAGTCGTTCGGCTGCATCGTGTCTGTCAACTGGGACTACGAGGACGTCTTGCAGCCTTGACCGTCGAAGATCGTCTTGAAGGACTGAGCGGTCGCCTGCAGCGCAGGTTGAAGCGCCGTGAGGTCTTGCTGGATGGTGTTGCCCGAGGGCAGGTCGTTCACGGCCTTCTGCAGGGTGTTGATCGAGGTCTGGACGGCGCTTACGTCTGCGTTTCCGAGCGCCTTCGCCGAGCTTTCGACCTGCTTGCCCGCGGCCTTGAGGTCACTCGCAGCGCTCGTCACATCCGCCCTTGTTGCAGTCGAGGAGTCCAGTCCCTGGAGCTCCGTCAGCGCCGCCGAGAAGTTCTTGAGGTCGGTGCAGAAGGTGTCCTTCGCTGAGGCCGTTGTACCCTCGGTCGAAGTGGTCGTCGTCGTCGTTGTGGTGGTCGTACTGCTACTGCCACAGGCTGTGAGCGCGAGGGACCCGACCAGCGCGAGCAAGGCGGCGCTAGAAACGACGTAGTGAGATCTCATCGCACTCCTCCTTTGGTTGTGGCTCGTTCTCGCCCAACGGACAGCGAGGGCGCGAAAGAACGTCTCCGACCCCTGCGCCATGAACCTGTCATTGACGCAGGACACGTGCATCGCCCAATCGGGATGAAATCGCCGACCGGCTCGTCGGCGATTTCGTTCCTGAGTCCGTCGGGCACGGTCTCTCGAAGCTGGACACGGTCTGCGTCGATGAGGGAGACGAGAGCGTCGCTGCTCCCGATGCCGCCCTCACGAGTCTTTTCACGCAGGTCGACGTGCAAGGTAACCGGGAAGGTCTCAATGGCTCTCACACTCTGAGGGTCAGGCTCCCCCCTTCCCTCCGTGTGGATTCAGTCTTCGCCGAGGCCGCCACGCGCCATCCGCGTAGCGGCCTCGTTGAGCCCGTTACTGCATCGAGCCGATGTCGGCCTTGCTCTCGCTCCAGCGCGCCGTCAACGCGAAGAGCACGACCAGGTTGAGCGCCAGCGCCGTCAGCGCCCACAGCGGGTACTGGCTGTTGCCGAGGAAGCCGAGCTGCGCGAAGAAGTTCAGGGACACGACCACGATCGTGAACCAGCGCGCCCAACTCTGCATAGCGAACAAGCCGAGGCCTGCAAGTACGAGCAGCACGCCCCAGATCAGCATCACCCAGCCCCACGTCGTCAGGTCGACCACGAGGAAACCGGATGCGGTCACCACGTAGTACTTGTCGTCGAACAGGGCGATCAGACCCTGGAAGAAGTCGATGCCACCGAGGATCAGCATCACGATGCCAGCGAAGCCGATCCAGCCTGCCATCGAGGCCTTCGCATTCGCCATTACCTCACTCGTACTCATGACCACCTCCCTGATTGGACGCTGCACGTTCTGGGTGCCGTGGGAGCGTCATTTGGTCGCGGTTCGAGCGCATCGGGGTCGATCCGCGGGCAACGTGCGGAAAGACACGTATGCCTTCGTGGCGACGCCGCGGGGATGTGCCGATCTCGCCCACCGCAAGCCGCCCATTAGCTCGTGTCGGCAGGGCGGGTGAAGCGTAGATGGCCGGATGCAGCTTCCCGCTCCCACGATGAACGACCCAGAAGGCGCCCTTCTCGCAGTCGAGACCCGGGAACGCCCGCATGATCACCTCGCCGTGCGTGCACAGCACCGCCCCGTCCGGTGCGGAGAGCAAGAGCCGCTTGAAAGCGAAGGATGGCGAGGTCGGTGTGAGCCAATCTCGTGCCCTGACCGGGAGGCCGATTGCCTCGGAGACGGGGCGCAGGGTCTCAATGCAGCGTGCAAAGGGACTGCTCACGAGGAGCGTCGGGCGGACGTGCTCGAGGATGAGCCCGGCGACGACATTCGCCGCTACCTTGCCTATCGGGTCGAGTCCGCGGACGAAGTCCAGCTCAGGGTCGGCCACCTTCGTGCCCGCACATGCGTGCCGAAGCAAGACGAGAACTCCTGACTCTCCAGCCATTCCCTGTCCGGGAACATCCATCGCCGTCACGCTAGGAGGGCGGGCCGTTCAGAACATCACCCGATCTGGATGAACACTACGCGCGGAGGGCGTTGTACGGTCGCGCACAGGCTCCCACCGAGGGCGCCCAAGTGACTGCGAGGAGGGCAGCACCGTGCATATTCCGCACCCGCACCGAGGGCACGGCGAACAGGCTGCGGCGCCCGCGCAGGCACAGCCCTCGACGCCCGCTTATATCGACACGAGTGCGCTCCCGAACGTGTTCTCCGCTCCCGGGTGGCTGCGCGACCTCGGCCTGCTGGCGTGGTTCCTCGTCGGCGTGGGGATCGTCATGGTCGGGTTGGTCTGGCTCCTCGCCCTCACTCAGGTGATCGTGGGGCCGGTGCTCGTCGGCTGCATCCTCGCGACCGTCTGCGGGCCACTCGTGACGAAGCTGCAGGCCCGCAGAGTCCCGCGTGCAGGCGGCGCCGCGATCGTGCTGCTCATGCTGATCGCGCTCGGTGTGATCATCGCGCTGATGGTCTTCGGGGGGCTCCACAGCCAGTCCGACGAAATCAAGTCGTCGCTGAACGACTCGAAGGACACGATCGAGGGCTGGGCGAAGGATCACGGCATCGACACGAGCAGTGCCACGGACGGCACCTCGAGCGGAGCCTCCGAAAGCGGACAGCAACTCCTGCAGGGGCTCCAGGAGGGGATCCAGGGGCTCACTTCCCTGTTCTTCTTTCTCACGTTCTCGATCTTCAGCACCTTCTTCCTCCTGAAGGACGGGCCGTCGATCCGGCGTTTCATCGACAGGAATCTCGGCGTGCCGGTGCCCGTCGCGACCGTGATCACCCGTGATGTCATGCAGTCGCTCCGCCAGTACTTCCTCGGCGTCACCATCGTTGCGGCGTTCAACGCGATTGTGGTCGGCGGAGCAGCCCTGCTCCTCGGCGTGGTGCTCGCCGGCACGATCGCGGTGGTGACCTTCGTCTGCGCCTACATCCCCTACATCGGGGCGTTCGTCTCGGGGGCGTTCGCCGTGCTCCTGGCGCTCTCCTCGCAGGGCACCACCACGGCGCTGATCATGCTCGTGGTCGTTCTCCTCGCGAACGGGCTGCTCCAGAACCTCGTCCAGCCGATCGCCTTCGGCGCCACGCTCGACCTCAGTCCACTCGTCGTCCTCATCGTCTCGATCGGCCTCGGTGCGATCTTCGGCATGGTCGGGCTGGTGCTCGGCGCGCCGCTTACGTCCGCTGCCGTGCACATAAGCCGGGAGCTCCACGGGGCCCGCGTGCGCCAGTCTGCGGACGACGAGGCGGCAAGCGCTGGGCCAGAGCGGGAGGCCGAGCCGCTCCCGGCCTGACGGTCGACGCACCGATACGCAATGAGCGAAATCGACCTCAAGCGGAAGCCGGTTCAGCCCAGGGCGGTACCTCACCGTCCTCGAGGGCATTCGGCCCTATGACAAGAGCTTGCTGAGCAAGGACGTGGTCGCGGGCATCACCCTTGCCGCGCTCGCGATACCGGAAGTCATGGGCTACACCAAGATCGCCGGAACGCCGGTGATCACCGGCCTGTACACGATCCTCTTCCCCGCGGTCGCCTTCGCGCTCCTCGGCTCTTCACGACATCTCGTCGTCGGCGGCGACTCGGCCACGGCGGCGATCATGTACGCGGGCATTGCCGGCCTCAGCATCTCCGGGCTCCAGCCGGGGACGAACGAGTGGCTCGCGTACGCGAGCCTCGCAGCATTGATCACGGGCGGCCTCCTGATCCTCGCGCGCATCGCGCGGCTCGGCTTCCTCGCGGACTTCATCTCGCGCACGGTGCTC
Source organism: uncultured Actinomycetes bacterium (assembly GCA_963716975.1). Classification (GTDB taxonomy): domain Bacteria; phylum Actinomycetota; class Thermoleophilia; order Gaiellales; family Gaiellaceae; genus GMQP-bins7. The sequence goes on along the minus strand of CAVQVA010000020.1, from coordinate 3,461 downwards.
ATCGGCTTCCTCACCGGCGTCGGAATCCAGGTGGCACTCGGCCAGTTTGCGGGCATGCTCGGCGTGCCGGCACCCGATGTCAGCTATGACCAGGTCAGCGGCACGGTGATCAAGTTCTGGGACACGTTGAAAGAGATCCCCGACACGTCGCTCGCCACGCTCGCGGTCTCGATCGCCGTCATCGCCATTCTCGTGGTCTTCGAGAGGTGGATCCCGATGATTCCTGGCGGCCTCGTCGCAGTCGTCGGGATGATCGCCATCAGCTACGCGTTCGACCTCGAGGCCCACGGCGTCTCAACCCTTGGCACCGTGCCGGGCGGTCTCCCATCGATCGGCCTACCCAGCGGGGTCGGCTGGGACGACGTGATACCGCTGCTCGCCACCTGCGTGTCGATGTTCCTCGTGATCATCGCGCAGAGCGCCGCGACCTCGCGGGCATACGCGGTCAAGTACAAGGAGCACTTCGAGGAGAACACAGACATCGTCGGCCTCAGCGTCGCGAACCTCGCCGCCGGCTTGAGCAGCACCTTCGTCGTCAACGGCAGCCCGACCAAGAGCAAGATGGCGGAGGAGGCCAAGGCGGCGAGCCAGGTCGCAATGCTCTCGATGGCGGCGATGGTCGCGGTCGTCTTGCTCTTCCTGACGAAGCCGCTCCAGTACATGCCGAACGCCGTGCTCGCGGCCGTCGTCTTCGTGATCGGCGTCAAGCTCATCGACTGGAAGCACATGAAGGAGATCTACGGCCTGCGCCGCGACGAGTTCTGGATCGCCGCCATCACGGCTGCAGTGGTCGTCGGCGTCGGCGTCGAGCAGGGCATCATCCTGGCGATCGTCCTCTCGCTGCTCGACCACGTGAGGCGCCACTACGACCCGCACGATTCTGTCATCACCCGCGACGAGCAGGGCAAGATCGTCACCGTTCCGGCCGAGCCGGGTGCGGTCACCGAGCCGGGCCTCGTCGTCTACCGTTTCGGGGTCGGGCTCTTCTACGCCAACGCGGCGCGCTTCACCGAGGAGGCGCTCGCCCTCGTCGAGGTGCCCGAGCCGCCGAGGTGGTTCGTCCTGCTGGCCAGCGCGGTGGACGACGTCGACTTCACGGGCGGCAAGACTGTCGTCGAGCTCGCCGAGCAGCTCGCCGAGCGCGACGTGGTCTTCGCGATCGCCGACGTCCGACGCGCAGTCCGTCCCGAGCTCGACCGCTTCGGGCTCACCGCGGCGATCGGCGAGGAGCGCATCTTCGAGTCGCTCGAAGACGCAATCGCGGCTTTTCACGCGCGTCGGCAGGTCCGTCACATGAGCAGCGAACTAGAACAACGCACTCCTGTGAACCAACCCCGTTTGCGCTCGAAGGAGAGTGCCCGTCTCACGCTCGGCGGCTGGCTCGTGATCACTGGAATTCTGATCTGGGTCTTGGATCTTCTCGGCTTCTTGGCTCGGGCTCACGGCCGCACGCGTCGGGCTGGTGGCGTTCGGGAGCTTCGCTCGCGTCCCCTGGCGCTGATATCGAGGTGGAGGTACGCGGCCATCGGCTGGCTCATGTGGAGACTCTGGAAGCGTCGACTTCGCCGCAAGGTCATCCATGCACTCCTCCGCAAAGTCGGCCTTGTGTGACAAGGGGAGCAACAGTGTTCAACGCGTCCATTGTGAGGCGGGTCATCGGATCTGATCCAGGTGGCCGATCGAGTTTGGATGGCGACCACACCGGCGAGCGTGCGATAGGGCCCGGGGTCGCAGGAGCCATCGAGTGGCGTGCGGTTGGAGGTCATCATGAGTGAAACCGATTCGCATGACGGCGCGATCGCCGAGAGCGCGCTCGAGTCGAACCCCGGCGACGCCCAAGAGCGCAGGCTCACCGGCGTTCCGCTGCTGATCGTCGCGATCGGAGTCGTGCTCTTCGTTCAGGCGTTGTTCGTCCTCTCCTACGTCGGCGCCCTCCACCATCCGAAGCCCCACGACGTCGCCTTCGGGGTCGTCGGCGCCTCCCCATTGCCGATCGCGGTCGGGAAGCAGTTTTCGTTGAAGGTGACTCAATACCCGAGCGAATCGTCGGCGCGTGACGCGATCGATCGGCGGAAGATCGACGGAGCGCTCATCGCCGGGACGTCAGGGGCGACGCTGATCGTCGTTCCGGCCGCGAGTCCCGCAGGGGCGACGGCGCTCGGCACCGCTTTCGGGGCGGCGGCCGCAGCCCTCCACCAACGGATCGAGGTCGTTCAGATCCACCCGCTGCCCTCGGGTGACGCGAGCGGAACCGTGTCGTTCCTCGTTGTCATGGCACTCATCATCGGCGGGTATCTCTCCTCGACCATCGCCATGGCGTTCGGCGGACAGGCGACGCGCCGCGGACGTCTCGCATCGCTGGCTCTCGCCGCGGTCATCGGAGCTCGTCTGACGGACACGCTTGCCGGGCCCGTGCTCGGCGCGGTTCCGACGTCGAAGTTCCTCGTACTCTGGGGACTCTTCATCCTCGTGATGATGGCCGTCGCGTTCGCGACTGCCGCGCTGCAGACCGTGCTCGGTGCCGCGGGCACACTGGTCGTGGTCGTGGTCTTCGTGATCTTCGGAGCTCCCGCCTCGGGTGGCTCGGTGCCGACCGCCTACTTGCCCGGCATATGGCGGATCCTCGGCCCGTATCTGCCGGCAGGAGCCGGCGCAACTGCGGTGCGAAACACGATCTACTTCGACGGCAACGCGATCGCGGTGCCGCTGATCGTGCTTGTCTGCTATCTGATCGTCGGAGCGGTCGTTGTGATCGTCATCCGCCAGCGGCGGCGACCGAGCAGCGGCGAAGCCGAGATCGAGGCGTCTGCTGCGGCGGCTGCTGCTGTGGTGTGAGTCGGGGAACCGGCCTCACAGCGGCGGCTCCCGCGCGGCTGTCGGAAACGGCTCTAACTAGGTGTTGGGATGGCGCCGTTCTCCATCGCCGCATCGAGGTCGTAGCCGAGCGCGAGCCCGAGCTTCGGCGCAGCCGACACGACTCGCGGACCACCGACAACGGGTAGGGCCGCGATCAGCGTGCCCACGATCTCCTCATCGCTCGCGCCCGCCTCGTGAGCCGAGTCGACGCGCGGGACATAGGACTGCGGGGCGGCATCGATTGCGATCAACGCCGCGAGGCCCGTGAGCGCGTGAGTCTTCACGTCTAGCCCGGAGGCTTCTGCGTTCGCGGCGTCGTTCGCGAGCATCGAGGCGATGAAGCGGTCGTCAGAGACGGTCAGCCGGCAGAGAGTGACATGAAAGTCGTCCACCCCTCCATTGGACAGCATCACGTGGGCGACCGCATCGTCCTTTCAGGGTGACTGCGAGTTGGGACCTCGGGCTCCGGGTCGACAAGGCCGAGCTGCGCAGCACGCGCGACCGCCTCCGCCCGAGATCGTGCGTCCAGCTTCCGGTAGATCGACATCGCCTGCGTCTTTACCGTGTTGCGCGAGACAAACAGGCGCTGGCCGATCTCGCGGAAG
>CAVQVA010000019.1:0-81066 GCA_963716975.1 uncultured Actinomycetes bacterium | reverse complement strand
CGTGACGCCACAGAACGTGTTCGGGCGCCTCGACATGGACTTCCTGAGCGTCGTCGACAAGGTCGGCGGCCCGTTCACGCCCGTCGGCTTCTACTACCGGACGATGATCCGGCCGCGGCGCCTGTGGCCGCTCTACGAGAAGTTCCTGCGCGGCGTCGCCGGGCTCGGGCGGCTCGACGAGCACGCCGGTCACTCCCGGCGGTACGACGTCGAGCATCGTCGCGCGAGAGTGCTGGTGGTGGGCGGGGGACAGGCTGGGCGCGCTGCGGCACTCGCGGCCGCGACGGCGGGCCCGGGCGTCGTGCTCGTCGACGAGGGATCAGGCCTGCGCGGCGTCGACCTGGCGGGTGTCGAGGTCCTGGCACCTGGCCGCGCTCTCGGCATCTGGGAGGGGAACCTCGTTCCCGTGGACTGCGGGACCGTGCTCTACCGATATCGAGCCGAGCGGATCGTGGTCGCGACGGGCGCCGTGGAACAGCCCCTCGTCTTTGCCGGCAACGACCTCGCGGGCGTGATGCTGCCGGAGGGCGTGCGGAGGCTCGCGCGCGACTTCTCGCTGCAGCCCGGGAGTCGTGCCGTTGTCGTCGCCGCGGACGATCGTGGGCTCGAGACCGCCGACGTGCTCCGGGAGGCTGGTGTCGCAGTCCCACGGGTGATCGACCTGCGGGAGGGCGCGCGCGGGCTCGAGGCGCACGGTCGCGGAGGCAAGGTTCGCCGTGTCGTCGTCGACGGCGACTCCGTGGACTGCGACGTGCTCGCCGTCTCCGGAGGACGCCAGCCGGCGTATGCGTTGCTCGCGGAAGCAGGTGCGCGCGTCGAGTACGACGACGTCCGCGGTGTCTTCGTCCCGACGGAGCTGCCCGACGGCGTCGAGGCGGTCGGGAGCGTGACGGGCGAGGGGATCGAGAACGCCGGTGCCCACGCTCCCGCGTACGAGGGCCGGGGGAAGTGCTTCGTCTGCGTCTGCGAGGACGTGACGACGAAGGACGTCAAGCGAGCGATCGCCGAGGGCTTCGACTCGATCGAGCTGGCCAAGCGGTACACGACCGTGACGATGGGGCCCGTGCCAGGGGAAGCTCTGCCAGCTTCCGAGCATCCGGCTCTACGCCAAGGAGCGGCACGTCTACGAGTCGTCGATCGGCTCGACGACGGCTCGTCCACCGTGGGCGCCGGTCGAGCTCGGACTGCTCGCCGGGCGTCACCTCGAGCCGACGCGCCGCACGTCGATCCACTTCCGCCACGAGGAGCTCGGCGCGAAGATGATGTGGGCCGGCCCGTGGAAGCGCCCGTACTCCTACGTCGAGAAGCCCGAGGACGAAGTCCGTGCGGTGCACGAGTCGCTCGGCGTGATCGACGTCTCCACGCTCGGGAAGCTGCTCGTCGAGGGGCCTGAGGCGGCCGAGCTCCTCGAGCGCCTCTATCCGAACCGCTTCGCCGACCTGAAGCCCGGGCGGATCCGCTACGGCGTCCTGACCTCGGACGGCGGCCGGATCATGGACGACGGTACGGTCGCGCGGCTCGCCGACGACCTCTACTACGTCACGACGACCTCGACGGGCGCGGACGCGGTCACGGCGTGGTTCGAGTGGTGGAACGCCGTCTGGGGCTACGACGCGGAGATCGTGAACGTGACCGGCGCCCTCTGTGCCCTCAACCTGGCCGGGCCGCAGGCTCGTGACGCGCTCCAACGCCTGACCGAGGCGGAGCTCGGCCCGGACGAGTTCCGCTACCTGGACGCGCAGCACATCGAGGTCGCCGGCGTGCCGTGCCTCGCGCTGCGGATCGGGTTCGTCGGGGAGCTCGGCTACGAGCTCCACTTCCCGAGCCCTGCGGGCGAGTACCTCTGGGATCGCCTCGTTGCCGAGGGAGCGACGCCGTTCGGGCTCGAGCCGCAGCGCGTCCTCCGCCTCGAGAAGGGGCACATCATCGTGGGCCAGGACACGGACTCGGAGTCCAACCTCCTCTCCTCCGGGATGTCGTGGCTCCCGAAGATGGACAAGGACGACTTCGTCGGCAAGTACGCGCTCGAGCACTTCGCCGAGCGCGAGGAGCGCGAGCGGCTCGTCGGTTTCACGATGGAGGAGAACGTCGTGCCGCCCGAGGGCGCGCAGATCGTGATCGACGGCTGGCCGACGGGCCGCGTGACGAGCGCGCGGCGGAGCGACCAGGTGGGCGCCGTGATCGGGCTCGCCTGGCTCCCGCCCGACCGCGCCGAGACCGGGACGCGCGTCGAGATCCGCGTCGACCGCCGGCTTCTCGGCGCGCGTGTGACGCACGGCTCGTTCTACGACCCGGCCGGGGAGCGGATGCGCGGGTGAGCGCTCTCGAGTTCCTGTCGTCGTCGCGCTGCGCCCCGGAGACGCTCGCCTCGCCGCTCGCCCGCGCGCTCGTCGACGCTCCGGACACGCTGCGCGATCTCTCGCTCGACGGCAAGGTGGAGATCCGCGGCGATCTCGCGCTCCTCGAGGCTCGCCCGGGCGAGCAGCTCGTCCGGCTGTCCCCGAGACGAGGCCTCCTGCTCGTCGAGGGGGACCCGATCGACGTCGTCGAGCGGCTGCGAGAAACGGGAGTTCGCGCCTACGACATGACGTGCTCGCTCGCGGGGCTCGGCCTCGAGGGCGAGAGGCTGCTGCGGCGCCTCACGGACCTCGACCTCGACGCGCTTCCCACCGCCGGCGGGTTCGCGCGCGTGAGCGCGATCGTGATTCGCGACGAGGGCGAGCGCTTCCGCGCCTACTTCGCGCAGGAGCTCGGGCACTACGTCGCCGAGGTCGTGCTCGATGCGATGGCAGGCCTGGCCAACGAAGGGGCACACAGCCTGTGAAGGAGATCTTCTTCCCGAAGCGGATGTGGCGGCCGCGCGGCGAGCTCAAGCGGCGCTACGAGGTGGTGATCGTCGGAGGCGGCTCGCACGGGCTCGCGACGGCGTACTACCTCGCCAAGCGCCACGGCATCAAGGACGTCTGCATCCTCGAGAAGTCGTACATCGGCTCCGGCGCGTCGGGCCGGAACACGACGATCATCCGCGCGAACTACCGGACGCCCGAGGGCGCCGAGTTCTACCGCGAGAGCGTGCGCCTGTACGAGCGGCTCTCGAAGGATCTCGACTTCAACCTCATGTTCTCCCAGCGCGGGCACCTCACGCTCGCGCACTCGGACCGCGGGCTCGTGACGATGCAGGAGCGCGCCGAGGTGAACAAGCTGCTCGGGATCAAGTCGAGCGTCATCGGCCCGAGCGAGATCGCGGAGCTCTGCCCCGAGCTCGACCTCTCCGACCGGCCGACGTGGCCCGTGCTCGGCGCGCTCTACCACCCGCCCGGCGGGATCATCCGCCACGACGCGGTCGTCTGGGGGTTCGCGCGAGCGGCCGACCGACTCGGCGTGGACATCCACCCGTACACGGAAGTGACCGGATTCGAGCGCTCGAACGGGCGCGTCACTGCTGTCGAGACGAACCGGGGCCGCATCGAGTGCGGGCAGGTCGTCAGCGCCACCGCCGGCTGGTCGACGCTCGTCGGCGGCCTGGCGGGCGTGCGGCTGCCGATCACGACCCACATCCTCCAGGCGTTCGTCACCGAGCCGCTCAAGCCGTTCCTGGACGTGATCATCGTCTCGTCCCAGCTCCACGTGTACGTCTCGCAGACGGATCGCGGCGAGTTCCTCATCGGCTCCGAGATCGAGCCGTACACGACGTACAAGGGCGTGGGGACGCTCTCGTTCCTCGAGACGTGCTCCCGCCACACGCTCGAGCTCTTCCCGCAGCTCGAGCGGACGAAGGTGCTCCGCACCTGGACCGGTCTCTGTGACCTCTCGCCGGACTACAGCCCGATCCTCGGACGCACCGAGCTCGAGAACTTCCACGTCTCGGCCGGCTGGGGCACGTACGGGTTCAAGGCGGCCCCCATCGTGGGCGTGACGCTCGCGGAGCTCGTCGCCACGGGTGAGACGCCCGATCTGATCGCCCCGTTCGCGCTCGAGCGCTTCCACACCGATACGCTCGTCTCCGAGCTCGCGGCGGCAGCGGTGAGCCACTAGCCAAATCGAGGAGAACGATGAAGACCAAGATGCCTTCGAGCCTGGAGATCGCGCAGAACGCGACGCTCCGCCCCATCACGGACATCGCCGACGCCGCCGGGCTCTTGCCCGAGGAGATTCGAGCAGTACGGCCGCTTCAAGGCCAAGGTCGACCTGTCCGTCCTCGACCGGCTCGCCGACCGACCGGACGCGAAGCTCGTCAACGTCACCGCGGTGACTCCGACTCCCGCCGGGGAGGGGAAGACGACGACGTCGGTGTCGCTGACGCAGGGTCTCGGCGTCCTCGGGCGGAACCCCGTCCTCTGCCTGCGCGAGGCGTCCCTCGGGCCGGTCTTCGGCGTGAAGGGCGGCGCGGCCGGGGGCGGCTACGCGCAGGTGGTGCCGATGGAGGACCTCAACCTGCACTTCACCGGCGACCTCCACGCCATCACGGCCGCCAACAACCTGCTCTCGGCCCTGATCGACGCGCACATCCTGCACGGCAACGAGCTCGGCATCGATCCGCTCGCGATCTCCTGGCGACGCTGCCTCGACATGAACGACCGCTCCTTGCGCGATGTCGTCACGGGTCTTGGCGGCCGGGCGAACGGGTACCCGCGCCAGACCGGCTTCGACATCACCGCCGCGAGCGAGATCATGGCTCTCGTCGCGGTCGCGCGTGACCTCGCGGATCTCCGCCGGCGACTCGGGGCGATCACGATCGGGCAGACCTACGACGGCGAGCCCGTGACCGCCGAGCAGATCCAGGCGGCAGGCTCGCTGGCCGTGCTGCTGAAGGAGGCGATCAAGCCGAACCTCGTGCAGACGCTCGAGGGCCAGCCTGCGTTCGTGCACTGCGGGCCATTCGCCAACATCGCGCACGGCAACAACTCGCTCGTCGCCGACCGCGTCGCGCTCAAGCTCGGGGACCTGGTCGTCACCGAGTCCGGCTTCGCGTCGGACATGGGGATGGAGAAGTTCTTCGACATCACCTGCCGGATCGGAAACCTACGGCCGGACGCGGTCGTGCTCGTCGCTTCGCTGCGTGCGCTCAAGCACCACGCCGGGAACATGGACGGGGGCCCTCACGAGATAGAGGTCGGCGCCGAGAACCTCGCGCGCCACATCGGGATCGTGAACGGCTTCGGGCTCCAGGCGGTGGTGGCCGTGAACCGCTTCCCGACCGATACCGACGACGAGCTCGAGCTCGCGCGCAAGCTGGCGCTCGAGCATGGGGCCTACGCGGCGGAGGTCAACGAGGCGTTCGAGCGCGGGGGAGAAGGCGCGACCGCTCTGGCGGAAGCCGTGCTCGGCGCCGTCGACCAGCCCTCGAGCTTCGAGTTCACCTACCCGCTCGACGCGCCGATCGAGGAGAAGATCAGGCTCATCGCGACGAAGGTCTACGGCGCCGACGGGGTCGACCTGCTCCCCGCCGCGAAGCAGAAGGCCGCGGCGTTCGAGCAGGCCGGGCTCGGCAAGCTGCCGATCTGCATGGCCAAGACCCATCTCTCCCTCTCGCACGATCCGGCGCTGAAGAACGCACCAACCGGGTTCACCGTGCCGGTTCGCGACCTGCGCCCCTACACGGGAGCCGGGTGGATCGTCGCGCTCTGCGGCGACATGATGACGATGCCCGGGCTCGGGAAGACCCCGGCCGCGTTCACGATCGACATCGACGAGTCAGGGGAGACGATCGGGCTGTTCTGAGGGTGCGGAACGTCTTCACGATCTCCGGCGCCCGGACACAGAGGGAGAGCCTTGCGGAGAACCCGCGAACGCCGATAGGCGCCGTTGGCCGAGCCGGACTCGGCGCCGCGACCCCGTCGCCGGTGGTCCGGCTACGGCCGGGTCGTGATCCCCCAGTCCGTGGCCTTGGCGATGACGACCACGATGATGATGCAGAGGATGCTGACGATGATCATCGCGTACTCGAAGTTCTTCTTGTGCGTCTGCAGTGGCGGAAACTCGATCTGCTTGCGGCGCGGCATGGTTCCTCCCCTAGTTGGCTCCGCCGATTTCGCCGTGCACCGTCTTCGCAACGCCCTCACGTAACAGGTAGTCGGCCTGTCGTTTGAGCTTCCTGTCCTCCATCACGACCCAGCCGACGAGGGCGGTGACCATCACGATGAACCCGATCGCGGTTAGGGCCCAGTACGAGGTGCTCACACCGTCCGAGAACGTGTTGATCGTGGCTCCCGGCCCGAAGGTGAAGAAGTCTGCGCACTTCTCGTATGGCGGCCAGACATTGGGGTACGGGGTCCCCGAGACGCCGTGCACGACGCACGGTGGCGTGCTGTCCCAGCCTCCCATGGGCACGTCTCGTACCTCCTTACTCGCTCTCGGCCCGGCGGCGTCGGTCGGCTCTGATGGCCCAGCCACCGAGCGTCCCGACGACGACGACCATGATGACGATGCTGATCAGAAACTGGCTCATGCTGCGCTAGGTCTCCTTCGCTCCGGCCCCGACAGGCTCGCGCCCGTTCGTCGATATGACCTGCTGATAGCTCTCGAGCAGGATCTGCTCCGACGGGACCTCCGTCCCATCGGGAAGGACGATGAGCTCGGCAGGGCGTGCGAACTCGGGGTAGAAGTCCGTCTGGTACTCGGCCATATCGAGGCCTTCGAGCTCGACCTCGGGCGGCACGCGCATGAGGTTTGCCTTCTTCAGGATCCACGAGGCGACGTAGCCGCTCAGGAAGCCGAGGGGCAGGAAGCACGCCATCCCGTAGAGCTGTCCCGTGAGCGACGAGTCGATGTTGTTGATGCCGGTCGGGTAGCCGGCGGCGAAGAGGCCGACTGCGAGCGGGCTCCAGAAGCCGCACACGCCGTGCACCGCCACCGCGCCGACAGCGTCGTCCACCCGCATCCTCTTCTCTATGAAGCCACCCGCGTACACGGCGAGCGCGCCGCCGAACATCGAGATCAGGTAGTCGAGCGAAGGGGCGTACACGTCGGCGCCGGCCGAGACCGAGATCACGCCGGCTAGACCGCCCGACAGCGTCCAGAACGGATCGCCGCGGCTCGCGAAGTAGCCGCCCGTGAAGCCGCCGGCAAAGCCGATCGTGATCGCGAACGTGATCGACGAGAGCGTGGTCGGGTTGAGGTAGATGTTCCCCCACCCGGGCAGCGTCGTCGACTGGATGACGAGGCAGGCGGCGTAGAACGCGTAGAAGCCTGTGAAGATGAGCATCAGCCCCATCAGCGTCAGGTGAAGGTTGTGCGGCTTGAAGCTCCGCGCGAGCCCGTCCTTCGTGTACTTGCCGATCCGGGGGCCGAGGTTGAAGAGGACGCCGAGCGTGAACGCTCCGGCGACGCCGTGCACCACGAGACCTGCGATCGAGTCGTGGAAGCCCCAGCGAGTCGGGAGGAAGCCGTACCAGCTCCAGCCCCACGACGCGTCGAGGATCCAGACGACTGACCCGAGGAGGCACGCGAGGAGGAGGTAGGCGGAGAGCCGCGCGCGCTCGATCAGCGCGCCGGACATGATCGACGCCGTCGTCCAGGAGAAGAGGAGGAACGCGGCCCAGAACACACCCGAGACGTGGTCCGTGAGGTTCGGCGCGAGGTTCGCCGACCACGGGTACGTCGTAGAGCAGAAGGTCGCCATCCCGCCCTCGGACGCCGAGTGGCCCGGTAGGAGCGCGCCGGCGCTGTCGAGGAAGTCGCCCGGCGTGATCGGAATCATCCCCCGGCCAAAGCAGCCGTAGATCCACCAGCCGAAGTAGTAGAACGTCGGCGTCACGACCGCGATCGTCAAAATGTTCTTCATCGCGGTCGCCATCACGTTCTTGCGGCGGCCGGCGCCGGCCTCGTACGACATGAAGCCGACGTGGATCAGCCACATGATGACGACGGTCCAGTAGTAGAACTGCTCGGTCAGAATCGAGCTGTCGAGCGTGATCTTGTCGTTGAGCTCTTCGAGGGTGGGTGCTTGCGCCAAAAGTGCGCTCAGGACAGACGCCAGCACTCCACTCATGGACCCGCCTCCCTCTCGGACGACGACGCGAACTCGAAGGCGAGGCTAGAAAGCGGTACCTACTCGCACAATGTCCTGTTCAAACACTTTCCCGGAGCGTCGGTGTCTGGCTGTGACACTCGTCAGGTCTCCCGCCGGACCTCCGTGACCTTGCCGGTGGCAGCGTCGATGAGGACGACCGTCACGCGCTCGTAGCCCCCGCCCGACTTCTGGATGTAGTACGAGACAACCCAGAACCCGTGTGGGGGTATCCCCCGGCGGATGTACCGGATCTGGTAGTCCGTGGGCTCGAAATCGATGCGCTCCCTTGCGATCGCGACGGCGTCGTCCTTGCTGACGTTCTTGGCACCGGGGTTGGCGAAGTGCACGAGCGCGAGGCCGACCGCGAGCAACAAGGCCATGACCGCGACGCGCGACCAGGTGACGCGCCGTAGCCTCTCCCGAAGGCTACGCGGCGGCGTGCCGTTTGTAGAGGACCCAGCCACGAAGCGCGAGGTAGCCGAAGAAGTGAGTCAGGAAGACAAGCAACATCCACCACAGGGTGTGCATGCCGTCGAAGCGCTGCTGCCGAGCTTCGAGGAAGGTCAAGTAGAGCGCGACTGCCCATGTGAGCAGCAGGACCCACGGGTAGAAGCCGAGCAGCAGGAAGATAAGCACGTTGGGGCAAGTCTCTGGGAGATTGCGGGCCTGTGCAACCTGGGCCGGCAACCCGGGGCGACCTGACGCGGTCGGCTTGCCCGTGCACAATCCGCCGATGGCGGTCAAGGACGTGATCCTCGCGGTGGCGATCATGCTCGGCGCGGGGCTCGTTTGTCAGCTCGCAGCGGACCTGCTCGGAATCCCGCGGATGCTCGTCCTCCTTGCGGCCGGCGCTTTGCTCGGGCCTTCGGTCTCGGGAGCGATAGACGTTCAGCTGGGCTCCATCGGGGCGCAGCTCGTCCTCACCCTCGGCGTCTCGTTCATCCTCTTCCACGGTGGGTTGCAGCTCTCGACTCGCGTGCTCCGGCAAGTCGCAGTCGGGCTCGGTCTCCTCGTCGTGCCCGGGGTTGTCCTGACCGCGCTCGTCACCGGGCTCGTCGCCGCAGCGGTGTTCCACCTCTCCCTCATGTCCGGTCTCCTGATCGGCGCGGTGCTCGCTCCGACCGATCCGGCGATCCTGATCCCGCTCTTCGAGCGCTTACACCTTCGGCCGAAGGTCTCGCAGACGATCATCGCCGAGTCCGCCCTCAACGATCCGACGGGTGCGGTGCTCGCCCTCGCTGTCGCGGGGGTGGTGCTGAGCGGGCAAGCGTCGCTCACCGCGCCGCTGCAAGAGTTCATCGTCGATCTGGCCATTTCCACGGGGATCGGGGTCGTCTTCGGGGTCGTGCTCTCCGCGGCAGTCTCGAGCCATCGCGCCGGCATCTGGCGCGAGTCCTCAGCCATCGCGGTCATGGCCGTGATCTCTGCCGGCTACTTCTCGATCGACTCGGCCGGAGGAAGCGGGTACCTCGGCGCGTTCCTCGCGGGTCTCATCGTCGGCAACATGGAGCACCTCGGGCTCGCGATGCACTCCCACCACGAGCGGGACATGCGCGTGTTCGTCGCCACCGTCGCCGACGTCATGGTCATGTTCGTCTTCATCACGCTGGGTGCCAATCTCCCGTGGAGCGCGATCGCGGACAATCTCGGCCCTGCGCTCGTCGTGATCGCCGCCCTCATCCTCCTCGCGCGGCCGTTGACGGTTCTTGCGTGCCTCTTGCCGGACCGCCGAGGCAACTGGTCACAGGAAGAGGTGGTCTTCCTCTCCTGGACGCGCGAGACGGGCGTCGTGCCGGCGGCGCTCGCCGGGATCATGGTCGGACTCCACGTGCCACACTCGGAGATCGTGGTGACGACCGTTGCGCTCGCCATCATCGTCACCCTGGCGGTGCAGTCGACGACGAAACGGTGGCTCGCTCGACGGCTACGGCTCATCGATGCCGTGGTTTCTCAGGCGCCGCCCTATTCGCCCGAGCGCGGTTCCCCCGCCGGAGTGCCCGTTCCATGACCATCCGGGGGAAGCTCTACACCGCGATTGTCGTCGTGCTCGCGGGGTTCGCTCTCGTCATCGGAGTCGGTGCCCTCTCGATGAGCCGCCTCGGCGATCGCTTCGACGCGGTCCAGACTGCGGCCGATGCGCGGGCGCTCGCGCTTCAGCTGAAGTTCGACGTCACGGACTTCAACGGCTGGCAGACCGCGTACGGGTACGACAACGGGCAGAGCCGACCGCTCTACCTCTCCGCGTTCACGCGTTTCCAACGGAATCTCACGCGTGCCCGCACTGTGCTTCGGCAGCCGCAGGAGGTTTCGTTACTCGATCAGATCGACGCTGCTGGACGCGACTTCGGGAGGCTCGACGTCAGGGCCTGGAACGCGCTACAGGCCGGTCGAACCGATGAGGTCAGCCGCATTCTGCTCGGGCCGGAGATCCGGAACTTCCAGCGGGCGGCGACCGCCGCCCAGGCTCTTGCCACGCTCGAGGACGGCCGGGCGGCGGCGCAGGAGCGTGCGTTCACAAAGGCCCGCACTCACGACCTTCGTCTCCTCGTCGGTGCGAGCATCATCGCCGCCCTGTTGGTGGTCATCCTGCTCGTCACGGCGACCGATCTCGCGCGAACGGCGGAGCAGGCGCTCGAGGCACCGCCGCCCGAGAGACCGACGACTCGTCCACGTCGCCGGACGTCTAGCCTCCGCCTGCCATCCTAGTCGCAGGCGGCGCCGAGAGGCGTTCACCCTCAAGACACCCGCAACGACGCCGACGACTCGGCGAGGCAGCCATCGAAGTCGACGCGGCTGCCGGTCGACGTCCGCCGCAGGCGAGCGGCCGACGAGCGCATGGTCGGCCCGAGCGCCAGTCCGCGTACCTCCTCTCGCTGGAGGAGTTTCGCGAGGTCCGCGGCGAACGTCTTCACGCAGGCAGATACGGCCGACCAGGCTTCCCGGCGCTACGATGCGACCGGACGGGCGACGTCCTAACGGAGGGCTGATGACCGGCCCCACCGCCTTCGGGCACGCCGTCCCAGGCGGGCCGTGCAGAATCGCACAGCGGGAGCGAGATCGGCGACTTCGGCGTGATCGTGCTCGCGGTGCCAGCGACGGTGTTGTCGCGCTCCTCAGGATGCGACGCGCCGACCGCCGCTTCCCTACGCCGCGCTCTTCCTCGTCGCCGCGGCAATCATCTCGGACCTCTGGTCGGAGCTCGCGAGCGTGATGTCGATCGGCGACGTCGAGCGCATCGCCGTGTGGCGTACCTGATCGCTTCGACGGCGCCTGCACATCGGGCGACCGCTTCCGCCCGTCGCTCGGCCCGATCTTCGCGCTGGGCGTCGTCGGGACGTTCCTGACTGCGGGCGTCGTGGCGCTCGCCGGCCGGTACCTCCTCGGCTTCAGCTGGATCGAGGCCGGGCTCGTGGGAGCCGCGCTCGCGCCAACGGACCCCGCCGTGACGTTCTCCGCCTTCGGGAAGCGAGAGATTCGCGGCCGGTCGGGGACCATCCTGGAGCGCGAGGCCGCCGTCAACGACCCCGTAGGGATCGCGTTGATGAGCGGGATGCTCGAGCTCGCCGGCGACAGGACGGCAGCTGTGGATCGCGTCCAGGAGTTCGTCGTCGAGATGGCGCTCGGGCTCGCCGTCGGCCTGGTGGGCGCGTGGCTCCTGCTCCCCGTGTTCCGCCGGGTCGAGCTGACCGGGCTGGCTCTCTACCCGATCCGTCTTCTCGCCGGGGCGGGAATCCTGTACGGGCTCGCGGCCGTCCTCGGCGGGTCGGGTTTCCTCGCGGTGTTCGTCGCGGGAATCATGCTCGGCGACGCGGCCATGCCGCGAAAGGGCGAGATCGAGAGCTTCCATTCGTCCCTCGCGGGCCTGGCCGAGATCGCGGTCTTCATCGGGCTGGGCCTGACCATCTCCCTGGGCGAGCTCGATTCGCTCGGCATCTGGGTCGACGGCATCGTCATCGCGCTGGTCCTCGCGGTCGTGGCACGACCGCTCGCCGTGCTCCCGCTGCTCCTTCCGGCCCGGTTGACGATGCGGGAGCGCCTGTTCGTCACCTGGGGCGGCCTCAAGGGAGCGGTTCCGATCCTCCTCGGCGCACTCGCGGTGATGGCTGCTGTGGAGGGGGCGTCGGACCTGTACGGGATCGTGTTCATCGTCGTCGTCTTCTCGGTGGTCGTCCAGGGCACGTCGCTGCCGTACGTTGCGCGCCGGCTTCGGATCCCGTTCCGTCGAGTCGACTACGACCTGGCTGAGATCATGGAGTTCGTCGTCGGCGAGAATGCCTCCGCGAGCGGTCGGGCGATCGGCGAACTGCCTCTCGGCGAGCGAGCGTGGGTCGGCGTGCTCGTGCGCGACGGTCGGCCGCGCCCGATCGACGCAGACGTCGTCCTCGAGCCGGTGATCGCGTGCACGTCTCTGCACAGCTCGGAGCACATGGCCGCACTCGAGCGCATCTTCTCAGGAGGTCCGCCCTCGGCTCTGCGCGCCCCTAGGCGGCGAGCCGATCGGATCGGCGAGCCGCGGTGCGCGGTCGAGAAGCTCTCGAATGCGACGGAGCTCGTGTCGAAGCCTCTCGACGTCCCCCGAGAAGAGGACGGAGTCGGCGCCGCCGTCGAGGAGCCTCATCGTTCGCGCAACGCCGGCGACGTGCACCGAGCTCGACCGGAGGATCGTCACGATCTCCGAGATCTCGGCTGCCACGAACCGCAGGCAACGAACCTCGGGAAGCGCACGCGACGCAGGTGGGACTGTCGGCCAGTTGCTGGGAGTCTCGGAGAAGACCTCGAGCCACCGCGCTGCCCGCTCGCGCTCCGCGCGTGAGAGCAGTCGACGCCGCTCCTCGTCGACGACGCGAACGCCGGTCCCGTCGTAGCCGGAGGCGATCAGCTTCTGCGCGTGGCTGCGAAGGTTGCCTCACGAACAGGAATGCCCCGCCAGCACGAGCGCGACGAGATCGCCGCACCGAGCTCGAACGGGGCGTTCGGCACGTGCCGCATCCAGCCCACGATCCCGAGAGCGAGGGCGAGCGTCGTTACCGCGACCTGCACGACGAGCGAGCGCCGGAGGCCGAGCAGCCGCACGAGCACGTGGTCGACTCCGAGTGCCGCTTCGCGCGTGCCTCGTCGCTTCGTGAGACGAGTCGTGAGAGGCGGCTCGGGGAGTCGTCATCGCGTACGGATAGAGGTCGAACAGCCTCCCCGCACCCCATTCGGCTCCTCGTACGAAGTCCTAAAGGGGGCTAACGAGTCCCGGGAACACGCGGCCCCGCGCCGCGGGTCGGGCCGCGGGTCAGGACCAGGGATACGGCGAGCTCGAGACGGGGTGGAGGTCCCCCGTCGAGAACCGCTCGAAGCGAAACGGGTAGAGGAGGCGCGAGTGCTCGCCGACGAGCACCGACGCCACCTCGCGTCCGACGCCGATCATCTTGTAGCCGTGGTTCGAGTCGAAGATTCCGTAGACGTTCGGCCGGATGTAGTCGAAGACGGGGAAGTTGTCCGCCGTGAAGGCTCCGACGCCGCCCGAGCGCGCGACCTTGTACTTCGCGCGGCAGCCCTCGAAGCGGCTCATCGAGTGCGACAGCGCCGCGCACCACATGTCGGGGAAGCTCGGATCGACGTCCGTCGTGGACGGGTACGGGTCGAGCTCGACGTCCCCGTCGACGACGAGCGGCGAGGCGCCTCCCTGCACGCCGTGCCGGTCGCGCTTGAAGTAGATCCCCCAGAGCTCGTCGGTCACGAGGTCGCCGTCGTCCGTATGGAGGGGTGCGTCGGTGTCGAGGTGGATGACCGGTGGAGCCCCGCCGTCCGCTGTCGCGAACATCAGCGGGTCGACCGTGATCTCGCCCTCCTGGAGGTTCCAGTACGTCCACATCGGGCGGTCGTGGACGACCTCGCCGGACGGCGTCGTGATGTCGATCGTGTCCGGCATCCCGAGCATCGACCAGAATCGCGCCGCCCACGGCCCGGGCGCGATGACGACCTGCTCGCCGACCTCGATTGCGCCGGCGCTCGTCTCGACCGACGACACGGAGCCGTCGTCGCGTGACGCGAAGCCGGTGACCTCGACGCCCTCGAGAACGGAGACGCCCTCGCCGAGGCACTTGTCGCGAAGTCCCAGCACGGACTCGACGTTGAACGCGAAGCCACCCTGGTGCTCGTGGAGGCAGACGGTCACCCCCTTCGCGCGCCAGTCGGGGAACAGCGCCTTCATGTGCGCGTCGACCTCGGCCTCGCCGGTGATCAGCTCCGAGCGGTAGCCGATCCGCTCCTGGCGGGCGAATGTTTCCGACAGATCCGCTTCTTGCACCGCTGCGCCGAGCGCGATGTAGCCGACCGCGTTGTAGTGGTACGCCTCGGGGTCCGACTCCCAGACCTCGACGCACGCCTGCATGAGCTCGCTCATCGCCGGCTGGAAGTAGTTGTTGCGGACGACGCCGCACGCGATCCCGGACGCGCCCGCGCCGGGCCTCGTCTTGTCGAGGACGACGACGTCGGCACCGGAGTCGGCGCCGCGCGTTCGAAGCTCCTTGGCGAGATGGTAGGCCGTCGAGAGCCCGTGGATGCCGGCGCCGACGACGACGTAGCGGGCAGTTGCAGGAAGAGTCAAACGTTGCCTCCTGAGCAATGCAGTTGCACAGTGCAACGTAGCACGACGGTTCCCGGTGTCGACGCGGCTAGTGGACGATCAGGACGTCGCAGTGCGCGTGGCGTTGGACGGAGCCGCTGACGCTGTGTCCCAGAAGGCGCTCGAAGAAGCCGGGCTCGCGCGTCCCGACGACGATGAGGTCGGCATTGCGCTGCTCGGCGAGCTCGACGATCGCCTCGGCCGCGTCTCCCACCCCGAGCACGACTCCGCCTGGATGCCGCGCTCGGCGAGCTCCTCCGTGGCGCCGCGAGCAGCGACTCGTGCTCCTCGGGCGGGTCGGTCGGGTCGGCGGAGCCGCCGCCGTGGACCGCGCCCCTCATCCCGGTCGAGACGCTCGTCAGGATCACACTCGACCCGAAGGCCGCCCCGATGTCACCCGCGCGATCGAGTGCCCGCTCCGAGGCCTCGGTCCCGTCGTACCCCACCACGATCGTCTTCATCGCTCCTCCTCAGGACGAACGTCGAGAGAACACTACGACCTCGGCGCAACGATGCAAGACCGAGCTCTCAGGGCTCGAGCTCCCCTCCGTCCAGACGAGGCATGGCCGGCGCTCCGGATCCGCGTCTCGGCTCGTGCAAGCCGGCGACTGCCCATTCGGGACCGGTCCGGACCGAAGACGAGCAAGCCCGGCAGCGCTCGCCGACCAGCTCGAGGAGCGCGTCAGCGGGCTCGGGCTCACGAGCCGGATCCGCTCGACCCGGACGGCGAGCGAGTGCGCGAGCTCGGCAGGGGCTCGAAGCGAGCTGTCGACGTCCTCGGCGACAACCACCTCGGTGCCCCACGACGCGGTCATCGGCCGGATCGGCATCTCGACCACGTTCACGACGACGAGCGGCTGGCCAGTCTCGACCGCCGCGTCTACCGCGAGCGTGGCCGCGCGCGGATCGACGGGTACGTCGAACGTGACGAGCATGACCGGCCGGGGACCGGAGACGACCGACGATCGGTCCACCGTGTCCCTCGTGCGGCCGGCGAGCATCAGTCCGGACTGAGCTGCCAGCTCGCGTGCTCGCCCTCACGTCCCGGGCCGCGCGCTCCCGAACCTTGGGCACGACGAAGAGGCCGTACGCCAGCACGAGCGCGAAGAGGAGGAAGGCGAACTGGATGCCCACGAAGACGGCGGCCGGGACGAGCACGGCCGCCAGCGCGAGGGGCGGCCCGATCGCGAGGAGTCGATAGCGCCGCACGCTCTGCAGGAGTTGCTCGTAGTCCTCTCTCGGGATCTGGCCCGTGTTCCACGTCTTGCCGCACGTCGGGCACGTCCAGCGCTCGCCGTAGCGAACCTGCGCAATGACTCCACAGTCGCACGTGAGCGTGATCGGCGGCTCGCGCACGGCACCGATCGTAACGCGGCAGGGACGCTCTTCCGAGCGCGCGGGTGCGCTCGGTGCCGCAGCAGCTTGGATTCGATCGGATGCCATGTTACGGTCGCCGCGCGGCTGGCCGATGAGCCGACATCCGACTCGTGCTGGAGGTGGCAGGTGGCGACAGCAGTAGTCGAGGAACGTCAGCTCCTCAAGACGCTTCGCTGGTACGACGGTTTCGTCATCGCGCTCGCGAATCCGGGCTTCCTGCTCGGCTCGCTCGGCTATTCGGTCGGCGACCTCGGCGGCTGGGGCGCAGCGCTGCTCTGGGGAATCGCGGCGATCGTCGCCGTGTTCATCAACACCGTCTACTCCGAGCTCGCCGCGATGTTCCCGGACAAGTCGGGCGGCGTCGCGCTCTACGCGCACGAGGCGTGGCGCAAGTACACGACGCTCATCGGGCCGGTGGCGACGTTCGGCTACTGGATCGGCTGGTCGGTCGTGCTCGCGATCAACGGGATCTTCATCGGCCAGATCATCCAGGGCGCGTGGTTCCCGGGGGAGCCGTACGGCGGCGCTTCGAACAACCCCGACGTGACCGGGTACTTCTCGACCGGCACGGTGAAGATCGGCCTGCCGCAGCTCATCGCGATCGGGCTGATCCTCGCCGTCTGGCTCTTCAACGTCTTCGGCGTCCGCGTCGGCGTGACGTTCGGCTACCTGGCCGGCATCCTGCTCATGGTCCCGCTCTTCGTGATGATGATGCTGCCCTTCATCAACGGCAGCTTCGACAGCGCGAACCTCGACAACACGATCAAGGCGACCGATCCGGCGTGGGGCGGGCTACAGCTGTCGCTGGTCTGGATCTGGCTCATGTGCTGGTCGGCGTGGGGGGTGGACGTCTGTGCGACGTTCGCGCCGGAGTACAAGGACACGGCGCGCGACACGAAGAGGGCCCTGCGGTCGTCGGCGCTCTTCATCCTTTTCGTCAACATCATGCTGCCGATCGGGTTCGTTGGCGGCGGCACTCCGGAGCTCGTGGGCGCGTTCGACTACGTCGGTGCCCTGAACGATATCGTCGGCCCGACATCTGACCAACTTCTTCGTCGTCGTCATCTGCGCCAGCTTCATCATCTCGATGAACACGGCGACCGCCGACGGCAGTCGCGCGCTCTACGGCATCTCGAGGGACGGGTTGACGGTCAAGCAGCTCGGGCGGCTGAACAAGTGGCACGTCCCCGGGAACGCGATGACGCTCGACATGGTCATCAACATCCTCTTCGTCCTCTTCGTCGGCAACATCTTCGGCATCCTCGCGGCGTCCAACATCGGCTACGTCCTCGCGAACATCTTTGCCATCTCGGCGTTCATCCTGCTGCGCAAGGACCGCCCGAACTGGCCGCGGCCGATCAAGCTCTCCGCGTACTGGGTGCCCGTCTGCCGACATCCTCGCCGCTGGTGCATCGTCTTCGAGGTCGTCGGCGTCGGCTGGTTCCAGGTCGCGGCGGGCGGGTCTACGGAGAGACCAAGGAGAAGATCATCGGCGTCGGCGTCCTCGTCATCGGCATCCTGCTGTTCCTCTTCCGGCGGATCGTGCAGGACAAGGAGACGCCGCACTGGCGCGAGGAGACGCCGACGATGCCCGACGAGCACGTGGGCGAAGCTTCTCGAGCAGGAGATGAGTCCGGCCTGACGAGTCGGGGATCGGTTTGCGAGAGGGGCGGCTGTTGCCGCCCCTCTCCATGTCGTCAGAATCCGCGCTAATGGAAGGTTCGAAGCCGGAGGAGTTCGAGATCGCGCTCGCGAGCGCCATATCGGCGCCCGAGGCGTTCGGTGCCTCCTTCGACGTCGCCCCGTCCTCCGAGGCGCTCGAGCTCGGGAGCGGCCTCGACGGCGATCCGGCGATCGCCTTCCGCCGGACGCTCGGGATGTTCGCGACGGGCGTCACCGTGCTGACGACGAGCTCCGGCGAGAGCGTGCACGGGATGACCGCGAACGCCTTCATGTCCGTCTCGCTCCAGCCGCCGCTCGTGCTCGTCTCGATCGATCGCAGGTCCCGGATGTCGAACCTCCTCCACGAAGGCACCCGATTTGCCGTGAACGTCCTGGAGGCGGGCCAGGCGAGCCTCTCGGACCACTTCGCCGGCAGAGCCGGGGAAGGCGAGCCGGAGCCCCGCTTCGAGCTCGTCCACGAGACGCCGCTCGTCGAGGGCGCCCTGGCGCACCTCGTCGCGCGGGTCGTGCGCTCGTACTGGGGCGGCGATCACTCGCTCTTCCTCGGGCAGGTCGAGTACGCGCGCTACGGCGAGGGCGAGCCGCTGCTCTTCCACGGCGGCCGCTACGAGCGCCTCATCCGCGATCAGCGCGTCTTCTCGTTGCTCCCGCGCGAGCTGCTCGACCCGATCCTCGCCCTCGGGCGGGAGCGCGAGTACGCGGACGGCGACGCGATCATGCAGCGAGGGGAGTCGGGCGCCGAGCTACTCGCTCGTCCTCGAGGGGTCGGTGTTGGTGGAGCGCCCCGGTCGCGCGGTCACGCTCGGGAGCCGGGGAGCTCATCGGTGAGATCGAAGTGCTCGACCCGGGCGGCGGGCGCATCGCCGACATCCATGCAGACGGTCCGGTGCGCTGTCTCGCGATCTCGCGGGCCGAGCTCCTCGTCGCCATCGAGTCCGACCCACGCGCGGCTATCGCGCTGATCGAGGTGCTGGCAGCCCGATTTCGCGAGACGGCGTGACGGTCCGCGCGCGCCCCTGGCTCCTCGGGCTCGCAATCGCGCTCGCGCTCGCCGACTCCTCGGTCGTCACGCTCGCGCTCCCCGACATCCTGGGGCAGTTCGACGTGAGCATCACGACGGTGGCATGGGTGCTCACCTCGTACAACCTCGCGCTCGCGATCTGCGCGGTGCCGGCGTCGTACGTCGCGCGACGACGGCCGCGGCTCGTATTCGGGGTCGGCGCGGTCACGTTCGCGGCGGCGTCGCTCGCATGCGGGCTCGCGACGTCGTTCGACCTGCTCGTCGGAGCTCGCTGCGTGCAGGCTGCGGGGGGTGCGCTTCTCGTCGTCTCGGCTCTGGCCCTCCTCTCCGAGACGCTCGGGAGCGATGCGCGCGCGGCCCACGTGTGGGTGACCGCCGGCGTTCTCGGCGCGGCGCTCGGGCCGGCGGTGGGCGGAATCCTCACGCAGGCGCTCGGTTGGGAGGCGATCTTCCTCGTGCAGGTGCCGCTGGCAGTCGCACTCCTCGTCGCGCTGCGGGGCCTGGTCGCTCATCCGCTGCCGGCCCCGGCCGGGCGCCCACATCTGAGCGCGAACGCGGCCCTGCTCCTGCTCTCCGGCGGGCTCGTCGCCGCACTCTTCCTGATCGTCCTCCTGCTCGTGAACGGCTGGGGCATGTCGCCCGCAACCGCGGGAATCGCAGTCACGGTGATGCCGCTGGCCGCGATAGGTGCTGCCCGGTGGGCACCCAGGTCAGCGTCTCTCGGCGTTCGCACCGCGGCCGGGATCGTCCTCGTGGCCGGGGGCCTGACCGCCCTCGCCGTCCTGCCTCGTGCGGGCTGGGCCTGGACGATCCCTCCGCAACTTCTCGTCGGGACCGGAGTCGGGCTCGCGCTCGTTGCGCTCACGGAGCGGGCGGTCACCGGCCGGGCCGATCAGGTCGTGCACGGAGGCTGGACCATCACCGCGCGTCACGCGGGGGTCGTGCTCGGCTGCTCCTGCTGGCGCCGGTGCTGACGTCCGCGCTCGAGGAGAGCCCAGGACGAGGCCGTGCGTGCGGGAGCCGCCGCGGTGCTCGACAGCCGGATCCCACCGCTCGACAAGCTGAGGCTCGCCCAGGACGTCCTCGACGAGGTCGACGCGGCGAAGAAGGACGGCAAGCTGCCCGATGTCGCGGCGACGTTCGAGAGCCGTCCGGACGACGACGAGTACCACAGCCTTCTCGCCGCCCTCCAGGACCAGCTCGACCGCGCGGTGACCAACGCCTTCTCGATGCCGTTCCTACTCGCGGCCGCTCTCGCGCTTGCGGCGCTCGTTCCGGCGGCGATCGGTCGCTGGAGACCCCTGTGAGACGTGCGCTGCCTCTCCTCGTGGCAGTGGGCGCGGTCGTCGCCGTGGTCGTCCCGTATCTCGCCCTGGGCGGTGCGTCCTACGAGCCGACTCCGGTGGCCGACCCGTGTGTGACGAGGGAGTGGCGGTCTCCGGGAGGCCTGGAGGCGGTTCTCGAGCAGATCGTCCTGTCCGGGTTCGACGGCGCGGCGTGCAAGCTCGGCGTCTCGCGCGAGGATCTCGTGCTCGCGCTCCGCGACGAGGCGAGCCTCGACTCCTTTGCCGAGAAGAACGGGGTCTCCCGGACGGACGCAGAGCAGGCGGTACAGGACGGCCTCCTCCGTGCGATCGACGATGCAGAGGGGGCCGGTACCCTCGAAAGCCCCCTGGCGTCGTTCGCGCGCAAGGCCGTGGAGGCGGTGCCGCCCTGGCTCCTGCTCGAGTCGCTCGACCGCCTGCGAGCCTTCCTCCCGTGAGGGTTAGCGGACGACGCTCGTCAGTCTGCTGAGGGCGGAGGCAGCTCCGACCGAGTTCGTCGCGTCGACGGCGATCCGGAGGCGCGCGCCGCGATCCCGCGGCTGCACCCGGTAGCTCGCTCCCTGGGCAACCGGCACGCACTTCCCACGGCAACGCAGCCATTGGATCGAATAGCGCAGGCTCGTTCCGGCCCACGAGCCGCGGTGCGCAACGAGGCGCTCCCCGACGGACGGCGTGCCCGCGATCGAGGGACGCGTGAGCGACGCGGGTCGTGCCGCCACCTCGGCCGTTGCGGGCGACACCGCTGGCCCAGCTCCTGCCGCCGACATCGCGACCTGCAGCCGGAAGCCGGCGTCACCCTTCGTCGGGGTGTAGCGAGACGAGGTCGCTTCGGGGATCGGGGCGCATGCACTGCGACAGCGCTCCCACTGGAACGAGACCGAGAGCCCTGCGCCGGACCACACTCCGGTGAACGCCTCGAGCTCATCTCCGACGACCGGTCGATCGAGGACGACGGGCACCAGTCTCGGCGCCGGTCGACCGAGCCGGGCCAGCGCTGCGGCTGCGTCCACGAGTCCGTATTGCGTGCCCGCCACCGGTCGAGCCGTGCTCGCAAGCGCGAGCTCGAGGTCCACGGCGGTCGCGAAGGGCGCGTGTGCGCGGAGCAGGGCGATCGTCCCCGCCACGAGAGGCGTGGGCACCGAGGTTGCGCACCCCACGCCCGTTCCGCCGCCGAGGAGCGTCATCGGGGCGCACGCGGGCGCAGCGAACTTGACCCAGCTTCCGCGGCTCGAGAACGTTGCAAGCGAGCCCGCCTCGGTCGCGGACGCCACGGAGACCGTCTCGGGAAACGCCGCCGGGTACTGCGGCGTCGCGTTCCCTTCGTTCCCGGCCGCGGCGACGACGAGCACGCCTGAGGCGCGCGCGCGCGCGCGATCGCGTCGTGGAGCTGTCGCGGCGACCGCTCCCCGTAGATGCTCGCGTTCACGACCGCAGCGCCGTGGTCGACCGCATAGTCGATCGCCGCCGCGGTGTCCGTGTTGAGCGCGAAGCCGTCGGACCGGATGACGCGAAGCGGCATGACGTCGCACTCGAAGCACACGCCGACGCCGCCCAGGCCGTTGTTCGCACGCGCTGCCACGACCCCGGCGACGGCGGTCCCGTGTCCGAGAAGGTCCAGGGTGTCTGCGTCGTCGGCGACGAAGTCGTGGCCGGCCTCGACTGCGCCCTGGAGATCGGGGTGCGACGGATCGACGCCCGAGTCGACGACTGCGACGACGACGTCCGGCGACCCCGTGGTGACGTCCCAGGCTGCCGGGAGGTTCAGGGCCGCGTAGGTCGGGTGTCGGCTTGCGGATCCGTCGGCGTCAGGCTCTGCGCCGGGCCGGCGAGCACGGCGGCGACACAGGCGGCGATTGCGATCCACACTGCCGCGCGTCCTCGCATCGGCGCAACGGTAGCTGCGACCGAGCTCGTCTAGCCGAAACGCGGGAGGTCGGCGAGCCAGGGTGTGCGGTACCCCGACTCGTCCCAGACGACGGGGAAGAACGACTCGTCGAGCGAGAGGTCGCCGTGTCGGCGGTAGCGCGAATAGGTCACGTCGACGTTCGTCTCGTGGAACCGCGCCTCGACCGGGATCAGATGCGAGACGAGGGCCATCCTCGCGACCGCGGCGCTCGTGTTGGGGGCGGATCCGTGCCACGTCAGGCCGTGGTGGAACGAGCCCCCACCCGCCTTCACCACGACCGGCACGGTCTCGACGTCGGTGCTCGCAGGGGACGCGGCACGAGCGCCCGCGAGCCAGTCGTCTGGTGCGTGGAACTGCGTGCGCTCGGGCGCTGATCTGGGCCAGGTGTGCGAGCCGCGGACGAACTCGAGCGGACCGGCGTCCGCCTCGGTGTCGTGGAGCGAGATCCAGCACGTGACCATCTCGGGCGGGACGAGGTAGTCGGCATAGGAGGAGTCCTGATGGAACCCGATCGCCTTCGTCCCGGGCGGCTTCCACAGCACGTTGTCCTGCAGGATCCGGACTCCGCGATACCCCATGAGCGAAGCGGCGAGACGACCGACGCCCTCGGAGAGCACCTGTGCGGCGACGATCGTGTCGGCCTTCCAGGCGTTGCAGAGTTGCCGCGTCCGGTCCTCGGGATCGCGTCCCGGAACCCAGTTGACCTCGTCCGGCCGGATCCCGGTCTCGTACTCACCCTCGAAGAGACGCCGGTAGCGGTCTCGCAGCGGCTCGAGCGCGCTTTCCGGAACGAGCCCCTCCTCGACGATCAGGAAGCCGTCGCGCCGGAAACCGTCGACTTGCTCCGCTGTGAAAGCGTCGATCAGGAGCGCGGCCGGGTCTTCTCGGGGTCGTAGAACGGGAAGCGGACGACGGTTGCGGCAATCCGCTTCTGGAGGCCGTCGAGCTTCCCGACTTCGACGGTCGTGCCGAGATCCGCGTACTGCACCGCCAGCCGGCAGAGCGCGATGTTCTTCTTCAGGATCGGGCTGCGCGTCCCGCTCGTGACGACGCCCACGCGCTGACGGCCGACGTACACGTCGTCGCCGTGCCCTGCCGTCTCGTTCCCCTCGAGCTCGAGACCGACGAGGACGCGCTGCGGGTGTGCCTTCCGCTCCTCGAGCGCCTTGCGGCCGACGAAGTCGTCGTCCGTCGCGAGGTCGACCGCGAACCCGATCCCCGCCTCGAAGGGGTCGACCTGGTCGTCGAACTCGTAGCCCGCGAAGATCAGCCCGGATTCGATGCGCAGGATGTCGAGGGCTTCGAGCCCGAGCGGCGTCAGCCCGTGCTCCGCTCCCGCTTCCCAGATCGCGTCCCAGACCGCCGGGCCGTCGCCGGGATGGCACCACACCTCGTAGCCGAGCTCGCCCGTGTACCCCGTCCGCGAGACGACGATCGCGATCCCGTCGTAGGTCCCGATCCGGCCGATCGTGAACCGGAACCAGCGCAGATCCTCGAGCGATGTCTGGGAAGGCGGTGTCCAGACGATCTTCTTCAGGAGCTCGCGGCTCTCGGGGCCCTGGACGGCGACGTTGTGGAGCTGCTCCGTGGAGGGCTTCACCCAGACCTTGAGCTCGAGCCGATCGGCGAGCTCCTTGAGCCAGATCCCGTCGTACTCGTCCCCTCCGACGAAACGGAAGTTGTCCGGTCCGAGCCGGTAGACGGTGGCGTCGTCGATCATCCCACCGGTCTCGTTACAGACCGCCGTGTACGTGACCTGGCCGACCGAGAGACGACGCGCGTCCCGCGTGATCGCGTGCTGCACGAGCGTCTCCGCGTCCGGGCCGAGGATCTCCCACTTCCGGAGCGGAGAGAGGTCCATGACGGCCACCTTCTCCCGGCACGCCCAGTACTCGGCGATCGCGCCCTCGTTGTCGAAGCAGTGCGGCAGCCAGTAGCCGCGGTACTCGACGAAGCTCTTCGTCCGCTCGCTGGTCCGCGGGTGGAAGGTCGTCTCCTTCGTGAGAACGGGTGCGGCGTCCGGCGTGACCCGGTGCGCGACCGCCATCGAGAAAGTGTTGTCGGGCGCGTACACACGCACGTGGATCGGCGTGACCTGCCAGCCGTTCGCCGGGTCGATGTCGTCCGGGCAGGAGGACGAAGCGCAGACGAGATCCGTCATCGCTCGCAGCAGGACGTAGTCGCCGGGGCGCGACCAGGGCTCGTCCATGACGAACACGTTGTTCGCGTCGAAGCCGGTGTTGTAGAAGAAGTTGAGCGCCTCCCAGCCCTTTCGTGGAGCGATCCCGTACGGCATCGTCTCGCCGTTGAAGTTCTCGGTGCAGTTGACGTGGCCGGGGTAGCCCTTGTCCTCGTAGTACTTCGCGGTGCAGGCGAGGCCGAAGGTGTCGTGCCGGCCGACCGTGTCGCGGACGACCTCGACGAGCGGGTCCTGGTCGACGTCGTAGAACTTCCCGTGCAGCCCGGGCTGCGGGTAGGCCTGGCCCATGAGCGACCGCGTCGTGGTCGCGTCGAGCCCTCGCTCGCGGCCGGCCTCGAGCTTGCGCCGGTGGAACGCGAGGAAGTCCGAGCACTGCTTGCCCTCGACGTCGATCACCTGGATGAACTCGCCTGCCCGTACCTCGTACGCCAGCGCAGTCGCCGAGTCGACGCGGAGATCGAGCCGGGGCTCCGCGAGCGGGGGTGGGAGCTCGAACTGCTCGTACTGCCGGGGCGCGGCGCGGCGCACCTCGACGAAAAGCTCGGATGGAGGAGGCGCGCCGTCCACGATGCGCCCGCTCGGGGCGGCGACCACGACCGTTACGGCGCGCTCGGCCCGAAACGACTGGGAGCTGCCTGGCGGAGACCAGTCCCCGAAGAGCTGCACGGCCACGGCTTCCGTCGGGTCGAGGCCTCGCGACGCGAGCTCGCTGACGAGCAGGCCGCCGTCCCGATATGCGTCCCTCAGCACCGTGGCCGGTGCGTCCGCCTTCGCACCGAGCGCCGCCGCCGCGTCGGCACCCGCCTCGTCGAGGACGGTCAGCTCGGCGACCTGGCCGCCGTGCGCGTCGACGACCGTGACCCGCTCGTCGGGGCCGAGGGCGAAGACCGTCGCTCCTCCCGGCCGGACGAGGTACGTCTCGACGAAGGGGTCCTCGGGGAGGAGCCACCCCCGCAGGCCGATGTCGGCTCGGAGAGCCACGTTGCGCCGTCAGGCCTTCGCGGCTGGCGTCTTCGCCTCTTCCTCCTCGGCCTGGGCGAGGAGCTGCTCCGCGAGCTCGCGCTTGCCGCCCGCGTCGAGCTTCTTCGTCTCGTTCTCGACCGCCCTGCGGTTGTACGTCTGGTTCCAGTAGTCGAGTGAGTCGAAGCCGAGCAGCACGGCCTTGCCGACGAACTGACGCAGTACCTCGTTCGTCGGGCCCATGACCCAGCCGGCCTTCGCGTCGCGCAGATACCGCTCGAGCTCCATGTCGCGCTTGTAGCCGGAGCCTCCGCAGGCGTGGAGCATCTTGTCGACGACGTGCGCGACGTTCTTGGCCGCGACGAACTTGATCTGCCAGGCCCAGTGGAGGAAGTCCGCGCGGGCGAACTCGCCGGGAGCGAGCACCTTCGTGTTGTTGTCCGTCGCCCCGTCCAGCGCGTTCGCGACCGACAGGACGAAGGTGCGCGCGGCGTTCGTGTCCATGACCGCCTCGCCGACGTAGTCCTGGATCGTCGGATAGTCGGCGACTCGCATGCCCACGTCGACGTGGCGCTTGCGCGTCGTGTGCCGCTTCGCGATGTCGATCGTGCCGAGCGCGATGCCGTTCCACACCGACGACGAGCCGATGAGGAACCACGGGTCGACGGACTCGTCGTTCGACGCGGCGCCGTCGCCGACGGGACCGACGATCTGGTCGCCGGGCACCTCGACGTCCGGTACCTCGAGCGGGCCGGACTGGTTCCCACGGAGGCCGAGTGCGTCCCAGAGCGACGGCTGCGCCTGCGCGTCATCGCCGTCGATCACGAACACCGAGAGGTCGTCGTACCCGGAGAAGTCGGGGCTCGTCGTCTGCACGACGTAGAAGTCGGCGAAGCCGGCGGATGTCGTCCACGACGCCTTCTTGCGCACCTTGTAGCCGCCGTTCGAGCGCTCGGCTCCGGAGGAGATCGGGTACCAGAAGTGCGAGCCCGTCTCTGGGTCGGAGTACGAGAGCGTCCCGATCTTTCCGGAGTTCAGCGGCCGGATGTAGCGGTCGATCAGCTCCGGTGTGGCCCGGAGCATGATCGCGTTGACGGCGCCGATGTGCATCACGTAACACATCGCCGTCGACGCGCAGCCGTAGCGCGAGATCGTCTCGCAGGTCATGGCGTAGGCGACATGGTTCTCGCCGAGGCCGCCGTACTCCTCGGGGACGGTCAGTCCGAGAAAGCCGTGCTCGCCGAGCAGCTCGAGGTTCCGGCGCGGGAAGAGGAGCTCGTCGTCCGAGCGCTTCGCGTTCGCGCGCATCTCCTTCTCGCAGAGCTCGATGAGCGTCGCCCGGAGCTCTTTCTGGCGATCGGTCAGGAACCAGTCGGGATCCCACTCGTAGCCGAGACCCCAGTACGGCTCGGAGCCCCACATCTTCTCGGACATGCCCACCTCCGGTGCTGCGTCGCTGGCGGGGTCATCGTAGAGCGTCCCCCGATGCGCGGGCAAGGCGACCCGTCGCTCGGGCGCCTATGTCGTCGCGAGGACCGCAAGCAGGTCGTCGCCGTAGCGCTCGAGCTTGACCGGGCCGAAGCCTTTGACGCCCGCAAGCTCATCCTTCGTCTGGGGTCTGAGTGCGGCGAGCTCACGGAGCGTTGCGTCGTGGAGGACGACATATGCGGGCACGGCGTCCTCTTTCGAGCGCTCGAGGCGCCAGCCGCGCAGCCGCGTGACGAGATCCTCGTCAACGTCGGCGTCAGCACTTGTCCGGATGCGGGGCGGGCGTACGGACGGGTCGACCTGGAGGACCCGGAAGCCGTCGGGAGTCGTTGTCTCGACCAGCGCTCCCGCCAGTTCGAGTAACCGCACCCAGCGACGCGCGTCCGCGTCTGTCGCAGCGGCGAGCAGGCGGTACGCGGAGGACCGGCGACCGGAGGGAGGCGCCTTCAGCGAGCCTCGGAGTGTCGCAATCAAGCTCTGGCGTCCGAGCGGCCACGTGAGCGAGCCGACGACCTCGACGATCGCATCTCCGACGTCGTCGGGCAGCGGCGGGGGAGGGCTCGAAAGCGAGGCAGAGCCGCGGGTCAGCGGCGCGCACACGTCGCAGATGCCGCAGGGGCCGCGGAAGTCCTCGCCGAAATGCGCCGCGACCTGTTCGTGCCGACAAGCGCGAGTCTCGGCGAAGGCGATCATCCGGTCGGCGCGCGACTCGGCGACGAGGCGTGCGCGATCGAGTAGGGCCTCAACGCGCTCGCGGGCGTCCTCGGGCGCGGGCGGCAGCTCGATGTGCATGCGCCGGCCTTCGTCGAAGCTCCGTCTGAGGAGGCCCGCCTGCTCGAGCATCCCGACGAGGACGCGCGCGTCTCGCTCGGGTACGAGCGGCGCGAGGTCGTCGGGATCGACTGCGCCGCTCGCATCCCGGATCGCGCGATAGACGGAACGGAGCTCGGGAGCAGTGGGCACATCGGATACCGCGAACCGCCGGAGCGCCGTCGCGTCGCTCGGGCTCGCGAGGAGGAGCGTCTGGCTCGGGTCGCCGTCTCTGCCTGCACGCCCGACCATCTGGACGTAGCCCTCGACCGAGTCCGGGTAGTTGACGAGACAGACCAGCCGCACGTCGGGCTTGTCGATCCCCATGCCGAACGCCGTCGTCGCGACGACGGCCTGCGTCCGGCCGGCGACGAAGTCGTCCTGGACGCGCGTCCGCTCTTCCGGCTCGAGCCCGGCGTGGTAGTGCTCGGCACGAAGCCCGTGCCCGCGGAGGACGCGCGCGAGCTCCTCCGTCGACCGGCGGGAGCGCGCGTAGACGATCGCCGAGCCACCGCGCAGCGCGTGAAGCCGCTCGACGAGAATCGCAATGCGGTCCTCGGCGTTCGAGACCTCCTCGACGTCGTAGCGCAGGTTCGGTCGCATGACGCTCGTGTGGACGACCTCGAGTGTGCGCCCGAGCGCGCGTCCGATGTCGTCGGCCGTCTCCGGCGTCGCCGTCGCAGTCATCCCGAGGAGCGTTGGATGGCCCAGGGCCTCGAGCCCGCGGCGGATGAAGAGGTAGTCGGGCCGGAAGTCGTGCCCCCACATGCTCACGCAGTGCACCTCGTCCACGACCACGAGGCCGATCCCGACCCCGGAGAGCAGGTCGACGAAGCGTGACTGCCGCAGGCGTTCCGGGGCGGCGTAGACGAGGCGCGTGTCCCCGGCCGAGACGGACGCGAGCCGCTCCGCGGTCTCGTCAGCGCTGAGCGACGAGTTGACGAAGGTCGCGGTTGCCGCGATCCGTGGCGGCAACTTGTCGACCTGGTCTTTCATCAGCGCGATCAGCGGCGACAGTACGAGGGTCGGCTCCGGACGCAGCATCGCGGCCAGCTGGTAGGTCAACGACTTCCCGGAGCCGGTCGGCATGAGCGCGAGCGTGTCGCGCCCCTCGAGTGCCGCGCGCACGACGTCCTCCTGCCCGGGCCGAAAGGCG
Source organism: uncultured Actinomycetes bacterium (assembly GCA_963716975.1). GTDB lineage: Bacteria > Actinomycetota > Thermoleophilia > Gaiellales > Gaiellaceae > GMQP-bins7. Next base: position 52,513 of record CAVQVA010000019.1, on the reverse strand, counting down.
TCGAAGCCGAAGAGCTCGTGCAGCGGGGAGACGAGGTCGGTCAGGCGCGCGAGTATAGGAGGTGCCTCGGGCGGTCCCGGCCCCGAAGTCGTGTCGGCACGAATGTCTTAAGCGGTCCGGGACACGTCTCGAGAGGTCCGTGGCTCGGCGACGTGGTCGAGCCAGCGCTCGAAGAGCGCCCGCGCGTGGCCGGCCATCGCGTCGGCGTCGACCGCAAGCTCCTCGATCAGGCGGTCGAGGGCTCCAGGCCCGAGGACGCGCTCGAGCGACGCCGCGTACTCCGGGACCTCCGCCCACTCGCGGGCCATGTCTACCGACACCTCAAGGTGGAACTGCACGCCGTATGCCTTGCGGACGCGGAACGCCTGGTTCGGGTACGCCGGCGAGCCGGCGAGGAGGACGGCGTCGCGCGGCAGGTCGAAGGTGTCGCCATGCCACTGCAGCGTTGGCACGTCGGATGGCAGCCCCGCGAACACGGGGTCGGCGCGCCCCTCGGGCGTGAGCGTGACGGGGAGGATCCCCACCTCCGGCGCTGGCCCCGGGTAGACGCGAGCCCCCAGACTCGCCGCGAGGAGTTGCACGCCGAGGCACACGCCCCAGAAGGGTCGCTCGGCTTCCACCGCCTCGGCTATCAAGCGCTTCTCGGTCGTCAGCCACGGCAGCGCGTCGTCGTCGTTCGCGCTCATGGGGCCGCCCATGGCGACGATCGCGTCGAACTCGCGCCAGTCCGGGAGCGCGGAGCCCTCGTCGATCTCGACGCGCTCGAGCTCCACGCCTCGCTCGAGCAGAACGTCTTCGTAGGCGCCCGGAGGCTCGCAGGCGATGTGCTGGAGGACGAGTGTTCTCATCTGCCGCTCGCCTCGTTAGCTGGGCATTCCCGACGAGTCCGCCGGCCCGGGCTCGTCCGCCGTCGCAGCAACGGGCGGCTTCGGCTGCCCGTCCGTGACAGCGCCATCCCCTCCACCGGCTCCTCCGCCGGCTCCTCCTCCGACTGGCGACTCCTTCTCGGCCGCAGGCTTCGAGTCGTCCTCCGCGCTCTCGTCCGGGCCGATGCGAAGGCGCTCGAGTGCGCCGTAGTCCACCGTGTCGGCTCTCTCGATCGCCTCGATCTCCTTCACGAGCACCTCGACCTGGAGCTTTGCCTCGGTCGCTTCCGACTCCTCGCGCATCTCGCGCAACGCGCGCGGTGTCGTCAGGTGGAAACGGGCCAGTGCCATCTTCAGGCTATGGCTCTCGAGAACCATGCGGTATGTAGTGAGATTCATCAGGTTGCGCTGCAGGTCTCTCATCGGCTGCGTGTAGAAGGCGGTCACGAGCTGGATCAGGCCGACGCCGCCAGTGATCGCGGGGATCACCCAGCTGACCTGGTCGGGGTCCATGGCGCTCCAGACCGCGAACACCAGCGTCATGACGAGAAAGACCGAGCCCCACGCGATCAGGAAGAGGTTCGACCGCTCGATCCAGTTGTAGGTCGAGAGCGCTCGCTTCTCGGTGAGGTCGAGGTAGTCCTGGAGCTTCTCGCTCTGGTACGCGAGGACGCTCTGCTTGTCCTTGAAGAACGTCTGGTACTGGGCGAACCCGTCCTCTCCGACGATCGTCGACTCGCTCTCGAGTGGCGGTTTTCCGCCGAGGTAGCGCACGAGGTCGTTGACGCCGTGGACGATCTCGACCTGCATCACCTTCGCGGCGAAGTCGAGGCCGGCGATATGACGCTCGAGCGTCGGGCTGATGGTCAGCGTGTCGGAGACTGCGAGATTGGGTAGGTCGTAGCGTGCGAGCAGACCGCCGAGCAGCGTCAGCACCTTGATGTCCGAGTAGACGCCGATCACCGCCACGTATACGCGGGCGCCTTCCGACGCCTGGCTCCTGACCTTGCTGGCCAGGCCACGGATCTCGTCGAGCGTCACCCCACGAGCGAGGATCTCGTCCGCAGCGGCCACGTCCTCGGATCGACCCTGGACGAGGACGTCGAGAATGTCCTCGAGCTCGGTCTCCGGGAGCTTGCCGAGCACCCTGCCGTCGCTGCCCGGAGCGTCTGCGCGCGGCCTGAAGTCGAAGACCGAGTCCGCATGCACGTGGCACACGCGGACGCTCCCTGCGACGTACGAGCGCGGACTCACCGTCACCCGGCGAGCCGGCTGGATCGAGGAGCCTGTCGAGCCCGTCGATGTACCGCGCACCCCACGTGCCGCTCTCGCAGTGGCTGCCGTAGACGCGACGCTCGAGGTCGTAGGCGTCACCCGGCTCGTGCCAGTCGCGGATGTTGATGATGTGCAGCGTGCCGCGACTGTCGTTTGCGCGGCGCTGGTCGAGCACCGTGTCGAGAAATACGCCGAGCGGCCCCCGCTCGACGTCCTTGTGCGAGACCTCCAGTCGTCCGCCGCCTCGGGGCGGAATTTCCGCGTTCCGGCCCACGAGCATCGAGAGCGCCGCGTGGTCGCCGAGGTAGAGCCGGCACTCGCGGTTGAGGAAGAAGTCGTTCTGGAGGCACTCGGTCAGCAGGATGTACCGGGTCGCGTGCGAGTCCGGAAGTGCCGTGCCGTCCGCGTTGGCGGCGGGTTGCATCTTGGCGGTCGCGCTCATGGGTGCTCGCCGGTCACGCGCGCAGGGTCGGATCGCAGCAGGGCGACGCGCCTGGGCGTCGCCGGCCGCAGCAACGATCGGTCACGCGAGCTCACGAGAATCGCCTCCTTCGTTGCCGTTGCCGGTCGAGATGCTATCCCGCTCCTGGTAGCCGTGAAAGAGGGTCCCCACGAGCGATTCAACTCCAGCGTGCCCCGTCGAGCGCGCGGTCGTCGCGTGGGAGATCGTCGCGGATCTCGTCGTAGTCGCCGGCCTGGCGCGTGTACCAGTGGCCGGCGATCCGGAGCCCGGTCGGGCGGTTGAGCGTGCCGGCGGCGATGCTGATCCACTCGCCGTCGGCGGGCTCCCAGAAGAGGCTCGAACCGCATGCCTCGCAGAACCCGCGGCGCGCATGCCTGTCGCTCGTGGGACTGTCGACCCAGCGAAGCGCGTCCTCTCCGCGAATCACGATGTGCTCTCGCCGCGCCGACGTGAAGGCGCCGACGTAGCCGCCCCAGCGGCTGCACTCCTCGCAGTGGCAGAGGAGGACGTCGCGTAGCGGCCCGTCGACCTCGTACGTGACCAAGCCGCACAGGCAGCGACCAGTTGCGCGCGGTCCGCTCTCCATGCTGGAACTATTGCGCAGTGCCCGCCGTCCCTCGTTACATCGATCGGCAGGAGGTCGCCGCCGCACTCCCTCCGGTGCTCGAGCAGGTTGCACTCGCCGGCAGTACGTATCGTGCGCTTGCCCGCGGCGAGATCGAGATGCCACCGAAGATCGGCGTGCATCCGCGGCCGGACGCGTTCCTGCACGCGATGCCCGCCTACCTGCGAGAGCTCGACGTCGTCGCCATGAAGTGGGTCTCCGGGTTTCCCGACAACCCGGCCCGCGGCCTGCCGGCGATCAGCGGTGTCATCGTCCTGAACGACGCGGACACCGGCGTCCCGCTCGCGGTGCTCGACGCGGCCGAGATAACGGCCGCCCGGACCGCCGCGGCCTCGGGCGCTTGCGTCGAGGCATTCGCGCCTGCCGGATGGAACCGGGTCGCGGTGCTCGGCTGCGGAGAACAGGGCCGCTACCACTGCGAGGTCCTGCGGGCGCTCAACCCGGCTTGCAGCATCCACGCCTTCGACGTCGTTCAGGAGCGGGCGCGAGGCGTCTGCGAGAGCGCGATCGTCGCCGGGAGCGCTCGCGAGGCAGTCGCAGGCGCGCAGATCGTCGTGACCGCCGGCCCCATCGTCCGTGAGCCGCCGTCTCCGATCGACGAGACCTGGGTCGAGGACGACGTCCTGCTCCTGCCCATCGACTTCGACTTCTATGTCTCGGCGAGTGCCGTCGCCGCCTGCGAGGTCTTCCTCACGGACGACGTCGCCCAGTACGACGCATACCGCGAGCACGGGTACTTCGGCGGCTGGCCGGATGCCGATGCGAGCGTCGGCCAGGCGCTCGAGCAGGGCGTGGGTGCAAGACGAGTCGTCTGCGCCAACCTCGGTGTCGGCGCGCTCGATGCGGCGTTCGCTCATTCCGTCTTGACACAGATCTGACGCAGTTGGGCGACGCCGGGGTCCGGCGAAGATGCTGTACTGGGAGAGCGTGCACCGAGCTCTCGGTCACTCCGCGGCCGCTGCCGCGTTCGCCATCGCTCTCCTTTCCGTCGGGGCATCGCTCCTGCTCGTCGGCTGCGGCGGGGCGGCCGACGCGTCGTCGCAGGCCGGCCTGCAAGTCTTCAACGAGTCGGGCTGCTCTGGCTGCCACTCGCTGACCGCCGCCAACGCGCGTGCGCGAGTCGGCCCCGACCTCGACGCGTTGCGTCCGAGCTACGCAGCCGTCGCGAAGCAGGTTCGCACCGGAGGATCGGGGATGCCCTCCTTCCGCGACCAGCTCACGGACAAGCAGATCGCGGAGGTCGCGACGTTCGTCTCCAACGCCGCGAGCGGGGTGACGAACTCCTCGATGGTGTCGACCGCTGCGAAGTTCACCCCTGACGGGACGAAGCTGGCGGACTGCAGCGGGAGCTTCTCCTGCCTCGAGCAGGCATTCGGCAACCTCTCGTACCGGAAGGGGCCGAAGGTGGCGCTCGACGAGTTCGACCGCCGGATCGCCGCCAATCCGGAGATCGAGCGCAACTGCCACCGGATCGCCCACATGATCGGGGCGGCTGCACTCCTCTACTACCACGGGTCCGTCGGGAAGGCGTTCGCGGCCGGCCGGGCGAGTTGCTGGTCGGGCTACTACCACGGAATCCTCGAACGGGCCTTCTCCGGGGTGAAGTCGGATGAGGTCGGCAAGGTCGCGCGCAAGCTCTGTGCCGACCCGGACGTTCGGCGAACGGCGTTCATCGCGTACCAGTGCGTCCACGGCCTCGGGCACGGGCTCATGATCTACACGGGGTACGACCTGCCTCGCTCCCTCGAGATCTGCGACCAGCTGCCGACGAGCTGGGACCAGACCTCGTGCACGGGAGGCGTGTTCATGGAGAACATCTCGTCGTCGTACGGGATCACGTCGAAGTGGCTCAAGGACGACGACCCCATCTACCCGTGCCAGGTCGTGGCCGAGCGGCACAAGCTCTACTGCTACCTGATGGTGACGTCTCGGATCCTGCCGCTCGTGGACTGGGACTTCGAGAAGGCGGCCAAGATGTGCCGCAAGAGCGAAGACGCGTGGGTCGCGACCTGCTACCAGTCCCTCGGGCGCGATGCCTCCGGTCAGTCGCGCGGAGATCCGGCGCGCATCCTCGAGATCTGCGCGTACGCCGATGAGCTGGCTCGAGAGTGCGTCTACGGGGCGGCTCGAGACTTGACGAGCCAGGACAGCGGTCCCGATCGCGCAGCGACGCTCTGCAAGCAAGCCGAAGCCGGGCTCAGGGACTACTGCTTCGAGGGCATCGGGACGATTCTCGGCGGCCTCTACGCCACCGATCGCCAGCGGCAGGCTGCATGCGCGGCCGTCTCGTCCTCGGAGGCACCGCGGGCTGCCTGTAGTCGCGGCGCGGGTGTCGGCTGACGGACCGTCGGTCTCTCCGTCGGAATCTCGGACTGCTTCTCCGGCCGTAGACTCAGCCCCGTGAGGGTCGGATGGGCGACACCGTGATCGTGCTCACGGGGCGCAGCCTGACGCTCGACGAGGTCGTCCGGGTCGCGCGCGAAGGGGCCCGGGTTGAGCTCGATGCCGTGGCGCTCGAGGCGATGCACGCCTCCCGGCTCGTCGTCGAGGGTGCGCTCGAGCGCGAGGACGACGTCTACGGCCTTACGACCGGGGTCGGCATGCGCAAGCAGTTCTCCGTCGAGGGCGACCAGGGGAAATTCAACAGCCTGCTGATCGAGGGCCACCGGATCGGCCAGGGCGAGATCGCATCGGAGGACGTTGCCCGCGCGACGATGCTGCGCCTCGCCAACGGGCTTGCCCAGGGTGCGCCGGGCGTTCGTCCGGAGCTCGCTCAGCTCGTCGTCGACGCGCTCAACGAGGGCGCGAAGCCGCGCATCCGGATCCTGGGCTCGGTGGGCCAGGCCGATCTCGCGGCGAACGCAGATCTCGCGAGCGAACTGGTCGGGGACTTCGAGCTAGAGGCCGGGGAAGCGCTCGCTCTTCTGAACAACAACGCGTTCTCGACGGCGCTCGCGTCGCTCGCGGTGGCCGACCTCTCGACGCTGCTCGACGCGCTCGACGTCGCCGGCGCGCTCGACCTCGACGCGTACGCGGTCAACCCGAGCTTTCTCGATCGTGCGGTCGGCGACGTGCGCCCGTACCCCGGCTTGCTCGAGGCGCTCTCCCGGCTCCACACCCTCCTCGACGGCAGCTCGCTCTGGGATGGAGATCCGCGGTCGCTCCAGGACCCGCTTTGCTTCCGGACGCTGCCCCAAGTGCACGGGGCGGCACGGGACGCACTCGGGTACGGGTTGGGCGTCCTCGCCGTCGAGCTCAACGCCCACCAGGGCAATCCGCTCGTGGTGGCCGACGGGGAGCGGATCGTCTCCGTTGGGAACTTCGACGTGGCACCCCTGGCAGCGGCGCTCGACTTCCTGCGAATCGCGCTCGCCCCCACCCTGGCGAGTGCGTCAGAGCGCGCGCTGAAGCTCCTCCAGGCCTCCCACAGCGGGTTGCCGGAGGGCCTTGCCGCCCGCGCGGGGCTCGCCGAGCCCGGCCTCAGCGAGCTCGGAGCCGCGGTTCAGGCGCTCGCTGCGGAGGCCCGTCTTCTCGCCCAGCCGGTCTCGTACGAGCTCGTGAGCACGACGCAGCACGACGGAATCGAGGACCGGGCGACGATGGCGCCACTCGCCGCGAGGCGGCTCTCGGAGATGGTCGAGCTCGGGGCGCGGGTCGTCGCGATCGAGCTCACGATCGCCGCCCAGGCGATCGAATTGCGCCGTCCGCGAGCCCTCGGTGGCGGGTCGCAGCGCGCGTACGAGCTCGTCCGTGCGCTCGTTCCCTTCACCGACGCCGGCGAGGCGCTGCCTTCGGATCTCCAGCCCGTGGTGGATGTCGTCCGCTCGGGTGCGCTTGGCTCAGTGGTCTAGGCATGCGAGTCGTCGACGTGCATCAGCACTTCTGGCCCGGCCCCCTCGTCGAGGCGCTCGCTCACCGAACACAGCCGCCGCGGCTAAGGGGGACGACGCTCGAGCTTCCCGGCGAAGCAGCCGAGATCGACCTGCGAGCGCACGATCTCGAAGCCAGACTCGTGCTGCTCGATCGCTTCGGGATCGACGTCGCTCTCGTGTCCCTCCAGCCGACCCTGGGCATCGACGAGCTCCCCGGCGACGAGCGCGACGAGCTCGTCGCAGCCTACGAGGACGGGATGCGCGACCTGGGAGCCGCGGCGGCACGCCTCCTTCCCCTGGCGGCCGGCCGGTATCACGAAGATCTTGTCGGCGCCTGCGTCGGAGCTCCGGACCTGCTCGATCTCGACCGCATCGCGCCGACGCTCGACGAGCTCGACCGCAGCGGGAAGCTGCTCTTCGTGCACCCAGGCGCCGTCGCTGCTCGTCCTCGGGATGTTCCCGGCTGGTGGGCCGCCGTCGTCGACTACACCGCGCAGATGCAGGCCTCGTACGCCGTGTGGATCACAGCCGGAGTGGAGCGCTGGCCGAACCTCGATGTCGTTTTCGCGCTCCTTGCGGGCGGAGCGCCATTTCAGCTCGAGCGCTTGCAGTCGCGCGGTGTCTCGAGCCGGGGGCTCCTGCACAAGAACGTGTACTTCGAAACGTCGTCGTATGGTCGGCGGGCTGTCGAGCTCTGTCTCGCGACGTTCGGCGTCGACCAGCTCCTTTTCGGCAGCGACACGCCCGTGCTCGATCCCGAGCCGACGTTGACTGCCATCCGCAGTTTCGGTGATGCTGTGACCGACGCACTGTGCGCACAGAACCCATCACGAATCCTGAGCTGAGCGATCTCGGTCGATGGGTCCACGAGCGCGTGCGCGAGGACACCGATCTCGGTCGCCCCGAGCTCGCGAGTCTCGTCGTCGCACTCGCCGCCGAGCCGCAGTTCTGGAGCCACCTCGTGCGCCACGACCCGAGCACGCGGTACTTCGCCCAGCTTTACCGAGATCCGCACCTCGACCTCTGGCTCATCTGCTGGCTCGACGCCCAGGACACCGGCTACCACGACCACGACCTGTCGGCGGGCGCCGTGTACGTCTGCGAGGGGACACTCCACGAGGACTACTTCGTCCGCGGCTCCGACGGCTGGATTCGCGAGGCGACCAACCAGCATCTCCAGGGATCGGTCTTTCACTTCGACTCGTCGTACATCCACGGAGTCCGTCACGCCGGCGGGCCGCCGGCGACGTCGCTCCACGCCTACTCGCCCGCCCTCTGGCGGATGGGCCACTACGAGCCTGACGACAAGGGAGCGGTGAGGCGACTACCGATCACGTACGCCGACGAGCTTGCGGCGGCCGGCTAGCCCGGGTTCGCCTCGCGCCCCGCGAGCACCGGGTCGACGACTAGTACCGTGCGCGCGCCTTCTCCGCGGCGCAGGCGCTCGAGTGCGCGCTCGGCGCCGTCGAGCGTGTCGACATGGGTGACCACACTCGCAAGGTCGAGCTCGCCGGACACCGCCAGCTCGGCGAGCGCCGGAAGGTCGTTCAGCGCATCGCCCGAGCCGTAGAACGAGCCGCGGATTCCCTTGTCCGAGAGGAACTCGATCGCGGGCAGCGATACGTCGACTCCTCTCGGAGCAAGTCCGACGACGATCGCGGTGCCTGCGGGACGCAGGACGTCCCACGCCAGCCGCATCGTCTCGGGCAGGCCGACGACCTCGAACGCGTGCTGCACGCCACCCGAGGTGAGCCGGTGCACGCGGGCTGCGGTCGTCGCCGAGCCCGCTTCGACGGCGTGTGTCGCGCCACGGTCCAGCGCGAGCTCGAGCTTCGCGGGATCCCGGTCGACGGCGATCAGCGGCTCCGCGCCCGCGAGCCGGGCGGCCGAGACCACCTGCAGGCCGACGCCTCCGCATCCGATCACGGCGACGCTGTCACCCGGCTCGACATGCGCCGCGTTGCGGACCGCCCCGAACGCCGTCACGACGCCGCATCCGAGCAGTGCTGCCTGCCACAGCGGGAGGCTTTCGGAGGGCAGCGGGACGGCGCCCGCGGCCATGACGACGGTGCACTCTGCGAAGCACGCGGTCATCAATCCGTGCTGGAGCTTCTGGCCGTCCGGAAGCGAGAGCCGGGATGTGCCGTCCATGAGCGATCCCCGAGGGCCGTTCTCGCCCGCGGGGACGCAGAGGTTGAAGCGGCCGGCGAGACATTCGACACACTCCCGACAGGAAGGGACGATGCAGAAGCCGACCGGGTCTCCCGGCGCGACATGGGTCACGCCCTCTCCGACGGCCTCGACGATGCCTGCGCCCTCGTGCCCGAGCACCATCGGCCACCGCCCGGCACCGAGCTCGCCGTCGGCCAGTCGAACGTCGGAGTGACAGACACCGGCGGCGGCCACGCGCACGAGCACCTCGCCCGCCTTCGGGGGATCGAGCTCGACCTCGGCGACCTCGACGGGCCGTCCGGGCTCGTGCAGCACGACGGCGCGAACGCGCATCAGCCGATCCGGTACTGCTCGAGGGCATCCCAGTCAGGGACGACGCCAAGACCCGGTCCTGCGGGCGGGGAGATCGTCCCGTCCACTGCGATCTCCGTCGTAACCGGGAGGAGCCAGTCCCTGCGCTCCGCCGACCATGCCGGGGGGTCGAAGGGGACTTCGACGTACGGGCACGTCGAGAACGCGAGCGCAGCGTGGAGATTCGCGATCAGCCCGTACCCGTTCGACCAGGTGTGAGGGCTCCAGGTGCGCCGGTGCTCGTCGGCCAGCGCCGCGATGTGCCTGCAACCCTCGATTCCTCCCGAGAGGACGACGTCCGTCTGGACGACGTCGACGCCGCCGTGGAGCACGAGCGCTCGAGCCTCCGCCGCCGATCGGACCATCTCGCCCGCGGCGATGCGGACGTCGCTGCTGCGGCAGAGCGTCGCGTACTCGTCCACATCTGTCGTCGGCAACGGCTCCTCGAGCCAGTAGACGTCCAGGCGGTGAAGCTCCTGTGCGAAGGCGGCCGCGGTCGGGAGGTCCCAGCGCAACGTCAGGTCCCCAGGCATGCGCCAGCCCTGATTCGCGTCGACCATGATGTCGAGATCGGAGCCGACGGCGTCGCGCACCGACTCGATGACGGGAAGATCGATCCGCCAGTCGTTCGAGTGAAGGCGAAGCTTGACGGCGCGAACGCCCGCATCGCGCAACGCGAGGCAGCGGCGCACGCGCTCTTCGGCCGAGACGAGCTCCCCCGTCGACGCGTAGGCGACGAGGCTGCGCTTCTCACCGCCGAGCAGCTGCCACAGCGGGAGCTCGACGGATCGGGCGACGAGGTCCCAGACGGCGACCTCGAGCGTCCAGTTGCGGCCGTGATGGAAGTCGACCGTCTCGCAGATCCCCTGCACGACGTCTGCGCGTGTGGGGTCGAGTCCGAGCAGCAGCCGGGTGAGGATGTCCCGGTCGGGTAACGCATCGCCGCTCGCATACCCCTCCAGGCCGTCGTCGGAGCGGACGATGACGATCGTCGCGTCCTGATGCACCCGGGGCTCGGGGTCCCACGCGGCGCGGAGCGGCGGCTCGAGCGGATAGCGGTACACCCGCGTCTCGATGGCGGCGATGCGCATCTAGCGGCCGCCGTAGAACGGGTTCCGAAGCGCGTCGCGCTGCTCCACGAGCGCCGCGGCTGCCGCCGGATCCCTCCCTTCGACGCAGATGCCGAGCGCCTTCCGCGTCGCGGTCCGGCTCGCCACGCGCAGCGCTGTCTCGTCGTCGGCATCCGCGTCGACCCACACGGCGACGAGGACGAGCAGGTCGCCGCTCGCCTCGATCAGCTCGTCTGCGACGGCGTCGAGCACGCCCTGCCCGATTCCGAGCTGCGCGGCGCCCCAGGTCATCGCCTGGTGTCGAGCGTCGAGGGCGGTCGCCTTGTTCATCATGAGCGTCGGCGGCCATACCGGCTCGTACTCCTGCTGGGTAGCCCCGACGCAGACGAGCACCGGTGTGTGTCCAGGAGTTGGGTGCGCGAGCATCCCGATTGCCGCGGCGGCCGTCGGGCTACCGCGCCGCGCGAGCACCACGTTCACGTGGCAGCCGTTCGGCGCCTCACCGCCCCAGCCCTCGCCGATGCGGCCGTCGAGGTCGGCGACGGTGCTCATGCCGCCAGCTCGAGCACGACGCGGACGGCGTCTCCGGACTGCATGACCTCGAAGGCGTACTCCACCTCGTCGAGCGGCAGGCGGTGCGACACGAGCCGGTCGAGCGGGAGACGACCGTTGCGGTAGAGCTCGAGCGTGTGGGGGAAGTCGCGCTCCGGCCTCGACGAGCCGTAGATCGAACCGAGGACGCGACGCTCCATCCGGGGAATGGTCGCGGCAGGGAGTGACAGCACCGCATCAGCCCGCGGGATCCCGATCAACACGGCGGCACCCCGCGCGCGGGTGGAGAGGAAGGCCGCCTGCATCGCCTCGGTTCGTCCGGTCGCCTCGACGGCGACGTCGACACCGCCCGAGGACACCTCTCGCACGGCGTCGGCGGTCGCTTCCGGCGTTCCCTGCCAGAGAACGGTGTCCGTCGCGCCGAACGCCCGAGCGACGTCGAGCTTGTGGGACACGGCGTCGACGGCGATGACCTGCTCCGCTCCGGCCGCCACCGCAGCCAGCAGCGCGGACAGCCCGACGCCCCCGCATCCGACCACCGCGAAGCGCTCCCCGGCCTTCAGCTCGGCGGTTCGCCAGACTGCACCGACGCCGGTCGTGACGGCGCACCCGACGAGCGCGGCGACCTCGAAGGGAACGTCGTCGGGGATCGGCACGCAGGATCGCTCCGGCACGACGCACGCCTCGGCGAACGTGGAGAGGAACGAGTAGTGGAAGACGGGCTCGCCCTCGCGTGAGAGCCGCGGCGTCCCGTCCATGAGGCCGCCGGTCCCCATGGCGGGCCACATGGTCGAACAGAGCTGCGGCAGATCGCGGCGGCACTCGGGGCACTCCCCGCACGACGGCGCCCACGAGAGCGCAATGTGGTCGCCCACGTGTACCCGTGTCACGCCGAGCCCGACAGCCTCGACGACCCCCGCGCCCTCGTGTCCGAGAACGGCGGGGCAGGGAGTCTCCGCGGTCCCGTCGATCGCGTTCAGGTCGGAGTGGCAGACGCCGCTCGCGTGCAAGCGGACGAGCACCTCTTCCTGTTTCGGCGCGGCGAGGTCGAGCTCGCAGACGGACAGCGGGCCTCCGGTCCGCTCCAGGACGGCACCGCGAATCTTCATGCGCTCGCGGTCGTCCTCTCCTGCAGTCGCCTAAGCTCGTCGATCGGGATGTGACAGCGCATGAGATGCCCGGGCTCGGCTTCCACGAGCGGCGGCTCCTGCTCCTCGCAGATCGCGCCGACCTTTCGAGGACAGCGCGTGTGGAAGACGCACCCGGAGGGCGGTGACGCGGCGCTCGGGATGTCGCCCTCGAGACGTATCCGGTCCCGTCCTCCGCCGTCGATCGTCGGCACGGCGGAGAGAAGAGCCTCCGTGTACGGGTGATGCGGTCCTTCGAAGACGACCTCGGCGGATGCGAGCTCCTGCAGCCGGCCCAGGTACAGGACGGCGATGCGGTCGGAGATGTACCTCACGACTCCGAGATCGTGCGAGATGAAGAGGTAGGAGACGCGCTGCTCGGCCTGGAGCTCGACGAGCAGGTTGAGGATCGCCGCCTGCACCGACACGTCGAGCGCCGAGGTCGGCTCGTCGCAGACGACCAGCTTGGGATCGCCGGCAAATGCGCGCGCGATCGCCACACGCTGCTTCAGGCCGCCGGACAGCTGCACCGGCTTCTGCGTCAGCGTTCGCTCCGTCAGCCGGACCCGGTTCGCGATCTCGAGCATCCGTGTCTCGGCCGCCTGCCCTCCGATCCCTGCGAGCTTCTTGAGCGAGCGGAGCAGGATCCGGCGGACCGAGTGGCGGCGGTTCAATGCCGAGTCGGGGTTCTGGAAGACGATCTGGAGCGCGCGAAGCTCGGCCTGCGAGCGCTTCTGGTAGCGCGGCGGAAGGGAATTCCCGTCGAGTGCGACGGCTCCCGCTGTCGGTGGAACGATCCCGAGCACCGTGCGGGCGAGGGTCGTCTTTCCGCTCCCCGACTCGCCGACGAGCCCCAGCGTCTCGCCCGGCCAGATCGTGGCGCTGACGTCCGAGAGCGCCTGGATGTCGTGTCCTTTCTGACGGAAGACCTTGCTCAGCCCGGAGAGCTCCACGAGAGGCGCGCCGCCTCGATCGACCGCGGGGAGCTCGAGGTCCGCTGCTTCCTCACGGGGCAGCCCCTTGGCGCGCTCGTGATACCAGCACCGGCTCACATGTCCCTGCGCAATGACCTCGAGCGGTGGCTCCTCCACGTGACAGCGCTCGTCTGCGAAGGCGCAGCGGTCGGCGAACACGCACCCCGGGAGCTCGGCGCCGAGGCTGGGGAGGAAGCCGGGGATCGTGTCGAGCCGCCCGTGATCCTTGCGCACGCCGCCGCGCGGGATGCAGCGGAGGAGGCCGACGGTGTACGGGTGTCGCGGATCCTGCAGGACCGTCTCGACCGGCCCCTCCTCCACGAGGCGTCCCGCGTAGAGGACTCCGACGCGAGAGCACATCGTCGAGATGACGCCGAGGTTGTGGCTGATGAAGAGAACCGAGGTCTGGAGCTCCGCCTGGAGTCGGGCGACGAGATCGAGCACTTCCGCCTCGACGGTCGCGTCGAGGCCGGTCGTCGGCTCGTCGAGGATCAGAAGCTCCGGGTCCTTGGCCAGCGCCATGGCGATGAGGGCGCGCTGCTGCATGCCACCGGAGAGCTGATGGGGATAGCGGCTCATCACGGATCCGGGATCCGCGATCTGGACGCGTGCGAGTGCATTTCGAGCTCGGTCGGTCGCCTCGCCCGTCGGCACTCCGAGCACCGTGAATGCTTCGGCGACCTGCGTACCGACGCGCATGGACGGGTTCAGCGCGGCACCGGGGTTCTGGTAGACCATCGACACCGTTCGCGCATGGAACTCGCGGAGCGCACCGCCGCCCAGCGCGAGCGCGTCTCGCCCGGCGACCGAGATCGATCCCGAGCTCACGCTCCCGTTCCGGGGCAGGTAGCGCACGATCGCGAGAGCGGCCGTGGACTTCCCGCAGCCGGACTCGCCGACGAGTCCGTAGGACTCGCCGCGCGCGACCTCGAACGACACGCCTCGAAGGACGGGCCGATCGCGTCCGCGGACACGGTAGGCGACATCGAGGTCGCCGACGGCGAGTGCGGGCTCGCTCACCGGCCAACCCCTGTTGGCCGGTGAGCGTGGAGGGGTGTGGGGAACCGGGGGGTTCCCCACGTTCTCGAAGAGAAGGGGGTTCGTGGGGGAAACAGGGTTTCCCCCACGAACGCGAGCCGGAGGCGAGCGTTGCTCACCGCTCGAGCACCTGCTGCACGCTGTCCGAGACGAGGTTGACGGCGACGACGAGCGACGCGATCGCCAGCGCGGGAAACAGCACTGTCCACCACTGTTGCGCGAGAAACTGCCAGTTGTCCGAGATCTGCACGGCCCAGTCCGGCGAGGGCGGCTGCAGGCCGAACCCGATGAACGTGAGGGTGGCGACCGCGAAGATCGCGTAGCCGAGCCGGATGGTCGCCTCGACGAGGATCGGGGGCGCCACGTTCGGAAGCACCTCGGCGAACATCACGTAGTGGGGGCGCTCGCCTCGCAGCCTCGCAGCCTCCACGTACTCGAGTTGCGCCTCGCCGAGCACCGCGGCCCTCACCGTTCGCGCGATGATCGGCGTGAACACGATCGCGATCACCACCGTCACGGCCCAGGCGGACCGGCTCCCGACGGCGGTGACAACGGTCACGGCCAGCACGATCAGCGGAATTGCGAGCACGGCATCGATCACGCGGCTGATCGTGTCATCGGCGATGCCCCGCAGATAGCCGGTAATCAGACCGAGTGTGGTGCCGAAGATCGTCGCCAGCAGGGTCGCCATGGGAGCGATGAGCAAGATGTCTCGCGAGCCGGCAAGAACACGCGAGAACACATCGCGGCCCAGGCGGTCAGTGCCGAACCAGTGCGCGGCCGACGGGGACTGCGAGAGGTCCGGCGTCTGGTCGAAGATCGGGTCATACGGCGTGATGTGTGACCCGAGCAGAGCGCAGGCGAGCCAGAAGACGAGCACGCCCGCGCCGACGACGAAGCTCGGGCTGTGAAGGAGCAGTCGCAGCCGCTCGCTTCGTGCCACGCGAGCCTCGGACCGCTCGGCCGCGGCGGCGACCGAGCTCATTCGGCGGCCTGGAATCTGATTCGAGGGTTGAGCAGCGCGAACGCGATGTCGGCGACGAACGTGACGACCAGGTACACAATGCCGACGACGAGAACGCCCGCCGTGAGCAACGTGAAGTCCTTCTGCTGCGCGGCCTGCAGGATCATCAGACCGAGCCCCTGATAGTTGAACAGGTACTCGATCGCGACGAGTCCGCCGACGAGGTAGCCGACCTGGGTCGCGATCACGGCGATCGTCGGCATGAGCGCGTTCCGGAGCACGTGGCGGCGGATCACGGTCTTACGGGGAAGCCCTTTCAGGTACGCGGTCCGCGTGTAGTCCGCGTCGAGCGCCTCGACGACCCCGGCCCGTGTGATGCGGGCGATGTACCCGAACAGGACGATCGCGAGGGCCAGCGCGGGCAACGTGAGGTACTGGACCTGAGTCAGCACCCCGGCCCCCGGTTCCCACTGTGCCGTCACGGGCAGCCAGCCGAGCCAGATGGAGAACACGAGGATCAGCACGAGCCCCGTTACGAACTCCGGGACGACCGCGAGCGACAGGCCGACGACGGTGATCGCGCGGTCGGTCGGTCTTCCGACGCGGAGGCCGGCGAACACGCCGCCGAGGATCCCGAACGGCACCACGAGGACGAACGCGAAGACCGCCAGCTTCATGGAGTTGACGAGCGCCGGCTCGAGGATGCTCCAGACCGACTGGTCCGATTGTGCGAGCGAAACACCGAGATCGCCTCGCACGACCCCGCTCACCCAATCGGCGTACTGGACCACCGCAGGCCGGTCCGTGCCGTGCTCGTGGTTGTACGCGGCCACAGCCTCCTCGGTTGCGTACGGCCCAAGGACCGATCGACCTACGTTGCCGGGCAGGAGCTGCGCGGTCGCGAAGACGATCACGCTGAGCAGGAGGAGCGTGATCAGCGCGAGCCCGAAGCGCTTGAGGACGTAGCGTGCGATGTGTCCGCGACCCGTCGGTGTAGGGCTGCCGACGCTGGAGCCGGCAGCCCTGGTTGGCTAGGAACCCTAGGCGAGGGAGGTGTGGGCGATGCGCACGTGCGACAGGCTCTCGACCTGGTAGTTCTTGACCTTTGACGACGCTGCGGTGACGTAGGTGTTGAAGTACGTCGTGATCACCGGCGTGTCGCGGAGCAGGAGGCCGGCCAGCTTCTTCGTGGCCGCTCGCTGAGACTTGACGTCCGGTGCGGCGAGGAACGTCTTGGCCGCGGCGTCGAATGCCGGGTTCTTGTAGTGCGACGCATTCCAGATGCCGTCCGACATGTAGGCGGCCGTCAGGTACCGGTTCGGCACTCCTGCGGCACCGTACTCCGTCATCGTCGCCTGCCTGTTGATCCACGGCGTCGTGGCGTAGTAGTCGGCTCCACCACCGTAGTAGTCATCGTTCGACATCACTTCGAGCTCGATGTCCATGCCGGCCTCGCGACCCATCGCCTGGACTGCGGTCGCGTAGTCGGGCAGCTCGATGCCGTTCCAGGTCGTGATCGTGAACTTCGGGTTCGGCTGCCCGGCGGCCTGGAGGAGAGCCTTTGCCAGAGCGATGTTCTGCTTCCGCTGCCCGATCGATTTGTCGGTCGACGGGAAGCGCGACCAGAACGGCGAGTCGTCCCCGAGTGTCCCTTGGCCCAGGAGGACCCTCTCGATGATGTCAGGGCGGCCGAGAGCCAACGCGATCGCGCGTCGCACTCGCGGATCCTTGAACGGGTCGCGATCGACTCGCAGACCGAACATCGTGTGGTGCGACGATGGTGAGGTGTAGACCTTGAAGCGGCTGTTGCTCCTGAAAGGCCGGCCCTCCTGTGGCGACAGCTGCTGGCAAAGGTCGATCTGACCTGCTCGAAGCGCGAGGACCATCGGCGCTGAGCCTTCGTAGAAGGTCAGCACTGCCCCGTCGAGCGGTGGTTTACCGCCCCAATAGCGCGGGAAGCGGACGAGCTCGGCCCGTCTGTTCGGGGTGTAGCTCTTGAGCCGGAACGCCCCGGTCCCGATCATGCCGCTCGCGACCCAGGTGCCAGGCTTCGCGGCGATCGCAGCGGGCTGGATGATCGCCTGATACGTCGTCTGGCTGACGAGCCATGGAAGTGCTGCGTTCGGCGACTTCAGTCGGAACTGGACCGTGTACGGGCCCGTCTTGACGACGCCCTCGGGACCGAGAAGGTTCGGGGGAATCGAGGCGAGGATCTGGGAAGTGGTCTGCGACAGGTACTGCTTGAAGCTTGCGACTACGTCATCGGCCGTCATCGTCTTGCCGTTGTGGAACCTGACGCCGCGTCGCAGCTGGAACGTCCAGACGTCCCCGGCCGCGTTCGGCTTCCAGCTCGTCGCCAGCCACGGCTTCACCTGAAGCGCGGGATTCGAGAACGTCAGGTACTCGCCCGTGATCCCGGCGAACCCGAGGGAACCGGCCTCTCTGAGCTGATACGGCTCGAGGCTCGACCCGAAGCCGAGCATGCCGACGCGAAGTGTCCCACCGACCTTCGCGGGCGCCATCGGCGCTCCGAACGCGAGGTCGCCTTCGCCCACATAGCGGAGCAAGGCGCCGATCGCGCCGGCGCCGAGTCCGAACATGGCTGCACGACGCAGGAACTCCTGGCGGTCCAGCTCACCGTCGACCAGCTCGTCGATGAGGTTGTTCTCGATCGGGCCCGCCTCCGAACGGCGGTACTCCTCGATCCTCCTCTTGGTCTCGCGATCCATGCACCGTCTCCCTTCTCTCCCAGGCAGAGCTGACGCCCCGGGTCGTCCCCGACCCGCGGCGGTCGTCTGAGGGTGGACGCCCAGCGGTCCAAGGGGTTATGCCAGCCGCGCATCGGGCTAGTCAAGGTGAGCCAGTACCCGTCTAGTGACTGGCCGGGCGCTCCCAGCCCTCGAGAACGGGTGCCTTCCAGTCGGCGCCCACGGTCCTCGAGCCCTCGACCCAGGAGCCGAGCTCGGGCTGGGGGAACTTCGTGTGCTGCTCCTTGAGCTGGATGCCGTACGAGTTCCCCGACTGGAGGTGTGTGACGAGCACCTTGCGCGCGAGCTCGTCCTCTCGCCCTTCGGGGATCGGGAAGTAGATCTTCAGGAACGCGTTCGAGTAGCGGTCGAAGACGGCGGGCACGCCGTCCTCCTCGAGCAGAGCGATGTCCTCGAGCCAGTTCAGGTCCTCCCCGGGGGTCGCGGCGTCGAGGTCGACGTCCTCGACCAGCGTGATGTCCTCCTGGTACGGGAACCGCTGCCCGGCCAGGAACTCGGCGTCGATCGACTTGATCTTCTCGGGCTCCGAGTACGCGAGCTCGTGCCCGCCGCCGGCTGCCGGCTCGCTCATTGCTCGACCGCCCGCAGATCGGCGACGTCGGCCGCCTGGCCGGCGACGAGCTCCTCCTCGGCCTTGATCGCAAGAAGGCGCTTCACCTCGGCGAGGATCTCGTGCTCGGTCTGGCCGACGGTGTAGTTCGTCCCGGCGAGCGGCACCCGCGCCATCGCCGAGGCCTCGATCGTCAAGGCTGCGAGGTCCTCGGGCTCGAGCGAGTGGACATTGGTCTTGCCGCAGGCACGCGCGAGCATCTGCAGCTCCATGGTCATCGCCGTGAGGAAGTTGTAGACGCGCTCGGACGCCTCCTCGACCACCAACCGCTTGCGGAGCTCGGGATCCTGGGTCGCGACGCCGACGGGGCAGCGTCCGGTGTGGCAGTGGTAGCACTGGCCCGCCGGGACTCCGACCGTGCCCTCGTAGTCGGTGACTCCCGGGATCTCCTTGTTGCAGTTGAGAGCCATGAGTGCGGAGTGGCCGATGGCGACCGCCTTCGCGCCGAGCGCGAGCGCCTTCGCCACGTCCGCGCCGTTCCTGATTCCTCCTGCGACGACCAGGTCGACCTCGTCGGCGAGCCCGACGTCCTCGAGGGCGCGCCGTGCTTCGGGAATCGCGGCCATGAGCGGGATCCCCGTCTCCTCGGTCGCGATGTGCGGGCCGGCTCCGGTCCCGCCCTCGGCTCCGTCCAGGTAGATGATGTCCGGGCCGCACTTGGCCGCCATGCGCACGTCGTCGTACACGCGCGCCGCGCCGAGCTTGAGCTGGATCGGGACCTGGTAGTCCGTGGCCTCGCGGATCTCCTGCACCTTCAGCGAGAGGTCGTCGGGGCCGAGCCAGTCAGGATGTCGCGCCGGGCGAGCGCTGGTCGATCCCGGCCGGGAGCGAACGCATCTCCGCGACCTGCTCCGTGACCTTCTGCCCCATCAGGTGGCCGCCGAGGCCGACCTTGCAGCCCTGGCCGATGAAGAACTCGATGCCGTCCGCCAGCATCAGATGGTGCGGGTTGAACCCGTACCGGGACTGGATCACCTGGTAGTACCACTTCGTCGAGAAGTCGCGCTCGGGCGGGATCATCCCGCCTTCTCCGGAGCACGTCGCGGTGCCCGCCATCGACGCGCCCTTCGCGAGCGCCATCTTTGCCTCGAGCGAGAGCGCCCCGAAGGACATCCCGGTGATGTAGATCGGGATGTCGAGCTCGAGCGGCTTCTTCGCGAAGCGCGCTCCGAGCACCGTCTTCGTGTCGCACTTCTCGCGGTAGCCCTCGATGACGAAGCGCGTGAGCGTGCCAGGCAGGAAGACGAGCTCGTCCCAGTGCGGGATCGGCTTGAAGATCGAGAAGCCGCGCATCCGGTAGCGGCCGAGCTCGGCCTTGATGTGGATGTCGTTGATGACCTCCGGCGTGAAGATCCGGCTGCGGCCGAGGACGTTCCTCTGACTGGGTGCGGTCTCGTCGGCCATCGGTGTTAGATCACCAGCTTCCTCTCCGCCGGTTCGAGCGAGTCGTAGTTGTAGAGAACCTTCCCGCAGACGAACTTCTGGAACTCGGGCGGCGAGCCGAGGCCGTAGATCCGGAACTTGCGCTCGATGAGCTCCGTGTCCGCCTCGGTCCACTCGCCGGGAGACGCAGTCGATCCCGAGCGACTTCACCTTGCCCGCGACGTAGATCGTCCCGTCGTACATCGAGTCGCCGAGGCCCGGACCGACGTCGCCGCAGATGACGATCCGGCCGCGCTGCATCATGAACCCGGTCATCGAGCCGGCGGACCCGAGCACGAGCACCGTGCCGCCCTTCTGGTCGACTCCGGTGCGAGCGCCGACGCGTCCCTTCACGACGACGTCGCCACCGCGGATGGCCGCTGCCGTGAGCGACCCGGCGTTTCCGTCCACGACGACGACGCCGGACATCATGTTCTCGCAGGCGGACCAGCCGACGCGACCCGTGATGTGGATCTCCGGACCGTCGATGAGACCGCATCCGAAGTAGCCGAGGCTCCCCTTGAAGCGGATCCTGCACCGGGTCAGGATCCCGACTCCGAGCGAGTGCCTCGACGCGGGGTTGTCGATCTCGACCTCCTTGATGCCCTCCTCGTAGAGCAGCCGGCGGAGCTCGAGGTTGATCGTCCTCGTCGTCAGCTCCTTCGCGTCGAAGCGGGCGCGGTGGCCGTCGATCTCGGAAATGCGCGGAGCCTCGGCGAACGGTTCCGCGAGACCGCGCGCGTCGTACGTGATCTTACGCTCGCCTACTGCCGCCACACGAGCACCTCGCGCTCGTAGGGGTCGTACGTGTCGATCTCGTGGTCGACGATCGCGCGGATCGCGATCTCCTCGGACGCGAGCGCCACGAGGTCGTCGGATTCGTAGAGCACGAGCGGCTTCGCGGCCAGCTCGTCCTTCGCGACGCCGAGCTCGTCCTTCGTGACGGCGATGTACGTGAACACGCCGTCGAGCTCGTCGAGCGACTTGTGCATCGCCTCCTCGAGCGTCGCGCCCTCGCTCATCTCCTGGGCGAGGTACACCGCGATGATCTCCGAGTCGCATTCCGACATGAATCGACGCCCGGCGCGCTCCAGTCGTCGCCGCCACATGAAGTAGTTCGTCAGCTGGCCGTTGTGCACGACCGCGACGTCGGAGTACGGATACGCCCAGTACGGGTGCGCGCCGGCGATGTCCACCTCCGACTCGGTCGCCATGCGGACGTGACCGATCGCGTGCTTCCCCATGAACGACGACAGGCCGTACTGCTCGTGTACGGACTCGGCGTCGCCGAGGTCCTTGACGATCTCGAGTGAGCGGCCGAGCGAGAGCACCTCGGCGTCGGGGATGTCCTCGACGAAGTCTGCGAGGAGCTTCAGGTCGCCGTCGTAGTCGAAGGAGACGCGGAATGCATACGGCGTCTCCTCCTCGACCTCGTGGATCTCGGCTCCGAGCGCGGCGAGCCGCGACTCCACGACGCTGCGGTGGAGGCGGAGCCGCTCCTCGAACTCGAAGTCACGGGGCGTGTTCGCGTCCGCGAGCTTGTAGCGCATGACGAGGCGGCCGTTGTCGTTCGTCCCGTAGAGCGCGTAGCCCGTCGAGTCCGGCCCGCGGTGCTTCATCGACTGCAGCATCAGCGTCATCTCGTCGCCGATGGGGTGCTCCGACCCGTCTCTGTAGATGATCCCCGCGATCCCGCACACTCAGATCACCTCCCGCAAGGCCTCCATCCGCAGGAGCGGATGCAGGCCGCGGGTGCCGCCTGCGGCGGCAAGATCCCTGAAGCGGCCGCTTCGCGGCCGTGGCCGCGTAGACACGGACGTGCTACGGGAGGACATCGAGGTATTCGGAGACGTCCCAGTCGGTAACGGTGGCGCAGTGCCGCTCCCATTCGTCGCGCTTGTAGTGCATGAAGACACGGTACATCTCGTCGGGTAGCGCCCTCTTCACGACGTCGTCGGACTCGAGCGCGTCGAGCGCGTCGCCGAACGTCATCGGAATGCGCTTCACGTCCTTGCCCGCCTCCATCGCCTCGTAGATGTTTCGCTCCTCCGGCTCGCCCGGGTCGAGCTTGCGCTCGATCCCGTCCCACATCGCCGCGATGAGCGCGGCCATCGAGAGGTACGGGTTGACCGCCGAGTCGACCGAGCGGTACTCGAAACGGCCCGGGGCTGACACCCGGAGTGCGGTCGTGCGGTTCTGGTAGCCCCAGTCCGCGAACACGGGTGCCCAGAACCCCGTATCCCAGAGCCGGCGGTACGAGTTCACCGTGGATGCCGTGACGGCGGTGAGCGCCGCGAGGTGCTCGAGGATCCCGCCGATCGCGTGCAGGCCCACCTGGCTCGGGCGCTGCAAGTCGTCGGTGTCCGGCATGAACGCGTTCTCGTCGCCTTCCCAGAGCGAGATGTTGTGGTGGCACCCGTTCGCCGAGACGCCCATGAACGGCTTCGGCATGAAGCACGGGAAGGCGCCGAGCTCACGCCCGACGGCCTTGCACACCTGGCGGAAGGTGGAGAGGTTGTCCGCGGTCGCCTCCGCTCGGTCGAAGCCGAAGTTGAGCTCGATCTGGCCGGGCGCGTCCTCGTGGTCGCCCTGGATCATGTCGAGCCCGAGCGCCTCCCCGTACTCGACGACCTTGTGGATGATCGGCTGGAGCTCGGAGAACTGGTCGATGTGGTAGCAGTAGGGCTTGGTCATGCCCTCGACCGAGGGCGTGCCGTCCTCCGAGAGCTTGAGCCACATCATCTCGGGCTCCGTGCCGGCGCGCAGATGGAGCCCGGTCGCGGCCTCGAACTCGGCCTGTAGGCGCTTGAGGTTCCCGCGACAGTCCGAGCTCAGAAAGCCCCCGGGATCCTCGCGCTCCTCGCGGTTCCGGAAGCAGATGCACCAGACGCGTGCGACGCGGTCGTCCCACGGCAGCACCTGGAAGGTCTCCGGCTCCGGGATCCCCACGAGCTCCGCGGCCTCCGGCCCATAGCCGATGTAGTTCCCGTGCCGGTCGGTGAAGAGATTCGCCGTGGCCCCGTAGACGAGCTGGAAGCCCTTGCTCGCGATCGTCTCCCAGTGCTTTGCGGGGACGCCCTTGCCCATGATCCGGCCGGTGACGGAAGGGAACTGGTAGTAGACGTACTGGATCCCCTCGGAGTCGATCCGGTCCCGGACGTGCTGGACGAGATCGGCACGGCCATCCGCTTCGACGAAGCCCTCCAGGTCGGTCGCCACGTACCCCTCCTTCCCACGTCGCAGGTCGTTCGTGGGGGAGCGTAATGGAGCGCATGGCGTCGAGTCTCGCTTGTCGCATCTCGCATGCCGTGGCGAGACCTGGCCCGATCGCCGGCCAGCGCACCGGTTAGCCTTCCGATCGTGAACGAGCCGCGTGTCGACTACCTGACGCCCGCGCAACGCGTTGCGCTCGAGCAAGAGCTCGCCGAGCTCGAAGGGCCCCGGCGCAGGGCGATCGCCGAGACGATCAAGACCGCCCGCGAGTTCGGCGACATCGCCGAGAACGCCGAGTACCACGCCGCGAAGGAGCAGCAGGGGCTGCTCGAGCGTCGCATCCATGTGCTCAAGGACCGGCTCAACAACGCGGTGACCGTCGAGCACGACACGGACGAGCATGTGGGAGTCGGCTCGATCGTCGAGGTGGCGGACGAGGACGGTGAGACGATGGAGGTCGAGATCTCGGCGGTCGGCGGAGTCGCGCCCGACTCGCCGCTCGGCCGCGCGCTCATGGGCGCCGCGGTGGGTGACGTCGTGAAGGTCGACGCCCCGCGGGGTTCCTGGAAGGCCCGCGTCCTCGCGATCCGGCGCGCCTAGCGGAAGGTGGCGGCGCCGGCTCTCTCCGAATTGCAGGTGCGCGAGGAGGCTCGGTTCGTCGAGTCGCACCCTCGCTCACGGGAGCTCGCCGAGAGGGCGCGTGAGACGCTCTTCGAAGGCGTCCCCATGCACTGGATGCGGAAGTGGCCCGGGGGCTTCCCGGTCTTCGTGCGGGAGGCGAAGGGCGCGCGGTTCGTGGACGTGGACGGCATCGAGTACGTCGATTTCTGTCTCGGCGACACCGGCGCGATGACCGGGCACGCCCCGGAGGCCACGCTCGACGCGCTGACTGAACAGTCAGCCAAGGGGATCACGCTCATGCTGCCCAGCGAGGACGCGCTCTGGGTCTCGGCCGAGCTGACGCGCCGATTCGGTGTCTCCTCCTGGCAGTTCGCGCTGACGGCAACCGACGCGAACCGCTTCACGATCCGGCTCGCGCGTCACTTGACTGGCCTGTCAACCATCCTCGTCTTCAACTGGTGCTACCACGGCACCGTGGACGAGACGTTGGCGACGCTCGGCGCCGACGGCGTCGTTCGCGCGCGGAGCGGCAATCTCGGGCCGCCCGTGGACCCGGCCCAGACCACGCGCGTTGTCGAATTCAACGACGTCGAAGCACTCGAGCGCGAGCTCTCGCAGGGCGACGTCGCGCTCGTGCTGACCGAGCCCGCGCTGACCAACGTGGGCATCGTGCATCCCGAGCCCGGTTTCCACGATGCGCTCCGCGAGCTCACACGCCGGCACACGGCGCTGCTGGCGATCGACGAGACGCACACGATCTGCTGTGGGCCGGGAGGCTTCACGGCCGCCTACGGCCTCGAGCCCGACATCGTGACGATCGGGAAGCCGATCGCAGGGGGGATCCCGGCCGCGGCGTACGGCTTCTCGGAGGAGGTAGCCGCGCGCCTCGTGGGCACGATCGAGCTGGAAGACGCCGACGTCGGCGGCGTGGGCGGGACGCTTGCGGCGAATGCGCTCTCGTTCGCCGCAATGCGAGCAACGCTCGGGGAGGTGCTGACGGACGACGCGTTTGCGCGGATGATTCCGCTCGCAGAGCGGTGGACCGAGGGCGTCGAAGCCGGTATCGCGGAGGCCGGGCTGCCGTGGCACGTCACCCGGCTCGGGTGTCGTGCCGAGTACCTCTTCGGCCCGGACCGGCCGCGGAACGGCGCCGAC
Organism: uncultured Actinomycetes bacterium; assembly: GCA_963716975.1. Taxonomy (GTDB): domain Bacteria; phylum Actinomycetota; class Thermoleophilia; order Gaiellales; family Gaiellaceae; genus GMQP-bins7. The sequence goes on along the minus strand of CAVQVA010000019.1, from coordinate 27,375 downwards.
GCCCACGCAGCGGGCGACGTCGCGCTCGAGCGCTACATGCACCTTTTCGCCCTGAACCGCGGGATCCTCTTGACGCCGTTCCACAACATGGCGCTCATGTCGCCGGTGACGACGGAGGCCGACGTCGACCTGCACACCGAGGTCTTTCGCGAGGCCGTCCTCGAGCTCGCCGGCTCGCTCTGACTAGAGAGAGGACAGGACGCCGAAGTCCGCGCGGTCCTTCGCGGCGTCCTCGGGGTCGTCGCGAGAAGACGACTTTCCATGCGTGAGCGTTGAGAGGCCGATCAGTCGGGACCGCACTCCGTGCAGCTCGCGTTCGTCGTCGCCGAACGCACCCTCCGACCATTGAGCCCGCCGGTCGCGCAAGGGTGTGAAGATCCGCCCTTCGTGGTCGCGGACGAGGTAGGTGACCTCGAGCCGAACCGTCCCACGTTGGTAGCCCGTTCCGCCGTCGTCGTCCGGGGTCGGCACATGACGCCACCCGTCGTCCTCGAGAAGCGCGGAGATCCGCGAGAGGTCGTCGTGCCAGACGGCCATGTCGATGTCCGCGTGCGCACGAGTGATCGAGCCCGCGTAGAAGTCGACCGCCCAGCCGCCGAAGAGCCAGTACGCGATCCCTGCGCGATCGAAGAGCTCGGCCACGTCTGCGAGTGCGGACAGCTGGTCACGCCCGGCCTCAGTCGACGTCCGTCTCCGTGAGTACGTGACGAAGGAGAACGGGATGCCGCTTTCCGACACGTGTGACTCGCGAGAGCTCTCTTCGAACGCTTCGGGATCCCAGTCCGGGAAGAACGTGTCGCCTTCGACGTCGTCGTCGATCTCGGTGAGCAGTAGCTCGTCGGCCAGCGGTATCGCCTCGGTGTAGATCTCGGCGCCGCCGATTACGAATGCTGCGACAGCACCGCGCAGAAGCTCGAGAGCCTCCGCGAGCGAGCCCGCTCGCTCCGCGCCGTCGGCGTGCCAGTCCGGGTTGCGCGTGACGACGACGTTCCGCCGGCCGGGGAGCGGGCGGAAGCGATCCGGAATCGACTCCCAGGTGCGGCGCCCCATGATCACCGGATGGCCGATCGTCAACTCGCGGAAGCGCGCCATGTCCTCGGGCAGTCCCCACGGGATCGTCCCGCCTTGTCCGATGACCCCGTTCCGCGCGACGGCCGCGACGAGCGAGATCTTCACACGGCGACCGGCGCGCGGATCGCCGGGTGGTGCCGGTAGCCGACCACCTCGAAGTCCTCGAATGCGTAGTCGAAGATCGAGGGCGGGCGGCGGCGCAGGGAGAGCGAAGGGAACGGGTACGGGTCGCGCTCGAGCAGCGTCTCGACCTGCTCGCGGTGGTTGTCGTAGATGTGGCAGTCGCCGCCGGTCCAGATCAGCTCGCCGACCTCGAGGTCGCACTGCTCGGCGAGCATGTGGGTGAGAAGTGCGTAGCTCGCGATGTTGAACGGGACGCCGAGGAAGACGTCGGCGCTGCGCTGGTAGAGCTGGCAGCTGAGACGCTCGCCTGCAGCCACGTGGAACTGGAAGAACGCGTGGCAGGGCATGAGCGCCATCCTCGAGAGGTCGGCGACATTCCATGCGCTGACGATGATCCTGCGCGAGTCGGGCTCCTCGCGGAGGAGCCGGACGACCTCGGCGATCTGGTCGACGTGGGCGCCCTCCGGAGTCGGCCAGCTGCGCCACTGCACGCCGTAGACGGGGCCGAGGTCGCCGTCCTCAGCGGCCCACTCGTCCCAGATCGTCACGCCGTGCTCCTGCAGCCACCGGACGTTCGAGTCGCCGCGCAGGAACCACAGCAGCTCGTACGCGATCGACGGGAAGTGCACCTTCTTCGTGGTCACGAGCGGGAAGCCCTCGGTCAGGTCGAAGCGCATCTGGTAGCCGAAGACGCTCGCGGTTCCGGTCCCCGTGCGGTCGTGCTTAGGAGCGACCGGTCGTGAAGACGTGGCGCACGAAGTCCTCGTACTGGCTGCGGATCGGGTTCTGCGCAGCGTCGCTCACGTCGTGACCGACGATAGCGCGCTGCCCGGAGGCATCGAAGCGCCGAACCTAGTAGTGCGCGCCGTGCTCGACGTGGAACTTGAGCAGTGTTAGTGCCTCTCCCCAGCCCGTCGAGCACTCGCAGAACGCCGCCCAGCCCGCCGGTGTGTCCGGAGAGCCGTGCTCGCGGAGCCTGATGACGGTTCGTTCGGGGTGCTCCTCGAAGTCGACCTCGACCGTCGTACCTCCAAGGTGTGCCTGCCATCCGATGACGTAACGCTCGGGACGGCGAGCCTCGAGCACCGGCCCTGAGTCCTCCTCCGTAACGTGGTCAGGTCCCCAGTCGACCCAGCGCCAGCGCATGCTGCCGCCGGGTCGAGCGTCGACCTCCGCTCCGGGCGTGAACCAGGAGTCCAGCTCGTCGGCTCGCGTGAGGGCGTCGTAGGCGCGCTCTCGCGGAGCGCGGACCAGCGTGGCCATCCTGATCTCGGGCACCCGCTCACGTGGTGAGGAGCGGCACGTCCGAGCCCGCTTCCACGACGATCCAGCCGTCGAAGTCCCGCAGCTTGAACGGGGCATTCATCGGCACTCTCGTCGTGCCGTCGGGATCGGCCAGGAAGCTGCCGCACTGTGCGAGACGCACCCCGCCGCGGGTCAGCCACACCTCGTACGGCTTCCCGCTCGCCGATGGCTTCAGGCCGGTGACACTGATCTCCATCGGCCAGTTTCCGGCCGCGTCCACGTCGAAGACCTCGATCGTCGCCTGAGCTCCGGCTGCCGCCGCCGTCCCGCTCATGGTCACGTGGCCGGAGGTCTCGTAGTCCGGTCCACCGCCCGCCAGGTATCCCACGCCGAACGCGAGGACAGCGAACGAAGCGACGATCGCGACGAGACGGAGCCGGGGTCGCGGGCGGGTCCGCACGACGGCACGCTCTCGAGGCGGTGTCTCGAGCTGCACCGAGAGCTCCGGAGGAGGCCCGGCGGCGATCAACAACTCGTGGACGTGCCTCAGCCGGTCATGCTCGGACGGGTCGAGGCCGGACTCGTCGAACGGCCCGACCAGCTCGTCGAAGTCCGGTCCGCGCTCGCTCATTGCAGCTCCTCCTCGAGTGCGTCCGCGAGTCTGGCGAGTGCGCTTCGGGTTCTCGTCTTCACGGTCCCCAACGGGATACCAAGCGTGTCGGCGATCTCGCTCTGTGAGAGCCCTCGCCAATACGCGAGCTCGATCACCGGGCGTTCGTGGGAGGGTAGGACCTCGAGCGCCCGGTGCACTTGCCAGGCCGTCCACGACGTCTCTGCCCGGTCAGCCGGACCGGGCTCGCCCGTTGGCCCATCGGAGAGCTCCATCGTGGGCTCGGGCGTACGGCGGAGGCCGTCGGTGATCGCGTTCCTCGCGACCGCGTACAGCCAGGGTGCGCCGCTGCCGCGACGCGGGTCGTACGTCCGGGCGGACTTCCAGATCGCGACGAACGCGTCCTGGGCGGCGTCCTCGGCACGGCCCCGGTCGCCGAGCCTGCGAAGCGCGAGTCCGAGCACGGCACGTGCATAGCGGCGGTAGAGCTCCTCGAACGCGGTCCGGTCGCCGACCCCGACCCGCTCGAGGAGCTCGCCGTCCGTCAACGCCTCGTCGCTCGGTCGCGCCATGGCCTGCCTGCGGAAGAGGGCGGACGCGGCCGGGAGCGCAAGTGACGAAGACACTGCCGGGTGCTACGCACGGCGGTCGTCCTCCGGTTTGGGTGATCTTCGTGTTGCTATGAGCGCGCGCCTTCGTAGCGGGCAGCGACCGCGTCCCAGTCGACGACGTTCCACCACGCCGCGAGGTAGTCGGGGCGCCTGTTCTGGTAGTTCAGGTAGTAGGCGTGCTCCCATACGTCGATCCCGAGGAGCGGGACGTGCGAGTCCATCACCGGGCTGTCCTGATTCGGGGTCGATCTCACTGCGAGACCCGTGCCGTCCCACACGAGCCACGTCCAGCCCGACCCGAATCGCTTGACGCCCGCATCGTTCACGGCGGCCTTGAGGTCGTCGACACTGCCGAACGTGTCCGCGATCGCGTCCGCGAGCGCCCCCGACGGCTCGCCGCCGCCGTTCGGCCCCATGATCTCCCAGAACAGCGTGTGGTTCGCGTGGCCGCCGCCGTTGTTCCGGACGGCCATGCGCTTGTCCTCGGGGATGATGTCGAGGCTCGCCAGAACGTCGTCGAGCGAGCGGTCCGCCCACTCGGTGCCCTCGAGTGCAGCATTGAGGTTCGTCACGTACGCCGCGTGGTGCTTGTCGTGGTGGATCTCCATCGTTCGCGCGTCGATGTGGGGCTCGAGCGCGTCGAACGCATACGGAAGGTCGGGAACCGTGAACGCCATTGCCTGCTCTCCTCTCATGTCCGACGTAGTCGGGGGGAAGGATATGCTCCGCGCGTTCCCGCCCCGGAGCCGGAGGAGACCGGATGACCAACTTCGTCGAGATCAGGCCCCGCGAGCTTCAGCCCTCGCTGCTCGAGCTCGACGGCATCTCGCGCACGACGATCGAAGCCCACTACCGCCTCTACCAGGGCTACGTCGCCAAGCGGAACGAGATACTCGGGCGGCTCGGCGACGTCGACCGCGATGCAGCGAACCAGGTCTACTCGGACGTCAGGGCGCTGAAGGTCGACCTGACCTTCGCCATCGGTGGGATCAAGAACCACGAGATCTACTTCGAGCATCTCGGCGGGGAGGGCAGCGATCCCCAGGGTCAGATCGCCGCGCTGATCGAGCGCGACTTCGGCTCTGCGGAGGCGTGGCGCGCGGATCTGAAAGCGACGGGAATGGCAGGCAGGGGCTGGGCGTGGACGGCGTACGACTGGGACGAGGGGCGGCTCTTCAACTACATCGGTGACGCCCAGAACACGTTCCCGGTGTGGAACGCGACTCCGCTCGTGGCGCTCGACGTCTACGAGCACGCGTACTTCCTCGACTACCAGACCGATCGGGCCGCCTACATCGACGCGTTCTTCAGGAACCTCGACTGGAGCGTCGTCGACGGCTGGATCTCCTCCTATCGCATTCCGGTCGCGTAGCGGAGCATGACGGAGGCGCTCGCCGTGCTGGGCGGGTACCTCCTCGGCTCGCTGCCGTTCGGGTACTGGTTGCCGCGGATCTTCCGCGGTGAGGACATCCGCGCACAGGGGAGCGGGAACGTCGGTGCGTCGAACGTGTTCCGCATCTACGGGCGGAGGCTCGGGATCGCGGTCGCCGTCCTCGACGTCGGCAAGGGGTTCGCGGCGGCGTCGCTCGGCCTCTGGGTAGGGGGAGCGCTCATCGGCGTGCTTGCCGGCGCGGCTGCCATGGTCGGCCATGCGCGACCCGTCTTCCTGCGCTTCGAGAAGGGCGGCAAGATGGTCGCGACTGCCGGGGGCGCGACACTCGCGCTTGCACCGCTCGCTGCGCTCTGTTGTGTCGCCGTGTGGCTCCTGGTGTTCCTGCTCACGCGCTACGCGTCGCTTGCCTCGATCGTGACCGCGGTGACCATGGTCGCACTCGTGGTGCTCTTCGGCTACCCGTGGCCCGTGATCGTCTTCGGCTTTGCCGGCGCCACGGCGGTAATCCTCGTGCACCGCCAGAACATCCGCCGGCTCGTATCGGGCACGGAGCACCGCTTCGAGCTCGGACGCGCTCGTCGGGCATAGGTCAGCTGCTCACGTGGCGACCCTGATCGCGACGGTCACATCAGGCGTCGCAACTGCGACGCTGCCGTAGAGCGGTCACCTGCGCTTGAAGCGCTCGACGAGGTGGTTTGCCTCCTCGTCGGTGACCCCGCGCAGGGTGAACTCGAGGTGAACCGAGTTGAACACCGTCACGTCGTCGCGAACCGGGGCAGCCGGGTCGAGCACGCCGCTGATCTGGACACTCGCCGACTCGAGCGCCGAGCTCTCCGCGCGTGCGATCACCTGCAGCAGTTCGACACCGCAGGTCGCCACGCCGGCGAGGAACAGCTCGGCGGGCGTGACGGCCTCGCCGGGGCATCCGTTGTGAACGGGGCCGTCGGCGACGAAGTGCTGGTCCCTGCAGCTCCAGAGGACGCGTCCAAAGACGTCGGTCGACCTCGCGTCGACCTCGTACCGTCGCGTCTCCGGCGCGGTCATGCGCCTAGGCGGAGAGCCAGTCGGCGAGCGTCGTCTGACGCGTGCTCGGCTCGGCGGTCGCGAGCTCTCCCCTGAGCTCTCCCACCGTCCCGTAGCGCTCCGCGACCACGTCGTGGACGTGGATCGTCTCGAAGTTCACCTGACGAGCGAGGAGGAAGTCGTCGTCCCTGAGCTCAGGCAGCGACTCGAGCGCGTCGCGGAGCGAGTGACGGACGGAGTCCTCGACGAACCGCGGCTGGAGGTGGGCGTGCTCGACGACGAAGAGCTCGTCCGGGCGCTTCAGGAGGTCGTAGATCGGCGCGCTCATCGAGCGCTCGGCGATGCCGACGAGCAGCTCGGCGTCGAGGTCGCCGTCGGTCCCTACGAACAGCGTCGCGCGGCCTCGCTGGTTGTGCGTCGCGAGTGGCACGAGCTCGAAGATCTTCTCGATGTCGTCGGGTTCGAAACCGGCGTCGAGGAGACGCTCGTTCGCGTGGCTCCGGACGAGGCCCTGTGCGCACGGACAGGCGTTGATCCCGGTCGCCTCGACTCCGACGACGCGACGCGTTCGCGAGCCCGACGCGGTTGCGATCCCGCAGAGCGTCACCATCTCCTGGGTCGCGATACCCGTGACCGGCGTGAGCCGGCGGATCGGCCACTGCGCACGGATCCAGACCTCGGCCTGGAGTGCGCCTTGACGCTCGACGACGCGGCTCGCGATGTGCTCGGCGAGCGTCTCGACGAGAAGCGCCTCCCGGCCGACGACCACGTCGATCGCCTCCTCGAAGAGCTCCGGAAAGCGGGACATGTGGACGCCCTTCTGGTCGGCCGCGAGATCCACCGTGCAGTCGATAACAGCCGCCATGACCGTCTCCGCGTTGCCCCGCCGGATCCGGACGGCCTTCTGCACACCGCGTACGCCGGCGTGGGAGAGGGCAAGCCCGATCTCGGGCGTCGATGCCTGCAGGTCCTCGACGAGATTCGGGAGCTTCGCCATCGCGAAGAGGATACGCGCGCCGCCTCGAACCGGTTCGACCGCGCGGTTTGCGGTCAGCGGAGGAGGCGCGAGAGCCGGCGATCCTTCAGCAGCCGCCCGCCGGTCTGGCAGGTTGGGCAGTAGTACACGGTGTGCTCCTCGTAGTCGACGCGGGCGATCGGCGTCGCGCAGGTGGGGCACGGCTCGCCGAGGCGGTCGTGGACGCGGTACACGTCTCGATCTGCCTTGCCGCGTTCGCGGAGCTCGAGTGCGCGCTCGAGATCCTCGTGGATCGCACCGGCGAGACGGTCGACCTCCTCGTCGGTGAGTTCCGTCGAGGACTTGAAGGGCGACAGGCGCGCCCGGTTCAGGATCTCGTTGGCGTGCGCGCGGCCGATCCCGGCCAGGGCCCGCTGATCCCGGAGGAGGGGGTGGAGCTGCCGCCGGTCCCGCACGAGGATCTCGCGCAGCGAGTTCGTGTCCAGCTCGAGCGCGTCGGGACCGAGGTGCGCGAGATCGGCATCGATCTGAGCCGGGGTGGCCAGCCAGACTCCGGCGCGCTTCTTCTTCCCGGTCTCGGTGAGCACGAGCTCGCCTCCGTCCGAGAAGCGCAGCCGGAACATCGGCGTCTTCGGCCCCTTCGCGCCGGGCGCCAGGTGGCGCAACCGGCCGGCGCTCATGAGGTGGACTCGCAGGACGAGGTCACCGTCCTCCGTGGGGAAGAGGAGGTTCTTCCCGCGTCGCCTGCTCCCGGAGAAGCGGCGGCCGTCCAGTGCCGAAAGTGGCGGATCTGCGGTCTTGAGGGTCGCGATGTGCGCCGGGCCGGCTCGCTCGATCGACGAGCGCGACACGAGCGGGTCGAGCTCCCGCACCCATGCCTCGACTTCGGGCAGCTCTGGCAAGGTCGGGCGCTGGCTCCGTGGAAACCGGCGTGGGCATCTCGCGCAGGGTACGCACGGGAGAGAACAGAACGGGCACGAAGGCCAGCGAGCCGATGATCGCACCGATCCACATCGTCTCGCGCAGGCCGATCCAGGTTGCGAGCGCGCCGCCGAGCAACGACCCGAGCGGAATGACGCCCCAGACGATGAAGCGCATCACGGCGTTCATCCGGCCTTGCATTCGCTCGGGGCAGATCGCCTGCCGGAAGCTGAGCTGCGTGATGTTGTAGATGACACCGGTGAACCCGAACAGAACGAACGCCGTGACAAGGAATGGAATCGGCGACGACGAGGGGGCGGCAGGCACCAGGAAGAGCGCCGGCCCGAACACGAACGCCGAGCAGACGATCGTCGGCCCGACTCCCAGCCGGGACGAGACACGTGTTGCCGTCAGAGCACCTGCGAGCGCGCCGACGCTCGAGATGCTGAACACGATCCCGATGACCGCCGGGGAGAGGTCGAGCGAGCGCACCGCGTAGACGAGGAAGATCGCGAAGGCGACGTTCGTCGCGAAGTTCGAGATGGCCGTGCAGGCGGCGATCGAGCGCAGATAGCGGTTTCCCAGCACGTACCCGAGCCCCTCGCGCGCCTCGCGCAGCATCGACGGGTGGGGGGCGCCGTCGGCTCGCTGGGGTGCCTCTTCGTGCTTGCGGATGCCGAGCAGGAACAGGCCCGAGCCGAGGAAGCTGAGGGCATCGACGAGGACGGCGTAGGGTGCGGTCAGCGCCTGCACGAGGATGCCGCCGAGGCCAGGCCCTGCCATCTGGGACGCGGAGCGGCTGATCTCGAGCTTCGAGTTGCCGTCGACGAGCTCTCGCTCGAAGTATGCGTGGGGGCGGGTCACGCCCTCGCCGGCTCGGGAACGGAGTCGGCGAGCGGCTCGGGCATCTCGCGCAGGTGTCGCTGCGGCGACAGGAGGATCCAGAGGAACGAGAGGCCGCCTCCGATTGCTCCTATCACCATCGTCTCGCGCAGCCCGACGAGACTGCCGAGTGCGCCGCCGGTGAGCGCGCCGAGCGGAATCGTTCCCCAGACGATGAAGCGCATGACGGAGTTCATCCGGCCCTGGAGCCGTGGGGGGCAGATCGCCTGCCGGTAGCTCACCTGGACGATGTTGTAGACGACAACCGAGAACCCGAACAGGAGCTGCGCGAGAACGAGGAACGGAATCGCCGCGTCTCCGGTCGGGGCGAAGGCGACGAGGAGGGTCGCCGGGCCGAAGAGCATCGCCGACACGATGGAGGTCGGCCCGATGCCGAACCGTCCCGAGATGCGGGTTGAGGTCACCGCGGCGATCAGCGATCCGACGCTTCCGAGACGAGATGACGAGTCCGATGACGCCGGGCGAGAGACCCAGCTCGCGCACGAGGAACACGATGATGATCGCGAACGACACGTTCGAGAAGAAGTTCGAGGTTGCCGTGCAGCCGGCCTGGGCCCGGAGGTTCGGGTTGCCGAGGACGAAGCGCAGGCCCTCCTTCAACTCTGTTCTGAGGCTCGTCTTCTCCCCGTCGACGGCGTGAGCGACCGGGGGCTCCTCGTGCTTCCGGATCCCGACCAGGAAGAGCCCCGAGCCGACGTAGCTCAACGCGTCGACGAGGACCGCATACGGGGCGGTGAAGGCCTGGACGAGGAGTCCGGCAAATCCAGGCCCGCCGATCTGGGCCGCGGAGCGGCTGACTTCCATCTTCGAGTTGCCCTCGATGATCTGCTCGCGCTCGACGAGCGAGGGCAGGAACGACATGTACGCGACGTCGAAGAAGACCGTGCAGGTCCCCGCGAGAAATCCGACGACGTACAGCTGACCGAGCGTCAGCATGTCCATCACGTAGGCGATCGGGACGCTGACGAGGAGCGCTGCACGACAGAAGTCACCCGCGATCAGGATCGGTCGGCGCCGCCGACGGTCGACCCACACCCCGGCGGGCAGCGTGAACAGGATGAAGGGGAGGAAGTCGACGACTCCCAGTGCGGCCACCTGGAACGTGCTCGCGTCGAGGACGAGGACCGCGACGAGGGGGATGGCGAGAAACGAGACCTGCGACCCGAACTGGCTGACCGTCTCGGCCGACCAGAGCTTGAGGAAGTCACGGTGGCGCCACAGCCCGCCGGTCGGCCAGACCCTACGCATCGTCACCCGCCGGTGGCAGCACGGGGCTCGTGCGGAAGAGCGCCAGCGTCAAGGCATGCATCTCGCCTTCCGGATCCTCGGACTGCTGGAAGTCCGCGACGAGACGGTTGAGCCGCCGCTGGAAGCGGATGACGTCCTTATCCGCCAGGCGCGCGTGGAGGAGTGCTGACTGGTCCTTGGCCGACCGCGCTGCAAGCGCCTCGTCCGCAGCCTGTCGCAGCATCATCGACCCGAAGGCACCGCTGAGCTCCTCGGGCAGCGACTCGTCGCTCCGGAGCACGAACAGCCGTGCGACACGACCGTAGTACCTCTCGGTGACCGCGCGCACCTTCCGCGTCCGCACGACGCGAATGAGCCCGGCTTGCTCGAGCACCTTCACGTGATGCCCGGCGGTCCCCTTCGGGCAGGACAGCACCTGAGCGAGCTCGGTGATGCTCGCCGCCCGCTCGCGCAGGAGGAACACGATCTTCGCTCGGAACTCGTCCCCGAGTGCCCGCAGCTGCTTCGGGTCCTCGACGATCAGGACGTCGTCGGCGTCGTAGTCGTAGTAATCGTCGATGATTCCGAAACGTACGGGAAATCCCGACCATTCGCAAGGCGCGGTAGATTCGCCCGGTGGAGCCGATCGTCGTCGAGGTCGTTCGAGGCGAGGTCGTGGAGGCGCGCCACGTCGCACATGCGGTCGCCGTCCACGACGGCGAGGTCGTCGCGTCGGCCGGCGACCCCCGGCTCGTCGCCTATCTCAGAAGCGCCGCCAAGCCGATCCAGGCGCTACCGCTCGTCCGGGCGCGGCCCGACCTGGACGATGCCGAGATCGCGATCGCATGTGCGTCGCATCTCGCACGTGCGGACCAGCTCGCCGCAGTGCGGAGCGTGCTCGCGAAGGCTCCCGCGTCGGAGGACGAGCTCGAGTGCGGGCCGGAGCCGACACCGATCGAGCACAACTGCTCCGGCAAGCACGCGGGGATGCTCATGCTCTGCCGGGCGAACGGCTGGCCGAGCGACGGCTATCGCCTCGCGGAGCATCCGTGTCAGCTGGCGATGCTCTCGGAGGTCGCCGGTGCTGCAGAGGTCGAGCCTGACTCGCTGTCCACCGCGATCGACGGATGCGGAGTCCGCGCGTTCGCGCTGACGCTCGAGCGCATGGCGTACGCCTTCGCGCACCTCCCGGCGCGTGAAGGCGGACGGCATGTCGTGCGCGCGATGCGCGCCCACCCCGATCTCATTCGCGGGCCGGGGGCCGCGGACACGGAGCTCATGCGATCGCTTCCCGGCTGGTTCGCCAAGGGAGGGGCGGAGGGCGTCGTCTGCGCTGCGTCCTCCGACGGTCTCGGGGTCGCGCTCAAGGTCGAGGACGGCAGTGTTCGTGCGGTCCGGAGCGCTCTCGTCGTGTTTCTACGGACGCTCGGCCTCGACCTCGAGGCGCTCGCGGTCGTGCCGGTCTCGAACTCGCGTGGCGAGACGGTGGGCGAGATCCGGCCCGCGAGCGATCCCTGTTCGGATAGTCGGAATTGGGCCTTCCCCAATCGGCCGGGTCCTACTAGAGTCCCCGCCCGGAAGGGGCCGGACTGCGGGGGGAACCGGCGTCGTGCATGTCGCAGGTAAGTATCCGTTCGAGCGAGAAGGAGAACGCCACCGTGGCCATGCTGTCGGTCGATATCTCTCTCCCCGAAAACGAGGAGCTGCAGCGCCTCATCGAGCAGGGCCTCGAGAAGGGCTTCCTCAGCTATGACGAGATCGTTGCGGGCCTCGACGACGTCGAGCTGACGAAGGAGCAGGTCGAGGACTTCTACACCTATCTGATCGACCACTCGATCGAGCTCGTCGAGGGGGTCGAGCACAAGTCGCTCCCGCACGAGGATCCCGTCGTTGCGCCCGAGGACGAGAAGACGACGCCGAAGCTCGATCTCTCCGTCGAGCCGTCGCTCGACTCGCTCCGGCTCTATCTCCGTGAGATCGGGAAGGTGCCGCTCCTGACGGCAGACCAGGAGATCTACCTGGCGAAGCGCATCGAGCGTGGGGACATGACCGCGAAGCAGCACATGATCGAGGCGAACCTCCGGCTCGTGGTGTCGATCGCCAAGGGCTACCTGGGACGCGGACTGTCCTTTCTCGACCTGATCCAGGAAGGGTCGCTCGGCCTCATCCGGGCAGTCGAGAAGTTCGACTACCGCAAGGGCTTCAAGTTCTCGACGTACGCGACCTGGTGGATCCGCCAGGCCGTGACGCGCGCGATCGCCGACAAGGCGCGCACGATCAGGATTCCGGTGCACATGGTCGAGAAGCTCAACAAGGTCGTCCACATCGAGCGCCAGCTCGTCCAGCGCCTCGGTCGCGAGCCGCTCCCCGAGGAGATCGCGGAGGAGCTCGACATCCCCTGCGACGAGGTGCGCGAGATCCTGCGCATGTCCCAACTGCCCATCTCGCTCGAGAAGCCGATCGGCGAGGACGAGGACTCCTCGCTCGGCGACTTCGTGCCCGACGAGATGGCGGAGTCGCCGTTCGACACGGCGTCGCTGTCGCTGCGCAGGGAGGACGTCGAGCTCGCGCTGGCGTCGCTACCCGAGCGCGAGCGCAGGGTCATCGAGCTCCGGTACGGGCTCGACGGCTCGCAGCCGTGCACGCTCGAGGAGGTCGGTCGGGCGTTCGGCGTCACGCGTGAGCGGATCCGCCAGATCGAGAACAACACCCTGAAGAAGCTCGAGAGCCTCCCGGAAGCGCAGGCTCTCAAAGACTGCGTATAACTGCGGATAGGTGCGGGTCGAGTACGTCGGGCATGCCACGGTCGCCGTAGATCTCGACGGCGCCCGGCTGCTCACCGACCCGCTCCTCCGTAATCGCGTCGCACACCTGAAGCGCGCGGTGCCGGTCGACGCCCGGGCGCTGCGTGGTGTCGACGCCGTCTTGATCTCGCACGCGCACTACGACCACCTCGACCTGCCGTCTCTCGAGAAGCTGGGCACGAAGGTGCCGGTCGTCCTCCCACGCGGACTCGGCGGCCTCCTGCGCAAGCGTCGCTTCGAGAGCATCCTCGAGGTCGAGGTCGGGGAGACCTTCAGCCTCGGCTCTCTGCAGATCACGGTCGTGCCTGCGGAGCACGAGAGCGGGCGGGGCCCCTTCGGAGCAAGTGCGCAACCGGTCGGCTACGTCGTCGCCGGCTCCAGCACGCTGTACTTCGCAGGTGACACGGACCTCTTCCCGGGAATGACCGAGCTCGGCCCGATCGACGTCGGGCTGATCCCGATCTGGGGGTGGGGGCCGACACTCGGACGTGGCGCGCACCTCGACCCGGTGCGCGCCGCAGAGGCGCTGGCCCTGGTCGCTCCCCGGGTGGCGATCCCGATCCACTGGGGGACGTATTTCCCGATCCACCTCGGCTTTCGCGGCGTGCCCCGATTCCTCGAGCTTCCTCCGGCCGAGTTCGTGGCCGCGGCCGGCAAGGTCGCGGCGGGCGTCGAGGTGCGCGTGCTGCGGCCCGGTCAGATCACCGAGGTCTAGCTCGCGGCCTCCAGCTGACCGCCTACGCGGGGAGGAGCTCGGCCTCGGCCAGGGCTGCGAGCGCGCTCTCGCGGATGTCGCTCGCGATCTGCGGGACGTTCGAGCCAGCCGGTGCGTAGGCGACGACGTTCAGCCAGGCGATCTTCTCGCCGACCGAGCCGACGTGCACGTTCACGGTCAGCTGCTCGCCGTCGTGGACATGGGCAGCCGCTTCGCCGACCATCCGCCGGGCTTCCGTCAGCGAGCCCCCGAGGCGTACGGGGAGCTGCACGGACACGAGCCGCCGGGGGTCACTGACCGAGTTGTTCACGAGCGTCGTCGAGACCATGGTCGTGTTGGGCACGAAGACGCGACGGCCCTCGTCGGTCGCGAGCGCCGTGTAGCTCAGGGTTATCTCGTCCACGATTCCGGTCTGCTCGCCGATCGTGATTCGATCGCCGAGCCGGACCGGCTGCGTGAACGCGAGCAGGACTCCCGAGCCGAGGTTCCCGAGCGGCGTCGTCAGCGCCAGCCCGGCGATCACGGCCAGGACGGCGCTCGACGCGAGGAAGGCGCGAGCGACCTCCTGCGTCACCGGGAAGATCGAGAGCACGCTCCACACACCGATGAGCACGACGATCGCGACGACGACGCGGACGAGGAAGCTGAACACCGTCCGCCGGCGCGCCGCAACAGCAGGATCCTTCTCGGCGAGACGCCGCTCGTACCGGTCGAAGATCGCGTTCAGCGTGAAGCGCACCGCGATCACCACGATGATCCAGAAGGCTCCGATCGCGAGAGCGCGCACGGCGTCCGAGTCCATGGCGCGGACTTCGGCGCCGACGCCTGCGAGCCTTCTCGCCGGGAGCTACTCGTCCGCGAGGATGCGGGCCTTGGCCGCTGCGTACTCCTCGTCCGTCAGCGCGCCGCGACCGTGCAGATCGGCGAGGTTCGCAAGGCTTGCCGCAACGTCGGCCGGAGGGGGTGCGGTCGTAGTCGGCTCGGCGCGTCGGGAGTCCCGCCAGCTCTCGACCTTGGTGCGGGCGTCGTCGAGGAACGCGGGGCCAGCCGCGTCCGGGAACTCCTTCGCCGTCTGGGTACGCGTGAGCTCGATCCAGAGGATGCCGAGACAGGCGAGCACGGCGAGCGTGAGGAGTGCGGCGAAGTCGAGCGTCGGCCTCGTGACGAGCAGCAGTAGAACCACGACAACGAGGACCACGTACGCCCACGTCCTCTGCAGCAGCGCCGGGGCGAGCGCGCGACGCGATGCGATCGCCCGTCGGCCCGGACCGGCGAGCCAGGCGGCGATCACGAAGAGGATGCCGATCACCACGAGCCAGCGGAACGACGATCGCATGACGTCGGTGAGAATGTCCCAGGCGTTGTTCGCTGCGGGTCGAACGTCGTGTTCCTTCACGAGCGAGTCGACGACGTAGTTCCCGGTGAACCTCGCGGCCAGCAGGCCGACGATGCCGACGATCGCAGTCGTCACGCCGACCGCGCTCAGGGCCCGACGACGATCGGGCGCCAGCCACACGGCTCCGGCAAACGCGAGCAACGTGAGGATCGGGAGAACCCAGGCGAGTGTCTTGAGGAGCTGGAAGACGTTCTGGGCGTTGTCGAGCTCGTTCGACTGGAGGATCACGATGCGGCCCGCGTCAGCCGGGAGTCGCTCCTGGACCTGACTCCGGATTCCCAGGCGGTCGGCCGCCTCGAGTACCAGTGATCGCAGGTCGAGCACGACGACGCCACCCTGAGTCGAGACGACCTCGCCGTCTCCTTCGAGCACCCGGACCAGCGTCTTGTGTGACTGCTCGATCGCGTGCGTCCAGAGCCGCTGGAGCGCCGGCTGCTCGAGCGCGCGTTCGAGGACCGTGGGGGCAGCCTGCCGCAGCGCTGCCGCCGTGGGGCCGGCGAGCGACTTCGCATCCTTGGGGAGACGCTCTTCGATCGCCGCTTCCACGTCGACGTTGGCGTACAGCTCGTCGACCGACCGTTGTGCGACAGCACGCCGGATCTCCGGGTCGTCGATGAGCTGCGTCGAGGTGTCCGCGAATTGGCTCGTGTTGAGCGCGACTCGATTGATCCAGATCGAGAAGCACGTGAGCAAGAGGAGCAATCCTGCGAGGACGAGCACGACGTAGAGGCCGATGCTGCGTCCTCGCGACTTCCGAACGGCCGGTGCGGCGGCTGCCTCGCTCACGCCGTGAGCCTACTCCGAAGCCGCCGGCGACGTCTCGGTGTCGAGCGCGAACGCGGCGTGCAGCGTGCGCACCGCGCGCTCGACGCTCGAGCGATCGATCATGCACGAGATCCTGATCGGCGAGGTCGAGATCATCTGGAGGTTGATCTCGGCTTCCGCCAGCGTGCGGAACATCGTGGCGGCGATTCCCGGATGCGAGCGCATTCCGGCGCCGATCAGTGAGACCCTTCCGAGTCCGTCGTTCTCCTCGACGTTCATCGGCCCGAGCACGTCCTTCACGGCGTCGACCGCGCGTCGCGTTGCCGGGACGTCCTCTTCCGGAACCGAGAAGGACAACTCGGCGACCCCGTGGACGACGTTCTGGAGGATCATGTCCACGTTCACGTGCTCTGCCGCGACCGCGTCGAACACGGCCGATGCGGACCCCGGACGATCGGGTATCCCGGTGAGCGTGAACACGATCTCGTCCGCCGAGTGCGTGACCGCCGAGACGATAGCCCTCTCCATCTCTTCTACCTCCTGAACCCAGGTTCCTGGCTCGTCCGAGAACGTCGAGCGAGCATGGACGCGAATGCCGTGACGGCGTGCGATCTCGACAGCGCGCAGCATGAGCACCTTCGCACCCGATGCGGCCATCTCGAGCATCTCGTCGTACGAAACGACGTCGAGCTTGCGTGCCTCGGGAACGATCCGCGGATCCGCGGTGAACACGCCGGGCACGTCCGAGTAGATCTCGCAGGTCGCGCCGAGCGACGCTGCGAGCGCGACGGCCGTGGCGTCCGTGCCGCCCCGCCCGAGCGTGGTGACGTCCATCGTCTCGCGCGAGAAGCCCTGAAAGCCGGCGACGAGGGCGATCCTCCCTGCGTCGAGCGCCTCCAGTACGCGCACCGGCGTGATCTCGCGGATCTTCGCCTTCGTATGCGCGGAGTCCGTCAGGATCCCGGCCTGCGATCCGGTGAGCGACACCGCCTCGTGGCCGAGGTCGTGGACCGCCATCGCGACGAGCGCGCATGACGTCCGCTCGCCGGTCGAGAGGAGCATGTCGAGCTCGCGCGGAGCGGGGCTCGAGGAGACGCGCCGGGCCAGCTCGAGCAGCGCATCGGTGGCTCGTCCCATGGCCGACACGGTTCCGACGACGCGAAGCCCCTGCTCGCGGGCTGCCACGAGCCGCCGCGCGACCCGTCTGATCTCCTCGGGGCCCTCGACCGACGATCCGCCGAA
This sequence comes from uncultured Actinomycetes bacterium, assembly GCA_963716975.1. GTDB lineage: Bacteria > Actinomycetota > Thermoleophilia > Gaiellales > Gaiellaceae > GMQP-bins7. The sequence goes on along the minus strand of CAVQVA010000019.1, from coordinate 10,350 downwards.
CTTCATGACGACGGTGGCTGCGGTCATGCGCTTCGGGACGGCCATGCGTGGCATTGTGGCGACGGGCCGCATGCTCTGCTCGAGGTCGGAAGCGTGCGCAGGTCAGGGTCGCCGCGGTTGTCCCCGACGAGCAGGGTCCACCGCGAACATCGAAAGCCTGCTGCCCAATGCCCCGTCGACAGCCGGCAGTCGCTCGTGGAGCCCGGGTCTCGAGCCCGGGCTCCACGGCCCCGTCACTAGAATCCGCCCCCGGTGAACGTCCTCGTCTACGTCTCGGACGCGCTGCGCGCGGATCACCTCGGCTGCTACGGCGCCCGTTTCGTCGACACTCGGACGGTCGACGAGCTCGCCGCCGGAGGCGTTCGCTTCGACCAGGCCGTGAGCGCTGCCTCGTGGACTGCGCCTGCGATGACCTCGATGGTGACGGGCCTCTATGCGCATCGCCACGGCTACCTCCACTGGGACGCCGAGCTCGACTCCGCACACGAGACGCTCTTCTCGGCGTTCGGCCGGGCGGGTACGACGTGGGGACGTTCGTCTTCGACCGGAACTATCTCTTCAAGGACCTGCCCGCGGCGAACGTCGCCGGGACGAGCGAGACGCTCGACAGCGCGATCGCGTGGTTGCGCGAGCGTCGCGGCTCGCCGTTTCTCCTCTTCTTCCACAACTGGGCGACTCACATGCCCTACGACATCCTCCACGCGGAGCGGAAGGAGTGGCTGGCTGCGAAGCAGGAGGTCATCGGCGGCATCCAGAGCGACTCGGCCTCCGCGCTCGAGGCGATGCGCGAGGCGTACCGGGCGGCGGTCGAGCGGCAGTCCGAGACGCTTGTCGCGGGAATGCTCGACGAGCTCGAGGCACTCGGTCTTCGCGACCAGACTGTCTTCGCGTTTCTCTCCGACCACGGCGAGTCGTGGGGAGAGCGCTTCGACGACAAGCAGAGCGTGCAGGGCGTCTACCACATGCACGGCGCGACGCTCTTCGACGAGATCGTCCAGGTGCCGCTGATCGTCTCGGCGCCGGAGGCTCTCGACGCGGGCACGGTCTTCTCGCAGGTGCGGTCCGTCGACCTCATGCCGACGCTGCTCGAGCTCGCGGGGCTTCCCGCCGCAGAGCTGGACGGAGAGTCCCTGCTGCCGCTCGTCCGCGGGACCGAGGAGGGGGACCGGACGGCCATCGTCGCCGGAACGGACATGGGTGCGCTCACCAAGCTCGCGCTGCGCCGGCCACCCTGGAAGGTCATCCTCGACGTCGAGTCAGGCGAGGAGAGCGCCTACCGGCTCGACGTCGACCCGCGAGAGCGCTCACCTCTGCCTGGGAGCGACGTTCCGCCGGAGCTTCGCGATGTCCTCTACCGCGAGCTCGAGTCCGCCGAGCGGCGCGAGCTGACGGAGGACGAGGAGGCGATCATCACGCAGCGTCTCGCCGACCTCGGGTACCTGTGACCGTGACTCCGCTGACTGCGCTCTACGAGCGCATGTTCTTCATCCGCCGGTTCGAGGAGACGCTCCTCGACCTGTTTGCCCAGGGCAAGCTCCACGGGACGACGCACACGTACATCGGCCAGGAGGCGAACGCCGTCGGGGTGATCGCCCACCTCGAGCCTGAGCGCGACGTCGTCTTTTCGAATCACCGCTGCCATGGTCACTACCTGGCGTTCACGGACGACGCCTTCGGGCTTCTGAGCGAGGTGATGGGGAAGGCAACAGGCACCTGCGGAGGAAAGGGCGGGAGCCAGCACCTGTGCCGCGGCAACTTCTACTCGAACGGCGTGCTCGGCAGCATCGTCCCGGTCGCCACCGGGATCGGGCTCGCCGAGAAGAGGAAGGGGACGGGTGCGGTGTCGACCGTCTTCCTCGGCGACGGCACGCTGGGCGAGGGAGTCGCGTACGAGTCCTTCAACATGGCGTCGCTGTGGAAGCTGCCCGTCCTCTACGTCGTCGAGAACAACCACTACGCGCAGTCGACTCCGGTCGAGCTGGAGCTGGCGGGCTCGATCCCGGCTCGCGGCGCGGCGTTCGGGATCGAGGTCGCGGAGCTCGACACGACCGACGTCGAGGAGGTGAACGAGGTCGCCGGCCGTGCGGTGACGCGGATCCGGGAGACGGACGAGCCGTTCTTCCTCGTCCTCCACACGTATCGCTTCAGCCCGCACTCCAAGGGCGACGACAACCGCGATCCCGCCGAGATCGAGCAGCGCCGGGAGCGCGATCCGCTCGGGGTCGCCCGCGAGCGAATCGACCCAGCCGAGCGCGAGCGCATCGAGGAGGCCTGCGAGAAGCGCCTGTCGGAGACGGTCGAGGCGGCAGAGGCAGCTCCTCCCGCCGGCGCGGTCGCAGCGTGAACAACGCTTGCCTTTGGCTCGCGTTCGTGGGGGAAACCATGTTTCCCCCACGAACCCCCTTCTTCTGGAAAGCGCAGGGAACCTCCCGGTTCCCCACACCCCTCCCCGTTCACGGGCCAGTGAACGGCCCGTGAACGCACAGCCGCAGCGCTGCGTGCAGGCGCTGAATCGCGCCCTGCACGACGTCTTCGAAGCGAGCCCGGACGTGTACCTGCTCGGCGAGGACGTGCTCGATCCGTATGGAGGTGCGTTCAAGGTCACGCAGGGGTTGAGCGACCGGTTCCCGGACCGGGTGCTGGCCACTCCGATCAGCGAGGGTGGGATGTTCGGCGTCGCCGCGGGGATGTCACTGCGCGGGCTCCGCCCGATCCTCGAGGTCATGTTCGGCGACTTCATCGCCCTCGGCTTCGACCAGGTCGTGAACGGCATCTCGAAGTTCCGGGAGATGTACGACGACCAGGTGACGGTGCCGCTCGTCGTACGAACGCCCATGGGCGGGCGGAGGGGCTACGGGCCGACCCACAGCCAGTCGCTCGAGAAGCTGCTGCTCGGGATCCCGAACATCTGCGTCGTCGCCGCGAGCGAGTGCCACGATCTCGGCGGCCTCCTCGCGAACGCGGTCGAGGACGAGCGGCCCGTGTTCTTCATCGAGAACAAGCTCATGTACGGGCGCCCGAACCGCCGGCCCGAGGACGGTCACATCGGCGAGCTCGCGGTCCGGGAGACCAGGGCTCGCTACCCGGCGCTTTCGTTCTCCGGCGCCGATTTCTCCGAGGGCGTCGCCACGATCGTGACCTACGGCGGGATGGTGCCGGTGGTACTGGAGGCGGTGACCGAGCTGATCCTCGAGCACGAGATCTTCTGCGAGGTCGTCGCTCTCTCGCAGCTCCTGCCGATGGAGCTCGAGCCCGTGCTCGAGTCGGTCGGCCGTACGGGTGTGCTCGTGACCGCCGAGGAGGGAACGCTCACCGGAGGCTTCGGTGCCGAGATCGCCGCGAGAGTGCAAGAGCTCGCCTGGGGGGATCTCCGCGCTCCGGTGCGACGGATCGCAGCACCCGATGCGATCATCCCGTCCGCCCGATCTCTCGAGGACGCGATGCTCCCGGGCGCGAAGGACATCGTCGACGCGATCGCCGCCCTCGAAGGCGTCAGGAGCTAGCGACGCCGTTGCTCGAGATCGTCCTCACGCGCGAAGACGCGAACACCGAGTTCGCGCTCCTCGCCGAGTGGCTCGTCGAGGACGGGGCCGAGGTGGCGCAGGGGCAGCCCGTCTGCGTCGTGGAGACGACGAAGGCCACGGTGGAGGTGGAGGCGCCCGGGGACGGAACGCTCGTCCAGCTCTACGACGACGGGATCGAGGTCGAGCTGGGCAAGACGATCGCCCTCGTCGCGGAGGCAGCGGACGAGCTGGCCGTAGCCCTCTCCCGCCGCGAGCCGAAACCCCCCGACGAAGCCAAGCCGGTCGACCGCAAGGCGACCAGGAAGGCGGTGGAGCTCGCAGCGCGCCACGGAATCGACCTGGCGTCGATCGACAAGCGCGGCTTCATCACGGAGAAGGACGTCGACGCTGCGATCGCTGGCCAGGCCGCAGCTGCAGGCCCGGCCGCAAGGCCCGCGCTCGCGGGGGTCTCGACCGCCGGCGTGACGCTGCCCGCGACCTTCGGTCTCGACGACGGAGCCGGCGCGGTCGACGACGCCTTCCTCCAGTCGCTCCGCTCCGATCCGGCGACGTTCCGAGCGCTGCCCTCGGAGGAGAAGGTCGAGCGCTACCGTGAGGCGGGCGCCGTTGTCGGCCGGGATGTCGTCCTCGGCGACGGCGCGATCGTCGTGGCTCCGCGGATCGTCCTCGAGGACGGCGTCGAGCTCGGTGCGGGCTCCACGGTCTGGTGCGAGGAGGTCGTCGCGATCGGGGAGCTCAGCCAGTTCGGAGCGAATCTCGACCTGCGTTGCCGGCAGGCGTTCCTGGGCCGGGGCGTCTGGGCAGGGCGCTCGATCAGGGTCGGAGGCGGAGGGCATCGCGACCCGTGGGCGGTGCTCGCAGTCGGCGATCTGGCGTTCATCGGGGACGAGGCTTTCGTGAACGTCTGTCGGCCTGTGCTCCTCGGTCGCGAAGCGTTTGTCACGATGCGCTCGCTGATCGTGACGCACAACATCGGCCATTCGCTGCTCGAAGGCTTCGAGAACCGGTTTGCTCCGGTCGTGCTCGAGGATCGAGCTCAGGTCGGCCTGGGCGCAGTGCTCTACGCCGGATGCCGCATCGGGGCGGAGGCGATCGTCGCCTCCAACTCGTACGTCGTGGCCGACGTCCCCCCGGGAGCCTTTGCGATCGGAGTGCCCGCTAAGGTCACCGGCAATGCGAAGCACACGGTGTCTCGCTCTCGTCAGGCCGAGCTCGCGCGGCACATGATCGACGACCTGCACGAGCTGCTCGCGCTGCGGGGGCACGAGGTGTCCGCCATCTCGGACGGCGAGGAGAGAGGATTCGAGATCGATGGCGTTCGGGTCGCGTTCACCCCTGTGTTTCAGGGCGGCGATGCCGCCGAGGCGGTCGTGCTGACCCTCGAGGTCGCCGCCGAGCCTCCGGAAGGGACGGCCGTGCTCGACCTCATCGGCCGGCGAGTGCACGGGAGCGGCGGACCGGTGCTTGACTCTGTCCGCGAGTTCTGTCGCAAGCGCGGGATCCGGTTCGAGCCCGGCCCCTGGCGCTACCGCGGAGGGCTCGTGTGATGGAGGCTCCGGCCGCAGTCGACCGGCTCGCCCAGCTCGCCCTGTTCGCCGATCTTCGCTGGCCCGAGCTCGAGGCCGTCGCCCACACGTTCGAGGAAGAGGTCTTCGCCCAGGGCCAGCGGGTGCTGCGCCAGGGGATCTCGGGCGGAGCCTTCTACGTCATCCTCGAGGGCGAGGCGGCGGTGTTCATCGACGGGCAGGAGCGAGCCCGGCTCGGGCGCGGCGAGTTCTTCGGGGAGATCTCGGTGCTCATCGGAGGTGTCCCGATCGCCGACATCCGCGCAGAGACGCTCCTACGCTGCCTCACGCTTCCAGGGCCGCAGCTCGAGTCGTTCCTGCTCGAGCATCCCCCGGTCATGCTGCGAATGCTCCAGTCGGTCGCACGTCGCTTGCGCGACACCAGTCGGTGGAGCTAGCCCGGAACACGAGTCCCTCCCCGCCCGGGGAGTACGGCGTCGTCGTCGTGGGCAGCGGCCCGGGCGGGCTGCAGACGAGCTACTTCCTTCGCCGCCTCGGCATCGACCATGCGGTGATCTCGGCCGACGACGGCCCAGGCGGGATGTTCCAGCGCTTCCCGCTCTTCGAGCGCCTGATCAGCTGGACGCATGCGGGGGCGGACGTTCCCCGCGGCACGCGCGAGTTCGAGCTGCACGACCAGAACAGCCTCGTCGCGGACGAGCCGGAGCTCGCGGCGTTCGTCGCGGGTCGCATCGCCGAGGGCCATCGCCGGCCGTCGCGCGACGAGATGGTCGCAGCGCTTCGCGCGTTCGCGGAGAAGGCCGAGCTCTCCGTGCGCTACGGGTGCCGCTGGGAGTCCACCCGCATCGAGGGGGACGCGATCGTGCTCGTGACGAGCGACGGTGAGTACCGGTGCCGGGCCGCCATCTTCGCCGTCGGGATGACGGAGCCGTGGGTCCCGCCGATCCCCGGACTCGAGCTCGAGCACCACTACGTGAACGTGTCCAGCGCGCCCGACCGCTTTCGCGACCGGCGAGTGGTGATCGTCGGCAAGCGGAACTCGGCGTTCGAGGTGGGCGAGGGGATCTCGCGGCACGGGCTCAAGGAGCTCAGCCTCGTGTCACCCCGGCCGCCCGAGCTGGGCCGGCTCGGGCGCTCGCCACTTCGCCCGTGGTACCTGACGCCCTACGACGAGCACGTGCGTGGAGCGCCAGGGCGCTTCGTCCTCAACGCTTCTGTGGACCGTGTCGAGCGCCGAGGGGACGGATATGTCGTACACGCGCTCGACCCGACGCGTGCGGAGCCACTTCTCCTCGAAGCCGACGACGTCATCGCGGCAACGGGCTTCCATGCCCCCCTTCAGGACCTGCCCGACCTCGGCGTTGCGACCGTGCGCGAGGGTCGCTTGCCCGCGCTCACGCCGTTCTGGGAGAGCGTCACCGTTCCGCGCCTCTTCTTCGCCGGCAACATCACCGATGCAGCTCCAGGCCTGCGCAAGCACGGCGTCGCGAGCCTCTCCACGATGGTTTCGGGCTTCCGTTACAACGCCCGCGTTCTCGCGCGCCACGTCGCCGAAGAGCTGTTCGGCCTTCGTCTCGAGCGGCGTCTACTGGAGCCGGAGGCCGTCGTTCCGTATCTGCTTCACGAGCTCGACAACGCACCCGAGCTCGCTTTCCAGAAGGGCTATCTCGCTCGGGTGCTGCACATCGAGTCGGGCGCGATCCTCGACGAGGGGATCCTGCCGCTCGAGGTCTTCGTCGACGGGGAGGCGGACGGCATCGCGGTCACTCTCGAGTTCGACGCCGAGGAGACGATCCGACCGGTCCTCTACGCCCGCCGCGAGGGAGTTCTCCGCGAGAACGCCCTTCCCCCGCATCCCCTGCGCCGGCACGACGGCCCGGAGTACAAGGAGGCGATCGAGTCGATGCTGCGGTCGCTGCTCGGCGGCTAGTCGCTACGCGACGACTGCATCGGGCTCGCGAGGCGGCGCGGACCGAGCCGGCAGGGTCTCGATGAGCGTTCGAAGCGCTGCGCGGTTCCCGCGGACGGACACCGCGTCGAGGTCGTGATCGACGAGAAGGTGGAAGAAGCCGTCCGGGTCGGTCTCGACGATCGCGTCGGTGCGCTCGCCGGGCCCCTCGCGCACCTCGCCGTCGACGAAGGACGCGAGCTCGTCGTCGACGCGGAACTCGATGCAGGCGTCGGTCGGGTTGGGTGGAAACGCGACCCGAAGGGCTCCGGCGAGCCATCCTCGCTGCAGCACCACACCGGGTGCGGGCGGGCCGAGAGAGCGGGCGCCCCAGTGGGCGAGCTCGTGCATGACCGGCCGGAGCTGCTGACCGAACTCGGTGAGCTCGTACACGGTCGCCGCGGCCGGAGGTGGGAGCTGACGCCGGCTGACCACGCCGCCTCGCTCGAGGTCCTTCAGGCGGACGGCGAGGATGTTCGTCCCACAGCCTGCGAGGTTGCAGTGCAGATCCGAGTAGCGAAGGGGCCCGTGCTCGAACAGCTCGCGAACGATGAGGAGCGACCACCGCTCCCCGACGAGGTCGAGTGCATGGGCGATCGGGCAGTAGTGGTTGTAGGTCTTCGCCACGAAGGCTGATGATAGACGAGATACTTCGGAATTGGAAGTCTTAACTTGCAATTCGAAAGTAGCCGCGCTAGCATCGCGAACTTCGAGAACACGAATCCGTGGGGGAGAGTGAAATGGTCGCCTCGCAACGAACGAAGTGGTTAGCACTGGCGCTCCTGTGCGCCGTCCAGTTCATGGTCGTGCTCGACGTGGCGATCGTGAATGTCGCCCTGCCGTCGATCCAGGCGGATCTCGGCTTCTCGCAGGAGAACCTGCAGTGGGTGATCAGCGCGTATGCGCTCGTCTTCGGCGGTTTCCTCCTGTTGGGAGGCCGGCTTGCGGACATCATCGGACGCAAGCGTGTGTTCATGGCAGGGCTCGTGATCTTCTCGGTCGGCTCGCTCCTCTGCGGTCTTGCGTGGAGCGACGAGGCGCTCATCGCGTCGCGTGCGCTCCAGGGGCTCGGTGCGGCAGCGATCACGCCGTCCGCCCTCTCGATTCTGACCACGACGTTCGCAGAGGGACGCGAGCGCAACATCGCCCTCGGCGCCTGGGGCGCCGTCGGCGGCGTCGGAGCAGCCGCGGGAGTGCTCCTGGGAGGGATCCTCACCGACCTCCTCTCCTGGGAGTGGATCTTCTTCGTGAACGTTCCGGTCGGCGTTGCCGCCCTGTTGGTCGCACCGCGGTTGCTTGTCGAGAGCCGGGATGCACACGGCCAGAGCCACGACGTGACCGGGGCCGTGCTCATCACCTCGGGCCTCGTCCTGCTCGTCCTCGGGATCACCCAGGGCAGGTCCTGGGGGTGGACGTCTGCCCTCACGATCGGCGTGTTCGTCGCCTCGGCGATCCTGCAGGGAGCGTTCCTGCTCTGGGAGCGACGCCAGCAGGAACCGCTGGTTCCGCTCTCGATCTTCGTTCGCCTCCAGACGCTCACGGCTGCGAACGTGACGATGTTCGTCATGGGCACCGCGATGTTCTCGATGTTCCTGATGCTGACCCTCTACATGCAGCAGGTGCTCGGCTACTCGCCGCTCGAGACCGGTGTCGGCTACCTCGCCGTCGCCGGGACGGCGATCATCTGGGCCAACGTCGCCGCGATTGCCGTGAACCGGGTCGGTGTCAAGCCGGCGCTGATCTTCGGGATGGCCCTGCTGACTCTCGGGCTCCTGTACTTCACCCAGGTCTCGGTCGACGGCTCGTACTGGACCGACCTCTTCCCGGGCTTCCTGATCATCGGACTGGCGATTCCGTTCGCGTTCGTCCCGATCACGATCGCCGCGCTCGCGGGGACGAAGCCGGAGGAAGCGGGGCTCGCCTCCGGGCTCATCAACACGTCACAGCAGATCGGAGGCGCCGTCGGGATCGCGATCCTCTCGACGATCGCGGTCACGACGACGGACGACCAGCTGTCGAGTGGAACCTCTCAGGCGGCCGCGATGACGGACGGCTTCGTGAACGCGTTCTGGGCGGGTGCAGCGATCGCATTCGTCGGCGTCCTCGTGTCGATCTTCATGGTTCGGGGACGCGACCTGCAGCCGCAGGAGATTCCCATCGGGGAGCCTGCGCTCGAGAGCAGCGCGGCATAGCCGGCTACGGGACGACTGCGCCGGGAACCGTCGAGCAGTCCACCTCGCCCGAGCGGGCGGGGTGGACTGCACTCTTGAACGCGTCGTAGGAGGGCTTGTTCGTCCCGTCGCGCCAGAGCACGCCGGATTGCCACCCCGCCAGCCGATCCGCGTCCAGCGGCTCGAAGTTGAAGAACGCGCCGACGGTGGGCTGGCAGCGAGCAAGGAGGAGCGCGTCGCGTAGCTGGCTCGCCTGATCTCGTAGCCACGGGTCGGCCTTGGTTGGCGCGACCGGCAGGACGACGTGCGCATCGGTCTCCTCGCCGCGGTAGAAGCGCCTCTTCGACAGGGGCACACTCGTCTGGAATCCGGTCTCGAGGTACCAGACGGTCGTCCGTCCCTCGCCCGGAAGCGGCTGCGCCGTCCCTTCGAACGCGTCCTCGATCGCGCTGAGAAGACGTGGGAGGTCCCCCTCGCCGACGGTTCGTGAGTCCGCGTGCTCGACCCACGGCGGCTCCGCCGCGTTGTCGGGGTAGGGGTTGTGCCCGAACGTGTCGACCAGTGGATGACGCCGTCCGTGCGCGCGATACGCGTCCCCGAGCCTGCGGATGAAGCCGGCCGGCTCGTAGTGCGCTGCCGTCGTGCTGATCAGGTTGATGTGCGGTCGCAATGCGTGCACACGCACCCAGCATGCGGCGAGCAGCTCCTCGTACGCGGCAGCTCCGGCCGAGACGGGCCAAAAGGTCGGCGAGTTCGCCTCGTTCCAGATCGCCACGTCCTCGAACGGGATCCGGAGGACGACGTAACGGAGGAAGTCGCAGTACTGCCGTCGCTCCGTCGCGTCGAGTGGAGCGTCGGATGGTCTGCCGTACACCGAGATGACCACTCGCTGCCCGCGCTGGATCATCATCGCGGCTCGGTGGAGATAGACGCGGACGCTCGTGGGCCGCGACTGCCCCTTGTGCCAAGGGATCGTGATGCGAACTGCGTCGAGCCCGAGGTCGCGGTACTTCGCGATCAGCCCGTCGGGACGCGCGAGCCACTTCGAGTGGTCGTCGTCGACGCCGATGACGAACGCAGGCGTCGTGCCCGCCGGCTCGTCCGACCGTCCGGCGGGAGCGCCCGCGGGAAACACGGCGAGCACGCACGCGAAAAGACCCAGTAGAGCTCCCCTCCCCACT
>CAVQVA010000018.1:0-49326 GCA_963716975.1 uncultured Actinomycetes bacterium | reverse complement strand
CGGAGTCTACGAGCGAGCGGGTTGGAGCTCGGCGACCTCTACGTCACCGACGAGCGTGGCGGCGACCTGGTGGTCGAAGCGACCGGCGCCGAGCTCGAGCACCGCGGCCGAACCGGCCGCGACGGCGAGCCTGAGTGCGAAGTCGGGCGACCGTTCCTCGACGATCGCTGCGAGGAACTGGGCGAGGAACACGTCTCCGGCGCCCGCCTCCGATAGGGGCTCGACGCGGGGCGCAAAGGCCCGGTAACGACGTGTCCGACGACCGTGCCGAAGGAGCGCAAAGCATCCGTTCTCGAGCGTGATGAGGACGTTCCGAGGCCCCATCTCGGCGATTACGTCGAGCGCCATGAGGAAGTCGTCGTCGTCCTCGAGCTCCTGTCCCACCAGCTGCTCGGCCTCGGTCTGGTTCGGCGAGACGAGATAAGGACCCGCCTCCACGCCGTGGCGCAGCGGATCGCCTTCGCTGTCGAGGACGACCCGGACGTCACGTCGCGTGAGCTCGCGGATCGTCTCCCCGTAGAACGACGTCGAGACCTTGCGCGGGAGCGAGCCCGCCAAAATCACGAAGTCCGCCCCGCGTGCGAGGTAATGGAGCTTCTCCTGCAGCGTCTCGAGCTCCACCTCGGTGACCTCGGGCCCCCACTCGTTGATCTCCGTGTACGTCCCGGCGGTCGGGTCTGCCACGGCGGTTGAGGTCCGCGATTCGCCGGCGATGCGGACGAAGTCGTTGAGGATCGCCTCGGCGGTGAGCTCCTCGACGATGCGCGTCCCCGTCCGTCCGCCGGCAAGCCCTGTCGCGACGACCGGGACCTCGAGGATCTTGAGAGCTCGGGCAACGTTGATCCCCTTCCCGCCCGCGAGCGTCAGCACCTCGCTCGAGCGATGCCGGTAGCCGATCTGGAAGACCGGAACGGTCAGGGTGCGGTCGAGCGCGGCGTTGACGGTGACGGTGACGATCACGAGACGAGTCCCCACACATTGTGAGCGGTTCGCTTCGCGTACCAGGCGATCTTCCCGGCGAGACCCGGCTCGGAGACCGAGCTGGCTGCTACGAGGTTCGAGTAAGCCACGAGACGCTTTCCGTCATACACCTCGACCCGGCCGATGCGCTCGCCCCGGCGCACGGGGAGCTCCACGACCCGCGGCGCGATGACACGCTCGACGAGCGACTTCCGCTCGTACACAGGCAGGACGTGTGCGCGCGGGGCGACGAGCTCGACGGCCGGCCGGCCATAGCCGGTCTCGGCGTCCGCATAGACACGCGAAGAGTCGATCACGGCGACACGACGGTACCGCTCGAGCCCGAACGAGAGCAGGTCCCGGAGCGCCGCGTCTCGCTCGTCGGGGCCGCGAGTCCCGAGCACGGAGCCGTAGACCGTGACGCCGCGCGCCCGCGCCGCTGCGGCCTCGGACCAGCCCGCGTCCGCCGTATGACCGGTCTTGCCGCCGACGAGAAGCGGCCAGTCGCCGAGCAGCTCGTCCGTCGTGTCGAGGACCCTGCCGCCCGGCAGCTCCACGGACGTTCGTTCGAGCGCGTCACGTATGAAGGGGATCCCGAGCGCATACCGGACGAGGAGGGCCGCGTCTCTTGCGCTCGAGAGGTGGCCGGACTCGTCGAGGCCGTGCGGGTTCCTGAACGTCGTGGACTCGAGGCCGAGCTCGCGCGCCTTGGCGTTCATCATCGCTACGAAGCGTTCCGTCGAGCCATCGCCGACATGAAGCGCGAGCGCTTCGGCTGCATCGTTCGCACTCGCGACGAGCATCGCCCGCAGAAGCTCGGAAACCGAGAGTTGCTCACCGGTTCGGAGATTCGCCGTCGACTCGCCGACGGCGGAGGAGCGTGAGCCAACGGTGACGACATCGGAGAGGCGTGCGTGCTCGAGCGTCACGATCGCCGTCATCAGCTTGGTGATGCTCGCGATCGCGCGCGGGCTGTCGGCGTCATGGTGTGCGAGGCGCGTTCCATCCTCTCCGACCAGGTACCAGGCGGCGGCCGGCAGCTCGATCGTCGCTGCTTCCGGCGCTGACGCGACGTTCGCCGCACGCACGGGCGTAGCGCACACCACGAGCGCGCATGCCGCTGCCAGCAGGCCCTTGCCAACCTTCGTCCCTGGGCTCATCCGGCGGGCCACTCTACTCCACGCGTTGCACGTCACCGGGTCCGGGCTACTTCCAGCCCGCAGCCGCCCAGACCTGCGTGGCCAGGTGCTGAGCGGCGGCGCCTGCCGCAGCTCGCCAGTCCTCCTCGGTTCCGCGATGGGCGAAGATCACGGACCGTGACGCGGTGACGAGCGCGCTCGCCGGCCCGCTCGTGAAGGCGCGCGCGACGTCGGCGGGCGTCGCGCCCTGCGCGCCGACGCCGGGCAGGAGCAGCAGGGCATGAGGCATCAGCTTCCTGGCCTGCGATACGGCTCTGGGGTGGGTGGCGCCGACCACCGCGCCCACGCTCGAGAGGCCGTGCTCGCCGACGAGCGGCTGTCCCCACTCGTGCACGAGCTCGGCCACGTACTGCCAGAGCGGCCGTCCGTCGGAGAGCGGGGCATCCTGGATGTCGCTCGCGCCCGCGTTGGATGTTCGAACGAGGAAGAACACGCCGGCGCCGTGGCGGCGACAGGCAGCGATGAACGGCTCGCAGGAGTCGTGGCCGAGAAACGGGCTCGCGGTGACTGCGTCAGCAAGTGGATGCGCGGGCGGGTCGGAGCCGTCGCCCGGCTCGAGGAACGCTTCGGCGTATGCGCGAGCCGTCGAGCCGATGTCGCCGCGTTTCGCGTCGACGATGACCAGGAGCCCGGTCGACCTCGCATAGGCACAGACGTCCTCCAGTGCGCGAACGCCGTCCGCTCCGAGCACCTCGAAGAACGCGGACTGGGGCTTGACCGCGACGACGTACGGACCGACCGCATCGACGATCCCCTTGCAGAAGCGCGCCACGGCTGCCGCGGCCGAAGCTCGCCCGAGCACGGCTTCGCCTCGGAGCTCGACCGGGAGCAGATCGAGACGTGGGTCGAGGCCGACGACGAGCTGGCTGCGCTTCCTCTCGACGGCGTCGGCGACCCGGTCCGCGAAATTCGCTTCGGACACGACGTCATCGTAGGCGCGTGACCTCTCGGGTCACGCGCCAAGGATGTCGTCGGCGTCGAGCGACACGATTCGAAGCTCAGGCCCCGGTCGACGGAGGAACCCGCCGAGAACGAGGAGCTCGTCCGCATCCTCCGGAGCAAACGAGGGCTCTGCGAGCGCGGCTTCCGCAATTCCCGCACGCACCTCCACGATTCCCGCCGGGCCTTCGGCGACGGTGCGCACTGCCGCGACGCGACCAGCCGCGACGAAGAACGCGCGGCGGAACCCGGGCTCTCGCGCGGGAGCGAGGACGCACACTTGCTCGGCGCGTAGTCGCGCGAGCTCGTCGATGCGCTCCACTGCCTCCTCGAGGACGCGAACGCGGTCGCGCAGCCGCGCGGCGTCTTCGAAGCGGAGATCGCGAGCGAGCCGGGTCAGCCTGGCACGAAGCGCCGGGAGGGCGCCGGCAGGCTCGTCTCCGTCGAACTCGCCGAGTGCACGCGCGGCGAGCTCCGCCCGGCGCTTGCTCGCGATCGGGCCGTGGCGACCAGGATCTGCGCTTGCCCTCCAGCCCTTCTCGCGACGCACGAGGTATGAGTAGCGACCGGGACGAGACCCGCGCGCATTCGCCGGGGGACGCAGCTCGCGAATCAGGCGCAGCTCTTCGAGCGCAGCCTCGAGCTCCGAGCCAAGGACGCGCCACTCGACGCGGTCCAGAGCTCCGAGTGCGGCTTCCACGGCGGGCCGCTGGCGAGCGCCCGAGAAATACGAACGCAGCCGCGACCGAAGCTCGCGCGCCTTGCCGACGTAGAGGACGGTCCCGTTCCTGTCGTAGAACAGGTAGACGCCCGGAGCGGTCGGGGCGCCCGCGACGAGAGACCGTCTCGAGTGAAGCCGGCGCGCGCGCGGAGCTCCGAGCTCGACCAGGTCGCCGATAGTCCTCGCGCCTCGCTCCTGCGCGAGCCCGATCAGGGCGATGAAGATCTCCCCGGTCGCGATCGCGTCGGGGAGCGCGCGATGACACGGCTCCACGGAGACCCCGAAGAAGTGCGAGAGCCGCGCGAGGGAGAAGCGATCGCTCCGGTGCGTGAGCAGGCGCCGCGCCAGCCAGACGGTGTCGAGCACCGGAGCAGCGCAGCGGCGGCCGGTCAGCCGCTCGACCTCCTTGTCGAGGAACGACATGTCGAAGCGTGCGTTGTGAGCGACGAGGGGGACGTCACCGGTGAACGCGAGGAAGCGACGAAGAGCGACCTCGGAGCGAGGGGCACGACGCAGGTCCGCTTGCCGAATCCCGGTCAGCGCCGCGACGAACGACGGCAAGGTCGAGCCAGGGTTGACGAGCGTCTCGAAGGTCTCGACGATCTCGAGCGCCCGGACCCGGACGGCGCCGATCTCGCACACCCGGCACGAGCTCGCTGACAGTCCTGTCGTCTCGAGGTCGAAGACGACGAGCTCGGCGTCCTCGAGCGGGATGCCTGCATGCGGCTCACCCGCGAGCCCGATGCGAGTCCCGAGCCAGCCGAGGCGGGCATCTCCTGCGACGACGTCCGAGAGCAGCGAGCGCGCGATCGCGGTCGGCGCTCGATCGAGCGCGAAGAGGATGCGCGCGGCCTCCTCGGCGTCGACGGGACCGTGGCGTGCCTCGACGAGCTCGACGAGCCGATCCGCGGCATCGAAGGCAAGTTGCACTCGTCGAGCCTATACGAACATATGTTCGCCTTCAAGGGGGGCGAACCAGAAAGACGAAGGGGCCGCCCCGCTGCCGCAGAGGCGACCCCTTCGGAGAGCCTCAGACCGGGCTAGCCGCCCTTGACCGCTGCCTTGAGCGAGCTACCGGCCGAGAACTTCGGGACCGTCGTCGCCGGAATCATGACCTTCGCGCCCGTGCGCGGATTGACGCCCATGCGCGCGGCGCGTGCGGAGGTCGAGAACTTCCCGAAGCCCGTGAACGTGACCGCGTCACGTTTCTTGAGCGTGTCGGTGATGGTGTCGAGCATCGCGTCGACCGCCTTGGCGGCGTCGCTCTTGCTCATGCCAGCCCTGCCGGCGACTGCATCCACGAAATCCTGCTTCGTCACTGTCCCTCCTCCTACGTCGGGGTTAGTTCGATCGGGACCGAAGGACCCTAACAGCCCTTCGGATTTGGCTCAACCATGCTGTTTTCCGGCGGTTTTTCGCATTTCCAGAAGCTCCGAGGCCCGAAAAAGCGCCGAAAGTCGCACGCCGAGGCGCGCGAGCGTGTCCGATCCGCCCTCCTCCCGATCGACCACACAGACGGCGTGACGGACGACGAGCCCCTCGTCGCGGAGAGCGGACACCGCCCCCGCGAGAGCGCCGCCGGACGTGACGACGTCCTCCATGAGGCACACGAGCTCGCCAGGCTCGTACGGCCCTTCGATCCTGTTCGCCGTGCCGTATTCCTTGGTTTCATCGCGCACGATCATGAACGGCAGCCCGGACGCCATCGCTGCCGAAGCAGCCAACGCCACCCCACCGAGCGCCGGGCCGGCGAGCCGCACGGCCTCGGGCTCGTGCGCGGCGACGGCGTCCGCGAAGCGCTCTCCCAGCGCTCGCAGGAGCTCGGGATCGGTCTCGAACCGGTACTTGTCCAGGTACCAGGTCGAACGCCGCCCCGACCGCAGTACGAAGTCGCCCTCCAGGAGCGCCCGCTCGACGATAAGGGCTCCGAGCTCGTCGTCGTTCACGACGGCGGGATCGAACCGCTCGCCGGCGCCGTCACGAGCGCCGAGCGCGCAGCGTCAGCCAGGCGATCGAACCCCGGCGATCCGGGCTCGAGGACGAGAGACGAGCCATCGGCATACGACACTCCGGCCCGCTCGCGTGGCGCGCGGCGCCCGTGGAAATAGCGCCACGCCCAGACCGTCAACCCGATCAGCACCGCGAGGCGCACGAGCTTTCTCACGCGTCCGGCTCCTTCGGCTTGCGCTCGCGCTTCGGCTTCGCATCGTCGATCGACCCGAGGCAGGTGCGAAGGTCGTAGACGACGAGCCCAGCGGTCGCCCCCGGTGCCGCGACCGCAGCGATCGTCCGGCCTCCCTCGCGGAGTACGAAGACTGCGCCCGCCTCCAGCTCGACCTCGACCCGCGTCACCTCGGCCGGCGTCGAGCGAAGCTCGAACGCGGCGCCCACGAGGTCGAGAGCCGCACGCGCGAGCGCGTCGCCCGCCGAGTCGTCGCCGGTCGACGCGAGCACCGAGCCGTCCGCCTTGAGCACGACCGCACGCTCGATCTGGGAAGAGAGCTCGGTGAGCTCTGCGAGTGCCTGCACCGCCTCCACGGCGCCGACGCTAGCACTCTAGGCGTCTCGATGACGTGGGAGTACCGCGGCCAGCTCGTGCGCCGCACGCGCGCGGTGCGAGTGCTCCGCCTTCCAGTCGTTACCGAGCTGGGCCACGGCCCTGGACTCGCCATCCGGAACGAAGATCGGGTCGTACCCGAAGCCCTCGGTCCCCCGCGGCGCCGTGGCGATCGTGCCGTCGAGCGTACCGCTGGCTCGCAACTCAGAGCGATCCGGCGCCAGGACGACGAGCTCGCAGACGTACCTCGCCCGCCGGTCCCGCACGCCGTCGAGCTCGACGAGCAGCCGTTCGACGGGGTCGCTCGCCCAGCGCGCCGACTCGATCCCCGGCTTTCCGCCGAGCGCCGCGACTTCGATTCCCGAGTCCTCACCCGCCACCCACTCGCCGGGACCGGCATAACGCCGGCCGTGGGTCGCCTTGATGCGGGCGTTCTCGACGAACGTGTGCCCGTCCTCCGCGGGCTCGTCCGCGGTGTCCAGCAGGTCGATCTCCCACTCCGGGAGCGCGCGGCGAAGCTCCCGGAGCTTGTTCGGGTTGCGCGACGCGAGAAGCAGCCTCACGACGGCTGAGGCAGGGCTGCGGCCTCGAGCTGCGCCGCAGTCAGCACCTCGACCCCGCCCGCAGCGAGGTCGAGAAGCTCGTCCAGGAGCTCGCGCGAGAACGGGTCGCGCTCGGCGGTCGCCTGCACCTCGACGAGCCGGCGGTCGCCGGTCAGCACGACGTTCATGTCCGTCTCCGCCGACGAATCCTCCGCGTAGTCCAGGTCGAGCACCGCCTCGCCTTCGACGATCCCGACGGAAACGGCAGCGATGGAGCCCGAGAGCGCCTTCGACAGACCGAACCGGTCGAGCGCTCGAGCCGCTGCGATCCACGCGCCGGTGATCGAGGCACACCGCGTTCCGCCGTCCGCCTGGAGGACGTCGCAGTCGAGCCAGAGCGTCCGCTCGCCGAGCGCCTCGAAGTCGCAGACTGCACGAAGCGCGCGTCCGATCAGGCGCTGGATCTCCACCGTCCTGCCGTCCTGCCGTCCTCGAGTCGCCGCGCGCTGCGTCCGCTCGCCCGTGGACGCCGGCAGCATCGAGTACTCGGCCGTCATCCAGCCGCGGCCGCTCCCGTAGAGCCACCTCGGCACGCCCTCTTCGACCGTTGCAGTGCAGAGCACGAGCGTCTTTCCCTGACCGTAGAGCACCGAGCCGTGAGGCTGCTCGAGGAAGTCCGTCTTCAGGTCCAGCGGACGGAGCTCGTCCGGCCTGCGGCCATCGCCTCTCATGCCCGCTCTCCGCCCTGGGGCGGCTCCGTCGAGCCTACCCCGCTCATGCCCGCTCTCCGCTCTGGGGCGGCTCCGTCGAGCCTACGCCGCTCATGCCGCCGCCACGGCCTCGAGCCGCGCGACGTCGACGTGCTCCGCCTCAGCGATAGGAAGCTGGAGGAAGCGCTGCCCCATCTCGCGGAACTGGGCAGGGTCGCCGGTCGTGAGAAATCGATAGGTCCCCTCGCGCGCCTCCGCGTTCTCGACGCCCTTGCGCGCAAGCATCTCGGCAACCTCGCGCGCCGTCTCTTCCGCGGAGAAGACGAGCGTCACGCCACGCCCGAATACCCGCTGGAAGATCGGCCTGATGAGCGGATAGTGGGTGCAGCCGAGAATCACCGTGTCGACCGCCTTCTCTCGCAGGGTCGCCGCGTACTCGCGCACAGCAGCGAGCGTCTCCTCGCCGAAGGGGTCCTCGCCCTCGATGAGGGGTACGAGACGGGGGCACGCGACCGACACGACCTCAGCGCCGGCGTCGAGCGCATGCACGAGCTCGGCGTAGCGCCCACTCGCCACGGTTGCCTCGGTGGCAAGGAGCCCGATGCGCCGGTTTCGCGTCGCGAGCACGGCCGCGTGAGCCTCCGGAGCGAGGACGCCGACGATGGGAACGCCGAGGCTGCGCTGGAGGTCGGGAAGCGCGGCCGCCGTAGCCGAGTTGCACGCGGCGACGATCAGCTTCACGCCGAGCCCTTCGAGGTAACCGGCGATCTCCGCGGCGAAGCGGCGGATCTCGTCGAGCGGGCGCGGCCCGTAGGGCAGCCGCGCACCGTCGCCCGAGGTAGACGAAGTCCTCGTGCGGAAGCGTCACCAGACATTCGTGGAGAACGGTGAGGCCGCCCATGCCCGAGTCGAAGACGCCGATGGGGCGCGTATCCATCGACGGGATTCTAGGTCGGCCCCCGTATTCTCGCCCCGTGGCCGCCACGGTACGGATCGGAACGTGCAGCTTCGCCGACGAGGGGCTCGTCAAGACGTGGTACCCGCGCGGCGTCTCGACCGCGACTGCCCGGCTGCGCTACTACGGGGAGCGCTTCGACACCGTCGAGGTGGACTCGCCCTTCTACCACCTCCCGGATCCGGCCGTCACCGGTCGCTGGGCGCAGCGGACGCCCGACGAATTCGTCTTCCATGTGAAAGCGCACGCCACGATGACGCACCACGAGAAGGCGGACCAGGCGCAGGCGTTCGCAGCCTTCCGTGAGTCGATCGAGCCGCTCGAGCTCTCCGGGAAGCTGCGCGGGATCCTGCTCCAGTACCACCCCCGCTTCGTAAAGTCGGACGAGGCGAAGGACGAGCTCTCGAAGGTGCGCGCACTGCTCGACCCACTCGTCCCGCTCATCGAGTTCCGGCACCGCTCGTGGCTCCTGGACGACGAGCGCCACGACACGCTCTCCTTTCTCGAGCGCCACGGCCTCGCGGTCGTCTCGGTCGACGCGCCGCCGACGAAGGCCACGAACGTGCTTCCGACGTTCGCGGCCGCCACGCATTCCGTCGCCTACGTCCGCTTCCACGGCCGCAACGTGAAGACGTGGAACATCAAGTCGGAGAAGTCGTGGCAGCGCTTCGACTGGATGTACTCCGCCGAGGAGCTGCAGGAGTGGGTGGAGCCGCTCGGGCGGCTGTCGGAAGAGGCCGACGAGGTCTACGCCCTCTTCAACAACAACCGAGACGACTTTGCGCCGCGTAGCGCGATGATCCTCAAGGGTCTTCTCGACGAGGCTGGCGTACCTGCTGCGGGCGGTGTTGAGCCTCCCCCCGAGAGACCGACGCTCTTCTGATCTGGCGCTCTGATCATCACGCCACGGAGCCGCGTGCTCTGGACACGAACCGCACCGCGCCGGAGTGACAGCTCGCCTGCGTGTGCGAGTGATCAGAAGTGTCACTCGAGGAGTTGGCGCAGGAGGCGGCTCACGGGCTGATTGTCTGGCGTGACGAGATTCCGCCCGTACCCCTGGCCCGGGGAGTAGTCGGACGACTGCGCGAGCGTTCGGGATGTCCCGTCGGACGGTTCCGCCTCAGTAGATCGCGGCAAGGCGGTCAGCGCGTGCCCCGATGTCGATCTGTGCGCTCGTCGTTCATGCTTGACCTGGCCGCCGGGAGGGAGCTGTGTTGGCGAGTGCACCGTCGTCATCGGATCCCGCTTCGCCCGTGACGCACGGGCCAGGCGGGCGTCGGCACGCTTGGCCGGTCGTCGCCGCCGTTGTCGTCATGGTCGCTTTGGCCGCAGCTGTCGCCGGCGTGTTCATCGGCCGAGCGACGAAGGCCGCCGAAGAGGCCGGTCCTGCAGCGTCCTGGCAGGCGCTGCCCGCGGCACCAATTGTCGGACGCCTCGGGCCGAGTGCGGTGTGGACCGGAACCGAGATGATCGTGTGGGGCGGCTACGCACGGAGCGAGAACGTCGGGCAGGCATCGGATGGGGCGGCATACGAGCCGGCGACACGCACCTGGCGCACGATCGCGCCGTCTCCTTCAGGCGTGCAGGGCGGGGCCGCGGTCGTCTGGACCGGTGACGAGATGGTCGTGTGGGCCTCGAACTCTCCCGATGGCCCCGTGGGCGCAGCGGCCTACGACCCAGCGACCGATAGCTGGCGCCGTCTGCCCGCCGGCCCGCTCGGTGACCGGGAGAGCTTCTCGTCGGTCTGGACCGGGAAGGAGTTGATCGTCGTCGGCGGCAATCTCGGGGATACGCTCGCCCAGCCCGTCGCCGCCGCCCTCGATCCGGAAGCCGGGGCATGGCGCTTGCTGCCGGCGCTCGACAAGGTCACGGGCCTCATGCCCTCACCCGGTGTCGTCTCGGACGGGCACGAAGTCTTCGTGATGGGCTCCGTCTGCGCGCAGTACAACACGTCGTGCTCGCCCACGCTCCTCGCTTATGACCCTGCGACCGATGGGCTTCGCAAGATCGACCTCACGAAGGCGCCGGTCGCCCCGCAGCAGCAGCTACAGCTGATCGGGGTGAGCGGCAGCGACCTCGTGTTCGCGACGGAAGCGCTGGCGAAGATGAGGATCTTCATCGTCCGCTACGACCCGACCACGGGCAGTTGGAGCAAGAAGGGCGCCTTCGCTCCGTCTCCCGTCCCCGCGGGGGCCTACACGCAGACAGCCTGGCTCGGGGATCGCTACGTGGCTGCCGACGGATCGAGCGGCCTCCAGATCTACAGCCTCGACACCGACAACTGGGAGACGATCACCCCGGGTCCGTCGCCGCTCAACTCCCGGGAGGGCAGCGCGATCGTGTGGACGGGACGCGACCTGATCGCCTGGAGCGGCACCGTGTACGAGCGGTTCAACCCCACCCCGGCGGACGGTACTTCACTCACACTGCGAGGTTGACAGCTACGCCGTCACTGCACGATCCGCGCTATCGCCGTGAGCTGCGCACTCGCGTCGTGGCGCAGCACGTTTCTGTGGGCGAGTGTTCAGAAGTGTCTCTTGAACCGCGGCGCCAGAAAGCGCAGCAGGTCGAGCCAGCGACGAGCTTCGGTAGTTCCGGGTATGCGGGGTCAGCGGCTGCGCTGATGCGCTCGAGACTCCGTCGGCGGAGACTCAATCTGGAGGGGTGCATATGGGTTCGCTTCGATTACTGCTCGCTGGACTCGCAGTGCTTCTCGTGAGCGTCGCCGCTGCGTGTGGGGGCGGTTCGAAGCCGGAGGCCCGGAATCCGGACTTCGTGCGGCTGCCGCCCGCCGCGCCGGCTGGTCAGTGGGTGCTCTTCGGGCACATCAGATCGCTGGCGCGCAAGGGCGGCCGCTTCGAGATGCGCTTCGATCCTGCCTGGGTGCTCTCCGGACTTGCAGCAGAGCGTGCAGCAGTCGAAGACAAAGTCCTTTCGCCTGGGGAACCGGTTCCGAACGATCACTACAACGTCGAGGAGGGGCACCGTCTGCTGACGTTCGTCGTTGCCGCCAAGGCGCCGGTGACCATCCTCACCAGAGCGGTGTCACAGACGAGGATCACCGTCCCCGAATTGGCTCGGCTTCTCCGCGGCAAGAACCCCAGGAAGCGCCCTCTGATGGGCGACTCGCGCCCCTTTGGCGAGCGCTTCGGCTTCTGGATTCGCGTCGATGATAGGTACCCCAACCCGGTCCTCTCACTCGACCAGCAGTACCAGCCCTAGGCCGTAGCAGACGCGCCGAGGAGCCTCCACCGTGACGGTCGGATGCGCGACTGCTCTCGCCAGACCGATGACTAGAGGAAGTGTTGTCGCTGTTCAACAACAACCGTGACGACTTCGCGCCCCGCAGCGCCATGACTCCCAGGGGGCCTGCTCGATGAGGCGGGGATACCTGCGGCAGGCGGCATCGAGCCGCCACTCGTTGCCCTGACCCTGTTCTGACCTGGCGGTCCGACATGCTCGGCCGATGTCGTACGGTTTGGCACTCCGAGCGAAGGAGGAGGCTGTGGCCACCACCCACACCGAGGACGCGCGCCGGGACGCGCTTGTCGAGCGGCTGTTCGGGGCGACGATCGGAGCCTTCGACCTCGGCGGCGTCTACATCGGCGACCGGCTCGGCCTGTATCGGGCTCTCGCGGGGCACGGCCCGCTCTCGGCCGCCGAGCTGGCGAGTACGGCCGGGATCCACGAGCGCTACGCGCTCGAATGGCTCGAGCAGCAGGCGGCCACCGCGATCCTCGACGTGATCGAAGCCGAGGACGGCGTACAGCGGTTCGAGCTTCCTCCCGGGCACGCCGAGGCGCTACTGGACGAGGAGAGCCTCAACTACGCCAGTCCCTTCGGACGGCTGCTGGTCGCCTGCCTACGACCGATCGACGCACTCCTCGACGCGTACAGGAGCGGGAGCGGCGTTCCCTATGCCGACTACGGCGCGGACCTCCACGAGGGCCAGGCAGCGTTCACGCGGCCACTGTTCACACGGCTCCTCGCTCAGGAGTGGTTGCCGTCCGTGCCGGAGATCCACGCGCGCCTCCGTGCTGATCCGCCTGCCCGTGTGGCCGACCTCGCATGCGGAGGCGGGATCTCGAGCATCGCAATCGCACGGGGGTACCCCAGGGTGTCTGTTGACGGAATCGACCTCGACGCGGCGTCGATCGAATCGGCCCGCCACCACCTCGATGGGAGCGGAGTCGAAGACAGGGTCAGCTTCGAGGTCCGCGACGCAGCCGATCCGGTTCTCGCCCATCGGTACGACCTCGTGACGGTGTTCGAGGCGCTGCACGACATGTCGTATCCCGTCGAGGTGCTACGTGCGGCCCGGGGGCTCCTCGCCGAGGGCGGCCTCGTCCTGGTGGGCGACGAACGCACGGCTGAGTCCTTCGTAGCCCCGGCCGACGACCTCGAGCGCCTCTACTACGGGTTCAGCATCCTCCACTGCCTGCCGGTGGGAATGGTCGGGGAGGGCGCGTTCGGAACCGGCACCGTGATGCGCCCGACAACGGTCGAGGCCTACGCACGCGAGGCAGGCTTCGACAACGTCGAGGTGGCACCGATCGAGAACGACTTCTGGCGCTTCTACCTCATGCGTGCGTAGCCAACGCCGAGCCGGCAGCATCCGCTCACGGGTGCAGCGGTACAGTCGAATCGTGCGTGTGCTGTCGGTGACACACGGCCCTAGCGTCCCCGGAGGTGTCTTCGACGAGACCGTCGTCGCGTCCGGGCACGAGCTCGACCGCTGGGTCGTCCCGCTGGGCAGATCACCGAAACCGGCGCCGAGCTACGACGCCGTCATGGTCTTCGGAGGCTCGATGCACCCGGACCAGGACGACCACTTCTCGTGGCTCGCGCGGGAGGAGGAGTTCCTGCACGAGGTCCTCCACGAAGAGATTCCTGCATTCGGCGTCTGCCTCGGCGCCCAGATGCTCGCGCGCGCCGCGGGTGCGAAGGTCGGCCCGGCGAGCGAGCCCGAGATCGGGTGGCTCGACGTCGAGCTGACGCCGGACGGCGGCTCGGACTCTGTTCTCGGCGTCTTGCCCGCCCAGGTGACAGTTTTCCAGTGGCATCACTACACCTTCGAGCTCCCACGCACTGGAGTCGAGCTCGCGCGCAGCGACGTGTGCACGCAGGCGTTCCGTCTCGGCCGTACGTGGGGGATCCAGTTCCACGCAGAAGTGACGCTCGCGATGGCTCGCTCCTGGGCCGAGGACGATCCTGGGGAGCTACCGATGCCGGCGGCGGACCTCGTAACCGAGACCGAGACCCGGATCGGGCTCTCGAACGAGCACGGTCGCCGACTGTGCGCAGCGTTCCTCGACGTCGCCGCGAATCGCTGAGACTTGACGCTCTAGGGCTCGCTCGGGAGGGCGGGGTCGCGAGACCACTCGTGCCACGAGCCCACGTAGTTCCGAGCGTTGTAGCCCGCTGCGCTCAGCACCTGGACGGCGAACCCCGAGCGGTTTCCGACGTGGCAGTACGCGACGATCTCCCTTCCTTCGGGAAGCGCTACGAGTGCACGGACGTCCTCGGCCGACGCACACTCCAGGAGCTGCTCGAGCGGGACGTTACGGGCGCCCTGGATGTGCCCGTGCCGCGGGTCGCAGGGTGTGGCGAACGCGCCCTCGAACTCGGTGGGCGAGCGCACGTCGAGCACCGTCAAGCCGTCCTCGCCCAGCCGGCGCCGGAGCTCGTCGGTGGAGACGTCCTCGGTCACGCGAGGAAGTCCAGCAGAACCTCGATGAACTGCTCCGGCTGCTCGACGGTCAGAAAGTGGCCCGCGCCGGGGAAGACCGCGATGTAGCCGTCCAACGCGGTCTCGGCCAGCTCGCTGGCCTCGTCCACGGACACGATGTCGTCCTCGTCGCCCACGCACACGAGGAACGGGCCTCCGAACGATGCGACAACCGGGGTCAAGTCCATGCGGTCGCGAATCGCCTCCTGCGCCACGGCAAGCTCCTCCGCCTCGACGCTCGTCTCCAGCTCTTCCGGAACGCCGTACGCGCGGAGCTGGGCGATCTGAACATCGCGAGCGCCACGTCGCTCGAACGGATCGGCGGCCGCACGGGATCCCGCGAGCACGAGCTTCACGACTCGCTCCGGCGCGCGCCGTGCCATCGCGAGCGCGCAGTAGCCGCCCATCGAGGCACCGACCGGGACGATCGGGTCGTCGAAGTCCCGGAGGATCCGCGCGGCCCAGTCGTCGATCGACGCGCCTCGCCCGTAGAGGCGCGGGGTCATCACGTCGTACCCCGCCCGGGACAGCACGTCGGCGTGCAGGTCCCACATCGTCTCGTCGAGCGGCCACGCGTGGAGGAGGAGAACCTTCATGCGCGCTCGAGCCGGACGGCTCCCTCCAGCGACGGTGCGTCCGCCCATCCGTGCTCTGCGCCCTCGATCCCGAGCACCACCGCCAGCGCGACGAGCAGCTCGCGCGCAGGCTGGAGGTCCGCCGGTGCAGGGGCCGTCCGGGCGGTCCGGCGCACCTCTGCCGGGTTCGCGCCGGTGAGCCTCGCCACCACGGTGGGGTTCGCCGCCAGCCCGACGACGTCGCCGGGCGGCAGGGGGCCGTAGAACTCGGGCACCGAGAGGTACTCGTCGACGATCGAGCCGCGCTCGAACAGGATCATGCGGACGAGCTCGTCTCGTTCGAGCCCGAGCAGGCACGTCACTGCACCCGTCCGGTCGGAGATCTCACGCGCGAGACGGCGCAGCATGTCGGGGTTCCTGTCGCAGACGTCGTCGTACACGGCGATCCAGCCGTTTCGGGGAGGCGCGATGACGGAGCCTCGTGAGTTGCCCGGCAGACGCGGGACGAACTGGCCGACGGCCTGCTCGAGCGCACTCAGGTCGTCGGACTGCACATGGATGGAGCCGAAGGACGACGCCTCCTGGCTCCCGAGCTTCGCCTCGAGCTCGGAGACGGCGCCGGTCATGATCAGCACCTCGTCCCGGAGCCCCCAGCGGCCGTAGAGCGATCGGGCGACCGCATTCGACGCCTGCACTTCAAGGTCCATGTGCTCGATGCCGAGCGCACGGAACGCGGCGAGGACTTCCCGCATGAGCTCGGTGCCGATCCCCGACCGGCGCGCGTCCCCGTGCACGTAGAGATCCGTCAGCGTCCCGAACCCGCTCCCACGCTTGCGCGCGAGCGCGAAGCCGACCGCCGCGCCCTGGTCGTCCGCGGCGACCAACGCGATCTCGGAGGCGATGATCTCCCGGATCTCTCCGAGCTCCTTCTCCTCGTCCGCCGGGCCTTCGTGGGTGGGCGGGGGAACCTCGTGATCGAACTGACGCCACAGATCGGCGATCGCGTCGAAGTCCTGCGGAAGCGCGCGACGAACCGTCATCCGACCATCCTCGCTCCGGCGAGCAAGAACTGGGCAGACAGATTCTGGAACGGGGCGAAGCGGTCTCCCATGGAACGGACCTCCTCGATCGACGGTGAGCGCCCGTCAGCGTAAATTGCCGCGACCGCCTTGCGCAGGCCGAGGTCACCTGCGGGCCACGCATGGGGCCGCGCGAGATGACGGGCGAGGTACCAGTCGGCCGTCCAGCGACCGAGCCCCGGGAGCGCAGTGAGCGAAACGACGACCTCGTCGTCGGGAAGCATCTCGAGCGCATCGAAGTCGAGGTCAGAGCAGGCTAGGCCCACGACATACTCCGCCTTGCGCGTCGAGAAGCCGATCGCCGTGATGTCGCTCGGACGCACGCGCGCGATGCGTTCGCGCGTCGGAAACGACCATGCGAGCTCGTGCCTCGTCCCGAACCGCCGGACGAAGCGCCCGCGGATCGCCGCGGCTGCACGCAACGAGATCTGT
The DNA here is from genome assembly GCA_963716975.1 of uncultured Actinomycetes bacterium. Classification (GTDB taxonomy): domain Bacteria; phylum Actinomycetota; class Thermoleophilia; order Gaiellales; family Gaiellaceae; genus GMQP-bins7. The sequence goes on along the minus strand of CAVQVA010000018.1, from coordinate 32,929 downwards.
TGCGTCGTGATCGCGACCACGAGTGCTTCGAACGGCTGCGGGTTCAGGGTCGGTCGAAAGCCGGGAAGAGAGCGCGTCACCGGGCCGAGGACCGAATCACGATCGGCCCAGGCGAGGAAGGGGTCGAGGTCGAACGGCAGCCCGAGCAGGCGGCCGACCTCCGCCTGGGCTTCGGTGCCAGCGCGCTCGATCCTCACTCCGCCCCGCGCGGCCTCGATGCGCACCTCTCTGCCGTCGACCACCCGGTGCAACCCGCCCTCGTGCCAGACCGTCGCTCCGTCGGAGCCGAAGAGGCGGTACCTCGCGATCGAAAGCTCGAAGTCGTACGGGGTCGGGATGCGGAGCAACACGTCGCGCAACGTACCCCTGACACTGGATGCGCCGCGAGTTCGCCGTCGACGCTAGGAACCGTCGCGAATCAGCGCGAGCTCGGGGCGCGCCGCGAGGATGAGCATCGCGTGACTCCAGCCGAGCGGGACCACCCAGGCTGGGTCTCCGTCACGTGTGATCTGCTCGGGCAGCAGGCCGAGCGGCGTCTGATGCTCGAGCGCGTACGCGAGCGTGCGGAGCAGCCCCGCCTCGTCACCGATCTGTCGCCGCGCGAGCCCGAGCCAGAGGGTCGAGATGATCCACGGGTTCCCGCCCGCGTAGTCGTCTCCCTCGTGACGAAGGACGCCTCCATCGGCGAGCTGCAGCTCCTCCTCTACGGCGGCGATCGTGGCGCGCATCCGGGGCGAGTCGGGATCGACCGCGCGGAACGGCCAGCACAGCCCGAGGAGGGAGCTGTCCACACGCGCGTCCTCTCGATCGACGCTGCGGACCGCGCGGGTCGGATAGCGCAGGCGACGTCCGAAGATCGCCGGCGGTAGCTCGCCCAGCTCGTCCGAGCGCGCAACCCATCGCGAGCGGAGATAGCGGTTGTGCTGCTCGCTCCAGAGGTGGCTCTCGATGCCGGTCCGAACTCGTTCCGCGCCTTCGTGATAGCGCTGGGCGAGCTCCGGCTCGTGGCGCGCCGCCATGGCCGCACACGCCGCAAGCCCTCCGTAGGTCGCTGCGGCCGTGTACGAGTGCTGGCCGTCCGTTTGCTCCCAGAGGTCCACGCTCGGCAGCGGCAGTCCCGTCTCGGGATCGATGAAGTCGCACAGGAAGTCCCCGGCGGCACGCGCCGAGGGCCACAGCTCGCGGTCGAGTGCCGCGTCACCGAACTCACGCCAGGCGGCCTCGTACGCGAAGACGACGACGCCCGTCTCGTCGAGCTGGTGGAGGCCCCAACTCGGTGCGAGCGAACCGTCCGTCCAGTACCGCTGAAGCCAGAGTCCCTCGGGCGCCTGCTCACGCGCCAGCCAGCGGAGCGCCGGGATGGCAAGATCGCCTCGTCCGGCTGCGAGGTAGCTGAGGACGACGTATGCGAGATCCCGCGGCCAGACGAAGCCGTAGCCGCCCGACTGCTCGAAGCCGGGATCGAACTCGGGAGCCGCGATGGCGGCGCCGCTCTGCCGGTCGTTCAGGTGCTCGAGGACGAGCAGCGACCGCCCATAGAGGTCGACGAGCCCGGATACCTCGGCCGACACCGGCCGAGCGAGCGCAATTGCCTCGTGGTCGTAGCTCGCCCGCTCGGATGCGAGCAGGTCGAAGCCGACATTCGCCGGTCTCCCGAGTCGGATGATCGCCTCGTCAGGGGTCGCGCCGAAGGCGACGACCACGAGCGCTCCGTCGGAGCCGACGGTGCCGGCAATCGAGCCCTCGACCGGAGGCTTGTGCACGATGACGTCAGCAGCGACGTCGCCGTCTCCGCCCTCGCGAAGGCTCACCGTCGAGTCGCCGGCCACAAGAGCCAGCGCGAGTGCGACGCCGCGCTCATAGAAGACGAGCGCTCCACTGCCCGGATCGACGTAGCCGGCAACGCTGCGTGAGTCACCGTCGAGATTCGGACGGCAGTGGACGACCAGCCGCGCCCCCTGCGAGCAGCGGACGCCGCGGACGAGCACCGGCTCGCCGGGCGAGACGAGGTCGCCCACTTCGACGTTGAGCCCGTCCGACCGAGCGTTCGTTCGGAGCAGCGAGGACCCACCCACGTACTCCTGCTCCCACTCGAACGGCTCCTCGTCGAGCCAGCGCGTCGACCCGTCGATCTCGAAGCCGAGACGCAACTCGCCGAGATGCTGTCCGTGATCCACGCTTGGCCAGAAGATCCGCTCGATCTCCCCGCGCGCGCTGAACGTGACGAGCAACGCACCGTTGCCGAGAATCGCCGCCGGGCGGAAGGCGAAGCGACGTCCCGTCGGGTCGAGCGCCGATCCGAGGTCCTCACGGACGGCCATCAACGGCGCACCTGGATCGAGACGACCGGCGAGCTCGACACCGCGCCGTCGCTCGAGCGCGCGATCGCAACGAGCGCGAGCTTCTCGCCACGCCTGTAGCTCCGCGGATTCAGGAACGCACGGTACGGCGCACCGTCGTCGACCGCGAGACGAGTCCATGCCTTGGCGCCGGACCGGCGCGCCGCGAACGTAACGCTCAGCGGGTCCCGGCTAGTCGACGTCGCCGTGAGACGCAGGTAGTTCGTGTAGAGGTCGGTCGCCGTCCGGAGCGTCACACGCGCAGTCCCGCGGCGGGGCAGCCCGGAGTCAGCGCGGAGAAGCACGGCGTCAAGTGCCCCGATCCCGACCGACACTCGGCCGTTCGCATTGCTCTGGACGGCCTCGACCGGCGAGCCGGACTCCTGCGTCCACGCGGCGGAAGGCGTCGCAGTCGCGAACGAGAGCGACTGCCGCTCCTCGCTCGAGTTGAAGACGACGATGTACTCACGCCGCTCGTTCACGTCGAAGCGGCTGAGAGCGAGCAGACCTTCACGCGCGTAGCGCACGACCGTAGGCCCGGTCGCGAGCGCCGGATACCGCGCACGAAGCGACGCGAGCTCGCGGATGCTGGCCGCCACGGGGTGATCAGTGGTGTCGACGTCGAAGGAGGACCCGGTCCCGATCGACGGTCCGCCGACCCGCTGCTCCGCCTGCCACTCGGCGACCTTCGTCGGGAACATGTCCTGGCGTGCGGCCTTGTCGCCTCCGCGCCCGATCATCCCGACCTCGTCGCCGTAGTAGACGACCGGCGCACCTCGCAGGAAGAAGAGGAGAGCGTTTCCGAGAACGACGCGGCGCTCGAGCTCGGCACCGCTCGCACCCGTCTGCTGCTTGATCAGGAGAGCGGCCCGGCCCATGTCGTGATTGCCCAGAAACGTCGCCGGCGTCGGCGCGACGCCGTTCGGGCCTCGAAAGTAGTCGTCGTCCACGAGCCTCGAGGCGATGCCACGGGCGCCTGCGGACCCGCCCGCGTAGCGAACGAGCGAATCCTGGAGTGGGAAGTCGATGACGTTCGGGAGCGCACGGTCCCGGGCGAACGTCGCCAGGTCTGCCGCATCCGAGAGCGTCACCTCCCCGAAGATCTCGAAGTCGCTGACGCCCGCGGCCCGAGCCTCCGCCCGGATTCGCGGCGCCCAGACACGGAAGAACGCACGGTCGACGTGCTTGGCCGTGTCGACGCGGAAGCCGTCGATCTTGTACCGCCGGATCCAGCTGCCGTACACCTGCGCGAGACCCCGGACCACGACCGGCTGCTCGGTGAAGAGGTCGTCGAGGCCGAAGAAGTCGCCCTGCTCGAAACAGGCGGGCGAGCAGCTCGCGAAGTCGATGTCCCCACGGTTGTGGTACCGCCGCACGTCGTTGAGCCACGACGGACGCTTGAGCGCACGGTTCTGCGGGAGGACGAGCGCCTGGCGCGGCTGGTACTTCGCCGACAGGCAGGGGAAGTGCGTCCCGCCTGCCAGGCGCTGAGCCGAGAATGGCCGGCCTTTACAGTCCCGGTACGGCATCTCGTCGACACCGCGGAAGGTCGTGCCTCCAGCGAGCAGAATCACGTCAGCCGTGTGGTTGACGACGACGTCGAGGTAGATCTTCAGCCCCAGGCTGTGCGCACAGTCGGCGAACGCCGCGAAGTCCGCGTCGGTGCCCAGGTGCGGGTCGACCTTCGTGAAGTCGAGGCCCCAGTAGCCGTGGTAGGCGGCGCTGTCTCCCTGAACCCACTGCTGGACGACGACCGGCGCGATCCAGATCGCCGTGAAGCCGAGATCCTTGATGCGCGCGAGGCCAGTCCGCGGATTCGTGCACGAGCCCGTCAGCCCCTTCAGGTCTCCACCGTGGTACCAGCCCGTATCGGTCGGGTCGAAACCGGTGACGGATCGACCTCCGGTCGCGCCCCCGCGATCGTTCGCTGGGTCGCCGTTGGCGTAACGGTCGGGAATCACGAAGTAGATCCGCTGCGAGGCGAACGGCGTGTAGGTCGGCGGCTTCGCGAGCGCCCTGAGCTCGCCGCCGGTCAGCGGTCGCGGACCATCCGGCGACGCGACTGCGGCACCGCCTGTGGCCATGAGCGCGATCGCCGCCGCAGCGGCGAACGCGGAGCTAGCGAAGCGCGGCACCCGTCTCCTTGTCGAAGAAGTGCAGGCCAGCGGTGTCCACCGCGATCGGAATCGTTTCGGCGATCCGCAGGTCGAGCCGCGGCGGGAAGTGCGCGATGAGGTTCGGGCCGATTCCGACGACCCCCTCGTCGACCTCCGGGGTTTCCTCCTCCTCCCCCTCGTCCGCCCCGGCCGGCCGGACCTGGGTTGCGTCGATCTTCAGGTAGACCATGAGACCGGAGCCGAGCGCCTCGACGAGCTCGACGCTCGCGTCGAGCGTCGGAAGATCGGGCCGCGCCTGGGCAGGATGGACGTCCTCGGCTCTGATGCCCACGACGACCGACTGCCCGTCGAGGCTACGCACCCGCCCGTAGCGCTGCACGCAAGCCACTCCTACTGGCAGCGTCGTCGAGCCGACCGTGACGGTCACGTCGCCCGCGGTCGCGTGAACGGTGCCCTCGAAGAGGTTCATCGGCGGTGTCCCGATGAAGCCGGCGACGAAGAGATTGGCCGGCTCGTCGTACAGCCGCTGCGGGCTGTCGATCTGCTGCAGAACGCCCATGCTCATGACCGCAACGCGATCGCCCATGGTCATCGCCTCGACCTGGTCGTGCGTCACGTAGATCGTCGTCGTGCCGAGGTCGTGTTGGAGCTTTGCGATCTCCGCGCGCATCTGAACCCTGAGCTTCGCGTCGAGGTTCGAGAGCGGCTCGTCCATGAGGAAGACGTGCGGCTCGCGGACGATCGCGCGACCCATGGCGACCCGCTGCCGCTGCCCACCGGAGAGCTCTCGCGGCTTTCGCGCGAGGTACGGCGTCAGGTCGAGGAGCTTCGCCGCCCACGCGATCCGCTCGTTGACGACGTCCTTGGAGATCTTGCGGAGGCGCAGACCGAACGCGATGTTGTCGGCGACGGAGAGGTGCGGGTACAGCGCGTAGTTCTGGAACACCATCGCGATGTCGCGATCCTTCGGCGACAGCGTGTTCACGATCCGCTCGCCGATCCTGATGGTCCCGTCCGTGATCTCCTCGAGCCCGGCCACCATCCGCAGCGCGGTCGTCTTGCCGCAGCCGGATGGGCCGACGAGGACGAGGAACTCACCGTCCCCGACGAAGAGCGACAGGTCCTGGACCGCATGGACTCCGCCCTCGTAGATCTTGTCGACGTCCTTCAGCTGCACCTCAGCCATCTCGGGTCTCCTCGTTCGTCACGCGACTCTCCAGGCATGGAAGGCCGGCTCGCCGGCCGGCAGGAGTACGTCGTCACCTGCGATCTGCGCGTCCTCGCCGGCGAGCATCTGGAGCTCCGTGCCGCCGAGCGCCGCGAGCGGAAGTCGGACGGGCTCCTCCCCAGCTCGCGTGGCGAGACAGAGGACGACCTCTCCGGGCGACTCGCGCAGATAGGCGATTGCATCGTCGGACACGTGCGCGTAGCGGATGCCCCCGCGCGAAAGCGCTGCGCTGGCGCGTCGAAGCGATACGAGCCGCTGATACCCGTCGAGCAGCTCGGCATCCCACTTGCCGGGCCGGTCCCACGGCATCGTCCGACGCGAGTCCTCCGCCCACTCGCCCTCGAGACCGATCTCGTCGCCCGCGAACACCATCGGGACGCCCGGTGTCGTCATCTGGAGGCCGACGCCGACGAGCTGGCGCTCGCGAGAGCCCGCGATCGAGCGGAACCTCGCCGTGTCGTGGCTGTCCAGGATCGCCCACGAGTGGATGACGGAAGACCAGGAGACACCCGCACGGAACCGCGTCATCGTCGCGACGACCGCGTCGCCGGAGAGACGCGGGACGCCGACCGGGAGACCGAGAAAGCTGCTCTGCGCGTCCGCAGGAAGCGCGTCGCCGCGCAACCATGCCCAGGCGGGGCGGGTGAAGCCGGCGTAGTTCATGGCTCCGTGCCAGCCACCCGCCCTGAGGTCAGCCCGCGCGTCGTATGCGTGCTCGGCGACCACGAGGGCATCGGGGCGGGCCGCGACCGCAGCCGTTCGGACACCGCGGGACACCTCGGGCAGGACGTCGACGTCCTTCAGACGGCCGGTCATGTTCGCGACGTCGATCCGCCAGCCGTCGAGGGCGAAGGGCGACTCGAGCCAGCGTCGAGTCACCGAGGAGTCGCTCTCGTACATTCGGCGGCGCAGCTCCGGAGAGCGGTAGTCGAGTTTGGGAAGAGACGGCACCCCGTACCAGCTCTCGTAACCGTTCGCGAGCGAGTCGTCGAAGTAGAAGAACTCTCGCTCGGGCTCGTGTCCCTCGTGCGCGGCGACGAACCATGGGTGCCCGTCGCCGACGTGATTCGTCGTCAGGTCGCCGAGCACGCGGATGCCACGATCGTGAGCCGCCCGTACGAGGGAGATGAGCGCCTCGTCGCCGCCCAGCAACGGGTCGACCACGTCGAAGCTCGTCGCGTCATAGCGATGCGTGGACCCTGCGGGGAAGATCGGGGTCAGGTAGAGAACGTTTGCGCCGAGCGCAGAGATGTGGTCGAGCCGCCGCTCGAGACCGAACAGGTCGCCGCCGAACCACTCGGCCGGAGTCTCGGGCCCGCGTCCCGTGGGCCGCTCGCCCCACGCACGCGGAATCGCCCAATCGGGTGGATCGACCTCGAGACCCGCCGAGGCGAACCGGTCGGGGAACACCTCGTAGACGACCGACTCGAGGTGCCAGTCCGGCCCGCCGGTGTGCGTGGTCGCCACGAAGTCGTCGGCGTCGGGCACGTCGAAGGGCTGGACCCCGCACCCGTTCAGCCACGCGTAGCCGAAGTCACCGCCAGCAAGGAGCCAGCGGTACGGCGTCACCGGATTGCGCACAGGGAAGGTCGCACGCCACCAGACGTCGGCACCAGTCTCATGGTCGACGGCGGCGACGGCGATCCGCGGCTCGCCGTCGCACACGTACCGCACCGCCACGTCCTCCACGGCGGTCCCGCTCGGGACTCGGAGGAGCACGGTCGTCTCGTCACCGAGATCGGTCGGACGCTCGGGCACGTACGGGTCCGACCCGTCGTGGTGCGGGAGCCCGAGAAGCGGAGTCACGCCGTTATCCCTTCACCGCGCCGCGGGTGAGCCCCTCGACGATGAACCGCTGGAGGAAGAAGAAGATGATCACGACCGGGATCGCGGCCAGCACGACGCCCGCGCAGAACGGCCCCCACTGCTGCGCGTACTTGTCGTTGATGAACCCGTAGAGGCCTACGGGGAGCGTGAACTTGTCCGTCGTCTGCAGCAGGCGGCTCGCGATGATGAACTCGTTGATCGAGAAGATGTACGAGAGCAGCCCGACGACCGCAAGCACTGGCGTTGCGAGCGGGAGGATGATTCCCCAGAACACCTGACCCGGCGTCGCGCCGTCGACGCGGGCGGACTCATCGAGTGAGTCCGGAATCGAATCGAGGAACCCCTTCATGAGCCACGTGTTGACGCCGAGCGCGCCCCCCAGGCCAACGAGGATGACGCTCGTACGCGTGTCGAGACCGAACGCCGGGAAGACGTCGCCGATCCGGAGAACGATGAGGTAGATCGCCACAACGGCGAGGAACGTCGGGAACATCTGGATGAGGAGCAGCGACATCATTCCCATGCGCCGCCCCTTGAACCTGAAGCGCGCGAACGCGTACGCCGCAAGAGCTCCGAAGAACACGGAGAAGAGGGCGGTTGCTCCGGAGATCAGGATCGTGTTCAGGTACCAGCTGGTGTACGGGACATCGAGCGCCTCCTGCTCGGTCCCGGCCTCGCCGGGGTTCCCGCTGAGGATCCGGCGGAAGTTCTCGAGCGTCAGGTGGTCCGGCACGAGCTGGGCGCTCGTGAGCGACGGAATCGGGTTGAACGCCGCAGAGAGGACGTAGACGATCGGGAAGAGCGCGAACAAGATCGCAGCGAGGCTCACGAGGTAGCGCCACCAGTTGTAGGAGAAGATCGGGCGTCTGCCGGGGGTCGTCTCGGCAACCGCTGCGCCCGCAACCGCCTCGGCTTGATCGAGCGTCGTCATCGAATCTCCTCCAGCGCCTTGGTACGCCAGAACGAGATCGCCGAGATGCCCGCGACGATGAAGAAGATGAAGATCGAGACCGCGGCGGCAAGCCCGTACTGCGCTCCGCTGCCTCCCTGGAACGCGATCTTGTACGTGTAGCTGATGAGGATGTCCGTCGAGCCGGCGATGGTCTGTGAGACCTCGTACGGGCCGCCGCCGGTCAGGAAGTAGATGTTGTTGAAGTTGTTGAAGTTGAACGCGAACGACGCGATCAGGAGAGGAGCCGTGGCGACGAGGAGCAAGGGGAGCGTCACCTTGCGGAACACCTGAAGCCCACCGGCGCCGTCCACACGGGCGGCTTCCGTCAGCTCCTCGGGCACCGCCTGCAGCGCGCCGGTGCAGACGAGGAACCAGTACGGGAACCCCAGCCAGACATTGACGAGGACGCACGACACCTTGGCCCAGGTCGGGTCGAAGAGCCAGGGAATGTCGGTTCGAAGACGTCTGGTTGACGATCCCGAACTCGTCGTTCAGGAGCCCCTGCCAGACGAGAACCGAGAGGAAGGCGGGGATCGCGAAGGGGAGCACGAGCAGCGCGCGCTGGATCCGGCGCAGCTTGAGGTCGGGCTTGTTGAGGGTGATCGCGAGAAACAGGCCGACCGCGAACTGGATGAGAACGGACAGAAACGCGAACGCGAACGTCCAGATGAAGACGCGGAAGAAGGGATCGCGTACGAGCGGGTCGGTGAGGATGGTCTTGAAGTTCTGGAAGCCGACGTGCGTCTTCCAGCCGGGTTCGAGCTCCTCGCCGGACGGAGCCTCGTACGAACCCTCGCCGTTGTCCGAGTACACGACCCCCGTCTCGACGTTCGTGAACGTGTCGTTCGCCTCGTCGTACTCGAGGGTCGGCTGCACCTCGTTCGCGATGCTGAGCCCTTCGGGCTTGATGAACGACGACTCGCCCGTTGGGATCACGAACGCGGCCAGCTCGTCGTCGATCGTGAAGAGCTCGTTGCCCTTGATGACCTCGTAGCCCTGAGCCGCCGTGACCACCGCGTTCTCGACCTGCGCGGATCCGGGCGGCAGAGGCTCGAGGCCGTCCTCCGTGCCCACGTAGAGATCGCCCGTCGCGTCGTCTCGGAGCAGCAGCACGAGCTGGCCATCCTTCTTGGCCGGCGTCGACGTGTACGTGGCGGCGTCTGCAGGAGCGACGAGAGACCGCTCCTCGATTGCGACGATCGCCTCGTCCTTCGTCAGGTTGTGCAGCGTCGACCAGTTGGTGAAGGCGATGTTGACGTTCGACGAGGATCGGTATCGCGACGAACGCGATGAGGAAGACCGTCCCGGGGACGAGGTACTTGAGCGGTACGAGGCGCCGGTCTGGGAGCAGGTAGACGAGGTCGATGAGCAGCGTCGCCGCGCCGATGAGGAGCGCCGCCAGCCACTTCCCGTCGGAGAGGAGGATCCCGATCGCCCACATCGCGAGCGCGTTCAGGACGCCGAGCAGGATCAGCTTGATGGCGAAGCCGACCGTGCCCGAGAAGAAGCCGACCGCCCGAACGAGGATCGAGGGCCGCGGGACGAGCGGCTCGGACGTCGATGGCATGGGCGAGCTGGTCACCGGTGGTCGAGGCCTCCCGTTGAGAGAGGGCGCGGCTCCCCGCCGCGCCCTCTCGTTCCTATTCGATCAGCCGATCTTCTGCGCGATGCTCTTCTTGGCGCCGACGAACGACTTCCGGGCCGGGATCGATCCCGCGCCCTTCGTCGAGCGCACCCACGCGGCGCCGAGGTCCTGCCAGACGCTCGCCATCTGCGGGATGTTGGGCATCGGCACTCCGCCGGCCGAGGCGGCGGCAAACGCCTTCAGGTCCTTGTCCTTGATCTGGGCGAGCGCCTTCAGGTTCGCCGGCGACCGGTCGTTCGCGAGTGCGAGCGTCGTCTGCGCCGCCGGTTGCATCAAGTAGTTCGCGACGAAGTCCTTGGCAAGGCTCTCGACCCCGTGAGCCGACGCGTACTTCGTCACCATGTAGCCCGAGACACCGAGGAACGGCACGGACTTGATCCCGGGAACGATCTGCGGGAACGATGAGACTGCGTAGGGGACACCGGACTTGCGGATTTCGGCGAGGAACCAGGGGCCGGTGATGTAGTAGGCGACCTTGCCCTTGAGGAACAGGTCCTTGGCGATGCTCTCGTTGACCTGCGAGCGGATGAGGGACTCCTTGTTCCACTTGTCGATCAGCGGAGCATTCTTCAGGAACTTCGGGTTCGCGACGCCGATGTCCGACGGGTCGAGGTTGCCGGCCTTGTTCGTGCCGAAGACGTAGCCGCCGAGGCCGGAGAAGAACGGGTACATGTGGTACGCGTCACCCTGCCCCTGCTGTACTGCGACGCCGACTTGTGACTTCGTCTTCTTCTTCGCGGCGAGAGCCCGCTTCTCGAGGTCCGCGAATGAGGTCGGCACCTTCGCGAGCTTCGTGTTCGTCACGAGCGCGATGTTCTCGAGCGCTACGGGTGCGCCGTAGAGCTTCTTGATGGCGGTGCCGTACGAGAACGCGTTGAGCGCGTAGGCAGGGAACTGCTTCCTCGTCGCCGCCGATGGCGACAGCGGGACGATCGAGCCGTTGCCCGAGAGCTCGCCGACCCAGTCGTGCGCGCCGACGATCACGTCGGGGGCGTTCTCGACCGCAACGGTGGAGACTTCCTGGCGAATCGGGCCGGACTGCTTCTGGACGACCTGAACGGTGACGCCCTTCGAGCTGGCCCAGCTGTTGGCGACCTGCGTGACTGCGGGGACGCGGTCGGCGTCCGCCCAGATCACGATCTTGGGGGTCTGGCTGGTCGCCGAGGTGCCCGCGGATGCGGCCACGACGGCTACGAGCACACCGAGAACCAGACCGGCGAGTGCTCGCAACGAGCGGCTACTCAACATAGAAATTGCCCTCCTTGAGGAACGGGACGATGCGCCGAGGATGAAAACTGTTTCATTTTCATGAAACGGACGCCGGGAGCTTAACCACATCAAAACGACCGGTCAAGGTGTGAAACTCCCGACTCATGGCAGTAACATCACGCAGGCGTACATGCACAAGCGTTTCCTATCTCTGAAAATGATGCTGCTGCCCCCACCAACGGCGGCCGGTCGCAGGAGCGATGGCCAGCCTTAGAGACGTCGCCGACCGGGCCGGAGTTAGTCTCGCCACGGCGTCCCGCGTGGTGAGCGGATCGGCGGTCGTGCGGCCGGAGACGCGAGAACGCGTGGAGCGGGCCATGCGTGATCTGCTCTATGTCTCTCCAGCGCAGGTCGAGCAATCAGGTGCCATCGGTCTGTTCGTCCCCGAGTTCGGCAACCCCGTCTTCGCAGCGCTCGCGGAAGCCATGGAGATGCAGGCGGCGCGCGCCGGCCTCGCGACGATCCTCTGCAACACGCACGGGTCGGCAGGGCGAGAGCTCGACTACGTCCGCATGCTTCTCGAGCGTCGGGTCGAGGGGATGATCTTCATCTCCGCCGAGATCACCGACGTCCGCGGCGAGCACTCGCACTACGTCCAGCTCATCGAGCGGGGCGCGCGACTGGTCTTCGTCAACGGGGGCTCGGAAGAACTGGACGTGACCTCGGTCGGAGTCGACGAGCGCGCCGCGGGCCGCATCGCGACCGAGCACCTGCTCGGCCTCGGTCACGAGCGGATCGGGTTCGTGGCCGGCAGCGCCTTCGCGCTTCCGACGCGGGAGAAGCTGCGCGGCTGCACCGACGCACTCCGTGCGGCCGGCCTCCGCGAAGCCCTGGTGGCACACGCGGAGTTCAACGTGCCCGGCGGGCGAACCGCCCTGCGTGAACTGCTTGCGCGGCCGGCGGACGAGCGGCCGACAGGCGTCATCTGCTCGTCGGATCTGATGGCGATCGGAGCGATGCAGGAGGCGAGCTCTCAAGGGCAATGCGTTCCGGACGACCTCTCGGTCGTGGGCTTCGACGGCATCGATGCGGCGACCTGGACGCAGCCGATGCTCACCACGATCGAGCAGCCGATCGAGGAGATCGCCCGGACGGCGGTCGCCGCGCTCCGCGCCCAGGTGGAGCACCCGGCGCGGCGCCAGCCGAGCTACGTCTTCCGTCCGCGCCTGCGGCTCGGCGGCACGAGCGCGGCGCCGTCCACCACCTTCGCGACGTCGTAGAAGTCCTCGAACCGGTCGAACCCGACACCACGCTCGGCGAGGTACTCCGCAAGACCGTCGCGAGCGAGGGCACGCGTCGCCGCGAGCGCGACGCAGCGGTCCGAAAACCCGTCGCCGACGTACGTGAAGCCGTCGAGGTGGGCCACATCGGCGCGCTTGCAGGGCTCACCACATACGGGGCAGGGCTCGTCGTTGCGGAAGCGGACGCGCCAACCATCGGCTCGCGGATCGAGACGGTTCGCGACCACGTCGAGCACGAGCCCCTCACGCTCGAGGACGGGCTCGATCAGCTCGTGGAATCCGCTCGAGACGACGAGCGGATCGTGCCTCTGCGCGAACTCGACGAATCCCGGACGAAGCCGCGCGTGCTCGCGGAGCCACTCCGCGACCTCGTGTAGCGGCGCACGGACCGTACGGAACTCGCCGCCGATCACCTCGTGGAGCGTGAGCTCGCGTCCGAGCCGTGCCTCGTGCTCCTCGAAGACCGACTCGTCCCCGAACTCGAGCAGCACCAGATGGAGGCCATCGACCTCGGTCGCGGTTCCGTCCCAGTCGACGACGACCTGCAGATTCACCAGGCTCTCTTAGCATTCGGATAAGCACGTTGCGGGCTCTTCCCCGCGTAAGCTGGTCTTGAGCAAGCCTTGAGCCGGTTCGCCGAGGGTCGAAAGCGTCGAGAGTGGAGGAACGTCGTGCAGCGCAGCGTCATTGCCGGCTCGATCATCGCGTTCGTCGCAGCGGCGCTCGCCGCGGCGTGGATCCTCTCGACGGTGATTCCGGCGAACGGTCGCGTGGCAGCCCCGCACGGCGATCCGGCGGCCTTCGTGGCGCAGGTCGTCCGACTGATCGTCGCGGACGACTACGACTCGGCATGGATCTCGCTCTACCCGGCGCACCAGCAAGTCGCCACGAAGAGTGAGTACATCGCCTGTGAGCAAAAGACTCCTGTCGGCTCGACGCTCCGGTCGATAGACGTCGTCCGCGTGGCCGATCGCCTCCTGCGCATTCCCGGCGAGCCGCAGCGCGTGTCCGTCAAGGCCGTCACGCTTCGCATCACGCTCGTTGACACACTTGGCACCAAGAATGCGTTCTCGCACACGTTCAACGCCGTCCCAGCCGGCTCCCAGTGGGCCTGGATCCTGACCCCCAGCCGCTATGAGCTCTATCGCACGGACGGTTGCGAGAGCTGATCCGAGCCCTCGATCCGCGCTGAGAGCGCGCCGATCCCGTCGATCACGAGCTCGACCGCTTCCCCGGCCCTGAGCCCCGATACCTTCGCCGGCGCCGGGCCGGCGAGAAGGTCTCCCGGAAGCAACGTCGTCCCTTCGGCGGCGAGCGCGCGGGCATCGGACCAGTCGAACGCGCCGAGCTCTGACGTGTAGCCGTTCCTCCGCATCGACGCGAACGACGACCTCGAGTTCGGCTGGATCCAGCTCGTCCGGAGTCACGACCACCGGACCGACTCCGAGAGCGAAGTCTCGATCCTTCGGTGGAGTGCGCCCGGTCCGGCGCCAGTCGGCGAAGGCGGTGAAGCCGCCGATTGCGCCGTCGGCGCCGATCACCGCCGCGAGCCTGGGGCGAAGCTCGTCGGCGATCACGTCCGCCGCGTCTGCGCAAATCGCGGCGGGGTTCGCGAACGCGAACGCGTCCTGGCCATCGAAGACGCGTACGGCAGGCGGATGCAGCACGGGCGCGAGCAGCCGCACCTCGGCAAGCGGATAGACGGCATGCTCTCGGGCCGAGGCGCCGCCGCTGAAGAACGACTGCAGCGTCTGGGCGGCGAGGTGGATCACCTGCTCACCCTCGATCCGGCCGACCCAGCCGCGCTCCATCGGGTGCCCCACGGGATGGAACATGCAGAGGCGCACGGTCAGGGCTCCGTGTGTACGACGACGTCCGAGATTCCCGGGACCGCGGTGCGTACGCGCTCCTCGACGGCACTCGCCCGGTCGTGGGCGGCGGCGAGCGAGCCGCCTCCTTCGAGCGCGACGGTGAGGAAGACGACGATGCCCTCGTCGGTGCGCACGAACCGGAGCTCGCGAGGAGGCGCTCCGGTCTCCTCGCGTACGACGCGCTCGACCACCTCCGCGTCCACGGCGACCTCCCTGGCCTCGGCGGCTTCCGCGAGCGGCTCGAGGTGAGTGCGTACGCTCTGGACCTCCGGCACCGCCGAGAGGATCGCGCGCTCGACCTCCTCGGCAATCTCGTGTGCGTGCTCCAGGGAGAGATCGCCGGGGAGCTTCAGATGCAGCGACACCTCCACGCGCCCGTCGACCTCGAGCACGGCGAGGTTGTGGATCTCGCGGACCTCCGTCACTGCAAGCGCGGCCGCCAGCACTCGCTCGCGAGTCTCTCCCTCGGCGCCACGGGGCTCGACGTGCACGACGACGTCCGCGTCGGGAAGCCGGGCACGCAGCGCTTCCTCGACGCGGTCGGCGGCAGCGTGCCCCTGGCCGACGGCCGCCCCGGGGGCGATGCCGATCACGACGTCGGCGAAGTGAGCTCCACCGGCCTCGCGCACGCGCAGCCGTCGCAGCTCGACCGGGGGATCGAGCTCGGAGATCGCCCGTCGGGCGCGCTCCTCGGCGTCGGCGGGCGCCCGGTCCATGAGGACGTTCACGTTTCGGCGCAGGAGCCGGCTCGCGGCGACGATCACGAGAGCAGCGACGAAGAGCGCCGCGATCGAGTCGCCGGCGGGGAAGCCGACGGCAGCGAGGGTGAGGCCGGCGAGGACCGCGAGCGTGCCGGCCAGGTCGCTGCCGAAGTGGATGGCGTTCGCGAGGAGTGCGTCGCTGCGCTGCTGCCGGCCGGTTCGCCAGGAGACGGTGAGCCGCGAGGAGTCGATCGCGATCACGCACGCGATCGCCGCGAACGTCCACCACGTCGCGTCCACCTCGACGTCCACCACCCCGAAGAGCCGCGCCACCGCGGCGCCTGCGATGAAGAGGCTGACGAGGATGAGGAAGCCGGCTTCGGCGAGCGCGGCGAGGTTCTGCGCCTTGCCGTGGCCGAACGGATGGCCCTCGTCCGCCGGCCGGACGGCGACGGAGACGGCGAAGAACGTGAGCAGGGCGGCTGCGAGATCCGTGCCCGAGTGAGCGGCCTCCGCGAGAAGACCGAGGCTCGAGCTCGCGAGCCCGGCGACGAGCTTGATCACGATCAGGAGGCACGCGGCTCCGACCGAGACGAGCGCAGTGCGCCGCTGCGGCGACATGCGCGGAAGCGTATGGCTCGCGGCCGTCAGCCGACGGCGGCGTAGAGCGTCCAGCGGTCCGGGATGCCCTTCAGCTCGTGCTCGCCGCGCTCCTCGAAGACGATCCCCGAGCCGGCGACGAGATCCCGCACCGTCCGCGTCACGAGCACCTCGCCCGGCGCCGCCAACGCCGACACGCGCGCGCCGATGTGCACGGTGATGCCGGCGACGGAGCCGGGCCGGCGCGATACCTCCCCGACATGCAGGCCTGCGCGTACCTCGAGGCCCTGCCGCCGAAGCTCGTCGCGGATGCGCCACGCACACCGGATCGCACGCGCCGGCCCGTCGAACGTGGCGAGAAACCCGTCGCCAGCCGTGTCCACGAGCTCTCCGGCGTGGAGGGCGAGCACGCCTCGAGCGGTCTCCCGGAAGCGGTCGAGGACGAGCTGCCAGCTCCGGTCGCCCAGGTCGCTGACATGCTCGGTCGAGCCGACGACGTCGACGAAGAGCACCGTCGCGAGGACTCGATCGGCGTCATGGCCCTCGGAGCGCGATCCGGTGACGAACTCCTCGATCGCACCGACGAGATCAGGCTCCGGAAGCAGCCAGTGGTCGGCGCTGTCTCGCTCGAGCAGTCGCGCGTCGCGAATGTGCTCCGCGAGGTAGCGGCCGTGGCCCACGCGGACGAACGCGTCGTCGCGATTGTGGACGACAAGCGTCGGAACGTCGACGAGCGGGAGAACGTCGCGGACGTCGAGAGCGAGGATGGACTCGAAGCGGGCACGAGCGAGCCCAGGAGTTGCTCCGTAGCGTTCGACTCGGGCCCACCACTCGACGATCCCGGGCCGGTCGGCGACCGAAGGCCCGAGAAGTGACACGAATGCCCCCGTTCCCCAGTGCTCCTCGATCTGCTCGCCGTAGAGCTCCTGCACGTGCGGAGGCATGCCGGCCGGATAGTCGTCGGCTCGCGCGTACCGGGCGAAGCCGTTGACGAGCACGAGAGACGTCACACGATCGGGATGCGTCGCAGCAGCGACGACCGCCATCTGCGCCGCCTGGCCCTGCGCGACGATCGTCGCCTCCCTCGACCCGAGGGCGTCCATGACCGCCTCGAGATCGTCCACCCACGACTCGACCGGGATCACTCCGCCCCCGCCGCGGGAGCGCGACATCCCGATGCCTCGCATGTCGAACCAGAGCAGTCGAGAGAAACGGCCGAGCGCCTGATGGAACTCGTCCAGCAACGGCAGCTCGGCGACCGCCTCGAGGTGGCTCGCCCATTCGTATACGAGGACGACGTCCGGTGGGCCCTCGCCGATGACCTGGTACGCGATGTCGGCATCCCCGGGCGGACGTACCGTGTGCGCCGCCAGCGGCCACGGCCGGCCCGCTAGAGATTCCCGCGTAGCGCCTGCTCGCGCTCGATCGCCTCGAAGAGCGACTTGAAGTTGCCGATCCCGAACCCGCGCGAGCCATGCCGCTCGATGACCTCGAAGAAGAGCGTCGGCCGGTCCTGGACGATCTTCGTGAAGAGCTGGAGGAGGTAGCCCTCCTCGTCGCGGTCCGCGAGGATGCCCATGGAACGCAGGTCGGCCCAGTCCTGCTCGATCTCGCCGACCCGCTCCTCGACGATGTCGTAGTACGTGTCCGGCGTCGCGATGAAGAGGACGCCGTGTTCCCGCAGCGCGGCCACGGTCCTGACGATGTCCTCGGTCTGCATGGCGACGTGCTGAACGCCCGGCCCGCCGTGGAACTCGAGGTACTCCTCGATCTGGCTCTTCCGCTTGCCCTCGGCCGGCTCGTTGATCGGGAACTTGATCTTCCCTTCGCCGTCCGTCATGACTTTCGACATGAGGGCCGAGTACTCCGTCGAGATGTCCTCGTCGGAGAAGTGCGTGAGCTGCGTCATCCCGAGCACGCGCTCGTAGAACCCGACCCATTCGTCCATCCGGCCGAGCTCGACGTTCCCCACGACGTGATCGATCGAGATGAGGCCCACGCCGCGTCCCGGAGCTCCGTTCGGCAGGATCGGCTCGTAGCCCGGCAGGTACGCGCCGGAGTACTCCGAGCGGTTGACGAACGTGTGGATGTTGTCGCCGTAAGTCGCAATCGCGGCGAGCTCGACCCGGCCCGAGTCGTCCTCGACCCAGTGCGGCTCGACGACTCCGCGAGCGCCGCGCTGCACGGCCTGGCGGTAGGCGTGTGTCGCGTCGGGGACCGCGAGCGCAACGTCCCTCACACTGTCACCCTTCGTTCCCGCCCACCGGCAGATCTCGCTGTCGGCGCGAAGCCCGCTCGTCAGCACGAACCGGATGTCACCCTGCTCGAGAACGTAGGACGCGCGGTCGCGGATGCCGGTCTCCGGCCCTCCGTAGGCGGTTCTCGTGAACCCGTACGCGTTCTCGTAGAAGTACGCGGCCTGCTTCGCATTTCCGACCCAGATCTCGATGTGGTCCCAGCCGTCGATCGGCATGAAGTCGTGTTCGCTCATGACCTCGATTCTAGGCAGCCTGCGGAGCCGGGGCCCGCCGACGGACGACGAGGATCCCGAGCGCGATCAGGACGCCGCCGGCGATCTGGAGCCACGAGAGCGGCTCGGACAGGAGCACCACCGCGAGCACGGCGGCGACGAACGGCTGGAGATTCGTCGCCAGCGTGGCCCGGTTCGCGCCGATGCGGTGGATCGAACGGAACCAGAAGATGTTCGTGAGCACGAGCGGCCCGAGGATCGCGTACACCATGAGCACCCAAACCTGCGCGCCGAGGTCCCAGTCCTGTTCGGTCGTCTGCGGGAGGCCCACAAGAGCGATCCCCACCCAGGCCAGCGGGATCACGATCGCGCTCGTGCGCGACGGCGAGTACGTGTGCATGAGCGGCCCGATGGTGACGGAGTACGCGGCCCAGGTCGCCGCCATGCAGAGCCCTAGGAGGATCCCCAGCAGCTCGCCCGAGAACTCCCCGCCCGCGCCGAGCACGACCATCCCTACACCGGCGAACGAGATCGCAGCGGCGAGCCAGAACCGCTGCGTCGGCCGCTCGGTTCCGCGGATGAGCCCGAAGATGGCAGCGAAGATCGGGGTCGACCCGAGGACGAGGCCGACCGTCGAGGCCGTCGCCAGATCCAGCGAGAAGACGAAGCACAGCTGGTTCAGGAAGAGGATCACCGCTGCGAGACCGAGCACGGGCGCGTGCCTGCGCTCGATGCGGAGCGTCCGCTCGACGGCGAGGGTGAGCGCGATGAAGACGAACCCCGCACAGCCGTAGCGCACCGTCGCATACGAGAGCGGTAGGAAGCCGTGTGTGAGGATGTACTTCGTGACGCTCAGGTTGAGCGCCCACAGGAGGACCGTCGCCAGCAGCATGAGCTCTACGGTCGACGGCCGGCGCACTCCTTGACGCTATCCGTGCGAATTCACCGAGCGGCGCTGCTCTTTCGAACCGACCGGTCCGAGGGACTCGACATCGTCTTCGTCCGCGAGGAGGCGACTGGCTCGAGAACGAGCAGGGCAAGAAGCGCCGCTCGCTGAGGCAGGTGCGCGATGTCGACCCGCTCGTCCCTCGCATGCGACCCCTCACCAATCGGGCCGAGACCGTCCAGCGTGCCGGTGAAGAGGCTGGTGGTATTGGCATCGGAGCCGCCGCCCACGAGTCCGGCGTCTTCGAGCGACAGGCCCAGCTCGTACCCGAGTCGCTTGGCCTTCGCGAAGAGGATCCGGTTGCGCGGGAGCGGCTCCATCGGCGGTCGACGGAAGCCTCCCTCGACCTCGACCGTCGCGCCCTCGAGGATCGGCTTCAGCCCTCTCACGGCTCGCTCCAGCTCACGTGCCGCCGCACTGGTGGGAGCTCGCACGTCGACGATCGCGCTCGCCCGAGGAGCAACGACGTTGGGACGGAGACCTCCGTCGATCGTGCCGACGTTCACGGTGATCCCACTGGTCGGGTCGTTGAGGGCAAACAGCCGCTGCACCTGATGGGACAGCTCGAGGATTGCGCTGATCCCGTGCTCGAAGTCGGCGCCTGCGTGAGAGGGGCGACCCTGAACCGTGACGACGAAGTGGCCCAGGCCCTTGCGGGCGATCTTCAGCTTGCCATCGGCCCCCTCGCCGGACTCGAGCACCCACGCACGCTCCGCCCCGCGTGCGAGCGCACGAATGAACCTCGTCGAGTCGCGGCTGCCCAGCTCCTCGTCCGTGTTGACGAACACGACGGGCGTCACGGAGGGCTGTAGCCCGAGCTCGTCCAGTGCGAGCAGAGCGAACACGATCTCGACCAGGCCGCCCTTCATGTCGGCCACGCCTGGGCCGAACAACTGCCCATCCTGCTCGTGCAGCGGCATCTCGGCAAGCGTCCCCACGGGCCACACCGTGTCCATGTGGCCGATCAAGAGCTGATGCGGGCCACCGCGCTGCCGACGCCTCGGCCGCGCGTACAGATGGTCGCCGACCCCTCGGCCCCGGACAGCCCTGACGACGTAGTCGACGCGCTCGAGCTCAGAGGCGAGGATGCAGAACGGTCCACGCTGAGCTTCGGGGTCGAGCGAGGGCGACTCGGCCCGAGCCAGGCGCTCGAGCAGCCCGACCATCTCCGGTTGGTGCTCGTCCAGCCAGGTCAGCACCGCCTGCGCCGGGGTGCCGGCCATCGTCTACCGCCTGAAGTCGACGGGGTACGGGAACGACAGGCTCTCGCGCACGACCGCGAAGCGGTCCGGAGGAAGGTACGCGAGCAGCCCGAGCCTGTGCACGAGATCGGCGTCGTCGACCTCCCCATCGCGCAGCGCCTCGCGGGCTGCGGAGGCCGCGACGACGCGACCGACGATCAAGCTGGCCGGGCCGAACCCGTCGACGATCCGCTCGAGCTCGCACTCCAGGTAGAGCGGGCAACCCTCGACGATCCGCCCGTCGACGACCTTCGCTGCGGCCATCGGCACGGCGGTCAGCGACGGCTTCGCGTCATCCTCGAAACGACCTCCGGCCGCGAAGCTCGATTCCATGATCTGCTCGGGCCCCGGGAAGCTGACCGTGAACTGGGGGTGTGCGAGCAGGTTGCGGTAGGTCGCGTGCCGCGGAGTGCAGACGAAGCAATAGAACCCCTCCCAGCCGAGCGGCATCGCGAGGTGCTTGGGGGCGAAGTCCCAGCCGCGCCCCTCCTTCGTCCCGATCAACACGAGCGGCGCAACGGTGAACGCACGCTCCCACAATCGGGGACCGACAGCCAGCTCGACCAGCCCGTCACGTACGTGAGTCGGCAGCGACAGATCCGCCATGACCTCAAGCTGGCACGCTGGTGGCCCGTGGGCATCCGGTCTCGCCCGGATGCACCTGCGCATTACTACGCGCCGTCAGACGTCGCATGCACCCGAGAGCTGGCCGGCAGTCGACATCGACGGTCGGCGCGCCGTGTAGCCGCAGACCTCACGGAGTGTCACGGCAACACCGGCCGTCGCCGGCGAGCCGCGGCTCGTTCACGGTTAGGCTTCACGCTGACATGGGCGAGCCGACGATCGACGACATCGACGCCCTCGTCGGCTCCGCGACGCCGCACTTTGCCTACCAGCTTGCGAGCGCGCGTCCGGGAGCTGATCGCCGACCTTCCGCAGGATCATCCGGTGCGCCGCTACGGAGACGAGAAGGCCGAGCTGCTCGACCGCCTCGGGCACGCGTCGTCACGAGCCGAAGACGGCCCGCCCGAGCCGCGAACCCGCATCGGCTGGGAGACCATCCCGTCCTCGGCGCGCGCGACCGATCCACTGCCTCAGCGCGAATGACGTTCGAGGGAGCCTCCGTCCTCGTCACGGGCGGAGCGCGGGGCATCGGCAAGGCCATCGCCCTCCGCTTCGCCTCGCTCGGTGCCAGGCGAATCGCCCTTGGCTACATGCGTGGCGACCGGGTGGCAGAGGAGACGGCATCCGAGCTGACGGCGCTCGGAGTCGAGCCCGTACTCCTTCGCGGCAACGTCGCATCGCAGCGCATCGCGGACGAAGTCGGTGCGCTCGGCCCGCTCGACGTGCTCGTGCACGCGGCGGCGACCGGCGTCATCCGGCCGGCCCTCGAGACCGACGACAAGCACTGGGACTGGACGCTCTCGGCGAACGCCAGGGCGCTCCTGTCGCTCACGCGTGCTGCGGCGCCGTCGATGCCCGCGGGCGCCTCCATCGTCGGCCTCTCGAGCCTCGGCTCCACGCGCGTCCTCGACGACTACGCGCTCGTCGGAGTGTCGAAGGCCGCGCTCGAGGCTCTCGTCCGCTACCTCGCCGTGGAACTGGCTCCTCGGGGAATCCGAGTGAACGCCGTCTCCGCCGGCGTCGTCGAGACCGGTGCCCTGGAGCACTTCCCACAGAAGGACGCGATGATCGAGATGGGGAAGCGAAACCCGGTCGGGAGGATCGTGACTCCCGAGGACATCGCCGCCTGCGTGACGTTCCTCTGCTCGCCCGACGCCGAGATGATCCGGGGCCAGACGCTCGTCGTCGACGGCGGCTGGAGCCTGCTGGCCGGGATCTCGGCCTAGGAACGACCGGGGAAGACGCGGAGCACCGTCGCCTTCGCGATCATGGTCGCGACGGCCGGGTTCTCCTGCAGCCGGCGGAGCGAGTACTCGTACCAGCGGTCTCCGTACGGCACATACACCCGGAGCCGGTGTCCCTCACGGACGAGCTCCGTCGCGCGCGACTCGCGAACGCCCAGGAGCATCTGGAGCTCGTACGCCTCGGGCGACATGTCTGCGACGCGCTCGAGCGTCCGCTCGAGCAGCCACTCGTCGTGGGTTGCCACACCGACGTAGCAGCCGAGCTCGAAGAGCGCGTCGAGAATGTTGACGAAGCTCGCCCGCACGATGCCGTCCCCCTGAAAGGCGATCGTCCGGGGCTCGACATAGATGCCCTTGCAGAGCCGCACGTTCGGACGCAGGTCGGCGAGATCGGCGAGGTCCGCGAGCGTCCGCCGCAGGCGCGACTGCAGGACGACGCCGACGTTCTCGCGACCCGCCTCGCGCAGCTCCCGGTAGAGGAGAAGCGTGTCGTCGACGCACGCCGAGTGCTCCATGTCGATCCGGACGAAGATGCCGCGGGCGGTCGCGTCCGCGACGACGGTCGCGAGAAGCGAGCGGCAGAGGTCGAGGTCGATCTCGAGCCCGAGCGCCGTGAGCTTCACCGAGACGTTCGCATCGAGACGGTCTGCGGCGATCGCATCGAGGGCAGCGTGATACGCGGACGCGACCGCCTGCGCCTCGGCAGCGCCGTGCACCTCCTCTCCGAGCACGTCGACCGTGGCCAGCTTCCCGTCGGCGTTGAGGCGGGCGACCGTCTGCCGAGCGTCGTCGAGCGTCGGCCCCGCGATGTAAGGCGCCGACAGCCGCTGCACGACCGCCCGGGGCACAGCCGGGAGGAGCCGAACGAGAGCCCGATCCGCGACGCGCACTGCAGCTCGATTCTACGAAAACCGCCACCGCGGCCATCAGTAGTTCACCGCCGCACGAATCGGCGTCGGCGCCGATGCCGCGCGGCTCGCCGAGCGGCTGCATTGGGTTATGCAGACGGTGGTGATCATGGGCGCAGGGGGGCGCGACTTCCACGACTTCAACACCGTCTTCCGAGAGGACCCGTCCGTGAGAGTCGCGGCCTTCACGGCGGCGCAGATCCCGGGGATCGACGACCGCGTGTACCCCGCCTCACTGGCCGGTCCCTTCTATCCGATGGGGATCCCGATCCGGCCGGAGGAAGAGCTTGCGGAGATCGTGCGCTCCGAGGACGTCGACACCGTCGTGCTCTCGTATTCGGACCTCCGGCACGAAGACGTGATGCACAAGGCGTCGCGCGCCCTTGCCGCAGGCGCCGACTTCATGCTGCTCGGGCCGAACGCCACGATGCTCGAGGCGTCGAAGCCGGTCGTGGCGGTCACCGCAGTCCGGACCGGTTCGGGTAAGAGCCCGACGAGCCGTCGCATCGGCTCGGTGCTCATCGCCGCCGGCCTGCGCGTGGGGCTCGTACGTCATCCGATGCCGTACGGAGACCTCACGGCGATGCGCGTCCAGCGCTTCACGACCCTCGAGGAGATCGACGCCGCGCATCCCACCCTGGAGGAGCGGGAGGAGTACGAGATTCCGGTCTCGATGGGTATCACCGTCTTCGCCGGGGTCGACTACGCCGCCGTCCTCGAGCTCGCGCAGCGCGAGTGCGACGTGCTCGTCTGGGACGGCGGGAACAACGACCTCCCGTTCGTGCGCCCGGACCTGCACGTCGTCGTGACGGATCCATTGCGCGCGGGCGACGAGCTGACGTACCACCCGGGTGAGACCAACCTCCGGCTCGCAGACGTCGTCGTCGTCAACAAGATCGACAGCGCCGACCGCGAGTCCGTGGCCGAGGTGCTCGAGCACGTGGAGTCCGTGAACCCACTGGCCACGATCGTCATGGCCCGTTCACCGGTCTCGCTCGAGCCCGGCCCGCCGCTCGCAGGTCAGCGCGTGCTCGTGGTCGAAGACGGGCCGAGCCTCACGCATGGCGGGATGGCGTTCGGAGCAGGCACCGTTGCAGCTCTCCAGGAAGGAGCTGCCGAGCTCGTCGATCCCCGACCATTCGCACGCGGCTCGATCGCCGACGTGTTCGCCCAGTACTCGCACATCGGGAAGGTGCTCCCGGCGATGGGGTACTCCGACGAGATGCTCGGGGAGCTCGAGGAGACGATCGAGGCGGCGGACGTCGACGTCGTCGTGGCCGGCACCCCGATCGACCTCGCTCGCGTCGTCACGACCCGGCATCCGATCAGGCGCGCACGGTATGAGCTCGAAGAGGTGGGGCGGCCAACCCTGGCCGATGTCCTCGCACCGCTGCTTCGTCTCGAAAGGCGTCCGGCAGGACTCGCTGCGCAACGAATGTGACGGACTCGAGCCCACCGATCCCGCGACACCTTCTGCGTGTATCGGACCTCCAAGCCGAGTCGATCACCGCGCTCCTCGATCTCGCTGCGGCGATGAAGACACGTCCGCACGGGTTCGTCGAGGCCCTTCGCGGAGACACGCTCGTGTGCTTCTTCGAGAAGCCGTCCACGCGCACACGTGTCTCGTTCGCCGCGGCCGCGGAGCGGCTCGGGATGCTCCCGGTCGTGCTTCGCCCGGACGAGCTCCAGCTCGGACGCGGAGAGACGATCGAGGACACGGCACGCACGCTTTCCGGCTACGCGGCGGCAATCGCGGCACGGACGTTCTCGCAGGAGACCGTCGAGCGCCTCGCTTCGGCATCCACCGTTCCGGTGATCAACGCGCTGACCGACCGCCACCACCCATGCCAGGCGCTCGCAGACCTGCTCACGCTCCGAGAGCGGTTCGGCCGCCTGAAAGGGCTCCGGGTTGCCTTCGTAGGAGCAGGAAACAACGTCGCAACGTCGCTACTCGAAGCAGCCGCGCTCACGGGCATTGACGTCACCGTCGCCTGCCCCCCGGGACACGAGCCGGCGGTCGAGGGGGCGCACGTCGTCCACGATCCCGTGGAGGCCGTGGCCGCCGCGGACGCCGTCTACACCGACGTCTGGGTGTCGATGGGGGAGGAAGAGGAGCGGGAGCTGCGGCTCCGGGCCTTCGAGCCGTACCGCGTCGACGCTGCGCTCATGAGCGCGGCGAGGACGGACGCAATCTTCATGCATTGCCTCCCTGCCCATCGCGGCGAGGAGGTCACCGCAGAGGTCATCGACGGGCGACAGTCCGTCGTCTGGCAGCAGGCCGAGAACCGGCTCCCAACGGAGGAAGCGCTGGTGCTCGCACTCGTCACGCGCCGCTTCGAGGTCTGAGCCGTGCGAATCGTCGCCGCGCTCGGCGGCAACGCGCTCCTTCGCCGTGGCGAGCCGCTGGAGGCGGAGATCCAGCGGCGCAACGTCATCTCCGCGGTGCGCGCGCTCGCGCCGGTGGCACGGGAGCACGAGCTCGTCGTGACCCACGGGAACGGCCCGCAGGTCGGCCTGCTCGCGCTCCAGGCGGCTGCCGACCGAGTCGTTCAACCGTATCCACTCGACGTTCTCGGCGCGGAAACCGAGGGCATGATCGGCTATCTCCTCGAGCAGGAGCTGCGGAACGCGCTCCCGGGCCGCAACGTCGCCACCCTCCTCACGCAGGTCGTCGTCGCCGCCGAGGATCCGGCCTTCGCACGGCCGACGAAGCCGATCGGCCCGGTCTACGCCGAGCACGAGGCCCGCCGCCTGGCCGGCGCGCGCGGGTGGTCGGTCGCCCCCGACGGAGTGGGCTGGCGTCGAGTCGTGCCCTCCCCGGAGCCCGTCCGGATCGTTGAGCTCCAGGCGATTCGCCTGCTCGTCGACGCGGGCGCACTCGTCGTGTGCGCCGGCGGCGGTGGAATCCCGGTCGTGGTGGACGACGCAGGTGCCCTCCATGGAGTCGAGGCCGTGATCGACAAGGATCTCGCGGCCGCGCTCCTCGCCGAGCTTCTGGGCGCCGACGTGCTCCTCCTCGCAACGGATGTCTCGGCAGCGATGCACGAGTTCGGCTCGCCCGGGGCGTCGCCGATCGGAGAGACGACTCCCGCCGAGCTCCGCCGTCTCGAGTTCGCGCCGGGATCCATGGCACCGAAGGTCGAGGCCGCCTGCCGGTTTGCCGAGCGGACGGGTGGTCGGGCGGCGATCGGAGCGCTCGAGGCCGTCGGCGACCTCGCCGAACGGCGCGCGGGCACGCAGGTCGCACTGCCTACTGGCGCATGAAGCCCTGACGGGCTGCAGAGACGAGCGCAACCGCTTCCGGGAAGAGCACGCGCATGGCGTCGCGCAGTGCGAGCGCCTGAGCGTCGGACGGGCCTTCGACCTGCATCTGGCCGAGTGCCGCGGCCGTCAGCGCGACCGCCGTGTTCAGCGTCAGCGTCGCGAACTGCTCGCGCTGGGTCTCCTGCACGGTCTCCGCCTGGCGTTCCGCGAACTCCCGCAGCGCCCCGAGGAGCTCCTCGGGGTCACCGCCGCCGAACGGGAAGAAGCCTCCGCCTCCGCTTTCCATGCCGCCAGGTTAGACGAGGGGAACCCGGTAGCCGGCCTCGATCTCGCGCTGGAGCTCCGAGACGGCGGCCTCGGAGGACCGCATCGCCGCCGCCGCGAAGGGTGAAGCCGACGTCGGGTCGAGCTCGCGCTCGAGCCGTCGCGTCGCCGCGCCGATCTCGTCGAGGCGCCCGGGTGTCGCGAGCTGCGGAGGCTCCCGGAGCACCGCTCGGAGGGCGGCCGCGGCCGCCTCGGCATCCTCGATCCCGGGAGGTGCTTCCGTCTCGCGCAGCTCGGCGAGCCGCGCGACGAGCGCGTCGAGGTCGCCGCCTCCCGCCGCGTCCGCCGCGACCTCGCAGAGGACGGCGATCGTGACCGCCTCCCGGAGATCGCGCCGGTCCGAGATCACGCTCCCGTCTGCGTCGACGCCAAGCCAGCTGCGGAGTCCATCGGCGCCGTCGAACGCGCACAGATACACGCGCCGGCCGGGCGACGGCTCGGTCGGGATCACCCCCGACACGACGTCATCCGAGGCGGTTTGCGCCGCCGCGAGGGCAGCGATCCGCTCGAGCTCGTCCGCGAGCGCACCCACGTCGCCAGAATACGGACATGCCGGCGGGGGGCCGCCAGGAGCAGGCCAGGGAGCTCTTCGCTCCGCTCGGCCCGACCTACGACCGGGTCGGAGCTGTGCTCTCGCTCGGCCAGGATCCGCTGTGGCGGCGCTTCCTCGTCTCCCGCCTACCTCCCGGAGGCCACGTGCTCGACGTCGCGACCGGAACCGGCCTCGTCGCCGAGGAGCTCCTGAAGCGCGGGTTTCGGGTGACCGGACTCGATCAGAGCCCTGAGATGCTCGCGATCGCACGGCGGCGGTTCGGCTCGCGTGTCGAGCTCCACCAAGCGTCTGCGGACGCGCTCCCGTTCGCCGACGAGTCGTTCGACCACCTCACCGTCACGTACCTGCTCCGTTACGTGGTCGACCCCGAAGCGACTGTCGCCGAGCTCGCGCGTGTCGTACGTCCTGGGGGTCTCGTCGCCTCGCTCGAGTTCGGCGTCCCGGGCGGAGTCGCCCGTCCGCTGTGGGATCTCTACGTCGACGTCGGCCTGCCTCTCGCCGGCCGCGCGCTCGCCAACGGCTGGAGCGAGGTCGGTGGCTTCCTCGGCGACTCGATCCGTGCCTTCTGGGCAGAGAGCCCCATCGAACGGCAGCTCGAGTGGTGGCGGCGTGCCGGCCTGCGCGACGTCCAGGTACGGCGGCTGAGCCTCGGGGGCGGCGTCGTCATGTGGGGGAAGAGGACGTGAGCGTCGAGAGCCCGCCGGAGAGGCCTACGAGCGCGCGACCGGCGTTCTACGCGCTGTCCCCGGGAGGGTGGCGGGACTACATCACCGTCCTCCACCTCCCCTACACCGCCTGGCACCTCTCCTACGTCGTGATCGGCGGCTGCCTCGCGACGACGGTCGCCTGGGGCAGGCTCGGCGCGACCGTCGCGGCCTTCGCGCTGGCAGTCGGTGTGGGAGCCCACTCGCTCGACGAGCTCCACGGCAGGCCCCTCAAGACACGCATCCCTGACGGAGTCCTCGTCGGACTGGCGGCGATCTCGATCGCGGCTGCGTGCGCGATCGGGGTCGTCGGCGCCGTGACGTTCGAGCCGTGGCTCGCCTTGCTCGTTCCGATCGGGCTGTTCCTCGTGGTCGCGTACAACCTCGAGCTCGCCGGCGGCCGCTTTCACTCCGATCTCTGGTTCGGGCTCGCCTGGGGTGGCTTCCCCGCCCTCTGCGGCTATGCAGCGGTGGCGGGAGACATTCGCCCGGTAGCACTTCTCGGAGCCGCGTTCGCCGTGCTCCTCTCCCTCGCCCAGCGGACGCTCTCGAGCCACGTACGGCACGTCCGGCGCAGAGCCCACTCCGTGCGGGGCGAGCTCGAACTTCGCGACGGCAGCAGTGAGCCGATCGACGAGCAGTTCCTGACGAGCGTGCCCGAACACGCGTTACGCCTGCTCGCGGCCGCGACGGTTCTTCTCGCGGTCGCCCTCGTGGTGATGCGACTCTAGAGCGCATCTAGAGTGGAGCGGTGCCACTCGTCGCCTGGATCCTGGTAGCCGCCCTCTGCGCAGCGCTGGCGCTGAGCGCAATTCTCTACATGTTGCTTCGCCGCTCGCGGGCCCGCGCAGTTCACACGGAGGAGCTCGTGAGCGCGGCGAGGCGAGCAGTCCGCACAGCAGCCGACGAGGAGGCGACGGTGCAGACGGAGCAGCTTCGGGTCGCGATCTCGCGCATCCACGCCGACTCGCTCTCTGCGTACGCGCTCGAGGAGCGCCGGCTCTCGGACGAGCGACGCGGGGAGCTGACCGTTCGCGAACGCGAGCTCTCCGATCGCCTCGCCGAGACGCTCGCGACGGTCGAGCGGCGCGTCGAGGAGCGCCTGCGCGCATGGGAGTCGGACCTGGATCGTGCACAACGAGCACTCGATGGCCAGGTCTCGGCGCTCGCTCAGCACCAGGAGCAGCGCATCTCCCAGGTCGAGGCGCGGCTGGAGACGGAGGCTGCCGATCTCGGCACGACTGCCGACCAGCAGCGCGCGCAGGCGATCAGACTGCGCGAGGAGCTCGAGTCCACCGCGAAGGAGGCCCTCGCGGAAGCGCTCGACGAGCTGCAGACGCAGGCGGCGCATCGGCGCCGGGCCATCGAGGAGATCGCCGATCGCCTCCGTCAACGCGAGCAGGCGATGAACGAGCAGATCGACCGCGCGGAGAATGAGGCTCGTGTGAGGCTGGAGACCGCGTTCGCGGATCTCGAGAGGCGCCAGGTCGAGCAACTCGACCGCGCGGCAACGCGAGAGGTCGACCGCTTGAGCGAGGCGGGAGCGCTCGAGTTCGAGAACCGCATGCGTGCCATCCGCGAGGAGGCGGCCGGTCGCCTCCGGGAGGAGCTCGATCGCATGTCCGAGACCTTCGTGCGTCGCGCCAACGCCATGATCGCGGACCAGTTCCAGCAGGTGGCCGACGACGCCTCCCAGCGACTGGAGGCCAGGATCGAGGAAGCCGCCCGCCGGTACGAGGCGCTGCGCACGACGGGTAGCGACTGACACGACGCACGACGAGCGACCAACTTCGAGCGGGCAGGGAACGTCTCAGTCACAGCGAAGAGACGAGCCGCATGGCCGAGACGACCGAGACCACACCGCTCTGGAACGAGAACGAGCCCGCAAAGGTCGAGAGCTGGCGCCTCCACATCCTGCTGGAGGCGGGCTACCCGGTTCACCTTGCCGAGCGCCTGGCCGCGAGCGAGGTCGACCTCCACGACGCAGTCGAGATGCTGACTCGAGGCTGCGATCCGGCCACCGCCGCCGAGATCCTCTTGTAGCTCCGCCGCTCGCCCGCGCCGCAATACTGCTCGGCGTGAAGGTCGAGCCGATCCTGTACGGCGAGCGCAAGGTCTACACGGTGTCGGCGTTCTCCACCGGCATCTCGCGCTATCTGCGACGCCTGCCGGTCGTCTGGGTCGAGGGTGAGGTGACCGAACTCCGCCGGAGCGAGGCGTGGGCGAACGTCTTCGTCACGCTGAAGGACCCGCGGACCGCCGCGACGCTGAACGTCACCATCGCCCGGCAAATCTACGACCGCCTCGGGCTCGGGCTCGAGGAAGGCGAGTCCGTCCACGTCCAGGGTCGGGCCGAGCTGTACGAAGCGCGGGGACAGCTCGGTCTTCGCGCGACGACGATCGAGCGAATGGGGTTGGGCGAGCACCTCCTGGCGCTCGAGCAGCTCAAGCGGAAGCTCGCCGCCGAAGGGCTGTTCGCACGGGACCGAAAGCGCGCCCTGCCCAGGGTTCCGCGAGCGGTCGGCATCCTCACCGGGGCGGATGCAGCCGCACGGGGAGACCTCGTGACCACGATCGGCGCGCGTTTTCCTGCGACGACGGTCGTGGTCTGCGAGACACGCGTCCAGGGCTCGTATGCGCCGACGGCGATCGTCGCCTCCCTCCGCGCGCTCGAAGCGCACGAGGAGGTCGACGTCATCGTCCTCACACGAGGAGGAGGGAGCTTCGAGGACCTCCTCCCCTTCAGCGACGAGCGAGTCGTCCGGGCTGTGGCTGCATGCGCCATCCCGGTCGTCTCGGCGGTCGGCCACGAGCAGGACACGCCGCTCTGCGACCTCGCAGCCGACGCCCGGGCGGCGACGCCGACCGCAGCGGCGGCGCTCGTCGTCCCGGATGCTCGCGAGCTTCGCTCGGCTCTCGACGCGTCGCGACGGCGGCTCGAGGCCGCGATCCGGTCCCGGCTCGATCGGGACACACAGCGCCTCGGCCACACGGCGGAACGGCTACGGCGGGCACCGCTGCTCCTGCTCGAGCGACGTCGCTCGGCGCTCGACCATCTCGGCGTGCGATTGCAGGCGCTGTCACCCGGCGCGACACTTGCCCGCGGATACGCGATCGTTCGCACCGGAGGCGAGGCACTGCGAGAAGCTGCGGAGGTTGCACCCGGCGATCACCTCGAGATCGAGCTCGCGTCCGGTGGGCTCGGTGCCCGTGTGGAGGAGGTCCGTCCGTGAGCGACGAGCGACCCTTCGAGGAGCTCCAGCGAGAGCTCGACGAGATCGTGACTCGGCTCGAGCGTGGCGACGTTCCCGTCGACGATGCGATCGACCTGTTTCGACGCGGCGAGGAGCTCTACCGCGCCTGCGTGCAGCGGCTCGAGGTGACCGAGCTCAGGATCGAGGAGCTCGCACGCGGGGACTCCGAGCGCGGCGCCGGCGCTTGACGGAGCTCGCAGCGGTTGGCTCAGGGCGTGTCCATCGTGTATGAATCGCCCCATGTCAAAGCCGACGACTGACCTGCTCCGTCAGATTCCGCTGTTCTCGACCCTCGCGGACCGCGATCTCGAAAGCCTCGCCGAGGAGTTCAACGAGCGCCGCTTCCCGGCCGGGCACGCCGTCGCGCTCGAGGGTGAAGGCGGGCTCGTGTTCTTCGTCGTCGAGAGCGGCGAGGCCACCGTCGAAGTGCACGGCGACACCGTGGGCACGCTCGGCCCCGGAGCCTCATTCGGAGAGATCGCTCTCATCGACAGACGCCCGCGGACGGCGACGGTCACGGCCGCCAGCGACCTGACGTGCTACAGCCTTCCCGTGTTCGTCTTCAGGCCGTTCGTCGAGTCCCGGCCCGAGGTCGCGTGGAAGCTGCTCGAAGCGATGGCAGACCGCCTCGAGGCCGCCGAGTCCCGCTAGCGCAGCTCGCTCCGGGCCACGACGGCTCGCCCGAGCTCGACGAGATCTCCTTCCGCCTGCGCGGGATCGCCGGAGAGCACGAACATCTCGGCGCCGGGAACGTCCACCTCGACGCGTCCCCCGAAGACGACACAGCGGACCCCTGCCGCAACCGCACGCCGAGCAACCTCGCCCGGAGCCTTGCCCTCCAGCGTCGTCGCGTCGACGGCGCCCTCACCGGTCACGACGACGTCGCAGCGCTCTAATCGCGCGTCGAAGCCGGCCAGGTCGAGCACCGCGGGCGCACCCGGCTCGAGGGCCGCGCCCAGAGCGAGGAACGCTGCGCCGAGACCGCCCGCGGCGCCCGATCCCTGGGCCTCCGCATACGGCCGTAGCTCGTCCATCGTGGCGAGCCTCGCCTCGAGCACGCCGACGGCCTCCGGTGTCGCCCCTTTCTGCGGCCCGTAGAGCCTCGCCGCGTCACGGAGGCGCGTCCGCACGTCGGCAAGAGCGACGCATGGAACGGGCAGCGAGCGCACCACCTCCCGCATACCCTCGCCCCCGTCGACCGTCGCGGTGCCACCGAGCGCCACGACGAGCGACGACGGCCGTTCCGCGAGCGCGCCGTTGACGAGCTCGCCGAGCCCACGACTCGACGCGCGCAACGGGTCGCGCTCCTCGGCGGAGAGCAGCGGCAGCCCGATCGCCTCGGCAGCCTCGATCACCGCGCTTCCGTCCGGGAGAACGAGCCAGCGCGCCTCGACCGGCCTGCCGAGGGGATCAGTGACCACCGTCGCATGCCACTCGCCGCCGAGCGCGAGCTGCAGCACCTCTGCCGTGCCCTCACCGCCGTCCGCGACCGGCAGCTCCTCCACCTCTGTGCCGGCTTCCCTGGCCCCGCGAGCCAGCGCCGCAGCCGCGCGCGTGGCCGACAGGACGCCCTTGAGGCTAGCGGGTGAGAGAAGCGCTCTCAGGAG
>CAVQVA010000017.1:0-102956 GCA_963716975.1 uncultured Actinomycetes bacterium | reverse complement strand
CGTCTCGACGAGTCTCATCGCTGCGTCGACGCTCGTCCAGCTCGCGCTCTTCCGCTGGCGTCGTTGGATCTGAGCGCCGGCATCGCCAGCCGCGAGGCCGGACAGAGATCCTCGAGAACGCACGACTCGCACCGTGGGCTCCGCGCGATGCATACGCGACGTCCGTGCCAGATGAGCAGATGTGGGAAGCGGGCCCAGTCAGCCCGGGGGACGACCTTCTGCAGATCACGCTCGATCTTGACGGGGTCGTCGTGCCGCGTGAGGCCGAGCCGCTGTGAGAGGCGCCGCACATGCGTGTCGACCACGATGCCCTGAGCATGTCCGAGCTCGGCGGCCACGACGTTCGCCGTCTTGCGCGCGACGCCGGGGAGCGTGACCAGCTCGCCGAGTGTGCTCGGGACCATTCCGTCGAAGTTCTCGAGCAGGACGCGCATCGTGCCCTGGATCGCCTTCGCCTTCTGGCGGAAGAAGCCCGTTGCGTAGATGTCGCGCTCGAGCTCTTCCTGCGGCACCGCCAGGTAGTCCTCGGGCCTGCGGTACTTCTCGAAGAGCGCAGGCGTGACGCGGTTCACGTTCGTGTCCGTCGTCTGCGCCGAGAGCATCACGGAGACGAGGAGCTCGAGGTCCGACCGGAACCGAAGTGCGATCTGGGCGTCCGCATGCTCCTCGGCGAGGCGCTCGACGATCGGACCGATGCGCTCTCGGCGGCGTCCCAGTCCTCGCCGCTTCGCCTCGTCGACGTAGCTACGTGCCACGCATCTCTTCGAACCGGGCCGTCACGTGCTCGGACGTCGGCGGCTCGACGAGGTACGAGGTCAACTCGTCCTCGACCGGCGCGCCTCGCGAGCGGATCGCCTCGACGGTCGCGTGCACGTCGTATTCACTGCGGCGGAACTCCACATCGGGACCGAGGACGGCCCAGAACGCGCCGGGCCGTCCCTCGTACGGCATCCCGACGCTTCCCGGGTTCACGACCCGCAGTCCGCTCGAGAGCACGCGGTCGTACTGCATGTGCGTATGCCCGCAGACCAGCACGTCGGCCGTCACTCCTCGAAACAGATCCACGAGGTCCCCATCCGGCGTGATCCGCGTGTAGATCGGCTCGTCGGACTCGGGAGTCGCGTGGCAGACCAGCACGTCTCCGAGGCCCTCGACCTCGAGCTCGAGGGTGAGGGGCCACTCGGACACCCTGGCGCGACGGGAGGCGCCGAGGTGCTCCTCGTTCCAGGCGCCGAGATCGCTTGCATGACGCATGACCTCCTCGGGTCGGTCGGCGTTGCCGCGGACGATCCGCGCCCCGATGTCCGCAAGACGATCGAAGACCTCTGCCGGCCACGGCCCGCTGACGCTGTCGCCCGCGACGACGACTGCGTCGACGTCCTCCCGCTCGACGTCGATCAGAACCGCTTCCAGCGCAGGGAGGTTGCCGTGGATGTCGCTCAGGGCCGCGACCCGCACGGCGCAAGGCTATCCCGAGAGGCCCAGGCGCGGCCCGGCGCAGACCAGATCGAGCGCGGGACACCCCGAACAGGCGAACTCGCTCGGCGTCGGCCTGAAGTCGCCCGACCGGATTCGCCCGATTGCCTCCGAGAGCTCTGCCTCGAGGCCGCTGACGTCCTCCTGCGTGAACTCCGCGGCGACGAGCGCATCGGGCCGCTCGAGGAACTGGTAGACGACCTCCACCTGCCGTGCCCCGCCGCGGAGGCATGCCAGCGCGTAGACGAGCCGCTGGATCCGATAGTCCGCATCGACGACCTCGGTCGGATCGGAGCCGAGGAGTGCGTTCGACTTGTAGTCGACGACGAGCGCGCGCTCGCCCTCGCGCCAGAGCACGTCCAGCCTGCCGTGGAGGAGCACGCCGTCGTGCTCGAAGGTGAACGGACGCTCCGTACGCGCGCCCGGAAGCCCAGCAAGGCGTGCCGCAAGCTCGGATCGGCAGTACGCGTCGACGAGCTCCGCGATCCGGTCGAGCTCGGCGTCGACGACCAGCGGATACCACTCCCTGACCGCGGCTTCAAGCTCGGCTCGGCCGGGCGGGGTGGGGTTGTCGAGTGGGACCACTTCGAGCAGCCGATGGACGGCGTCACCCACCTCGGTCGCCGCTAGCCCTCCTGCTGTCTCTGCGCCACGCTCCGGAGGCACGGCACGAAGTCCCGCCACCCGCTCTGCGAAATAGCGGTACGAGCAACGTCCGAAGAGCGCGAGCGCGCTGTACGAAAGCCGGCGCACCTCGTGCACCGCAGGGGTCG
This sequence comes from uncultured Actinomycetes bacterium, assembly GCA_963716975.1. GTDB lineage: Bacteria > Actinomycetota > Thermoleophilia > Gaiellales > Gaiellaceae > GMQP-bins7. Next base: position 100,707 of record CAVQVA010000017.1, on the reverse strand, counting down.
GTATCGGCTCCAGTGGCGAAAGCTCGACTCCGGCCGGCACGAAAGCCGAGAGGACGTCACCGAAGAGTGCGAGCTGACCGCTCTCCTCCGCGACCTCGCCTCCCGTTTCGGGCGGCGAGGTGGAGTGCGGCGCATAGCGATCGACCCGCACCAGGAACCGCGCCTCGCCGCGATCGACCTCTACCGGCTCGGCCCCGCTGGAAGCCGCGACGATCTCGCCCGCGTCCAGGCGCTCGAGCACCCAGCCGATCGGCGTCTCTCGATCCGCGGCTCGATCCAGATCGACCGCACCGGACACGATCAGCCGGTCGATCGCACGAGTCATGGCGACGTAGTAGAGGCGCAGTCGCTCCTCGCGCTCCTGCGCGCGCTCGGCTTCCCGGACGTGCTCGTAGTCGAACACCGGTTGCCGGTCTCCGCGCGTCGGATGAACCATCCGGAATCCGAATCTTCCGTCGGAGAGCGCGACGATCTCGTCGCTCCCGCGCGGCCCGCTGGTGTCGCGCCCCGCGTCCGCGACGATCACGACCTTGAACTCGAGGCCCTTCGCGCCGTGGATGGTGAGCAGGCGAACGGCGCCAGCGCCTTCCTCCTCCGCCACCGCTTCGAGCTCCTTCGCGCCGAGCGCCTCCTGGTCCTCGACGAAGCGCACGAATGCGGCGAGATCGGCACCGCGAACGGCCTCGTACTCGCGGGCGAGCCGGCCGAGCTTCCGCAGGTTCGCGAACCGCCGGGCGCCGTCCCAACGGGCGAGGACCGCAAGGTCGTAGTCGTGCTCGGCGAGGATCTGCTCGCACAGGCGTTCGAGCCGAGCTCGGGCGGCGAACCGGCAGAGGCGCTCGTAGCGCTGGAGAAACGCGCGTAGGAGCTGTGCCTCCTCGTCGGAAACGGCCTCGGGGATGCCCCGCTCGAGCGCGGTGTAGAGCGGCCTGCGCGTTGCGGCTCGTCGCAGCAGCACGAGCGTGTCGTTCGAGACGCCGACGAACGGCGACGCGAGCACGGTTGCGAGCGCGACGTCGTCGTAGCGGTTGTGCAGGAGCCGCAGGTACGCGAGGAGGTCGGCCACCTGCTGCTGCCCGAAGTACCCGCGGCCGGTGGCCCGGTACGTCGGCAGCCCCACACGGCGAAGCTCCTCCTCGTAGCGCTCCGCATCGGTTCCGGCGGCAAACAGAACGACGATCTCGCCCGGCTCCGCTTCTCCCGAGTCGACGAGCTCGCGCGCTCGCGACGCGATCGCGCGTGCCTCCCCCCTTCGCCAGTGCTCACCGGTGTCCCGGTAGCTCGTCTTCTCCGTGACCATGAGCTCGACGGGATGGCCGAAGACCGGATCGGCGAACTCGGCCGACGCCGCGAGCGGCTGGAACTCGTCGCCGAACGCGCCCGAAAAGAGGTAGTTGACCGCGGCGAGAACCTGCGGGCGCGACCGGTAGTTCGAGCGGAGCGTCAGGAGATTCGCGGCCTTCGCCCGACGGTCCCGAAACACGTCGACATCCGCATGACGGAACCCGTAGATCGACTGGAACTCGTCGCCGACGGTGAAGACTTCCGCCAGCTCGGGATGCGAGACGAGATCGATGAGCTCGCATTGGAGGAGATTCGTGTCCTGGAACTCGTCGACCATCACGAGCTGGAATCGCAACTGGACGGCGTCTCGGATCGACGCGTTGTCGCGAAGCAGATCGCGGGCCGCGAGCTGGAGATCCTCGAAGTCGACGGCGGATTCGCGTCGCTTGACCGCCGCATACTCGTCGGCGAAACGTTCGAGCAGCTCCTGGAGGAGATCGCGATCGGATGCAGCGAGCTCCTCGAGCGCTGCGAGCTCGAGGCTCTTCCGCGCCTGTTCGTACGCAGCGGCACGCGCACCTCGGCACTGCAGCGCGGAGAGATCGACCACGCGCTCGGGAAGGACACCGGGAGCCGCGAGCCGAGCCCCCTCCACCGCATTGCCGCGCTGGGTCTCCGTCGCGGCCGGGTCGTCCGCGAGAGACTGCGCCTCAGCGCGGAAGCCGGCTACGGCATCGTCGAAGCTCGGGCGCTCGCCGAGCTCCAACACGAGATCCCGCCCCGCCGACCGAAGCGTCTCGTAGACGCCCGCGAGCATGCGTCGAAGACCGCGCGCGCGGTACGTCGCGAGAAGCCGTAGCCGGTCTGGCTCGCCTCCTGCGCAGAATCCCTCGAGCGCACGCTCGAAGGCCTCTCCACGCAGCACTGCTGCCCCCGCCTCGTCCAGCTCACGGAAGCGAGGGTCGAGACCGACACCGAAGGGGTGCGCCCTCAGGATCCGGTTGCAGAAGCCGTGGATGGTCGAGATCCAGGCGCCGTCCAGCTCGCGCGCAAGGTCCGGGCGACCCCGGTCGACGAGGGCAGCGCGGATGCGGCTCCGGAGCTCCCCCGCCGCCTTGCGCGTGTAGGTGATGACGAGGATGGAGTCGATGTCGAGCCCGCGCTCGCAGACGGAGCGGACGTAGCGCTCGACGAGCACCGAGGTCTTGCCCGTGCCCGCACCGGCCGAGACGAACGTCGTGCCTTCAGCAATGACGACGGCGAGTTGTTCGTCGTTCAGCGGAGTCATTCGCTCTTCGACGACCGTCACGACCGCGGCACCCGACAGATCGTCCAGAGATCGCACCACGACGGACAGCCGTCGCCCTTGGGATCGTGCTGCACGTCTCCGTCCCGAATCCTGAGCGCGAAGTCCGTCGCACGCTCGCGCGCGGTCTCGGTCTGAGCCCAGAAGTCGTCATCGTCCAGATAGTCCTGTCGGGCGAACCCCGGAAGGTCGTCCTTGGCGGAGGCACGAAGCATGCCGCGGGCCACCCTCCTGCCCGAGAGCGCGCGGTAGACGCCGCCCATGGGCTCGACGCCCACGAGGTCGCGCAGCACGAGCACGTACAGGGGGATCTGCAGGCGGAGCTCGCGATCGATGTCGCGCGCCGAGTGTGCTCCGGCACCCGACTTGTAGTCCTGGACGATGCCGCGGGCGCTGAACGGGTCGATGTCGATCCGGTCGATCTTCCCCGAGAGCCGTAGGCCGTCCCCGAGCTCGAGCCCGCGCTGGAGCTCCGGCGCGGCGCGCTCGGACCCGAATGCGACCTCGAAGCGGCGGGGCTCGAATGCGATCTCCGACGCGGCCTCGTCCCGAACGAAGCCTTCGAGATCCACGAGCAGCGTCTGACGGAGCTCGGCCTCCTGGAGAGGCGTGAGATCGAGGCGAACTCCCGACTGGATCGCGTCGTCGAGGCAGCCGCGGACGAGCGAGAGCGCTGCATCGAGGTTTGCAGGCGTGACGCGGTCGCTGCCGAGCTCCTTCGGCAAGGCGGAGTAGAAGCGATTCAACGTCGTGTGAACGACCTGCCCGCGTAGCAGCGGGTCGGGCTCCGCGTCGATCGTCTTCGGGTCGATCACCCGCTCCACGAGCCAGGCGGACGAGCAGTCCGCGAATCGCTCGAGCTCGGTCGCGGCGAACACCGTGCGCCCACCGAGCCATCCGCGGACACCTGGGCTCACGAGAGCGGTCGGGCGGTCGAATGCCGCTCGGGCACGTTGCAGCCGCCGCGACCAGCCGTTCGCAGCGGCAAGCGCATCGGCTCCTGCTTCGTCGTCGACGGCCAGGCGCGCCACTGCTCGCAGGCGCTCTCGTTCGCTCGGTGCCGACTCGAGCGCCCACGTGAGACTGGAGAGAGGCCGTCGTTGTGTCGCGCGCGCTACGTCAGCCTCGTCGAAGAGGACGCGTACGTCGTCCCAGAACGGGCTCGGCTCACGCGGCACGCCGTCGTCCGTCGCTGCCTGCCTTGCGAGCACGAGTCGCCGGCGGGCACGCGTGCACGCCGTGTACAGCAGGTAGCGATCGCGCGCGACCGAGTCCACACGCTCCAGTCGGCCGCCGAGCTCCTCGCGTAGCCCGTCGTCGAGGAACGGGGACGGCCGATCGCGCCGCGGGAAGCTGCCCTCCTCGAGGCCGAGAAGGATGACGGTGTCGAACGTTCGTGTGCGTGCCCGCGCGTAGTCGAGAACCGCGACGTACCCCGGGTCCCCGGCGGCAACGGGTCGAATCGACGTTTGCTCGAGCGCTTGTATGACCTCTTCCGCTCGAACCGGTGCACCGTCCAGCGCCGCGAACGCTTCGAGATCGTCGAGTGTCCGGATCGCTCCCTGGAGCGCGCGAGCGTCCGCACGTGCCTCGTTCGTGGTCGGCGGCGACTCGAGGCCCCAGGCGTTGCGTGTCATCTGCCGGATCAGGTCGCGCGTCGCGGCGATCGGCTCTGCGGCAGCACGGAGCTGCGCGAGCGCCGGAAGCGGCGCGCCGCGAAGCTTCTCGCTCTCCTCCTCGACCCGCAGAGGGTCTGCGATCGCCCGTCCGCGCAGGCGGCCCTCGACGAAATCCACCGATCTCCGCTCGAGGCCGGAGTAGGGCGAGCGCAAGTACCTGAAGAGATCCCCGCGACGCCCGCCGAGCCAGGCGAACCGCATGATCCCGAGCGCTGCGCGGCCGAGTGCTCCGTCCCCGAAGCGAGTGCCGTGCTCACCGGCGCACGGGATCCCGAGCGAGCCGAAGATCGTGTCGAACGAGGCCGACCAGCGGTCTACCGACTCGCAGACGATCCCGATCTCGTGGGGTGGCGTCCCGGCCCTGACGAGTCCGAGAACCTCCGCCGCGACGAGCTCGACCGTCCCGCGAATGCCCGCGCCCTCCAGGAAGCGGAGCGCGCCCTCGAGAGGCGGCCCGGGCTCGGGCTGGTCCCGAAAGAGCTGGCTCTCGATGTGCTCCAGGGCAGGCGGAACACCGCGGTCCCGAACGCGCGGCAGCTCCTCGATTGCCCCGTTGGCAAGCCGCGCGAGGTCCCCGACCGTCCGCTCGAGCGCCGAGAACACGACCCGGCCGGGCTCGTATGGAATCGAGACGACCACCTCGGTGCGCGCAGACAGGCCCTCGAGCAGCGCCCACTCGGCACCGGTCAGATCTTCGAAGCCGTACGCGAAGACCGGCTCGTCATGCCAGGTCGTGAAGTCCGATTCGAGCCGCTCGGCTGCATGCCGCCTCAGGCGATCGCGATCCCAGAGCCCCAGGCGATCCAGCTCGTCCCTGTAGCTCGCCGCGAGGCGGCCGAGATCGCCCTCGAGCCGCTGCGGATCGAGCAGGGCCGACTCGACCTCGCCGAGTGCGGCGAGAAGTGCGTCCGCAAACCCGTCCGAGGCCGCCGAGGACGAGAGCCCATCGAGCGCTGTGCCGGCAATGGCCCTCCGGATCGCCAGTGCGCGCTGAGAATCGGATGCGACCGGGCGCTCTTCCGGCAAGCTGCCGGCAATCTGGGCGAAGAGATCGTCGAACGTGCCGATTCGCCCACCGAGCAGCGCCGCGCGGCGTCCCAGCAGATCACGCTCCACCCGATCGATGTCCGCGCGGTTGGGCACGACGAGCCACGGATCGTCTTCGAGCACGTCGAGATAGCGCTCGAGAAGCAGCGCAACCTTGCCGGCGTGAGCCGGCCCGACGACGAGCGAGAGCGACATTCGCCCATCGTAGTCCTGCCCTCCGACGCGACTTCGTACGCCGCCGGAGGACTCGTGCAAAGAGCGCTAAATCACGCGCCCGGGAGTCTTATGCGACCACCTTCGGCCGCCGGCCCCGTCTCGCAGCCGCCTGGCCCGGCATCTTCCCCGCGCAGGTGTCACAGAGATCCGCCTGCTTGGAGCCACGTCGAGCATCCGTGTAGTTGAGCCGCATCACCGCGCCTTTGTTCTCTTCGACCTCGGTTCCGCAGTTGTCACACACGAGAATTGTTTTCCTTGCCACTATTCCCCTCCTCCTCTGATTCGAATCGCGTAAACACTAGGAAATGTCGCGTCAAAATTCAAGGCGCATGACATAAGTCTTTTCACTTGCATAGGATTCCGACATGAGAACGATCGTCGTGCTCGAAGGTGACCAGACGGGCCAGGAGCTCCTCGAGGAATCGCTCCGTGTCCTTTCGGCGGACGTGATCGGGGTCGAAATCGAGTTCCCGCGCTTCGATCTATCGCTCGAGAACCGTCGCGCGACCGGCAACGCCGTCGTCCACGAGGCGGCAACGGCGATTCGCGAGCACGGCTACGGACTGAAGGCGGCGACGATCACGCCCGAGGGCGCCGGCGACGTCGGTTCGCCGAACCGGATCCTGCGCGAGGAGATCGGCGGCAAGGTCATAGTCCGGACTGGACGGCGCATTCCCGGAGTCGTCCCGCTAGGAGGGGTCCATGCCCCCATCTCGGTCGTGCGTATGGCGGTGGGAGACGCATACGGCGCGAAGGAGTGGCGTGAAGGCGCGGGCGACGACGAGGTCGCGCTGAGAACGGAGCGCATCGAGCGCCGGATCTGCCACGCGGTTGCGGAGTTTGCGTTCCGCCAGGCAGAGCGGATGGACGCGAAGGTCTTCGGCGGGCCGAAGTACACGGTGAGCCCGATCTACGAGGGAATGCTGAAGGAGGAGATGGACGAGGCGGCGCGCAGGCACCCGGAGATTCCGTACGAGCCTCAACTCATCGATGCGACATTCGCGCTCCTCATCTCGTCGAGCGGGGCGCCGATGGTGATCCCGGCTCTGAACCGCGACGGCGACATTCTCTCGGATCTCGTGCTCCCGCTCTTCGGGTCGATCGCAGGGTCCGAGTCGTTGCTCGTCGCATTCGGAGACGATTACGTGCCGAACGCGCTCATGGCCGAGGCAGCGCACGGGACCGCTCCCTCTCTCCTCGGAAAGGACGTCGCGAATCCGATGGCGATGATCCTCGCCGGAGCCGCGCTTCTCTCACACGCCGATCGTCGCGACCTTCAGGATGCGGGGCGGGCTGTCAGAGAGGCCTGCCTCGAGTCCGTCGCAGACGGAATCCGCACTCCGGACCTCGGAGGTCACCACGGGACGCAGGCCTTCACGGACGAGGTGATCCGGCGTACGAAGACGAAGCTCGAGGTCTGGGCCTCGCTCTAGAACGTTCCCCGTGCCGCTACGCATGCCCGCCGCATAGAGTTCGCGTCCGCCATGCGAGTCGCGGTGCCGATGGAGACGGCTGCGGGCGAGCGCCGCGTGGCGCTCGTCCCCGAAACCGTATCCAGACTCTCGGCGGCCGGCTTCGAAATTCGCGTCGCGTCCGGTGCCGGAGCGGCGGCGGGATTCGGAGACGACGAGTACACGAGCGCCGGAGCCGAGCTCTCCGACGGAAGCGTCGTTGCGGGCGCGGAGGCCGTCGTCCGGGTCGCACGCCCGACACCGGACGAGATCGCCGAATTGTCCGCCGGAACGGTTCTCATCGGCTTCCTCCAGCCCCTCACCGACACGGAGGGGATCGAGCTGCTGCGGAAGCAAGGAGCTCTCGCCTTCGCCATGGAGTCGATCCCGAGAATCACGCGTGCGCAGTCGATGGACGCGCTTTCGTCCCAGGCGACGGTGGCCGGCTACAAGGCGGTGCTGCTGGCCGCCGACCGCGTTCAGAAGCTCTTCCCGATGCTGATGACCGCCGCCGGCACGATCGCTCCCGTCCGCGCGCTCGTCATCGGCGCGGGCGTCGCGGGCCTGCAGGCCATCGCGACAGCTCGCCGCCTGGGCGCCGTGGTCTCCGCGTTCGACGTGAGGCCTGCCGTGAGAGAGCAGGTCGAGAGCCTCGGTGCGTCGTTCCTCGAGCTCGGAGTCAGCGGCGAGGAGACGGCGGGGGGATATGCGAAAGAGCTTTCGCCGGAGGAGCAGGCACAGCAGCAGGCCGCTCTCGAGGAGCGCATTCCGGAGTTCGACGTCGTGATCACCACCGCAGCGGTTCCCGGCCGTCCGGCGCCGAAGCTGATACCCGCGAGCGCCGTCGAGCGGATGAGCTCAGGCTCGGTGATCGTCGACCTCGCCGCGGAATCGGGCGGCAACTGCGAGCTCACCGTCCCGGGCGAGGTCGTCGACCACGGCGGCGTCACCGTCGACGGGACGACCAACCTGCCGTCCCTGATGGCGTTCCACGCAAGCCAGCTGTACTCCCGAAACGTCGCGGCGCTGCTCCAGCACCTCGCGCCGAACGGCGCGCTCGAGCTCGACTGGGACGACGAGATCACGTCCGGAGCGTGCGTGACGAAGCCCGAGGTGGCGTCGTGACCGTCCCGCTCGTCATCGAGCTGACGGTCCTCGTGCTCGCGGCGTTCCTCGGCTTCGAGGTGATCTCGAAGGTCCCGACGATGTTGCACACGCCGCTCATGTCCGGCGCGAACTTCATCCACGGGATCGTCATCGTGGGGGCGATCATCGTCCTCGGGGGAGCCGACGACACGTTCACGAAAGTCATCGGGTTCGTGGCGATGGTGCTGGCATCGGCGAACGTCGTCGGCGGCTGGTTCGTGACCGACCGCATGCTCGGGATGTTCAAGCGGCGGCCGGATCCGCCGAAGGGGTCCGGCAAGTGATCTCGGATCCCGACGTCGTCGGCCTTCTCTACCTCGTCACGATCGTCTGCTTCGTCGTAGCGCTGCGCTTCCTCTCGTCCCCGAAGCACGCCCGCAAGGGGAACTGGGTCGGGGGAGCGGGAATGCTGGTGGCGATCGCGACCACACTCTCCCTCGAGGGGATCGGGAACTGGGCATGGATCGTCGTCGGCGGGCTCATCGGCACGGTCGTCGGTGTCTACGGAGCGCGCACGGTGCGTATGACGGCGATGCCGCAGATGGTCGCGATCTTCAACGGCGTCGGCGGCGGGGCGGCGGCGCTCGTCGCGCTTGCGGAATGGCACAACATCGTCGGTCCGGGAAGCGACGAGAGAGTGTCGATCGTCCTCTCGGCGCTGATCGGCTCGATCTCCTTCGCGGGGTCGGCGGTTGCCTTCGCCAAGCTCCAGGAGCTCGTCAGCGGGCGGCCGATCGTCTTTCCCGGGCAGAACGTCTTCAACGCACTGGTCCTGCTCGCCGGGGTGGCGTTCGGGATCGCGGCGATCGCGGGAGCGGACGCGCAGTGGGTGCTGGTCGCACTCATCGCCTGCGCGCTCCTCTTCGGCGTCCTGTTCGTGCTGCCCATCGGCGGCGCCGACATGCCGGTCGTCATCTCGATGCTGAACGCGTTCACCGGCCTCGCGGCTTCGGCGACGGGATTCGTCCTCGACTCGACCGTCCTGATCGTGTCCGGAATGCTCGTCGGAGCGGCCGGAACGCTCCTCACGCTGCTGATGGCGAAGGCGATGAACCGCTCGATTGCGAACGTGCTCTTCGGCGCCTTCGGCCAGGTTCAAACCGGCGCAGGCACCGCGCGCGCGGACGACGGCCGAACGGTTCGCGCGACGACGCCGGAGGACGTCGCCGTCCAGCTCTCGTACGCGCGCAAGGTCATCGTGGTCCCCGGGTACGGCATGGCAGTCGCGCAGGCACAGCACGACGTCCGCCAGCTCGCCGACGTGCTCGAGGAGCGAGGAGTCGAGGTGCTGTATGCGATTCATCCGGTAGCAGGTCGCATGCCCGGGCACATGAACGTCCTCCTCGCGGAGGCGAACGTCCCCTACACGCAACTCCGCGAGATGGACGAGATCAACCCGGAGTTCGCGCAGACCGACGTCGCCCTCGTCATCGGCGCGAACGACGTCACGAACCCGGCCGCGCGCAGCGATACGGCGAGCCCGATCTACGGCATGCCGATCCTCGACGTCGACAAGGCCGCGAGCATCGTCGTCCTCAAGCGCTCCATGAACCCCGGCTTCGCCGGCATCGACAACGAGCTCTATCTCGACCCGAAGACGACGATGCTGTTCGGCGACGCCAAGGAGTCCGTGCTGAAGCTCATCGCCGCCGTCAAAGCCACCTAGGTCGACTCACGGCGTTCGGCGCTTGAGCGTCGCCGCGCCCAGCGCGAGAGCGAGAAACGTGACTGCGGTGAGGATCGCCATGTCGAACCAGAAGCGACCGCCCAGAGGCGAATCAGTTGCAGCGCGGGAGAGGGCGTCGTACGCATACGTCATTGGGAGCAGCGCGGACACAACCTGCAGCCACTCCGCCATCTGGTCCCGGGCGACGAGGAGGCCGCAGAGCAGGATCTGGGGGAGGATGAACGCCGGCATGAACTGCACGGCCTGGAACTCCGTCCGGGCGAACGCGCTGACGAAGAGGCCGAGCGCCATGCCGAGAATCGCGTTCGCGACGGCGAGCGCGATCACGAGCGCCTTCGGGTTCACGACCGTGAGATCCAGCAGCCCGAAGCCCACGAGGGAGACGATCGTCGCCTGCACCACCGCGACGGCCGCGAACGCGATTCCGTAGCCGAACAGGATGTCGAGCTTCGCAACGGGCATCGCAAGCAGCCGCTCCAGCGTTCCCGAGGTGCGCTCCCGCAGCATCGTGATGGAGGTGACGAGGAACATCGAGATGAGCGGGAAGAGCCCGAGGAGTGGGACGCCGACCTGTTGAAAGATCTGGGGCTCGTCCGCGAAGAGCTGGTCGGTGATGAAGATGAGGAAGCACGGTACGACGATGAGCAGGGCGATGGTCCGCGGGTCGCGGCGGAGTTGCTGGATCACTCGCGCCGCCGTCGCGCCGGTGACCCGCCAGCTCATCGCGGCCCTCGGTCGATCAACCGGAGGAAGGCCTCGTCGAGATCGGCGGCACCCGTTTTGGATCGCAGCTCATCCGGTGTCTCGGTGGCGAGGATGGAGCCGTCCCGGACGAGGACGAGGCGATCGCAACGGGAAGCCTCGTCCATGACGTGGCTCGAGACGAGCAGCGTGGTGCCCACGGCCGAGAGCTCGTGGAAGAAGTCCCACAAATCGCGCCTGAGCACGGGGTCGAGGCCGACGGTGGGCTCGTCGAGCACGAGCAGATCCGGGCGGTTCAGGATCGCCGTGCCGAGCGAGACACGCGCTCTCTGCCCGCCGGACAGGCTGGCCACGACCTGATCACGCTCCGGGCCGAGCTGGACGAGGTCGACGACCTCCTCGACCCGGCTCGAGTCGACTCCGAGGATGCGCCCGAAGTAGCGAAGATTCTCGAGCACCGTCAGATCGCCGTACACGGCAGGCTCCTGCGTCATGTACCCGATGCGGCTCCGCAACTCTTTGCGGCCCGCGGGCAGGCCGAGCACCGACACCTCGCCACCACTCACGATCTGAACGCCGACGACGGAGCGGATGAGCGTCGTCTTGCCGCTCCCGCTCGGGCCGAGGAGGCCGGTCACCGCACCGGTCTCGACCTCGAGGTCGATGTCGTGCAGTACCTCGCGGCCGCCGCGGACGACATGCAGGCCGCGAATCGAGATGGCAGCGCCCATCGGGTTGACGAGTCAAGCAGAACGCTAGTCTCGGCGCATGGTTCCGGTCTTCACCGCAGCCGACGTCGAGCGAGCGGTGTCACCGCACGAGGCCTACGACGCCGTGCGAGAGGCCTTCGTCGCTTACGCGCGGCGCGAGTGGTCGATGCCGCCCAAGGTCTACGTCACGAACTACCCGGCCGGAGACTTCCGCGCGATGCCGGCGATCGGAGGCGGCCACGCGCTCCTCAAGTGGGTGACGTCGTTCCCTGGGAACCCGGCACGCGGGCTGCCCACCGTGACCGGGCTCGTGCTCCTCTCGGACGCGGAGGACGGACGGCTGCTCGCTGTGCTCGACGCCGCCGCCGTCACGGCGCTGCGTACTGCAGCCGCGGCAGTACTGGCCGCCGACACGCTCTGTCGCCCCGGTGCCTCGTCGTACGCGGTCGTCGGCTGCGGCGTGAACGGAGCGGAGACCGCACGGATGCTCGTCGCCCACGGTGCGACCCCCCTCCTCTGGGACGTCGACGAGTCGCGCCGACGCGCCGTCGCCGAGCGCCTCGGCGCCCAGGTCGCGTCGAGCGCTGTCGAAGCGCTCTCCGCGGAGGTGGTGGTGACAGTCACTCCCGGGTACGAGGTCCTCTACGCACCGGGATCGCTCCGGCCGGGACAGCACGTATCGCTCATGGGCGCCGACGGGCCTGGCAAGGCCGAGGTCGCGGTCGAGGAGCTACGTCGCGCACATCTCTTCTGCGATGACTGGGAGCAGGCAAGTCACGGCGGAGAGCTGGCCGTCGCCGTCGAGTCAGGCGCCGTCGCACGTTCCGACGTGACGGAGCTCGGCTCGGTGCTCGCCGGAGCCGCAGACGGGCGTCGCGACGCGGGTGACATCACTCTGTTCGACTCGACCGGGCTCGCACTCCAGGACCTCGCGATCGCGAAGGCCGCGTACGCAAAGGCGGACACGCTCGACCTGCAGCGAATCGGGCTCTGACGTGTCCCGGGCAGGGGCGGTTCTCTTCGCCCTCTTCATCTGGCTTGCACTCATCGGGGTCCTTGTGCTTGCCGGCATCGCGCTGGGATGGTGGGCGACGCTCTTTGGTGCGCTGCCGTTCGTCGTCTTCGGGCTCCTAGCCTCCGCCAAACGCGGCAGACGAAAGATCGTCCTCCGCCCGACCCCGCTGCCATTCGCGCGGAGCTGATTGAGCTCGATCGTCGCTCGACACCCTGGATCAAGGCGTGGACGTCGTGCTTCCTCGTTCTGACCGTGGTCGGAGTCGTGCTGCTACTCGTGACGGCTTTCGAGATGCGCTGACGCGGCTAGTGGACGAGGAGCCGCGCAGGCTCGAAGAGATCGAGCAGCGGGTCGCGGTCGCCGAGAATCGCACGTGCGACGAGCTGTCCACAGGCGAAGCCGAGCACGTTGCCGTGGCCCGAGTACCCGCCCGCCACCCAGAGTTCCGGCCTGCTCCGGGACCCGTCCGACGACGGGCAGGAAGTCGAAGACGAGCCCGAAGATCCCGGCCCAGCGGTAGTCGATGCGAGGCGTGCGTCCGACGAGCTGCGCGACGAACCGTTCGAGCGCTTCCTGAACGACCGGTGTCGTCACGTCGTCGGCGGTGAACTCGGAATCGAGCGAGACGTCGCGGAAGCCGCCGGCCACGATGCGCCCGTCCGACCGCTGGTGCCAGTAGTCGAAGCCGTGGCGGCCGTAGTGCGGTATCTCGAAGCGGAGCGGCACCACCGGCTCCGTCGCGATCACCTGGCCCCGAGTCGGGACGATCAGACCCTCGAATGGGCCGAGTAGCCCGCTCGGGTAGCCGTCCGTCGCTACTGACCACGTCCCGCTTCCGTCTCCTCGCGCGAACCCACTCGCTCGTGTTCCCGTATCTCGACCCCCGCAGCCGCGGCGCGGGCCGCGAGCCTGCGGACGAACCGCGCCGGATGGAGGACGCCGTCGGGCGGATGGAAGATCGCGCCCGGATACGCGCCGGCGAGCGGCGGCGGTAGCTGATCGCGCCACTCGCACGAGAACCCGTCGGCTCGAAGCGTGTCGTGCTCTGCGACGAGCTCCTCGCGCTCGGCCTCGTCCGCGGCGAGGCGGAGGCTTCCGGTTGCCCGGAATGAATCCCCGGCGATCGCCGCAAGATCGGCCACCGCACCTTCGCGTCCATCGCCAGAGCTCCTGCGCGCGCTCGCGCCCGATCGCCTCGACCATGACGGGATACGGCGCAGCGCCGCCCCGGAGTGCGAATCCGCCGTTCCTCCCGCTCGCGCCTCCGGCGATCACTCTCGCTTCGTAGAGACGAACTCGCAGGCCGGCCTCGGCGAGTGCGAGCGCGCACGAGCACCCCGTGATGCCGCCGCCGACGACGGCGACGTCGGGCGGGCCGTCGAGCGCGACGGTCGGAAGCGGCTCGATATGGCTCCGAGAGCCAGTACGACGTGGTGGGCATGGCAGGCGATCCTACGTGCTACACCGACGCGCGAGACACGCCGTCCTCGAGCGAGACGAAGCGGGAGAGCTCGAGCTCGACGAGCGCGGCGGCGGCCGCGACGGGCTCGACTCCGGAGTCGCGCGATCGAGCTGCGTCGCCCGTCTGCGCGCCGTCGCGCAGCCGCTCGAGAAGCGTGAGCGCAGCGGTGACATCGGCGCTGCCGACGACGGCATGGTGGCGAGGTCGAACAGCTCGAGTACGTCGGCAGCGCGGGTCACCGGGATCGCACCGAGCCTGAGCAACGCGTTCGTCCCGGCGGACAGCGCGATGGAACAACGGGTGAGCGAACCCTCGTGCTCTCACCCATTGTTGCCGCGCTGTTCGGGCCGAATCACGTGCAGGTCTTGACCCCCCTTGACGTCGAGCATCCGAGCTGGACACGAGACGCTAGCTCGTCTCATCCTGAGTCGACGTCCCTTCCCGACCCCACTCCGCAACAAGCGTCGCGAGCCCTCGCGGCGAGCACGTGCCGCCGTCGAGATCGCGACTCGGCTACCCGTTGACCTCGGAGTCATTAGGTCTGCCTCATGGATCCGGATGTCACGTCGATCCAGGCTTCTGCCGATCAGCTCCTCTGAGGACTCCGCCGCAACGCGAACGCCATCGTGCACGAACGTTACCGCGTGGAGTACGGGATCAAGTCCGAGGCACCTGAACCGCGGCTCGACGGATGGGTCGAGCCAGTAGGACGACGTGGAACATGACGAAGTGAGCCTAGACCGCTGCGCGATACACGACCGTCCTCGAGCGAGACGGAGCCGCGAGATCTCGAGCTCGACGAGCGCTGCAGCTGTCCTCCTGGATCGACTCCGAGTGGCGCATCAGCTCGTCAGCCGTCAGCGCACCGTCGCGCAGGCGCTCGAGGAGCGCGAGCGCGGCGGTGGACATCGGCGCTGCTGACGCACGGCACAGTCTGCGAGGTCGAACAGCTCGAGTACGTCGGCAGCGCGGGTCACCGGGATCGCACCGAGCCGGAGCAACGCGTTCGTCCCGGCGGACAGCGCCGAGGTGATCTCCCCCGGCACGGCGAGCACGTCACGACCCTCCTCCAGCGCGAAGTCGGCGGTGATGAGAGCGCCGCTTCGCTCCCGCGCCTCGACGACGACCGTCGCGGCGCTCAGGCCGGCAATGATGCGATTTCGAGCCGGGAAGCGCCACGGAGCGGGCTCGACACCTGGCTCGTACTCGGAGACGACGAGCCCTCGCTCGCAGATCCGGCGTGCGAGCTCGGCGTGCGCGGCCGGGTAGTCGCGGTCGACACCACAGCCGAGGACGGCAACCGTGAGCCCACCGGCTTCGAGCGCACCACGATGCGCCTCACCGTCGATGCCTCGCGCCATGCCGCTGACGACGAGCAAGCCCGCCCCGGCGAGCTCGCGACCCAGGGAACGCGCCACCGACCGACCGTACGCGGAGCACGCGCGCGCCCCGACCACGGCGACGGCATCGCGCGACAGCACCTCTTCCTCTCCAGCGCCACGAAGGTAGAGCTGGGGAGGCGGATCGTGGATTGCCGCGAGGAGCGATGGGAACGACGCGTCGCGAAGCCGAATCCGCCTCGGGCCGTTCACGCCGGCAGCTCGTTGGGCATCCGGTACGAGAGCGCCTCGGCGAGATGAACTGGCTCGACGAGATCGGCCCCGGCGAGGGCCGCGATGGTGCGTGCGACTCGCGCGACCCGGACCCGACCTCGACCGGAGAGCGGCAACCGCTCGACGGCGCTCGTCAGGAGCCCGGACGCCGCATCGGTTCGCCTCGGCAGAGCTGTCCCGAGCCGGTCGCACGCGGCGACGACTCGTTCACGCACCGCACGGAGCGCTCGCCCGGAGGTGCCGCGAGCTCCACGCCGCGAGGTCGCGGCATGGCCACGGCGAGATCGAACCGGTCGAGGAGCGCGCGTGACAGCTTTTCGCGGTACGCGGCGAGCCGTTGTGCGGTGCACCCACACTCCACCGCCGGGTCGCCCCGTGCGCCGCAGGGGCACATGTTCATCGTGCCGACGAGCTGGAAGTCGGCCGGGAAGATCGCGTGGCCGCCGGCACGGACGACGGCGACGATTCCGTCCTCAAGCGGTTGTCGCAGCGCTTCCAGTACAGAGCGCGGGAACTCGGGAAGCTCGTCGAGGAGCAGAACGCCGTGATGTGCGAGCGAGACTTCGCCGGGTCTCGGAGTCGGTCCGCCCCCGACGACCGCCGGAGCCGAGGCGCCGTGGTGGGGCGCCCGAAACGGCGGCACCGTCACGAGCGGACGACCGGGTGGAAGGAGGCCGGCGACGGAGTGGATCCGCGTCACCTCGAGCGCGGCCTGGCGCGTGAGCGGCGGAAGGATGCCTGGAAGGCGCCGTGCCAGCATTGTCTTCCCGGTCCCCGGCGGCCCGACGAGCAGGAGGTTGTGCGACCCGGCGGCTGCGATTTCGAGAGCCCGTCGCGCGCGCTCCTGCCCGCGGACGTCGGCGAGATCGGGCAGTGTCGGCCGGCCCGAGGACGTCCGCCGGCACCGGGTCGAAGTCGGGAGCGTCGATCTCTCCCCGGAGATAGGCGACGGCTTCCGCCAGGTGCCGCACGGGCACGGGCTCGATGCCCGCAAGCGCCGCCTCGGGCGCCGATTCTGCGGCGCAGACGACACGCGCGAGACCCGCTCGGCGTGCACCCTCGGCAACCGCGAGCGTTCCGGCTACGGGTCGAACGCGCCCGTCCAGCGCAAGCTCGCCGACTGCCGCGTGCTCCGCCAACCGCTCTGGCGGGATCTGGCGCGTCGCGGCCAGGACTGCGAGCGAGATCGGCAGGTCGAACCCCGACCCCTCCTTGCGCAGCGCAGCCGGTGCGAGGTTGACGGTGATGCGCCGGTTGAGCGGCCACTCGAGCGAGGCCGAGACGACGCCGCTTCGAACGCGGTGCTTGGCTTCCTGGCCCGCGCGATCGACGAGACCGACGATCGCGAACCCCGGGACGCCGGGCTGGAGGTGGGCTTCGACCTCGACGCGACGAGGCTCGAGGCCGACGAGCGCCTGGGTGATCGCGCGTGCGAGCACCCAGGACAAGGTAGGCGCGGAGGCGTCAAGCGAGCCTGACGCCTCCGCGCCGAATGTGTGTCGTTACGTGCCGGGGGTGTAACAGAGCGCGTAGACCTGGAACGTACTCGTCTGCCCGCTGTCGTTACCGCCCGTTCCACGCCAGCCGACCACCTGGTTCGTCGCGTTCTGGACGGGCGTGAGCCGCTGCGTCCAAAGCTCGAGGTCGTCGTTGCTGTCGCTCCAGCCCGTACCGCCCGAGACGGAGAGCTCGCCCGAATTGCAGAGTGCCTGGACGGTGGCGGTGTCGTAGGCACCGTTCTCGGCGGTTCCACCCGGAACGGAGACCGTGGCGGAGCGCACCGTGATCGCGGAGATCGTGCCCGCTGGCCCACGCGGCCCGGCCGGCCCGGTCGGCCCTGCGGGTCCCTGCGGCCCCGTCGGCCCGGCGGGCAGCTGGCCCGGTGCGAAGTCGACACGGGTGAGCGAGCTGTTGGCGACCTTCGCCGAGTTGACCGCATTGTTCGCGAGCTTCGGGTTCGTCACGGAAGCGTTCTTGATCTTGGCGGTGACGACGGCGCTGCTCGCGATCTTCGGCGCTGTGACCGCGTTGTTCTTCAGCTGCGCCGTGCCGACGCTGTTGTTCGCCAGCTGGCTCACGGCCGCAACGCTCGTCCCTCCGAGCGAGATGAGGAGAGCAAGACAGGCAATGATCATCGCCGGTGACGGCCGGCGGAGGAGAGTGCGCATTTTGACCCCTTTCGCGGGTTGCATGCCTTCGAGGCTACCCGGGGCGCCGGTGGACAACCCCTGCTCCCGGGACGTTTCTTACGGTTCCCTTACGCACCGAGGTACCCCGAGCGGCTGGCGACGAAGATCGACTCGTAGTACTCGCCTGCCCGCCGTCCGGTCCTGCGGTTGACGTGACGCTCCAACCGCTCGACGACCCGAAGGCCCGCGTCCGCGAGGATCTGCGGATAGACGTCGCGACGGTCGTTGACGACGACGATGACCGGCGCATCGTCGCCGAGCGCCGAGGCGCAGTTGCGGAGGACGTCCAGGATTCCCGTCGCGTACTCCGAGAGCGCGGCCCGGCTCGTTCCCCGCGCGGCCGCACCGAGCTCGCGCTCACGCCGGTCATCGAGCCCGAGCAGCTCGTATGCGTAGCGATGCTGCTCGTGGTAGTCGATCAGGCCGGGGTACGGCGGGGAGGTGAGAACCGCGTCGAAGCCGCCGTCGAGCTCGACGTACCGCGCATCGTCGTGCAGAACGAGTGCCGACCGAGCCGGCGTGCGAACTCGTGCGAATGCCTCGATCCGCTCGAGCGTATCGAGGAGGTATCGCCCGAGGAACTTGTCCGCTTCGTCCACGGGCCGGCATGTGCGCTTGTGCTTGTGGCACCAGTAGGCGTCGCGCTGTGGCGTACGGGGGAAGTCGAGGTCGAAGTGGCTCGTAAGCCGCGCCGAGCGGGCGGCGCGCGCCAGAATCACGCGAAGGACGTCGGCGTGCTCGTAGTCCGCAGCGACGTCACGAAAGCGCAGGAGCTCGGCCGCTGCGCGCGGCGCGTACCACTCCCGAACGTAGTCGTTCGGTCGGCTGCGCGAGCGTCCCCGCCGAGCGAGTGCAGCGCGCAGCTCCCGCTCCAGACAAGGCAGGTCGTACACCCCCGTCTTCACGCGCATCAGCAGGCAGTTGAACGCGGCGATGTCGACGCCCACGGCGTCGTGCCCGGACTCGAGCGCCTGAACGAGCGTGGTGCCGGAGCCCGCGAACGGATCGAGCACACGGCCACCCGCAGGAACGAACCGTCCGAGGAGCGCCTCGACGAGCTGCGGGATGAACTTGCCGAGGTAGGGGTGGAGCCGGTGGACGTGCTTCGTCCGCTCCCGCTCGGGGAGCTCTGCCTCCGACCACGAGAGGTGGAGGCCCTCGTCGGCGAGCTCGCGGTAAAGAGAGGTCTGCGTCGCGGCCACAGGCCGAGTTCGACTTCGAGCGCAGGTTCCCTGGAACCGCTAGATCAGCGGTACACGTTCGACGCGACGGCCGCTGACGCCGACAGCCTCGAACACGAGCTCGAGGCCCGAGAGGTCGGATCGTGTGGCGAGCCACGCACGCGCTGCAAAGAGGACGCGCCGCACCTTCTCCGCTCCGACCATCTCGAGCGGGTCACCGAATCCGGATCCGCCCTTCTCCTTGACCTCGGCAACGACGACACGGCGCCCACGACGTACGACGAGGTCGAGCTCGTACCCTCCCGCGCGCACGTTCGCCGCGACGAGGCGGTAGCCGCGCAGGCGGTAGTGACGGAGCGCGCAGCGCTCCCCGCGGTTCATGCCGCGCGGGAGGAGTCGCCCCAGGCAGCGCCCTCGCAGGACGACCCCTGATAGCAGGCGGCGTCGAAAGAGCGACGATGCAGATCGGACGGCCCGAAGGCACGCACTGCCTCCGAGTGGGCGGGGGTGATGTAGCCGACGTGGGAGCCGAACCCGTACCGGGGGTAGAGGGCGTCGAGCCGCCGCATGACCCGGTCTCGCAGCACCTTGGCGACGATCGATGCTGCAGCGATCGCCGCGCTGCGAGTGTCGCCGTCGACGATCGCGGTATGCGGCGGCGCCGCAGGCCCGAGCCGGAAGCCGTCCACGAGGCACGCCTCCGCAGGCGGATGGAGATCGCCGAGCACCGCGCGGAGCCCCGCGAGGTTGGAGCGATGGAGACCCGAGCGATCGATCTCGCCGGGCGAGTAGACACGAACGCTGATCTGGGCCGCGCACGAGAGGACCGCTCCGAAGAGCGTCTCCCGATCATCCGACGCGACCTGCTTCGAGTCGTTCAGCGCGGCCAGGGGCCGGACACAGTGACCACGCAAAGCCGCGTAGTCGAGCAGGACGCCGGCCACGACGAGCGGCCCCGCGAGCGATCCGCGGCCGGCCTCATCGGCGCCTGCGACGAAGCGCACGCCGAGCCGACGGTCGTGCCCGAGAAGACGTTGGCCGCTCGATCGAGCCACGCGACCGACGATAGACGACGAGGTGGTCGCTAGCTCTGGCGAAGCTCGCGGACGCGCGCCTTCTTGCCCACTCTCTTGCGCAAGTAGTAGAGCTTCGCGCGCCGAACGTCACCGATGGCAACGACCTCGAGCTTCTCGATCTTCGGCGAGTGGAGCGGGAACGTGCGCTCGACGCCGACCCCGAACGACTGCTTCCGCACGGTGAACGTCTCCCGGAAGCCGGAGCCTTGACGCTTGATGACGATCCCCTCGAAGACCTGGACCCGCTGGCGATTGCCTTCGATCACCTTGAAGTGCACCTTCACGGTGTCGCCCGCCTTGAACCGGGGCAGGTCCGTGCGCAGATTGCGCTGCTCGAGGCTCTCGATCGTCGTGTTCATGAGAAGAAGGCGGTCAGCCGGGGCCCGGCTCGACCGGGTGGGGAATGCTAGCGGAACGAGATCCGCTGGGGTGGCCAGTAGGTCATGAACACCTTGCCGAGGATGTTCTCCCGCGGCAGGCTCCCCCACACCCGCGAATCACAGGAAGACGCACGGTTGTCCCCCATCATGAAGTACTTCCCCTCGGGAACCTTGAACGTCTCCGCAGGCCCGAATCCCCTGCGGCTCGCCTGGATGTACGGCTCCTCCAGCCGGCGGCCGTTGATGTAGACGTACTCGCGGCCGCGAATAAGTCGGACCTGAAGCGTCTCTCCGGGGAGGCCGACGATGCGCTTCACGAAGGTCCCTCCGGCGTTGCACTTCCGCTTCACCGCCGGCGTCGTCTGGAAGACCACGATCTCACCGCGCCTCGGGTCTCGAAAGTGGAAGATGAACCGGTTCGCGAGGACGCGATCGGAGAACCTCGCCTCGCAGCCGGGAGCCGGGCGCGCGCAGTGGAGCGTCGGCTCCATGGACGACGACGGGATGCGATACGGGTTGACGACCCAGGCCTTGATCGCGAGCACGATCGCGATTGCTCCGACGATCGTGACGATCCAGTCGACGACGATGCGCGTCCGTCGAGGCAGCCGGCCCGTGACGCGATCGAGCGGGTGGTGGTAGTCCTCCTCGGGCGACCCGGGAAGCTCCTCGTGCAGATCACCCGGGGCGTCACGAGGCGCTTCGGTCGGTGCTTCGCGCGGCGCGACCGCCGGCGCTTGGGACGCCGGTGCCTCGGCCACGGGGACATCGCGCGGCGGTGGAGGCGCAGGCGGCGGAGGATCGGGCTTCTCGGCCGGCATCGGCCAGCCTTCCGGATACGGCCGTGGTGCGTCCGGCTCGCTCATCGCACGCTTCGCACGCGCTCGCGTCGCCACTCGTCGATGCGGCCGTGGTCCCCGGAGAGGAGGATCTCGGGAACGTGCCAGCCCCGAAACTCGGCAGGTCGCGTGTACTGCGGGTATTCGAGCCCCCCGTCCAGCGCCTGCGAGAAGCTCTCGAGCTCGCCCGATCCCTCCGAGAGCGCACCGGGCAGCCGCCGCGCGACGGCGTCGACGACGGCCATGGCCGGGATCTCGCCTCCGGAGAGGACGTACGGGCCGATCGAGACGACGTCGGTGCAGAAGTGCTCGAGGATTCGCTGGTCGTAACCCTCGAACCGGGCTGACAGGAGCGTCAGCGCCGACTCGCCGGCGAGCTCCTCGACGAGCTCTTGATCGAGCTGGCGCCCCTGGGGGCTCATCGCAACGACCCGATGTCCGGGCGCTCCGCCGTAGACGGCATCCAGCGCGGCCGCGACGACATCGACGCGAAGGACCATCCCGGGGCCGCCACCGTAGGGGTCGTCGTCGACCTGGCCGGCGCCGAGAGGTGTCGTGTCGCGATAGTTGAAGATGCGCAGGTCGAGCTCGGTCTCGAGAATCGCGGCGAGCGGCCGTCTCGCGCGCATCCAGTCGAACGCGTCGGGAACCAGGGTGAAGACGTCGATGCGCAAAGGCACGCGGCGAGGTTACCGGTCGTCCGCGAAGCCGCGGGCCACGAGGATGCTTCCGCGAGCGAGGTCGATCGAGAGGATGCAGTCCTCGACGAGCGGGAGCAGGATCCCGGAGTCGAGCTCCAGGGCGTCGTTCGCCGGGCCTGGATGCACGGTCAAGACCACGCCGAGCTCCCGGCCGCCGTCCTCGACCACGGCAAGACCTTCGAGGTCGGCGACGTAGTACGAGTCCGGCTCGAGCGGCGGAAGCGCGTCACGCCGGACGGAGAGCTCCGATCCGCGCTCGACGACTCGATCGAGCTTGATCGCGCGCCGGCCGCCGCCCACTCGGCGCGAGAGCACGACGATCGCCGGCTCGCCGCCGACTTCCACCGTCGCGCCGACCTCGAACCGTCGCGGATCGTCGCTCGCCCGCTCGACCACGAATGCGCCGTCGAGTCCGTGAGGGCGCCCGACGCGGCCGACCACGATCTGATCATCACCGGCCCGATCATCACCAGCCTGGCCCAGCGCCGGGCTCCGTCAGTCGGCGATCTCGAGCAGGAACCGTCGGTCGGCCCGGGCGCCTGCGGCGCGGACGAGGCTGCGAAGAGCACGGGCGAGCCTTCCTCGGCGCCCGATCACCTTGCCGACGTCGTCGGGTGCGACGTGGAGGTGGAAGACGACGGCGTCGTCACGTTCCTCGGTCTCCACTCTCACGGCGTCGGGGTCGTCGACGAGCCGCCGTGCGATCCACTCGAGAAGCTCGGCCATAAGAGCTCGTCCCTAACCGATTCCCGCTCAGCCGGCCGTTTCGACGGCCTTGATGAGGCGAGCCACCGGCGCGGTGGGCTGGGCGCCCTTCGACATCCAGTCGGCGATCTTCGCCTCGTCGAGCTCGATCGTCGACGGCTCGGTTCGTGGGTTGTACCGCCCCACGATCTCGATGAAACGGCCGTCGCGCGGAGAGCGCGAATCGGCCACGACGACGCGGTAGATCGGGTTCTTCTTCGACCCGACGCGCGTCAACCTGATCTTCACTGACATTCGATACCGGTGCCTTTCTGGTTCGCTTCGACGGAGAAGGGTAGCTAGCGGTTGCCCGGTTGGCCGGGGAACGCCGGAAGCTTGCCCTTTCCCATCTGCTTCATCATCTTCGCCATCTGCTTGCGGGCGGCCATGAGCTTGTTCACCTCGTCGATCGAGGTTCCGCTTCCCGCTGCGATCCGGCGCCTGCGCTGCATCGAGATCACGTGCGGCATCGCGCGCTCGTGCGGAGTCATCGACAGGACGATCGCCTCGACACGCGCGAGTTGGCTCTCGTCGACGTCGAGCCCCTGGAGTTGCTTTCCGAGGCCCGGGACGAGCTTCAGCACTCCCTGGAGCGGCCCCATCTTCCGCAGCATCCGGTAGCTCGCGAGAAAGTCGTCGAAGGTGAACTCCCCGGCACGCATGCGGCGCTCCATCTCCGCCTGCTCGTCCTCCTCGACTGCCGCCTCGGCCTTCTCGATCAGGGTGAGCACGTCGCCCATCCCGAGGATGCGCGACGCCATGCGGTCGGGATGGAAGTACTCGAGCTGGTCGAGCTTCTCGCCGACCGACGCGAGCTTGACGGGCTTCCCCGTCACCGCCTTCACGGAGAGAGCTGCGCCGCCCCTGGCGTCGCCGTCGAGCTTCGTGAGCACGATGCCGTCGAACGAGATGCGCTCCTGGAACGCGAGCGCGACGTTCACGGCCTCCTGCCCCGTCATCGCATCGAGCACGAGGAGTACGTTCGTCGGCTGTGTCGCGTCGCGGACACGCTGGAGCTCGTCCATCAGCTCCTCGTCGACGTGGAGCCGGCCCGCAGTGTCCAGGATCACGACGTCCCGGCCGTCCTGGCGTGCGCTGTCGACGCCCTTGCGCGCCGCTGCCACGGCATCGTCCTTGCTCGGAGAGAGCACCGGGATCTGGATCTGCTTCCCGAGCTGGACGAGCTGGTCGACCGCAGCCGGCCGCTGGAGATCGCAGGCGACGAGCGCCGGGTGCTTCCCCTCCTTGCGGAGCAGCAGTGCGAGCTTGGCGGCGGCAGTCGTCTTCCCCGAGCCCTGGAGCCCGGCGAGCAGGATCACGGTCGGCGGACGCCCGAAGGCGAGCCGGGAGTCGCCCGAGCCCATGAGCGAGGTCAGCTCCTCGTGGACGATCCGCACGACCTCCTGGCCCGGCGTCAGGCTCTTCGTGACCTCCTGCCCGAGCGCCCGCTCCTTGACCGCGGCCGTGAACTCCTTGGCCACCTCGAAGTTGACGTCCGCCTCGAGCAGCGCAAGACGGATCTCGCGCATGGCCTTCGACACGGACTTCCTCGTCCAGCCGACCGCGGCCCCGGAGGTCGCCGAGAGCAGACTGGATCCTGTCGCCGAGCGTGTCGAACATGGCTGCGGCAGTGTACGCAGCACGATTCGTGCGATTCGCCACGTGGACGTGTCCCGTCGGTACTCCTACACTCGGGCCGTGGCGACGCCCCGCGCACCGAGGACCGACCTGCCGCAGGGCACGGTCACGCTGCTGTTTACGGACATCGAAGGCTCGACCCAGCTTCTGAGACGACTCGGCCCCCGTTATGCCGAGGTCCAGGACACGCATCGGAACCTGCTGCGAGCGGCGTTTGCCCGCTTCGGTGGGATCGAGGTCGACACCCAGGGCGACGCGTTCATGGTGGCTTTCCAGAGCGCATCCGAGGCTGCATCGGCCGGGATCGAAGCCCAGCGTGCACTCGCCTCGGAGAGCTGGCCCGATGACGTGCGTGTCCCGGTGCGCATGGGCCTGCACACGGGTGAGCCAGAGCGCGGGCCGGAAGGCTACGTGGGAATCGACGTCGTGCGCGCGTCGCGCATCTGCGCCGTGGCGCACGGTGGGCAGATCCTCGTCTCCCAGCTGACCCGCGACCTGCTCGCAGACGCAGGTGTCGAGACCTTCGACCTGGGACGCCACCGGTTGAAGGACATCCCCGAGCAGGAGCGGCTCTACCAACTCCAGGCCGAAGGGTTGGCGGAGTCGTTTCCCCCTCCCCGGACGCTCGGTGGAGCGAGTCTGCCCGCACTCCACCATCGACTGGTCGGCCGGCAGGCCGACCTCGCAGACATCCAGGCGCTCCTCTCGCGTTCGGATGTCCGGCTCGTGACGATCACCGGTGCAGGCGGCGCCGGGAAGAGCCGTCTCGCACTCGAAGCTGCCGCTTCGGCAGCTCTCGAGCGACCCGTCCATCTGGTCGGTCTCGCACCCGTCTCCGATCCAGCGCTCGTGCTCGTGGAGATCGCGCGGACCGTCGGGGCGCGTGAGCAGGCAGGACGAACGCTCGCGGAGGGGATCGCAGACGCCCTCCGCGGTACGCGCACTCTGCTCTTCCTGGACAACCTGGAGCACCTCACGGCGGCAGCCCACGATGTCGCGGCTCTTCTCGATCTGGTGCCCGATCTCGACGTGCTCACGACGAGCCGTGCGCCGCTCCGCCTCTCGGGCGAGCACGTTCTTCCGCTCGATCCGCTTTCCATGGAGAACGCTTCGACGCTGTTCGTCGAGCTCGCCGCCGCCCGCGGCGTCGTGCTCCGCGACGATGCCCTCCCCTCTGTCCACGAGATCTGCCGTCGGCTCGACGGCCTGCCGCTCGCGATCGAGCTCGTCGCAGCACGCCTGGTGGTGCTTCCGCCGGCGCGAGTCCTCCAGGCGCTCGACGAAGGTCTAGCGCTCGAGATGGAGGGGCCGGTCGACCTTCCCGAGCGGCAACGTACCCTGCGTGCGACGATCGCCTGGAGCTATGGGCTCCTCAGCCCGAGCCAGCAGGCGCTCCATGGCGCGCTCGGCGTCTTCGCCGGCGGCTGCACGCTCGACGATGCGCGCGTCGTCGCCAAGGCAGGCCCCGGCTTCTTCAGTGACCTCGAGGCGCTCGTCGCATGGAGCCTCGTGCGAAGCGACGTCGCGGACGGCGACGTCCGGCTCTCGATGCTCGAGACGGTCCGGGAAGACGCAGTCACACGCTCGAGCGAGGACGGACGACTCGACGAGCTTCGTCGTCGGCATGCGGAGCGGTTCGTCGAGCTCGCACTCGAGGCTGAGCCCGAGCTCACCGGACCGAACCAAGCTCAGTGGCTCGACCGGCTCGAGCCCGAGCTCGACAACATCAGGGCAGCTCTCACCTGGTGTCTCGCATCGAAGCGTGCCGAAGATGCGCTCCGCGCCGCGACGGCCCTCGGTCGCTTCTGGAGGATGCACGGACATGTTGCGGAGTCGCGCGACTGGCTATCGCGCGCGCTCGCGCGGGCACAGAGTGACGGAGTCGCGGCAGACGTGATTGCGAACGCCCTGTGGTGGTCGGCGCGTCTCGCCGCGGCGCAGGATGACCTGAAAGCCGAGATACCACTGCTCGAAGAGGCGCTGGCCCTCTTCCGCACGCTCGAACGACCACAGGAGGCCGCGTTCGTGCTGGGGGAGCTCGGCTGGATCGCGCTGCAACAGGGCCAGGCGGAGCGTGCCGAGGAACTCTGCGAGGAGGCGCTCGCCCTTGCGCGCGCAACGGGTGACGCGGCCGCGATCTCGGGGCAGCTCAACTACCTTGCTGACGTCTACTCGGCCCGAGGTGACCACCTGCCCGCACTCGCAGCGCACGAGGAGGCGCTCCAGCTTCGCTGGACGCTCGACGACCCCATGCTCGTGACCAACTCGACCTACAACCTCGGGATCGCCGCGTGGGAGAACGGGGAGGTAGAACGCGCCCGGATCGCGTTCGAGGAGACACTTGCACTCGCAAGC
This sequence comes from uncultured Actinomycetes bacterium, assembly GCA_963716975.1. Lineage (GTDB taxonomy): Bacteria > Actinomycetota > Thermoleophilia > Gaiellales > Gaiellaceae > GMQP-bins7. The sequence goes on along the minus strand of CAVQVA010000017.1, from coordinate 74,286 downwards.
GACCTCGGAGACGTCATCCACACAGCAGCCGCGGACTTCATGCTCGCAGAGCTCGATCTGTCCGCGGGTGACATCGACCAGGCCGAGCGGAGGATCAGAGGCTGCCTGAGCGTGTACACGGAGCTCGAGAACGCCCGGAGCCGCGCGGAGTGCCTCGTCGTCCTCGCCGGTATCGCAGCCGCGCGCGGACACGCCGGTGACGCCGCACGACTCTTCGGTGCCGCCGATCGGCTCCGCGGGGATTCGCCGATGAACCGATTCGAGGTACCCGTGCTCGAGCGCTACGGATCCGAGATCGAAGCTGCGCTCGGCGCGGGACTGTTCGCGACGCTCAGGGCGGAGGGCGCCAGGTCGCGCACCCGAGGCTCTTCTGGCGCCGGTTGTCACCTAGTTACCACCCGCACTAGTGTTGCCCGAGCACCGACACCACACCGAGGGAGGAGACGTGACGAAGGCCCAGTTGAAGAAGTACTTCAAGAGCCCAATTGGGCGTAAGGCGGAGCGCACCTTCGAGGGATTCTCGGCCTACAACGAAAACAGCACCGCTGCGAGCTTTCATCAGGCGGTGCAGGCGGCGGCGAAGGCGGCGGCCGACACTGCGATGAAGCATGGGCACACGGAACCCGAGTGGTACCAGGTCTCCGAAGTCCGGATTCTCGTCGGCAACCCGAACGTCAAGGTCTACAACGCCGTCATCACGAAGGTGCCGCCGACGGACTGACACGAGCCCCGGGCGAGATGCATAGCGTCGCCGGCCGAAAACCGGCGCGTCTGACGACGCGTTGAATCCGGCGCCGGTGGAAAGTAGGGTCGCCCCGGAGGCGAACCCCGACCAAGGAGGACGACGTGCCGATTCCCAAGGGAGATCGCGGAGGCAGGCCGATCAGCGCTTTTGAAGGCGTATCGGAGTTTCGCAACGAGAACGACTCACAAGCTCTGCACGACGCGATCCAGGAGGCCGCGATGGCCGCTTCAGCGGGGCTCACATTGCAGCCCGGCGACACCGTCGACATCGAAGTGACCCGGATCCAGATCGTCGTCGGCAACCCGAATGTGAAGGCCTATCGCGTCGAAGTCACGCGGACCGATCCGAACCCGTAGCGCAGGCGTCCTACGGCTCGGAAGGGGTCGAACGAGCCTCGTTCATCGCCTTGAAGCCGCCGAGCTCGGCGACGGTGGCGTCCGCAACCACTCCTGCGAGGCCGAGGAGTGAGAGAAATCTCTTCCGGGTGAGGATGCCGAGGAGGAGGAGGCCCCAGCCGGCGAGGCCCACCGGGCCGAAGGCGATCGTGAGGTCGCGTTCGTCCTCCACGACCGGATCCTAACCGGTCGCCGTGGCGCGGCCGCAGGGACCGCGCCACCGATGAGAGCGCTGAAGCCTCAGACCGCCCAGGCAGGCACCGCTGCGGGCACGGAGATCGCGCCGATGCGGTCGATCATGTCGGGATCCGCCGCATAGAGGTTGTGCAGCGGCTGGAACCTGATCTCGGGCTCGCCCGGCAAGTCGAGCTCCCTGGCGACGGGCAGGAGCCGCTGCTCGAGGAAGCCGTGGAACGCCTGCTCGGTCTGCCACACGTCGCAGACCTCGAGACCGTCCTCGCCGACCGTCGCGACGTGCAGGACCCCGCCAGCGGCGGGAGACACGTCGAGCCCCAGCCTCGCCATCAACGCGTCGTACTCCCCGGCGGTGACGCCGGGCCAATGCATGAACATCGCGACAGCCATCCCCAGATCCTCCTTCCCATCCTCCGACCCCCGAGTCGCGGCGGGGCGTCGTTCACACCATACGGATGGCGTCGGCCGATGCCAGAGCGCTAGGCGCCGAGGAGCGCAAGGGCGTAGTCGTGGGCGTCGAACGGCCGCAGGTCGTCAACCCCCTCGCCCACTCCGACGAGCTTCACGGGCAACCCGAGCTCGAACGCGATCGCGATGGCGACCCCGCCGCGTGCGCTCCCGTCGAGCTTCGTGAGCGCGACGCCCGTGACACCGACGGCCTCCCCGAACAGCCGCGCCTGCTGGAGCCCGTTCTGTCCCGTCGTCGCGTCGATGACGAGGAGCGTCTCGTGCGGTGCCCCCTCGCTGCGGCCCGAGATCACGCGGCGTACCTTCTCGAGCTCCGCCATGAGATTCCCCTGCGTGTGGAGACGTCCGGCGGTGTCGATGATCACGACATCGCGCCCTCTTGCACGGCCCGCCTCGACGGCGTCGAACGCCACCGCCGCAGGGTCTCCACCTCGCGGAGCGCCGACGAAGTCAGCACCCGCGCGCTCCGCCCAGATCTCGAGCTGCTCCTCCGCGGCGGCCCGGAACGTGTCCGCCGCACCGACGAGCACCGAGCGGCCGTGCTCGCGGAGCTTCTGCGCGAGCTTGCCGATCGTGGTCGTCTTCCCGGTGCCGTTCACGCCGACGACGAGCAGAACCGCGGGCCGCGCCGCGAGATCGAGTGTCGGCGGCCCGCCGAACAACGTCTCGACCTCCTCCTGGAGAGCACGCTCCACGTTGTCAATCCCGCCGCGCGCCTCGAGTCGCCGCACGAGCTCCGCCGTGGCCGGAACGCCGACGTCGCCACGGAGCAGAGCCTCCTCGAGCCGCTCCCATGCGTCGTCGTCAGACGGATCGAACCCTGCCGATGCGATCTGCTCCGTCAGCGCACGCCGGCTCTTGGCAAGCGACTCCCGCATACGCGCGAACACTCCGGTGCGCTCTGGCTCGTCCTCGGCGGTCGGCTCGTCGCCGAGAAGCTCTGCCCACGTCAGGCTCATCGGCGCATAGCCCTCATCGACCCGCTGGCCTCATCGCGCTCAGCCTATGCGGCGGGCGCGGCAGCGTGCTGCTCGCGAGGCAACCGCCTCGACACGACCTGCGAGACGCCCTCGTTGCCCATCGTCACGCCGTACAGGACGTCCGCTGCCTCCATCGTCCGCTTCTGGTGTGTGACGACGACGAACTGCGCACGATCGGAGTAGCGGCGTAGCAGCTCGACGAAGCGGGCGATGTTGGAGTCGTCGAGCGCAGCCTCCACCTCGTCGAGGAGGTAGAACGCGCACGGCCGGGCGAGAAACAGCGCGAACAGGAACGCGATCGCGCCGAGCGCCTTCTCCCCACCCGAGAGGAGCGAGAGGCGCGTGATGCGCTTTCCCGCAGGACGGAGCTCGACCTCGACGCCCGCCTCCCCTTCCATGCCGTCGCCGCCGTCTTCGGCCGGCTCGACGAGGCGCAGGCGGCCTTCCCCACCTGGGAACAGGGTGCCCGCGACCTCGTGGAAGTGCTCGGTGACCGAGGCGAACGTCTCGGCAAACCGCCGCTCCACCGTCTCGGCGAGCTCTTCGCGCAACCGCTCGAGCTCTTCCAGGCTGCGCTCGAGATCCTCCCGCTGCGTCTTCAAGTCGTCCAGGCGCTCCTTCTCCGCCTCGTACTCCTGCTGAGCGAGGGGGTTCACCATCCCGAGCGCGATGCGGCGCGCTTCGAGCCGCTCCGCGCGCGTCGCGAGCTCGTCGCGGTCATCTCCCGCGGCGGGCGCGACGTCTCCGAGCGCCTCGAGGCGCCGGCGGTTTTCCTCTGTCTCGGCCTCGAGGCGGGCGAGCTCGACCTCTGCCTGAGTGCTCGCGGCGCTTGCATCCTCGAGCTCTCGGCGGAGCTCGACCTCCGCAGCCCCGAGTCTCCGGAGCTCCTCGCCGAGCGTTCCTGCCCTCTCGGCGCCCGCGTCGACCCGCGCGCGAAGCGCGGGCTCGAACCGGTCGGCGATCGCCTGTGCTGCACCGACGACGCTCGCGAGGCGCTCAGCCGAGAGCACGAGCCGGCCGAGCGTCTGTGCATCCACCGGCGGGCGCCGGAGTCGCGCGCTCACTCCGTCGAACGCCGCCTCGGCGGCACGAGCTCGGCTCTCTGCGTCTGCGGCGCGTGCCGCTGCGGCGGACGCGCTCGTCTCGAGCTCGTCCGCTTCTGCCGTAAGTGCTCGCCGGCGTGCCTGGAGCTCGAGCAGCACCGCCTCTGCGGTCTCGCCGGCAAACCACAGCTCACCACGAACCGGGTCGTAGCCGAAGCCGTCGGTCGTCACGGAAGGCACGCGCGCCTCGAGCAGCGACTCGAGCGGCACGACGGGAAACTCGTGAACGAGCGCGCTCGGATCGCGGCCGGCGAGGACGTTGAGGCTTCCGAGCCCGGACTCACGCGCCTGCTGCAGCAGGCGCAGGCCGGCCGGAGGATCCGACGCGAGCACGGCCGACGCGCGCGCGCCCAGCGCCGCGGCGACCGCGCGCTCGGAGCCCGGTTCGACGACGAGATCCGAGAACGCGAGACGCTCGCCCTGCTCCGCGAGCGCCCGAGCCGCCGGCGGTAGCCCCTCCTGCTCCGCGAGCACGCGCTCGATCGACCTCACGCGCTCACGTGTGAGTCGCGATCGCTCTTCGAGCTCGTCACGCTCGCGAGCAGCCTCGCGAGCGATCCTCACCGCGTCGAATGCGCTGCGCTCGAGCTCGGCCGAGTCGTCGTCGCCTTCAGACTCCGGAGGCAGTGCCTCTCGTTCGCTCCGCAGGCGCTCGAGCAGCGCCGCGATTGACTCGGTCCTGAGCGCGAGGCGCTCTGTTCCGCCGCGAAGCCGGTAGAGCTCGGCGAGAGCACCCTCGCGCCGGCCCGCCGCATCCGAGAGCTCCTCCTCCGCGCGGCCGCGGTCGGCAAGCAGCCCCTCGAGACGACCCTGTACGCCACGCCGGACGAGCGCAGAGCTGTCACGACGCTCCTCGGCCTCCGCCCGGCGTTCGCCGATTCCCGCGAGTTCGAGCTCTGCGACCCGTGCACGCAGGGCCGCGATCTCGCCGGTCAGCTTCTCGGCCCGCTCGGCGGCGGTCGCCTGCAGTGCAAGCGGCCGGAGGCGCTTCCGCACCTCCTCTTCCACGTCCCGCGCGCGCTCGACCTGCACGGCGACGCGGGCGAGCCTGAGCTCGGCTCGGTGACGCCGGCGCTTGAACTTGCCGAGGCCGGCGGCCTCCTCGATGAGCGCGCGCCTGTCCTCCGGCTTGGATGCCAGGACCTGCTCGACCTTGCCCTGGCCGACGATCGAGTGCATCGCGGAGCCGAGGCCGACGTCGGCGAGCAGCTCGACGAGATCCGTGCGCCGTACGGGAGCACGGTTCACGAGGTATTGCCCCTCGGAGCCGCGAACGAGCCGGCGCATGATCGACACCTCGCTGAAGTCGAGCTCCGCGAAAGCGCCGGCTTCGTTGTCGAAGATGAGCTCGACCTCACAGTGCTGCGCGGGCTTGCGATCCGCCCCGCCCGCGAAGAGCACGTCGTCGGGCTTCTCGGCGCGGAGCTCCGACGGCGTGAGCGACCCCGCGGCCCAGACGACGGCGTCGGCGATGTTCGACTTGCCGGAGCCGTTCGGGCCGACGATCACGGCCACTCCCGGCTCGAGCGAGATCTCGAGAGCGTCCGAGAACGACTTGAAGCCGCGGATGCGGATCGACTTCAGGTGCACCGAGGCTGCATTCTCACGATGGCCGCGGACGACGCCGGAACCCATCGCGAGCAGGCTCAGTGCCTCGTTTCGACCGCTGACGCACCCGGCACGCGGCTACGACGACGCAAGCGTCAGCGACAAGTTGTCGGCGTACCCGTCGTTGTAGCTACCGCTCGTCCGTGCTGCGCTGAGCCTCGCTTGGATCGACCGCGTTCCCTTCGGCACCGGCTTGGTCGCGGACTTCTTGATCAACGCCGTAAGGCCTTTCCGCTGGGCTGCGCTCACCGGCGAACCCGCCGAGAAATCCCGACAGGGTCGCCTTTCGCTTGCCGGCGTCAACCGCGCCCTTGAACCGGGAGACGTCGACCACCTGGGTCACGGTCGACTTCGGATTCGCAGGCCCGCCGGCGAAGAAGTTCGCCTTTCCGCCGATCTTCTGTGAAATCGCGCGCTCCGGGAACCCACCGGGCGCTCCGTAGGTCACGACCGTGAACGACCCAAGCCGCGTCCAACTCGGAATCGTCTCGACGATGCCACTCGAATCGTTCACTGCTGGCCCCAGATCTGCGCCTCCGTTCTTCAGCAGGTTCGGTGCCGCCGCTGTGTGCGCGGACGCCCCGATCGTCACAACCGCCGCCACGACTGATACCGCTGCGATCACTCCGACAACACCCGCATGCGATCTCCCGTTCTTCATGAGTCCCTCCTCGTCGTTGTGAGTACCACTCGACCGTCGACCTGCCTGGGCCGACTCGACGGCTACTAGAACTGCTCGGGAAGAACGCCGAGTGCCTCGAGCGCCTGCCGCGCGGCCTCCTGCTCGGCCGCCTTCTTTGTCGAGCCCCGCCCGACGCCGAGCTGCGTTCCCGCCACATGAGCGGCGCACGCGAACCGGCGATCGTGGGCCGGCCCCTCGACCTCGAGCACGGTGTAGTGCACCTGGTTACCCGTGCGCGCGAGAGCCTCCTGGAGCTCCGTCTTGTAGTCGACGTGGCTCGTCCTCGCGTACTCGATCTTCTCGCTGAAGGCCGCGACGATCGCGGCTTCGATCTTCTCGAAACCGTGCTCGAGATAGAGCGCCGCCAGCGCTGCCTCGAGCAGAGCGGCAAGCACGTTGCGGCTGCGCGAGATGCGCTGGAGCTCATCCGGTGAGATACCGGCGGCGCGCTCCGCCAGCGAGTCTCCGAGACCGAGGTCCTTCGCGACGATCGCGCAGCTCGCTCGCGAGACGACGTGCGCACGAATCTTTGCCAGTCGCCCCTCGGACGCATCGGGGAAGCGGTCGAATACGGCACGCGCGACCGCGAGCTCGAGCACGCTGTCCCCGAGGAACTCGAGACGTTCGTACGAGTCGGTGCGATCGTCCGCCCAGGAGGAGTGCGTGAAGACCTGAGCGAGACGCGCCGGCGGCAGCGCCTCGATCAGCCGTCCGAGCTCGGACGGCCCCTCCTGGTCGGTCGAGCTCCTACTCCTGGTGCGCGATGACGTAGTCGATCGCCTTGCCGACGGTCGTTAGGCCTCGCGCGTCCTCGTCGGGAATCTTGAGCCCGAATTGGTCCTCGAGATCCATGACGACCTCGACGAGATCGAGCGAGTCGGCGCCGAGATCCTCTTCGAAGGATGCGTCTTCCGTGATCTCGCTCTCGTCGATGCCGAGCTTCTCGCTCAACGCGCTCTTGACCTGCTCGAGAATCTCCTCACGCGAGTGTGCCACTTGAAAACCTCACTTCTCAGCCGTCGGGGTCGTGGAGCGCGCCGATGCTACCACGCGATCCGGTAATTGCTCTTCGAGTCGTTCCACCACCCGATGCTCCACACCCCGAGCAGCGAGCTCGATCGCGTTCGCGATCGCCACACGGGAGCTCGAGCCGTGGGCGATGACGACGAGGCCGCGGAGCCCGAGAAGGTACGCGCCTCCGTACGACTCCGGGTCGAGACGCCGTCGCACGCGACGCGCGGCAGGGCGGATCAGCAGCCCGCCGAGCTTTCCGCGGAAACTCGATCGAAGCTCCGCCTCGATCCCCTCGAGCAGGCTCCGGATGGTTCCCTCGAGCGCCTTGAGGGCGACGTTTCCGGTAAACCCGTCCGTCACGACGACGTCGATGTCGCCCTCGAGAAGCCGCCGGCTCTCCGTGTTGCCGCCGAAGCGGAGCTCGCTCGCGCGCAGCAACTCGTGAGCATCGAGCGTGAGCTGGTTGCCCTTCTCGTCCTCCTCGCCGATCGAGAGGAGCCGCACCTCCGGGCCTGAGACGCCGAGGATCTCCTCGGCGAAGAGCGCTCCCATGTGCCCGAACTGGAGTAGGTGCTCGGGACGCGCGTCGGCGTTCGCGCCCGCGTCGATCAGCACCGTCGGCCCGGCCCGGCCCGGGATGACGACGGCGATCGCAGGACGGAGCACACCGGGGAGGCGCCGGAGGCCGAAAAGCGCCGCAGCCAGGGTCGCCCCGGTGCTTCCGGCCGAGAGCGCGACGTCCGCCTCGCCGTCGGCGACCGCTCGGATCGCACGGACGAGGGAGGAATCGGGCTTGGAGCGAACGGCCTCGACCGGATGCTCGTCCATCCCGATGCTCTCGGACGCCACGACGAGCTCGAGCCCGAGAGTGTCGAGGCCCGCTGGCCCGAAGAGAACGGGCTCGATCTCAGACGATGCCGCCGCCGCGGCGCCAGCCACGATCTCGACCGGCGCACGATCCCCTCCGAGCGCATCGACCGCGACTCGGATCATGTTCCCGGCGAGTACCGCGAGAGCGCGCTAGGGGGCCTGGATGCGGAGCGGTTCGACTTCGCGGCCCCGGTAGGTCTTGCAAGTCGGGCACATGCGGTGCGCCAGCTTCGGCTGGCTGCAGGTCGGGCAGACCTGCACCCGCGGTGCTGCGATTCCATGCTGTGCGCGACGCTTGTCGCGCCTCGACCTGGACGTTTTTCGCTTCGGGACGGCCATCGCGGCCGCGCAGTATAGCGACACGGTGTCGCAGCCAAGGGGTTCTTCGAGCCTGCCCGGCCGTGTAAGGAGTCCGAAAGGATTCCGAGCGTCGAGGCGATCGGAGCGTCATAACTCCTGGAGAGACTCGAAGCGACCAAGGAGGGATGGCAATGGCCCCGACCGGACACATTCGTGGGCGCGAACGCCTCCACCGGCGCCGCAACACCGGCGGCCGACATCCCGGCGGCTGGCTCGTGCTCGTCGCCCTCGCAGTCAGCGGCGGCTTGCTCGTCCCTTCGGCTGCCTCGACCGCCGTGGCGGCTACGCCGAAGAACACCGGCGAGCCGATGATCAGCGGGCGGGCGGAGCAGGGGCGCACTCTGTCGTCCTCGAGGGGCTCGTGGACGGGGACGAGCCCCATCTCATATGCCTACCGCTGGGTGCGCTGCGGCGCCGACGGCGGCCGCCCCGACGGCAGCGACTGCACCGCGATCTCGAGCGCGACGAGCTCCACCTACAGACTCGCGGGAGCGGACGTCGGGTTCAGGATGCGTGTTCGGGTCACTGCGACGAATGGGGATGGGTCCGCGACTGTGGCGTCGAACCCCACAGCGACCGTCGTCGGTCCGCCCGTCCTTGCGAGCCCGCCCACGTTCCGCGGCACGTTCCTGACCGGATCCGTCGTGACCGCGGATCCGGGAACGTGGACCGGCAGGCAACCGATCAGGTTCTCGTTCCGCTGGCACCGCTGTCCGACGACGCAGGGTGGCGGCTGCGTGAATGTCGGTGGAACGGGCTCGACGTATCGACTCGCTTCGACGGATGCCGGCTACCGGCTCAAGTTCGACGTCACGGCGACGCAACGCTGTCGGCTCCACGACGGTGTCATCGGGTGAGTCGCCCGTCGTCGGCCAGCCATTGCCGACAGGTGCAGTCCGATTGCCGAGCGGCGAGGTCTCGATCCCGGCTTCTAGCATCCCCGCGAGCAGCCGGCTCGTGGCCGCCGAGGTTCGGTTCTCCCCGTCGACGATCACGAGCCGCAGGCAGACGATCGTCGTGCGCATCCGGGCCAAAGACACCCGTGGATACGTCGTGCGCGATGCCTTCGTGTTCATCCGGTCCACGCCGAAGGTGACGACGGGTGGTGATCGCCGGCTGACGACCACCGACGGCTGGCTCACGTACGAGCTCGTTCCGGAGGTCGACTTCCCGACGAAGACGAAGACCGCGGTCCAGTTCTTCGTCAAGGTCTATCGAGGGGGCGATCCGTCCCTCGGCGGCGTGTACGGATCGAGGCTCGTGCAGGTGCCTGTCCGCCTGCGCTGACGATTCTCCCACGCGGGAGCTCTCGCCTTCAGAGCGCGAGCTCCCGCGTGGGTGCGACTCGCTTCAGGAACCGCCTGTCGTGCGAGACCACCACGAGCGTCCCGTCGTACGACTCGAGCGCGGACTCGAGCTGCTCGACCGCCTCGAGATCCAGGTGATTCGTCGGCTCGTCGAGGACGAGGACGTTGACCCGGCGGAACTGGAGCTCGGCCAGATGGGCTCGGGTCCGCTCTCCGGGAGAGAGCGTCGAGCACGCACGTCCGATGTGGCCTGCGCCGAGACCGAACTTGGCGAGCAGCGTGCGCGCAGGCTCGTGGGCAAGCCCCGTGCGAGCCTGGAAGGTCTCGAGCAACGGGTCGTCGGATGAATAGGCGCTCCGGTGCTGCGCAAGGACGCCGATCGCGGTTCGGCGACCGATCGTTCGGCACCCCTCGAGCAGTGGAAGCTCACCGAGCAGCATCTCGAGGAGCGTCGTCTTGCCGCTCCCGTTCCGCCCGGTCACCGCGAGCCGCTCGCCGGGGACGAGGTCGAGATCGATCGGGCCGAGCCGAAATGCCCCGCGTACGGCAACCGCTCGGTCCAGCGAGAGAACGAGTTCGCCGGGACGTTCGCCAGCCTCCAACGAGAGCCGTAGCTCCCAGGACTCGAACGGCTTCTCGGGTAGGTCGTTCCGTTCGAGGAGGCGCTCCGCCTGCCGCACCTTCGTCCGCAGTGCCTGCGTCGCCCGGCGATCAGCGCCACCAGTTGCCTTCCCGAGCGAGGCACCGAGACCGCGCGCCTCCGTCCGCCGCTGTGCGAGCAACCGCGCAACCTCGGCGCGACGGGTCTCCGCCTGCTCGTAGCGGGCACACGCCGCGCGGCGTTCCGTCTCACGCGCGGCCGCGTACTCCGTCCACGATCCGGCCCACTCCCTCACCCGGTGCGAAACGGGATCGATCTCGACGATGCGGTTCACTGCGCGGTCGAGGAGCTCGCGGTCGTGCGACACGAGGACGAGCGCGCCCGCGTACGAGTCGATGAAGCGCTCGAGCCGATCGAGGCCGTCGAGGTCGAGGTCGTTCGTGGGCTCGTCGAGGAGCAGGACGTCGAACCGCGAGAGCAGGACCGCAGCCAGCGCCACCCGCGCGGCCTCGCCGCCCGACAGGTGATCCGCGCCGCCGTGGACGTCGAGCTCGAGCCCGAGATCTCCGAACGTCGAACGTGCACGGACCTCGAGGTCACCGCCGCCGAGCGAGAGGAACGTCTCCAGAGCCGTCGAGTAGCGCTCCTCCGCATGCACGCCCCGAGCCAGGGCTCCTGACGCCTCGAGCAGCTCGCGCTCCGCAGCTGCGACCCCCGCCTGTCGGGCGAGCGTCTCGAGGAGCGTTTCACGGCCAACCGGCTCGCGCTCCTGCATCAGATACCCGACCTGGAGAGAAGCAGGCACCCGAACGACGGACCCCGCATCGGGCTGCTGGACTCCGGCCAGGATTCTGAGCAACGTCGACTTGCCCACGCCGTTCGGCCCGACGACACCGACACGCGAGCGCGGGCCGAGCGCGAGATCGACCTGATCGAGAATTGTGTTGGCGCCGAAGTGCTTCGTGACGCCGGCGAGCTGCAGTCGCACGGACGGACCTCCTGACCGGAACGCGCCGAAGGGCGCGAGGAACGAGGATGAGTTCGGTCAGTCCGTCATCAGACGGCGCCGGAGCACCGGGCCGCATGGTAGCGCCCAAGCCGCCCCGAGCCAACCGAGTCGCGGTCAGAGGTCGTCGCGAAGCGCGCGGAGAGCCTCCCAGCGCGGGTCCGTTCCCTCCTGGACATGTTCGTGCGGCTCGAGGTTCAGGTCCTTCCCGCACACCGGGCAGAGCCCGGCGCAGTCCGGGTTGCAAAGGATCTGCTCGGGCACTTCCAGAGCGATCGCGTCGCGCGCCCAGGCGCCGACGTCCAGCTTGTCGTCGGCGACGTACTCCGATCTCAGCTCGTCGCCGCCGTCTCCGTCGAGATCGTGGACCTCGCGCGCGGACACGCGTATCGGGACCTCGGCGTGGCCGAGGCAGCGCATGCATGGGCCCGCGAACCGCGTCTCGAACCGGAGATCGAAGACCGTCGCTCCGGACGCACGCGAGACATCGACATCGACTGCCACGAAGTCCGGCTGCAGCTCATAGCGCTGGCCGCCGAGGTGGAACGGCTCGATGGGAACGTCGAGGTGCTCCTGGCGGGTCTCTCCAGGACGAAGGCGGAGCTGGCGGAGGTCGATCTGTGCCACGGGCGGAGCGTAGCGGTGGAGAAGCAGGCAGTCCGCGCACGAAGCGATAAGCACACGTACTGATACGATCCCCGTCGATCATGGAGGCTGATCGCTGGCTCGGACTCGACCATCGTCACCTCGTGGCGCTCACCGCGATCGCCGACGAAGGCTCGTTCGGCCGGGCAGCGGCGCGGCTCGGCTACACGCAGTCTGCGATCTCCCAGCAGATCGCGTCGCTCGAGCGGATCGTCGGCCTGCGCCTGATCGAGCGTCCCGGCGGACCTCGACCGATCTCGCTCACGGAGGCCGGTCGCATCCTCCTCCGGCACGCGGAGGCGATCGAGGCGCGGCTGATGGCGGCGAAGGCCGACATGCTCGCCCTCGAGGCAGGGGATGCGGGCCAGCTGCGGGTCGGGACGTTCCAGAGCGTCGGCGCACGCATCATCCCCACTCTGCTCCGCCGCTTCTCTGACTCCCACCCGAAGGTCGAGGTGGTGTTGCGTGAGTCAGCCGACGAGAGCGAGCTGCTGGAGATGATCGAGCGCGGCGAGCTCGATCTGACCTTCTGGACTCTTCCGGTCGGAGCCGAACCGTACGAGTCCGTCGAGCTCCTCAGGGATCCCTACGTGGTGGTCGTCCCCGCCGAGTCTCCGCTCGCGGACCTGAAGCGCGCGCCGACCCTGAAGGAGATCGCGCTCCAGCCCCTGATCGGATTCAACCGTTGCAGCGCGATGAACGAGGTCGAGTCCCACCTCGCCTCGACCGGGCGTTCGCCGAACATCGTCTTTCGCTCGGACAACAACGGCACCGTGCAGGGCCTCGTGGGCGCCGGAGTCGGCGTCAGCATCGCACCACTCCTGACGGTCGACGAGGACGATCCGAGCACCGTCACGATCGACCTTCGAGGGCGCATCCCGGCGCGCGTCATCGGCCTCGTCTGGCATCGCGACCGCCACCGGAGCGCAGCCGCAGGCGCGTTCATCGAGTCCGCCATCACCGTCTGTGGAGAGCTCGCGACGGAACCCGCCGCAGCCTGAACGACGATAAGCCGACTTAGATCCGCTCGAGCTGCTCGGCGTCCACAGGGCCTGCTGACGGCCCGACGGGCTCGGGGCCGATCCCGGCGACAACCGTCTCCTGGGAACGCTCGTGGAGCCGCTCCCGCCCGCGCTTCACGGCAGTGAGGAACTTGTCGAGGTTGATCTCGAGCGTCGAGAGAATGCTGTCGGCCCAGTCCTCCATCTCGAGCCGAGTCTCCCGCGCCTTCCGGCGTGCGTCGTCGACGATGTCTTCGGCCTGGTGCTCTGCGAGCCGCACGATCTCGGTCTGCGAGGCCTCGCGAATCGCCTGCTCACGGGCCTCCTGGATGATCCTGTCGCACTCCCGCTTCGCCTCCGCCAGCATCTCCTGACGCTCCTTGACGATCCAGCGGGCCTGCTTGATCTCCTCCGGGATGGTGGCGCGCATCTGGTCGAGGATCTCGTAGATCTCCTCGCGGTCGAGGCGAACCTGGTCGGTGAGCGGCACGGCCTTCGCGTTGTGCACGAGGTCGTCGAGCTTGTCGATGAGAACGAGTACGTCCATCGGCGCGACAGTCTACCCAGGGGGCGAGACGGGAGCCGAGACGGACGTGCTGGGCCGTCCGTTCACGAGATGCACGGCACTACTCCTGGGGCGAGACCGGGGCCCCGGGACGCCCGTCGGGATAGAGCTCGGTGAACCGCCGGGCAACGCCCTCGGGGACGAGGTCGTCGACCTTGCCGCCGAAGGACGCGATCTCCTTGACCCCACTCGACGACACGAAGCTGTACTGCGGGCTCGCCATGACGTACACCGTCTCGACGTCGGGCGCGAGCAGACGGTTCAGGTGGTTCATCTGGAACTCCCACTCGAAGTCCGAGATCACGCGCAGCCCCTTCACCATCGTCTTCGCGTCGTGCTTGCGGGCGAACTCGACCACGAGCTCGGCGAAGACGTCGACCACGACGTTGTCACAACCCGAGAGCGCGTCCTCGAGGAAGCGCACCCGCTCCTCCACGGGGAAGAGCGGCGCCTTGTGCTGCGGGTTCTGGACGACTCCGACGACGACGCGATCGAAGATCGACGCCGCGCGCTTGATGACGTCGACGTGCCCGTTCGTGACGGGGTCGTAGCTACCGGGACAAATCGCAGTGATCATCGCGCGCGGTACACCGTAATCCGCGCGGAACCGTAGCGGCGCGTGGTGACCAGGTCGAGGGGGAGCTCCGGCTCGACGCGTGCCGCCGTTTCGACCACTGCAACGCCGTCCTCGGAGAGCACGGGTGGAATGAGCTCCCCGAGGGGCTCGGCATAGCCCAGCCAGTCGTCGTACGGGGTATCGACGAGCACGAGATCGTAGGTACGGCCGCGCGCTCGTTCTTCTCGCAGCGCTCTGACGGCATCACCTCGCACGACAACACCGGCGGTCAGCCGGAGCTTCTCGAGATTCTGCGAGATGACCCGGCACGCATCGCGGTCTCGCTCGACGAAGACGGCTCGCCGGGCGCCGCGTGACAACGCCTCGAGCCCCATCGCACCCGACCCCGCGAAGAGGTCGAGCACCGTGGCATCCGTGACGGGACCGATGAGCGAGAACGCGGCCTCGCGCACGCGGTCTCCCGTCGGTCGCGTGACGACGCCTCGCGGTGCCGCGATCCGGTGCCCCTTCCTCGAGCCGGCGACGATGCGCACGCGCGGAGCGTACGCCTGCCTCCGAGGAGCCGCCGGTCAGGACTCGCCGAGATGCTCGGACTCGCCGAGCAGGCGATCGACTTCCTCGGCGAGCAAGCCTTCGTCCACGACTGGTCGCTGCGGCGTCGCGGGCGCGCTCGAGGAGCGCCTGGTCCTGGCGAAGCCGCACGAACCGGAGATCGGAGAAGCCGGACTGCCGTGCGCCCAGCAGCTGACCTTCTCCGCGGATCTCGAGGTCGCGCTCGGCGAGCTCGAAGCCGTCCGTGGTGGACACCATCGCCTCGAGCCGCTCGACCGCGCCCTCCGTGAGCTCCTCACGTGCCCTCGAGACGAGCAGGCAGTACGACTGCTCTGCTCCGCGGCCGACTCGTCCGCGCAACTGGTGGAGCTGGGCGAGCCCGAAGCGGTCGGCCTCCTGGACGATCATCACGGTCGCGTTCGGCACGTCGACGCCGACCTCGATGACGGTCGTCGCGACGAGCACGTCGAGCTCACGGCTCTTGAAGCGCGCCATCAGATCGCGCCGCTCGGCAGGCCGTAGCTTCCCATGCACGCAGCCCACTCGAAAGTCGCGAAGCTCCTTCTGGCGGAGTCTGTCGGCCTCGTGCTCCGCCGCGCGTGCGCGGCTCGTCTCCGACTGCTCGATCAGCGGGCACACGACATATGCCTGGCGTCCCTCACGGAGGAGTCGAGTCATGCGCGTGTAGGCCTCGGACGCGCGGCTCTCCTCGATCCAGCGCGTGATCACCGGTTGGCGACCCGCGGGGAGCGTGGTGAGCTCGCTGACGTCGAGGTCGCCGTACACGGTGAGCGCGAGCGTGCGCGGGATCGGCGTCGCGGTCATGTGCAGGACGTGCGGGCTCCGGCGCTCCGCGAGCGCGCTCCGCTGACCGACACCGAACCGGTGCTGCTCGTCGACGACGACGACCGCGAGATCGCGGAAGTCGACCTCCTCCTGGATCAGCGCGTGCGTCCCGACGACGAGCGACGCGTCGCCCGAGGCGATGAGCTGGCGGACGGTTGCGTGCTCGCGGGCGCGCAACGAGCTCGTGAGCAGGGACACACGCACTCCGAGCTCTCCGCACAGCTCGTCGATGGTGAGGAAGTGCTGCTCGGCGAGGGTCTCCGTGGGCGCCATCAGCGCTGCCTGCCTGCCCGCCTCGACGGCGCGCAGGAGCGCGTAGAGCGCGACCACGGTCTTTCCGGCGCCGACGTCTCCCTGGAGCAGGCGGTGCATCGGAGTCGCGCGTTCGAGGTCGGCGTCGATCTCCGCGATCGCCCGCGTCTGATCGGCCGTCAGCGTGAACGGCAGAGCCGCGCGGTACGCCTCGAGCAGCGGCTCCGGCACGTCCCGAGCGGCTCGGCGGAGGAGTGCTCGCGTTCCGCGGTCGTCCGCGCGAGCGCGAGCCGGAGGACGAGCAGCTCGTCGAACGCGAGCCTCGTCCGTGCCAGCTCGGCGTCCGATCGCGTTCGCGGCCGGTGCAGGGCGGTGAGCGCATCGGCCCGGAGCGGGAGCTGCTCTCGCGCGAGCAGCTCTGCGGGTATCGGGTCACCGACGTCGCGGGCAAGCCCGAGAACCTGCGCACGCAGGTCCCGGAGCTTCTTCTGCGAGAGATCCTCGGTGGCGGGATACACGGGCGCGAAGTCGGCCGTCTCCACCTCCCCCTCGAGGTCGTACGACGACACCGCGAAGCCGTAGCGGTTCGCGCGACCCCGGAGGCGAACCGGGGTTCCGGACACGAGCCTCTTCTCGAGCCACGACTGGTTGAACCACGTGGCCTTGATCTCGCCGGTGTCGTCCGCGACGCGCGCGGTCAGGATGTGGAGCCGCCCACGTCGACGCGTGGTGGTCGACTGTCACTGTCGCCTCGATCACGGCCTCCTCCTCGCCGAAGAGGTCGCAGATCTTCCTGGTCGGCACCGGCTCCTCGTAGCGGCGAGGACGCTGCCAGAGGAGATCGCCGACGCGTTCGACCCCGATTCGTGCGAGCCGCCTGCGCAAGCGTCGGCCCGACTCCGTGCAACGCCTCGACCGAGACACCGAGTCGGTCTGCACGAGGAGAGCTCGGCGGACGCGGCCAGGCCTCGGGAGGGTCCAGACCTGCAAAGCCGGCCGAGAGCCGCACGGGAGCCCGAGTCCCCTTCACCTCGGGCCACTATAGGACCCGGTCCGGCCACCCCGGGCCAACAGCAGTCGGAGACGGACCGGGTCAGTCGTCCTGGAACCAGAAGAAGCCGACGGTGCCAGGCCCGGCATGGGCGCTGACGACCGCGCCCAGCGTCGACGTGAACTCGATCTCCGCCTTCGGGCGTACGCGCCACACGAGCTCGCTCAGCGTGCCGACCCACTCGGGCGCGTCCGCGTGCGCGATCGCGATGCGAAGCCCTGCCTTGTCCTCGGTGGCGGCGACGAAGCGGCGCTCGAACTCCGCGAGCGCCTTCTGCCGCCCGCGGACGCGCGCGACGGCGACCACCTCGCCGTCCTCGACTCCGAGGATCGGTCGGACGTTCAGGAGATTGCCCGCGAGTGCCGCAGCGCGACCAATTCGACCGCCACGCTGAAGGTAGTCGAGCGTCTCCACGGTGAAGACGACGTCGCAGTCTCGCTGGAAGCGCGTCACGAGCTCATCGATCTCGTCGTCCGTCGTCCCGCGGGACAGGCGCCGCTGGATCCCGTGCGCGAGCATCGCGATCGCGAGCGACGCAGTCAGGGTGTCGACCACGCGCACCTTGTCGCCGCCGATCTCGGCCGCTGCGAGCGCGGCGCTCTGATACGTGCCGGAGACTTTCGAAGACACCTGCAGCGAGAAGACCCGGTCATACGAAGCGAGCTCCTCGTACACGTCGATGAAGTCCTGAGGCGTCGGCTGCGAGGTCGCCGGGAGCACCGGGGAGGTGCGAAGCCGCTCGAAGAACTCGGCCGGCCCGAGCTCGACGTAGTCGCGGTACGTGTCGTCTCCGAAGCGCACGTACAGAGGCACGATGCGCATGTTCGGGAATCGCGCCGGAGCGTCCGGGTAGTCCGAGGTCGAGTCGAGGACGATCGCCGTGTTCTCAGTCGTCAGCTGCACGACGACCTCCTCGGCCGGCTGCTGCCCGCACCGCCTCGAGCAGCGCCTCCACACCCTCGTCCTTGCGAACGAACTCCATCGCCGCGATTCTCGCGCTTTCGCGCCCCTTCGCGCCGGTGGACGCACTCAGGATGACGACTTCCGTGCCGGGGCACCGTTGCTGGACTCCAGCGGCCGCTGCGGGTCCGTCCATATCCGGCAGGCGGTAGTCGATGACGACGACGTCCGCGCCGACCTCCGCGCAGGCGTCGGGAGCCGAGGCGCCGTCGACGACCGCGCCCACGACGTCGACGTCGGGAGAGCGGCGGAGGAGGAACTCGAGCGTCTCGCGGTAGACGTCGTTGTCTTCGACGAGGAGCACCCGGATGGGCGCGGACACAGGCGTCGTCACTCCGCGACGACGAGGAGCGGGTAGTGCGGCTGGCCGCCTTCGTGCAGCTCGAGCTCGAGCTCGGGATGCGTGTCACGGATGGTCGCGACGAGGCCGTCGATCGGCGGCGCGTCCTCTCCGACGAGCAGCCCGAGCCATCCGCGATCGCCGTCGAGCACGCCTTCGATCACGGCGAGCGCGACGGTCTCGATGTCCTCGCCCGACAAGACCGCGGATCCGTCGACGAGTCCGAGGTAGGCGCCCTTCGCGATCTCGAGTCCGTCGAGGGTCGCGTCGCGTGAAGCGACGGTGACCTCGCCGGTTGCCGCTGACGAAAGGGCGTCGAGCATGACGCTCTCGTTCTCGTCGGGTGAGTTCGTCGATATGAAGCGTGCGATTGCGGCGAACCCGGCCTGCACCGATCGTGACGGGACGACACGTGCCGGCCGTGTCGCCAGCTCTACCGCCTGCTGCGCGGTCGAGATGACGTTCGAGTTGTTCGGAAGGACGAGCACCTCCTCTGCGGGCGTGGCGTCGATCGCCTCGACGAGCTCGGCGGCCGAGGGATTCATCGTCTGACCGCCCTCGATGACCGTGGTCGCTCCGAGCTCCCGGAAGAGCCGGCGATTGCCCTCCCCCTGGCACACGGCCACGACACCCGTCTCCGAGGTGGCTACGTGCACGCCCGGGTCGGCAAGCAGGCGACCTTCTCGCTCGAACGTCTGCGCGTGCATGTTCGCGATCTCGACCCGCCCGACGACGCCCATCGCGGTCGCGACCGAGATCGCGGCGCCCGGATCGTCGGTGTGGACGTGCACCTTGAGCGCGGTCTCGTCGCCCACCACGAGCAACGAGTCGCCCATGGTCTCGAGGGACGACTCGAGCGTCGCAACGCTCAGGCCGTCGCCCTCGACGACGAAGCCCGTGCAGTAGCGGTAGCGCGAGAGCTCCTGGTGGATGGCTTCGAGCCCGAACGTCTCGCTCTCGATCACGACCTCCGGCAATGGTCTGCCGGTGACGGCGAGAACGACGCCGCGGAGGATCTCCACGAGCCCCGCTCCGCCCGCGTCGACGACCCCCGCAGCGCGGAGGACGTCGAGGAGCTCGGGTGTCCGCGCCACCGCGGCCTCACCGCGCGCCAGAACCACCTCGAGGAGCTCCGCCGCCGCCGCTGCGTCCGCGTGGGCTTCCGCCTCCTCCGCCATCTCGCGGATCACCGTGAGCATCGTCCCTTCGACGGGCTGGCGGACGGCGTTGTATGCGGCGTCGCTGGCCGCGCGGAAGCCCGTCGCGACGTCTCTCGGCGTCGGCGCATCGGAGCCACCGAGCACGTCGGCGAACCCGCGAACGATCTGGGAGAA
The DNA here is from genome assembly GCA_963716975.1 of uncultured Actinomycetes bacterium. GTDB lineage: Bacteria > Actinomycetota > Thermoleophilia > Gaiellales > Gaiellaceae > GMQP-bins7. The sequence goes on along the minus strand of CAVQVA010000017.1, from coordinate 54,829 downwards.
GATCACGCCTGAGTTTCCGCGGGCTCCGAGCAGGGCCGCTCGCCTCATCTCCTGGGCGAGCGACGCGCTGTCGGTCGACGACGAGGCCTCGAGCGCCTCGACGACCGACCGCGCCGTCAACGCGAGGTTCGTCCCCGTGTCGCCGTCCGGAACCGGGTAGACGTTGAGATCGTCGATCCGCTGGCGGTGTGCCTCGAGGTTCTGGAGCGCAGCACGCGCGATCTCCTTCACATGCTCGGGATCCACGGCGCGAGCTTAACCGGCACGAGCGCTTGCCAGGCTCGGCGGGCCAACCGGCCAGTCAGCCGTCGAGCAGGAGAGCGTCAGAGGGCCTTTTGGACCTTGCCGGCCTTGAGGCAGCGCGTGCAGACATACGCGCGCGTCGCTCGACCGTCGAGGAGCACGCGTACGCGTTGCAGGTTCGGGTTGAAGCGGCGCTTCGTAGCCACCATCGAGTGGCTTCGGTGGTTGCCGAAGCCGGGCTTCTTCCCGCAGATCGCACAGATCTTGGACATGCGGCCGAGCAGTGTACCGGAGCGTCCCAACCGGGAAGCCGTGTGCTGCTCAGCGCGACGCGGCCGCGCGCAGGTGGGAGAAGACGTCCGCCATCTCGAGCGCCGTTCGAACGGCTTCGGAAGCCTTCTCGATCCGAGGATCGGCCTGCTCGATCCGGTCGAGCGTGAGGACACCGAACGACACGGGGACCCCGGTTTCCAGAGCTGCGAGCTGCAGACCGCTCGCAGCTTCGCTCGCGACATAGTCGAAGTGCGGCGTGTCGCCACGGATCACGCAGCCGAGCGCGACGATGCATGCGAACCGTCGCGTCTTGGCGAGCGCAGTGGCCGCGAGCGGAAGCTCGAACGCACCGGGGACCACCATGACGGTGATCGCATCACGGCGCACGCCTGCTTCCTCGAGCTCCCCGAGCGCGCGGTCCAGGAGTCGTGATGTCACCGCACCGTTGAAGCGCGCGACGACGAGCCCCACTGCGCGGCGTGAGCCGTCCGCCACGCCCTCGAGGACCGCGTAGCCGTCGGGGATGTCGAGCTCGCCAACCGCGTGCTCCTGCGAAGGGGCGACGCTGATGGGAGCTGCATCGTCGGCTTCGTCGGCTTCCTCGGCTTCCGCGACAGCGTCCTCGGCCGGAGCGTCTTCGACGGCGATCTCGAGCGCCTCGGGCTCCGCGACTGCGTCCGAGATGTCATCTGCGTGCTCGTCCTCGTCAGTTCCATCGACGGCTTCCGTAGAGATCTCTTCGAGCTCGAGCGCGGCGGGCCCATCGTCCGTTGCGGCAACCGAGCCTTCCGATGCGCGCTTCGACCACTCGGCGATGACGTTCTCGCTCGACTCGTCGATGTCGCGATTCACTCGTCGTCCTCCGAGTCGGCCTGGTGATCGAGCCTCGTGCCCTGGTGGTGGAGCTTCCCCGACGGAAGCGATCCGAGCGTATGACCGAGCTTCTCGCGCTTGGTCGCGAGGTACCTCGCGTTCTCCGCGTTCGGCTCGACCACGATCGGCACCTGCTCGACCACGGTGAGACCGTACCCGTCCAGACCGGTCAGCTTCCGGGGGTTGTTCGTCAGGATCCGGATCGTCGTCAGCCCGAGGTCGGCGAGGATCTGGTTGCCGATGCCCCACTCGCGGGCATCCGCGGGAAATCCGAGCTCGACGTTCGCCTCGACCGTGTCGAGCCCGGCCTGTTGGAGCTCGTACGCCTTGAGCTTGTTCAGCAGGCCGATCCCGCGGCCTTCCTGCGCCATGTACAGGACCACGCCCGAGCCCTCCGTGTCGATGCGCGCGACCGCCAGCTCGAGCTGCTCGCCGCAGTCGCAGAGAAGCGAATGGAACACGTCCCCGGTCAGGCACTCCGAGTGGACGCGAACGAGGACGTTGTCTGCTCCTTCGACCTCTCCTTTGACGAGCGCGAGGTGCTGCTTCCCGGTGAGGAGCTCGCGATACGCGATCGCCTGGAACTCGCCGTGCTCCGTCGGGAGCCGCACCGAGACGACGCGCTCCACGAGCTTCTCGATTCGGCGCCGGTACTCGATGAGGTCGGCGACCGTGACCATCTTGAGGTCGTGCCGCTCGCAGAATCCCGTGAGATCCGACACACGAGCCATCGTCCCGTCCTCGTTCATGATCTCGCAGACGACGCCGGCGGGGTTCAGCCCGGCGAGCCGAGCGAGATCCACCGCCGCCTCCGTCTGGCCCGCTCTCTGGAGCACGCCGCCCGGCTTTGCACGGAGAGGAAAGACGTGTCCAGGCTGGACCAGGTCGCCAGGAGTGGACCTCGGGTCGATCGCCACCTGGATCGTGCGGGCTCGATCGTGCGCGGAGATGCCGGTCGAGACACCCTCCCGTGCCTCGATGGAGACGGTGAAGGCCGTTCCGAGCGGCGTCTCGTTCCGCTCGGTCATCGGCCTCAGCGCGAGCTCGTCGCAGCGATCCGGCGAGAGGCAGAGGCAGATGAGGCCTCGCGCGTGCGTCGCCATGAAGTTGATCGCCTCGGGAGTGACGAACTGCGCGGCGATCGTCAGGTCGCCCTCGTTCTCGCGGTCGGCGTCGTCGACGACGACGACGAACCTCCCGGAGCGGATGTCCTCGATCGCCTCTTCGATCGTCGCGAACGGCGAGATCGTCTCCCGCGTCGGTGTATGGACGGTCACTGCGAGATCGTAGCCCTCAGTCGACTGACCGTCGGACAGCTCGCTCTGCGTACTTCGCGAGAACGTCGGCTTCGAGGTTGACGGCCTGACCCGGCACGACGCTCGCGAGCGTGGTCGCGGCGAGGGTATGGGGAACGAGAGCAACGCCGAACGCTCCGTCCGCGAGCTCCGCGACGGTCAGGGAGACGCCGTCGATGGCGACCGAGCCCTTCTCGACGCAGTACCGGAGCACATCATCGGGTGCCTGGAGGAACACCCTGAGCCCGTCGCCCTCGGCCTCCACCGACTGCACGCGGCCGACCGCGTCGACGTGACCCTGGACGTAGTGGCCGCCGAGGGGATCGCCGACTCTGAGCGCCGGCTCGACGTTCACCTCTGCGCCGAATCGCTTGACGCGCCCGAGGGTCTCCGGAACGACGTCGAAGGTCAGGCCGTCCTCCTTCGAGGCGACGACGGTGAGACAGACGCCGTCGATCGCCACCGAGTCGCCGACGGACGCCGTGACGGACGTGTCCACGACGAGTCGGGCGCCGTCGAACGAGACGACACGGCCGACGTCGCGGACGATTCCGGTGAACACGCGCAAACGGTAACGGTCACGGCTCGTGCACGTACGCGCTCAGGAGAACGTCGTCGCCGATCGGCGCCGCGGTCAGCCTGGTCAGCTGAACAGGCTCGACGAGCCCGGCGAGCATTCCGGCGCCCTCGCCCGCCAGCGTCGGTGCGACGAACACGAGCACCTTGTCCACGAGGCCCTGCTCCAGGAAGGCGGCGGCGAGCGTCGGCCCGCCTTCCAGCAGGAGGCTCTGGACGCCGTCGGCCGCGAGCGCCTCGAGTTCCTCCAGCAGCGGGCCCTCACGGAGCTCGAGCTCCGATCCCTCCGGCAGCGGCCCGCGACCGAACGCGAGCCGGCGAGGCTGGCCGCGTGGTGTCGGGACGTCGCGTGCGTCCAGCCTCGGATCGTCCCAGCGCACCGTGCCCATACCGACAGCGACCGCATCCGACGCCGCGCGCAACTCGTGCACGAGTCGACGCGACTCTTCCCCGGACACCCAGCGTGCGCCCGGGACGGTCACGCGCCCGTCGAGCGTGACGGCGACCTTGTAGGTGACGAAGGGTCGCCGCTTCGTGACCCACGTACGCCAGGCCTCGAGCTGCCGGCGGCATCGAAACGCCTGCTCCCCCTGTGCGACCTCGACCTCGACACCGGCCTCTCGCAGCCGTCCGACTCCACCGCCCTCGACGTTCGGATTCGGATCCTCCTGGCCGACCACGACGCGCACGACCCCCGCCGCCACGAGTGCGTCGACGCACGGCCGCGTCGTCCCGTGGTGCGCACACGGCTCGAGCGTCACGTAGATCGTCGCGCCCGCGGCGCGCTCGCCTGCCGCCGCGAGAGCACGAATCTCGGCGTGATCCTCACCTCTCCGCTCGTGCCACCCCTCCCCCACGATCTCGTCGCCGGCGACGACGACGGCGCCGACGATCGGGTTCGGATGGGTTGTGCCGCGGCCGTGCGCTGCGAGCTCGAGCGCACGCTCCAGGAAGCGGGCCTCCACGGCGCGGATCCTACGTCCGGCCGTACGCTGCCTCCGATGCGTCTCCCGCGCGCCCTCGTCGAGACGTGGAGCAACGAGCCCGACTGGCTCGAAGCGCTGCCTCGCCTGGTCGCCGAGTGCGCGGAGGAGTGGTCGCTCGATCTCGAGGAGCCGATCCCGACCCCGCACTCTCTGGTGATCCCCGCCGGTGACGTCGTTCTCAAGCTGAACGCCTTGTCGCACGTCGAGGCCGATCACGAGGCCGACGCGCTCGAGGCATGGGGCGGCCGAGGCGCTGTTCGGCTCGTCGCTCGCGACGACCTCCGCCGGGCTCTCCTCCTCGAGCGCTGCGTGCCGGGAACGCGGCTCTGGGACGCGGGGCTCGACGAGGCCGTCGTCGTCGCAGAGCTGCTGCCGCGCCTCCAGCTCGACGTCGGTCGCGAGCATCTCTTCGTCCTCCTCGCCGACGAGGCGGACCGCTGGGCTCGAGGACGTGCCGCGCTGGTACGCGTCCGGGGGTGAGCCGTTCGAGCGCACGCTGCTCGATGTCGCGCTCGACGTCTACCGAACGGTCGACCGCTCGTCGACGCTTCTCGTGAATCAGGACCTCCACGGCGGAAACGTGCTGCGCGCTGCGCGCGAGCCGTGGCTCGTCATCGACCCGAAGCCGCTGGTCGGCGAGCCGGAGCTCGAGGCAAGCGGGCTCCTCCGCAACGCCGACTCCGTCTCTCGTTGGCTCGACGTACTCGCAGATCTGGGATTCGACCGCGAGCGGGCGCGAGGCTGGGGCGTCGCCCACAACCTGGCCTGGGCATGGGACGAGCAGCGCGGATGGCTGGACGAGCACGTCGAGGAGGCGCGGCGAATCCTCAACGCACGATGAGGCGCGCGATGAAGAAGCCCGTCGTGCCGTGAACGTGCGGAAGCGTCTGCAGGAACTCCGGTCTCTGCGGGTGCCGGAACTGGGGCCACTCCCGCGCAAGGCTCGGGTCTACCTCGAGCCCGGACGCGTCGACCACGGCCTCGCACTCGTCCGCGTTGATCGTGCAGACCGAGTAGACGATGGTCCCGCCCGCTCTCACGCGCGCTGACGCCGCACGGAGCAACTCGAGCTGGAGCTCAGGGAGCGGCTCCGCGCGCCAGCGCAGGTCGGGCCGTGCATTCAGGACGCCGAGCCCCGAACAGGGAGCGTCGACGAGCGCGTGATCGAAGTCGACGAGCTCGTCGGGCAGGGCGCGACCGTCGGCGACGACGACACGAACGCGCTCTGCGCCGACGCGCCGGACCGCCTCCTCGAGCTCGCGAGCACGCGCCTCGTTCACTTCGACGGCGACGACGTCGCCCGCGAGCATCGTCGCCTTGCCGCCGGGCGCGGCGCAGAGGTCGAGCGTTCGCTCCCCCTCTCGCGCCACGACGGCGAGTCCGGCGATCTGCGAACCTCGGCTCTGCGGCCAGATGCGCCCGTCCGCGATCGCGGCCTCGTCGATCCGATCGACGTGCCATGCGCCCGGAACGTCCTTGTCGGACACTCCGTCGAGCTCGCCTCGGACCAACCGGACGACACGCTCCGGAGGCTCGTTCTCGGCCCACATGAGAGCGGTAGCGCCATCGCGCCCGAGGTCCCGCCACCAGACGTCTGCCACCCAGTCCGGGTACGAGTGCATCAGGGCGGCGGCTTTCGGCGTCTCGTCCGAGAGCCCGTCGAGGAGGTTTCGGAGCCCGTCCGCAAGCCGCCGCATGACGGCATTCGTGAACGGAACTGCCCGCTCCAACCCCGCAGCACGAACCAGCTCCACCGACTCGTTCACGGCCGCATGCCGCGGCACCCCGGCGACGTACCCGAGCTGATACGCACCGAGTCTGAGGGCGGCACGGACAGGTACGTCGAGTCGGTGCACGCGACGCCGCCCCAGCGTCTCGATCGCGTGGTCCAGCGTGCGGACGCGCTGAACGGCGCCGAACGCAAGGCGCCGCGCAAGCGCCCGGTCGCGGTCGTCGAGCCCCTCGGCCGCGCTGCGGAACGCGCGATCCGCATACGCACCGTTCTCGAACACGCGCACGAGGACGCGGAGTGCCGCCTGTCGGGCCGGACTCACCTGAGCCCGCGAAGCCACGCCTCGTACTCCATCCTGCGTCCGCCGTCTGGCTGGAGCTCCACCGGCTCGAAGGAGCCGTCCTCGCCCACCCTGGCCCGCCAGATCGTCACGCTCCGTCCCTCGAGCTCCGCCCTCGCGCCGATGTGGGGCGAGAGCGCGCGCACGAGATCGACGAGCTCCCGCGCCGGCCGAGAGAGATCGAGCACGCGATCGTCCGGGCCGATCCGGTCGGCGTAGGTCGCGCCCGCATCGGCCTGCGGCCGGGCGCGAATGCCCGGGTCGGCGAGCACCTCGTCGAGCAGCTCGGCGGCGACTGCCGCCGCCTTCGCGTACACGTCGCCTGCGTCGTCCTCCGGCTGAACGAGGAATGCGCGCTGCGCCAGGATCGGGCCGGCGTCCAGGGCCTTGACCGTCTCGTGGATCGTCACGCCCGTCTCGACGTCGCCCGCCATCAGCGAGCGCTCCACCGGGGCCGCCCCACGCCAGCGCGGAAGGAGTGACGGATGGACGTTGAGCCAGCGCCGCTCACCGAGCAGCTCCTCGGGGATGAGCTTCCCGTAGGCGGCGATCACCACCGTGGGCGCACCGAGCTCGAGACCGGGCTCGGGGCTCTCCGGCTGGAGTACAGGGAGCCCGAGCCGTTCCGCTGCCTCCTTCGCCGGTGGAGTGGTGATCTTCCGCCCCCGGCCCGCCGGGGCGTCCGGTCGCGTCAGCACCGCGCTGATGTCGTGGTTCCGGGCGAGCCGCTCGAGAACGTCGGCGCCGAACGGCGCCGTCGCTGCGACCGCGATCTGCGGGCTCACCTCGCGCCGAGGACGGGCTGGGGCCTCAGCTTGGCGAGCGCCGCCCGCCTGGACTCGTCGTCGGTGTGGTCGATGATGAGCACGCCGTCGAGATGGTCGAGCTCGTGCTGGACGACCCTGGCCGTTGGCTCCTCGAGCTCGAGCTGTACTGCGCTTCCGCTCGCGTCGACGCCCTCGATGGTGACCGTCGTCGACCGTTCGACCGGGACGAGCACGTCGCGCAGGGACAGGCAGCCCTCGTCCTCTATCGACGTCTCGGGCGAGCGCTTCGTGATGACGGGGTTCACGAGAACCCGGTCCTCGCCGTGATCCACGAACACGAACAGCCGCCGTACGACGCCGACCTGCGTCGCCGCCAGTCCGACGCCCTGGGCCTCGTGCATGAGATCCGTCATTCGCTCGACGAGGCGAGCGAGGTCGTCGTCGAAGCTCTCGACCTCCCGTGCCTTCAACCGCAGAGCCGGGTCGCCGTACTGCCGGATCCGCGAGAGCGCGAGAAGACGACGTGCCTCGCGCTCGAGCTCCTCGTCCTCTGCCGCGAGCTCCGCCTCGTGATCGTGGTCGTGCTCATGGTCATGCTCGTGCTCGTGCTCGTCAGCCGGCATGCGGCGAGTCTAGCCCGTGCGCACAGCACGGAGTATCCGCCTGCTACCCGCCGAAACCGGTCGCCTGGCGATCGATCTCCATGCCACTTCCATCGACCGCCGACACCGCCGTCGGAACGACTCCTCGCTCCAAGTCGTCCCTCTTGAAGCGATATCCAAAGGCTCGGTAGCTGCCACCGCCGACGGATGCGGAATGAAGTGGCATCGCCCTCTGAGTTCCGTCGCTCATGACGACGTACACCCGTGCCACCGCCTCCGATGAAATGCCGATCAGCCTCGCATCAACCACATCTGCTGCCGCCGGCCCTCCGTCGTACGCGAAGCTGATGAAGAGCTCACGACCGGCGAACGGGTCGTCCGACCTGTTGCATCCACCCTGCCTGGCGCGCGAGGTCGCCACAGGTGCATCCCAGAGACAGACGAACCCGGCCGACGTCGGCTGGACGTACACGCCATGGCGAGCGAGGCCAGCCTCCGCAGGAATCTGTGCGACCTGGGTGAGTGGCTCGTCACGGATCGCGTCGTCGAGACCCGCCGGTACACCTCGCTCGAGCCGCGCACCGATGACCGCCGCGGAGAAGATTCCGCACGCGAGAACGCAGGCTCCAAGCGCGACCCAGCGCCGATGGCTCATCCGTCTGTGCACCGTGCCTCCCTCCTTGGCTAGCTGTACGCCGTGCACGCCCCGTACGGGCCGCTCGAGTTCGCACGGCAGTGCGCCTTCTTGGTCTTCGAGGAGAGCCAGTGGGTCTCGACGTACGGCGCCGAGCTCCTCACCGTCGAGTGCCAGCTGTACGACACGTTGTCGATGAACGTCAGGGTCGTGTCGAACGCCGCTGTCTTGTAGAAGATGGTCTGGAACCAGCCACTGCTGTACCCGGTAGAGGCTGCCTGCCCGGCTGGCCAGCTCGAGTAGGCGGCATACGTCAACGTGCCCGCCCGGGCGCTCGCGCACAGCCCGAGCGAAATCGCGAACACGACGAGCATTCGTCTCATTGGCGTCTCCTCGATGTCGATCCGGTCACGTATTCGGTGTACTCCCTCGGCCCGCGGCGCACAATTGGCCGAAACGGACAGGGGTGGCCGGTGCCGACCTCCTCCGAAACGCCTAGAGCGACTGCGGGTCGACGTCCACGACTGCCTGCAAGCCGCGTCGTCGCATCACCGGAGCCGCGGCGGCGAGAACCGCCGCCGCCTTCGTCGCCAGCCGGCGCGGTGACGTCGTCTTGGCGACGAGCTGCGCGCGGTGACGCCCTCGAAGACGGAGCAGCGGCGCCGGTCCGAGGAGGCGAGCGCCGGATCCGCTGAGGGCTTCCCGCAGCTCCGAGAGCGCCTGCATGGGAGCGGCAGGATCGGCCCCGGATACGACCAGCGACACGAGATGCCGGTACGGCGGGTACCCGAGCTCTTCGCGACGGGCGAGCTCCTGCGCGAGAAATCCCGAGACGTCGTGGCGAGCCGCATACGCGAACGGGGTCGCGTCGGGCTGGAACGTCTGCACGAGCACGACCCCCGGCGCATCCCGGCCGCTGCGTCCGGCGAGCTGCGTGACGAGCTGGAACGTGCGCTCCTCCGCACGGAAGTCGGGGATCGCGAGGCCGGTATCCGCATCGACCACCGCGGCCATGGCGACACCGGGAAAGTGATGCCCTTTTGCCACCATTTGCGTCCCGATGAGCACTGCCGCCGGCGCGGTCGAGAACCGCTCGAGCGCGTCGCGAAGGGTCGCCGGACGCGACGTCGTGTCGGCGTCGAGCCGAATGCGTTCGAGACCGGGGACTCGCCGCGCGAGCTCGGCCTCCAGCCGTTGCGTCCCGGCTCCGATCCTCGCGAGCTCGACGGATCCGCACGCAGGACATCGATCCGGAAGCGCTTCCGTGAATCCACAGTGGTGACAGTGGAGACGCTCGTCGGAGTGGAGCGTGAGCGCCACGTCGCAACTTCGACAGCGACGCGAGGTGCCGCATGCACGGCAGTGAAGGGCACCGGACACCCCGCGGCGATTGACGAGGAGGATCCCTCGTCCGCCACGTTCCTCGAGCGTCGCGAGCTCGGCGAGGAGCGGAGCCGACAGCGGGTACCCCGCCTCCCGACGGAGGTCGACGAGCTTCACCGTCGGCATCGGCGCCGCGATGCGCTCCGGCAGCTGAACGTGCTCGAGCCGCGCCCAGCTCTCGGGACGAGGCGTCGCGCTTCCGTACACGGCGACCGCCGACTCGAGCGCCGCGCGCTTTGCGGCAACGGTTCGCGCGTCGTACCGCGGGTCCGACTCCTGCTTGTACGACGCGTCGTGCTCCTCGTCCACGATGACCAGGCCGAGGCGTGACACCGGGGCAAAGATCGCCGACCGCGCTCCCACGACGACTCGAGCGTCACCGGACGCGATCCGCTCTCGTTCGTCGCGCCGCTGGGCCTCGGTGAGAGCGGAATGGAGCACCGCGACCGTGTCGCCGAACCGCTCGCGAAACCGGCCGACGGCCTGGGGCGTCAGGGCAATCTCGGGCACGAGGACGATCGCGTCCCGTCCGCGGCCGATCGCCGCCGCACACGCCTGCAGGTACACCTCGGTCTTGCCGCTGCCCGTGGGGCCGTGCAGGAGGAGGTGTCCCGTGCCGAGGTCGAGCGCGCCCACGATGCGCTCGATCGCGACGCGCTGCGCCGGTGTGAGCTCAGCGGGCTCGGGCTCACCTGGAAGCGCGTCACCATCCCGCGGTCCACGAAGCGCTCCACGACGCGTGCGCTTCCTCGGGGCGACGAGGGCGAGGGCTCGCGCGGGAGTCGAGCCGTAGTACTCCGCCACCCAGAGCGCGAGGTCGACGAGAGTGGCCGGAACCCGGTCGACGACGGGGCCGGACGCCGCGATCTCGACTCCCGGAGGAGGCGTCACACCAAGTTCGACGACGAGCCCGCGGACCGTACGGCTTCCGAGGCGGATCGAGACGACGTCGCCCCTGCTCACGTCGCTCGCAACCTCGTAGGTGAACGGCCGCGCGAGCGCGCGGGCAGTCACGAGCGGGTAGATCTCCGCGCACGCCACGCCGCCGAGCGTAGCCTCGGGTGTCAGACGTCAGGCGCCGACCGCAACGAGGATGAAGTCGGTGCCGAACCCCAACACGAGGCCGAGGAGGATCCCGGCCAGCACGACCTCCTTCGTCGCGAACCGCCCGCAGATCGGGATCAGCTCGACGATGACGTAGAGGATCGAGCCGGCGGCGAGGGCGAGGAAGAAGACCGACACCGACGTGCTCACCCACGCCTGGCCCACGATGGTGCCGACGAATGTCGGGCAACCTCCGATCAGGCCGAGCAGGAGGAGGAACCCCCAGCTGGGACGATCCTTGTCGCCGGTCAACGGTGCGACGATGCCGAACCCCTCCGTGGCGTTGTGAAGGCCGAAGCCGATGATCAACGCAAGCGCGAGGCTCACCTCGCCCGCCGCCGCAGACTGCCCGATCGCAAGCCCTTCCGAGAAGTTGTGCAGCCCGATCCCGGTCGCAATGAAGACCGCGAGCCACTGCGACCGGGACAGTGCGACCAGGTGACGCTCGGCCTCGAACTCGGCGAGCGAGGCCGCGCCCGCGCTGAGCAGCGCCCCGTCACGGCGTCGCCGAAGCCAGCCGTCGTACAGCGCGAGCGACATCAGGCCGAGGGCGAATCCTCCGGCGAGGAGAGCGGCCAGCCAGAAGAAGCGCCCGTCGTCCCCCGCCGTCAGAGCGCGCTCGATCTCCTCGACCGCCGCGGCGAGCACGTCCCAGAACAGGAAGAGGAGGATGCCGGTCGCCATCGCGCTCAGGAACGACGTCGTTGCCGGCTTGACGGACCGCAGACGGCCGAGCGGCAGACCTATGAAGATCGTGGCACCCGCGAGCGCGCCCAGAACGAGAATCTGGTCGGTGCTCATGTAAGGAGCACCTTACAACGAGGAGCGCAGTCGGTGCAGGCCCGTACCCCTAGACTGACCTCGATGACGCAGACGCATGGGCACTCGGTCGACGACTACCTCGAGACGATCTACTTCCTTGCCTTCCCGATCGGCGAGTACCGCCCTTCGACCGGATCGACCGCGATCGCCGCACGGGTTGCGGAGATGCTTGGGGTCTCCCGCGCGTCGGCCGGTGAGATGCTGAAGCGACTCGAGGCGGACGGCCTCGTCGAGCGCGGCGAGCAGAAGGAGGCCATCCTCACCCCGCTCGGCACCGAGCGAGCGAAGCGCGTCGTCCGGAAGCACCGCATCATCGAGCGCTTCCTCACGGACTTCATGGGCTACACGGCCGCGGAGTCGCACGTCCACGCGGACGAGCTCGGCGACACGTTCACCGACGAGATGATCGAGCGGATCAACGAGCGCCTGGGCGAGCCCGACCGCTGCCCGCACGGCTGGCCCGTGGATCCGGAGTTCGAGCAGAACGAGAACACGGAGCTGGTCGCGCTGGCCGAGCTTGAGCCGGGCACGGCTGGAGAGATCGTCCGGCTCGCCGAGCACGACGGCGATCTCCTCCACTGGTACTACGACGAAGGGCTCGTTCCCGGAACGCGCGTCGAGGTGCGAGAGGCCCAGCCTGCCGCGGGACAGCTGAAGGTGGCCGTTGACGGCTCGGAGCGTGCGATCGCGGAGAAGGCGGCCGACGGGATCTACGTCCGCGCCGCGTAACGACGCCTTTACGAAACGCTCATGATCCGTTTTCTCCGCCCTCAACGAGGGCTGGCACGATGTGCGGCGGGGGAGGATCGAAAGGAGAAACGGGAAGCATGACCTTGAATCGCAACGTCGTTGCCGCGCTCATCGGCGGGACTGCGCTCCTCGTCGGAGGCGGAACCGCGCTCGCAGCCCAGAGCAATGGAGCTCCGGGCAATGGAGCTCCGGGCCAGGGAGTCAAGGGCGCGGGAGCCCAGGCTAATGGAGACCGCGCCGCCCGCTGCGAGGCGCGACTCGCAAAGATCGCCGAGAAGCGGGGCGTCTCGGTCGCGCAGCTCGAGGCCGACCTCAAGGCACGCCTGACGGCGCGCGTCGATGCGGCACTCAAAGCAGGACGGATCTCGCCGGAGCGCGCCGCGAAGCTCAAGGCTCGTATCGCCCAGAGCAAGCTCTGCAGAGCGCCAAGCGCGAACGCGCAGTCGCCCGGACGCGGTCTGCTCGGGCTCGGAGCCCTCGAGCTCAAGGTCGTGACCGACTACCTCGATCTGAGCCCCGCCCAGCTGTTTGCGCAGCTTCCGGGCACGTCGCTTGCCGCTCTGGCGGAGAAGCAGGGCAAGAGCGTCGCAGGTCTCGAGGAGGCGATACTCGCTCCGGCGAAGGCCCGATTGGCGAAGGCAGTCCAGTCCGGTCAGTTCAGCCAGGCGAGCGCCGATCAGGCACTCGAGCGACTCGAGGCGATCGTCGCGCGGATCGTCGCGTTCACGTTCCCGGCGAAGTAGCAAGGATCCCCTCCCTCCATGGCGGAAGGCCCGCGTCGCGGGCCTTCCGCACTCTTACCCTCTTCTTAGAGAGATCTCAGCAACATCTCACGAACGCGCGCTTGGCTGGGAGTGCGCATACGAGAACCTCTCTCGGAGACGCCCTCCATCCGAAGGCCCGCCCAGCGGGCCTTCGGAGCATCTGAAGAAAGGACGCGCTCGGGCTGAGCCGTCAGACCGCGGCGACGTCGGCGAGCCCCGCAGCCATGCGGAGCGCATCCGCCTTGTCGGTGCGCTCCCACGTGAAGTCGCGGTCGTCCCGCCCGAAGTGACCGTACGCCGCTGTCTTCGCGTAGATCGGACGCTGGAGATCGAGGTCGCGGATGATCGCTCCTGGCCGCAGATCGAAGTGCTCTGTCACGAGGCGCTCGATCGTCGCAAGCGGAACCGCCTCCGTGCCAAAGCACTCGACGTTGACGCTCATCGGGTGCGCGACGCCGATTGCATACGCCACCTGGAGCTGGCAGCGGTCAGCGAGCCCCGCCGCGACGACGTTCTTGGCGACGTAGCGCGCGGCGTACGCAGCCGAGCGATCGACCTTTGTCGGATCCTTGCCGGAGAAAGCGCCTCCGCCGTGGGGAGCCGCGCCACCGTAGGTGTCGACGACGATCTTGCGACCGGTGAGGCCCGTGTCCCCCATGGGGCCGCCGATGACGAACTTCCCCGTGGGGTTGACGTAGAGGAAGTCGCGCTCGGTCAGGCGCCGTGGGTCGAAGAGGCCCGGGAAGTCGGCGTGGAGGATCGGCTCCACGACGTGCTCGAGCAGATCGGGCTTCATGAGCGTCTCGACGTCGAGGCCGTCACGGTGCTGCGTCGAGATGAGCAGGCGCTCGATCTCGACAGGACGCTGCACGCCGTGCTCGTCGACCTCGTATCGAACCGTGGCCTGCGACTTTCCGTCGGGGCGCAGGTACGGCAGTACGTCCGCCTTGCGAACTTCGGCGAGCCGCTTGGTCAGCCGGTGCGCGAGGGTGATCGGGAGCGGCATGAGCTCCTCGGTCTCGCGGGTTGCGTAGCCGAACATCATCCCCTGATCGCCGGCACCGAGGAGATCCAGCGGGTCGGTGTCCCCGTGCTGCGCTTCGAATGACTCGTCGACGCCCTGCGCGATGTCCGTCGACTGCTCGTCGATCGCCACGATCACGCCACAGGTCTCGAAGTCGAAGCCATACTTCGCGCGCGTGTACCCGATCTCGGCGATTCGCTCGCGGACGACGGCGCGGATGTCCACCCAGGTCTCGGTCGTGATCTCGCCGGCCACGACGACGAGCCCGGTCGTGACGAGCGTCTCGCAGGCGACACGGCCGTTCGGGTCGTCGGAGAGGATCGCGTCCAGGACGGAATCCGAGATCTGGTCGGCGACCTTGTCGGGGTGACCTTCGGTCACGGACTCCGACGTGAACGAGAACGAGCGTGATGCCATGGCGGCGAAGAGTACCTGCGTCGAATGACTATTCGGTCGTCGGCTGACGGCGCATCAGCTGCGAGACGAGATCTGTCAGCGGCGTTCCCTCGAGCACCGCGCACACCCCATTCGTGATCGGAAGCTCGATGTCCAGCCGCTGCGAGAGATCGCGGATGACCGGTGCGGCCGTGAGCCCCTCCACGACCATGCCGATCTCGGCAACGGCCTCGTCCGCGGTCGCGCCCTGTGCGATGAGCTCGCCCGCTCGCCGATTACGCCCGGTCGGTGCCCAGCAGGTGACGATCAGGTCTCCCATGCCCGCAAGCCCCGCGAAGGTGTCGGGTCGTCCACCCGCGACCTCGGCGAGACGGCGCATCTCCGCGAGCCCACGCGCGACGAGTGCGGCCTTGGCGTTGTCCCCGAGCCCCAGGCCGTCAGCCCCTCCCGCCGCGAGCGCGATGACGTTCTTCGCAGCCGCACAGAGCTCGACGCCGACGATGTCGTCGCTCACGTACACGCGGAAGATCGCCGAGTTGATGGCGACCTGGAGCCGGACTGCGAGCTCGAGGTCCTCGCTCGCGACGACCGCGGCCGCAGGGAGGCCGCGGACCACCTCCTCGGCGATGTTCGGGCCGGAGAGCACGGCCACTGGGCGGTCCTCCACGAGCGTCGAGAGCCGAGCGCCGGTAGCGGGATCGAGGCCCTTCGTCAGGCTGAGCACCGGCGACGAGCCGGGGAGCTCGCCCACGACCGCTCCGAAGACCGCGCTCGGCACTGCGACAGCGACGAGATCGGCATTCGCTACCGGGGCGTCGGAGAGGACGTCGAACGCGATCCCCCGGAGGTCCGCTCCGGGCACGTAGCGCGGGTTCCGCCGGCTCGCGCGCATGGCTTCGACCTGTGCGGGATCGCGCGCGGCAAGCGTGACGTCGTGCCCGTGGTTGCGCAGGAGGCAGCCGAACGCAGACCCCCACGAGCCGGCGCCGACCACTACGACCTTCATTCGGAGGTGACGAAGTCGATGGAGACCGGCACGCCCTCGAGCCCGAAACGCCGGCGCAGCTCGTTCTCGACCCAGTAGCCGTAGTCGCGCGTGACGAGACCGCGATCGTTCACGTAGATGCGGAAGCGCGGCGGGCGCACCGAGACCTGGGTTCCGTACAGGAGGTTGAGCCGACGGCCGCGCCGCCCCGGCGGCTGTCGCGCCTCACGCAGCTCCTGGAGCGCACGGTTGAACTCCGCTGTCGAGACGCGCCACACATAACGGGCGAAGACGCTCTCGACGGTCGCGAGCAGCCGCTCGAGCCCGCGGCCGGACGCCGCGGACACGGCGATCGCGGGCGGCCTCTGGCGGAGACGGGCCTCGAGGCGCGGCTTCACGTCCTCGATGCGCACCTCCGAGATGTCCCACTTGGAGAGGACAACGACGGTCGCGCAGCCCGCCTTCCGAGCGATGTCCGCCACCGCCAGGTCCTGGTCGACGACACCGTCGGAGGAGTCGACAAGGACGAGTGCGACGTCCGCCCGCTCGGCCGCCTCGCGGGCGCGAAGCTCCGAGTAGTACTCGATGCCCTGTCGCTGCCTGCGCTTCCGTCTGATCCCGGCCGTGTCGACGAGGACGAAGGTCGAGTCGTCACGCGTCAACACGGTGTCGATCGAGTCCCGGGTCGTCCCGGGAATGTCCGACACGATCACGCGCTCCTGGCCGAGCAACGCGTTCAGGAGCGACGACTTCCCGACGTTCGGGCGCCCCAGGATCGCAACCCGGATCGCATCCTCTCCGACCGGAGGCTCGCCCCGCCCCGGCAGGAGGCGCACGATCTCGTCCAGGAGGTCACCGGTTCCATGGCCGTGGACCGCCGATATCGGAAACGGGTCGCCGAGCCCTAGGCGGTGGAACTCGAGGGCATCGATGTCCCGGCGCGGGTCGTCGAGCTTGTTTGCCAGCACCAGCACCGGGCGATGCGCTAACCGGATGATCTCCGCGAGCTCTTCGTCCCCCGGCGTGATGCCCGCCCTCGCGTCGACGACGAACAGCACGAGATCGGCCTCGGCGATCGCCTGCTTGGCCTGGGAGGCGATCTGCGGGCCGAACGGCCCGGTATCGGCGCGATCGACGCCGCCCGTGTCGACGAGCCGAAATCGCGTGCCGGACCAGTCGGCGATGAACTCCTTGCGGTCGCGCGTGACCCCAGGAGTCTCGTGGACCACCGCGGCGCGCGACTCGGTGAGCCTGTTGAGCAGCGTCGACTTGCCGACGTTCGGGAACCCCACGATCGCGACGGTTCCCGCGATCCCCTCATCCGATCCCTCGACCATCTCAGGAAGGTGGAGTCGCGTCCCGCGGGCGGCCGAGTGCGTGGATCTCGACGAGCCACTCCCACAGCGTCCGGATGCGCCGCTCGATCTCGACCGATGCCTCCTTGTACCCGCGCCCTCCCCGCGGAAGCCCCTCGAACGTCATGGGCTCGCTCCAGGCGATCGAGACGGGCCGGAACGTGCCGAGCCGCCAGGTCTCGCTGCCGTGGATCGCCGCGACGATCAGGGGCACGTCCTCGGTGATGGCGACCATCGCCGCCCCCGGCTGGACCGGTCCGGGAACGCCGCTCTTCTGGCGTGTCCCTTCGGCGAACATCCCGAGCGCGTGCCCGTTCCGGACGATCTCGCGCATCGTCCGCACCGCGTCGCGGTCGGACTCCCCGCGACGCACCGCAAAGGCGCCGAACGAGCGCATGAGCTGGCCGAGACCCGGCACGCGATGGGCCTCCACCTTCGCCATGAAGTAGAGCGTCCTCGGGCTGACCGCACCGAGGGCCGGTGGGTCGATCCAGCTGAAGTGGTTGGCGGCGACGACGAGCCCACCGTCGAGCGGCACGCGCTCCGTGCCGTACACGCGCAGAGGCGCGGCGAGCCTGGTCGCCGTCCCGATCGTCCGCCGACCCACCGCCCACATGGCGTCGGTGCGATTCACGCCCGTCCTTCTCTCCCGCGCAGAGGCGAGCCGGTGGCTTGGACTCTCCGCGCGGTCACGGTCGACGCTCCGCAACGAGCGCCTCGATCCGGTCGACGACCTCGTCGATCGTAAGGTCGGTCGTGTCGAGCAGCAACGCATCCGCGGCGGGTCGGGTGTTTGCCGCGTCGCGCTCGTCTCGCTTTCGCAGATCGCTCGCGAGCGTCTCCACGCCGACGCCGGGGCGATCGACCGTCCGTCGCCGTGCCCGCTCGTCCTCGTCCGCGACGAGAAAGACCTTGACCTCGGCGTCCGGCGCCACGACCGTCCCGATGTCCCGGCCTTCGATCACGGCGTCCCCGAGCGTGCCCAGCGCCCGCTGGCGCTCGCGCATCACCTCCCGAACCGCCGGATGGCGGGCGACCACGGGCACGCAGCGGTCGATCTCCGGCTCGCGGATGGCACCGGTCACGTCAACGCCGTCGATCTCGACCGTGTCCCGGTCGGTGAACGAAACGGGGTGTGCGCGCGCGAGCATCGCCAGCGTCTCCTCCTCGTCGAGCGGTACTCCGTCGCGAAGCGCGAGCCAGGTCAGCGCGCGGTACATGGCTCCCGTGTCGAGATAGCGGAAGCCGAGCCGTTGCGCGAGTCGCCACGCGACGGTGCTCTTGCCCGAACCTGCCGGTCCGTCGATGGCCACGATCATCGAGACCGCCCTACTCACTGCTCGTGTCCTTCAGCTGCTCGAGGACGTCGAAGAATCCGGGAAAGCTCGTCTCGACGGCCTCCGCGCCGTGGACGTCGACACCGTCGCGCGAGGACACTCCGGCGACCGCACCGAGCATCGCGATGCGGTGGTCACCGCGCGCGTCGACGACGCCTCCGCGAAGCCGCGTGGGCACGCCTCGGATCCGGAAACCGTCGTCGGTCGCGCGAACGTGCATGCCGATCCGGCGGAGCTCCTCGACGATCGCCTGAAGCCGATCCGTCTCCTTGAAGCGCAGCTCCGAAGCGCCTTTCACCACGCTCTCACCGCGCGCGTGGCCGGCCGCGAGTGCGAAGAGCGGAAGATCGTCGACGAGCACGGGAACCTCCTCCGCGGTGACGGTCGTCCCCACGAGCTCGGAGGCCTTCACCTCGACGTCCCCTGCAGGCTCGCCGCCGATCGAACGCCGGTTGTAGACGGAGACGCGCGCGCCCATGCGCTCGAGCACGTCGAGCAACCCGGTGCGGCGCGGGTTCAGGCCGACCCCGTGGACGGTGACCTCCGAGCCGGGAACGATGGCCGCCGCGACCAGAAGTGGGCAGGCCGACGAGAAGTCGCCCGAGATCTCGATCTCGTCCAGCACGAGCCGCTCGGGGGCAGCGATCGACGTGCTGCCGGGTCGTCGCTTGATCGGCGCACCTGCATGCTCGAGGAGCCGCTCGGTGTGATCGCGGGTCGGAAGCGGCTCGACGACGGTCGTCTCACCTCCCTCGGCGAACAGGCCGGCGAAGAGCACAGCCGACTTCACCTGCGCGGAGGCAACCGGAAGCGTGTACTCGATCGGCGTGAGCGGACGGCCCTCGACGACGAGCGGCGCGTGCCCGTCGGTCGTCAGGATCTCCGCCCCCATCCGACGCAGCGGCTCCGCCACACGCTCCATCGGCCTCGACGAGAGCGACTCGTCGCCGACGAGCTCGAAGCGGCCGGTCTGCCCGGCCAGGATCCCGCAGAGGAGACGCATCAGCGTCCCCGCGTTGCCGCAGTCGATCGGCCCTACCGGCTCACGCAGCCCGCGAAGCCCGACGCCGTGGACCACGAGCGTGTCGACGTCCAGCTCCTCGACTTCGGCGCCGAGCGCGCGCACGGCTGCGATCGTCGCCTCCGTGTCGGCAGAACGCCCGAAGCCGAAAACGCGCACCGGGCCGTCACAGAGCGCACCGATCAGCACCGCTCGGTGCGAGATCGACTTGTCGCCCGGGACGGCCACGTGCCCCCTGAGGGCGGGCACAGGCTCGACGCGCATGTTCAGCAGTCGAGTCCGTCGCCTGTCCGCGGTCTTTCCATCCGGATGAGTCTAGTTGCGGCCTGACGCCGCCTCGCCGGTCCAGGGAGAATCCCAGGCGTGAAGATCTTCTCCGGAATCCAGCCGACCGGCGAGCCGCACATCGGCAACTACAGCGGCGGCTTTCGCCAGTACGCGAAGACGCAGGAGCAGGGGGACTCGTACTTCTGCATCGTCGACCTGCACGCGATCACCGTCGACCACGACCCGGCCGACCTGGCCGAGGCGACGCTCGACATCACGGCGATGCTGTTCGCGACCGGGCTCGACCCGGAGCGCTCGACGGTGTTCGTACAGAGCCACGTCACCGCCCACGCCGAAGCAGCATGGCTCCTGGGAGCGGTCACTGCGTACGGGCAGCTCGGCCGGATGGCGCAGTTCAAGGAGAAGCAAGCGCTCGCGGAGTTCGTCTCGTCGGCGCTCTTCACCTACCCGGTGCTGATGGCCGGTGACATCCTCCTCTACCAGACCGACATCGTCCCGATCGGAGACGACCAGCGCCAGCACCTCGAGCTCTGCCGCGACATCGCGCTGCGCTTCAACGCGCGTTACGGAGAGACCTTTACCGTGCCCGACGGCGTCTATCCGGAGGCAGGTGCACGGGTCATGGACCTCCAGGAGCCGACGAAGAAGATGTCCAAGTCCTTCGGGAACGAGCAGGGCAAGATCCTGATGCTCGACCCACCGGAGACGATCCGCCGGAAGGTCAAGCGCGCGGTCGCGGACTCGGGCCGGGAGATCCGCCACGACCCCGAGGATAAGCCCGGCATCTCCAACCTCATCGAGCTCGTGACGGTGGCGACGGGCGAGACGATCGCCGAGGTCGAAGCGCGCTTCGACGGCGACGGGTACGGCGCGTTCAAGGAGAGCGTCGGCGACGCGCTCGTCGAGGTCCTGGGGCCGATCCAGACCCGCTTCCGGGAGCTCCGCTCGGACCCGGCGGAGCTCGGCCGACTCCTCTCCCTGGGCGCCGCCAAGGCACGGGATGCGTCCGAGCCGACGCTCTCCGCGATGTACGAGCGCATGGGCTTCGCCCGCCCCTGAGGGCTCGGTAGTCAGAGACCGGCGAGCCGACGGAGCGACGAGATCTCGTCGTCCGTCAGCTCACGCCAGGCTCCAGGGGCGATGTCCCCGACGTCGATTCCCGCGTACCGGCTCCGATGGAGCCGGCTGACCGGATGCCCGACGGCCTCGCACATGCGCTTCACCTGGTGCTTGCGGCCCTCGTGCAGCGTCAGCTCGAGGACGCTCGTGGACGCCGCGGTCGCGAGGAGCCGCGCATCTGCGGGAGCAGTGCGTCCGTCGTCGAGCTCGACACCCCCACGAAGCGCCCGTAGCGCATCCTCGCTCGGCTCCCCCTCGACCTCGGCCTCGTAGACCTTCTCGACCCCGTATCGCGGATGGGCTAGCCGGTGCGCGAGCTGCCCGTCGTTCGTCAACAGCAGGACACCGGTCGTATCTGCGTCGAGGCGTCCGACGGGCACGACGCGTACCGAATGCTCGACGAGGTCGACCACCGTCGGCCGGCCGTGGGGATCACGCGCGGTCGTGACCACACCGGCGGGCTTGTGCAAGAGGACGTACGCGAGTTGTTGCGCCGTGACCCTGCAGCCGTCGACCTCGACCATGTCCGACGAGCCGACCTGAGTCGACAGCTCTCCCGGCTCGCCGTTGACGAGCACGCGACCTTCGACGATGAGCTCGTCCGCTCGGCGACGCGAGGCGACTCCGGCACGGGCAAGGAAGGCGTTCAGGCGCATCGCGCAATTCTCACCTCGATTCTCACCCCTGGGTTAGGGTGCCCGCGTGCGTCAGATCGAGGAGTGGGAGGACAAGCTCGCGAGCCTCGCCGTGTATGGGGCAAACGTCCAACCCGGACAGCTCCTCGCCGTCACGAGCTACATCGGGAAGGAGCCGCTGACGCGGAAGATCGCTCGCATTGCCTACCAGCACGGCGCGCGCTATGTCGACGTCGTCTACTTCGACCAATGGGTCAAGCGCGAGCGCATCGCGCATGCGGATCCGGACACGCTCGAGTACATCCCCCCGTGGATGACGGAGCGCCTGCTCTACCTGTCCGACGAGCATGCCGCCCGCATCACGCTCTCCGGGCCGCACGCACCACACGCGCTCGAAGGTCTCGATCCCGCCGCCGCGGGGCGCGACCTCCTCCCGTACCTGCCCGGGACCGGCGAGATCGTGAACCGGATGACGACGAGCTGGTGCATCATCCCCGCGCCGACTCACCCGTGGGCCGAGGTCGTCTATCCGGACCTCGAGCCGGAAGACGCATACGCGAAGCTCTGGGAAGCCGTCGCCCACATCTGTCGGCTCGACGCGGACGACCCGGGCAAGGCCTGGCAGGACCGCGATGTGGATCTGAAGGCACACGCGAGCCGGCTCACGGAGCGCCGGTTCGACGCGATGCGCCTGCACGGGCCCGGTACGGATCTCACGATCGGGCTCCTTCCGTCCGCGCACTGGGCGGCCGGCGACCTCGTCACCATCGACGGGCGCCGGCACTCGCCGAACATCCCGACGGAGGAGCTCTTCACGACCCCCGACCCCGAACGTGTCGACGGCCATGTCAGCGCGACGATGCCGCTGGAGCTCTACGGCTCGCTGATCTCGGGCATTCGCGTCGAGTTCTCGGGCGGGCAAGCCACCAAGATCGACGCCGAGCAGGGCGCCGAGGCACTCCGGGCCGTCGTCGCGAAGGACGAGGGCGCCGCGCGGCTCGGCGAGCTCGCGCTCGTCGACGGTGAGGGACGAGTCGGGCCGCTCGAGACCGTGTTCTTCGACACCCTGATCGACGAGAACGCCGCGACCCACATCGCTCTCGGAAACGCCTACGACCATCCGGTCGAGGATCCGGCGGACAAGGCACGGATCAACCTCAGCCGCATCCACGTCGATTTCATGATCGGGAGCCAGGAGCTCGCCGTCGACGGCATCACGGCGAGCGGTGAGGCCGTGCCGGTCCTGCGCGCGGGTGCCTGGCAGATCTGACCCCGAGGAGCGGAAGTTCGCGGTACTGGCTCTCAGCGTCACCCGAATGTCGTCGAGCCGAAGGCCCTCACCGGACGAGGTGCACTCGAACCTTCGAGGGCGCTCTAGGGCTCGAAGACAGGGTGCTTGCCAGATCCGTCTGGCCTCATCACGAACACCGAGCTCCCGATCGAATAGACGATAGCGGTCCCGTCAGGAGACCACTGTGGACCTCGGGCGCACTCGGACCTCGTGAGACCGTGCGAGGTCAGAAGCTTGACTGCCTTCGATCTGAGATCCAGCAATGCGATACGACACCTTGTCGACATCACGAGCTTCGAACCATCTGGGGCATAGTCAGGATCCCGGTCGTCCGAACCTCGAGTCAGGCGAGTGGCGTGCGTCTCGTGCGACCAGACAGTCCAGATCGACAGCGTGTGCGTTGACTCGGTGGATCTCGGGCTCACTGCAGAAAACGCGATGCGGTTGCCTCTGTAGTTCCACGCTGGCGTCATGGCGCATGCAACATTTCGCAGCCGCATTGTGCGCATGCTGCCCCCGCCAGGACGAGCGACAGCCAGCCGGCAACTCCACGAGAACGCGATCGCAGGCCCCGGCGACCACCTCGGATCAGTCGCCGTCCTAGGAAAGCCGTTCGAGAGCCTATGGGCCTCCTCCCCATTCCGGCCCGAGCCAATTGCATAGAGCTTGCTCGTGGCATCGTGCTCGCCAAGGCTGAAGCGAGTGAAAACGATCGATCTGCCGGAACGGCTCCAAGTTGGGCTGCCATCTGCCTGATTCGAGCCCGGATGCGTGACGCACTTCAGGGCTCCTCCCACCGCCTCGACTGACCAGACCGCGCCCTCCCTCACGAATGCAATGCGCCGTCCATCAGGCGACCACGACGGCTCAGCCCCCTGACCCCGGTCGATGGTGCTTTGGCATCGGTGGCCAGCGAGCGGAGAACTCTGAGCCGATGGTAGGACCCAGAGTGCCGCAAGCACAACGACCGTTACGCATCGCAGAAGCACGACGTGATCCTCACGATAAGCGCGCGGTCGCGGACAAGCGCATCGGCTCCTCCGCGACGGCTCGCGGGCGCGGTCAGGAAGCGCGCGCGGAGGCGACTTCGACAAGCCGCGAGCGCAGCTCTTCCTGGGTCTCGCCGAGGTCGTCGAGGCGCGGGAGCGCGGCGAGGCTCTCGAGCGCGAAGACCCGCTCGAAGAGCGGCGTCGTGCGATAGCGGATCGCACCTCCCGGGCCGTGCTCTCTGCCTGCCTCGGCGATGAGGCCGCGCTCGACGAGACTCGCGACCGCCGAGTCCGCAGCGACTCCGCGGATCCGTGCGATCTCGGGCCGGGAGCACGGACCGACGTAGGCCACGATGGCGAGCGTCTCGAGCGCAGCCTGCGAGAGGCCCTTCTCCACCGGCCGGTCGAAGAGGCGTGCGCACGCATCCGAGGCGTCCCGCGACGCCCGGAACGCGTAGCCGCCCGCAACCTGCTCGAGCACGATGCCGCTCCGTCCTTCGCGATACCGCTCGCCCAGGAGCCCGAGCGCGGTCTCGATCCGCTCGGCGTCGTCGTCGGTCGCCGCGGCGAGATCCGCGACGGAGAGTGGCGTCGACGACACGACCAGAAGGGCCTCGATCGTGTGTGCGAGCCGGTCGACCGGGCTCGAGGCGATCAGGCGGAGCGGGCTGTCCACGTGGAGATCCTTTCTTCGTCGGCCGGAGAAGCGCCCGGAGAAGAGCTCCGGGAGACGCGGATGGGGGCAAAGGGGGCGGCCTGGCTGATCGCGATCTCGCCGGACTTCCGGAGCTCGAGCAGTGCCAGGAACGCGACCGCCTGCTCGACCCGCGAGAGGCCCGTCACCTCCGAGTCGAAGTCGAACCGGCG
Organism: uncultured Actinomycetes bacterium; assembly: GCA_963716975.1. GTDB lineage: Bacteria > Actinomycetota > Thermoleophilia > Gaiellales > Gaiellaceae > GMQP-bins7. Next base: position 30,378 of record CAVQVA010000017.1, on the reverse strand, counting down.
GCGCCGGGAAAGCAGCGCCCGAAAGCGCTCGAGGAACTGCGAGACGGGTGGAAAGCGCAATGCCATGTGGCTCAGCGAGATGTTCGGCGGAGGCGCTGCCAGTCCTCGGACCGCCTCGGCGAGCGCGATGGCGTCCTGGGGCGCGAGCCTGCGCTCGACCCGGGGGGCGAGCGGCGCGGGCCCGAGCCGGAACCAGCGGTCGCCCTCCGAGGCAAGGCGCTCTGCAAGCCAGCTCGCAGCCTCCTTCATCCGCCGGTACTCGGCCAGCCGGCGCGCGAGCTCCTCGGCGGCCTCCTCGGGCTCGAGCCCCTCGAGCTCGGCGGCCTCCTCGGGGAAGAGACCTCGAGCCTTCAGCTCGAGCAGCGCCGAGATGAGGACGAGGAACTCGCCGCACGCTTCGAGATCGACCGCCTCCTCGCCGTCGTCCCTCTCGGCGAGGCGATCGAGAAAGGCGAGGACGATCGCCGCGATGTCGATCTCGCGCGGCTCGAGATCTTCTTTGAGCAGCAACGTCAGAAGAAGATCAAATGGGCCCTCGAACGCGTCGAGCTCGAGCTCGAGGTCACGCACGACCAGGGCCTGGAGAGCGGCGGGCACGGCGTGAGGCTAACCGCGCAGCCGGACGCGCCCCAGGGGCGCTCCCCGGGGCGCTACGGACGCTGCTTGGGAATCGCCATCGTCTGGACCTTCGGCGCCACCGGCCCACCCCGCTTCCAGCCGCGCTGCCACCACACGAAGAATGCGGCCGAGGCGAGAATCGCGAGCCCCGCGACGAACACGTTCAGCCGGACCCCCGCGATCTCGTGCGAGGGATCGATCCGAAGCGTCTCGATCCACAGGCGCCCGATGCTGTACAGGAACACGTACAGCGCGAAGAGGTTGCCAGGCCTCAGGCGAACGTATCGCTCCACGAGGAAGAGGACGCCGGCCGCTGCGAAGCACCAGAGCGCCTCGTAGAGGAACGTCGGGTGGAACGTGGCGCTCTCGATGTAGGCGATCGGCCGGTTCTCGGGGCTGATCTCGAGGCCCCAGGGCAAGCTCGTCGGCTTGCCGAAGAGCTCCTGGTTCCACCAGTTGCCGAAGCGACCGATTCCCTGGGCGACGAGGAGCCCGGGGGCGACGCAATCCGCAAGGCGCGAGACGCTGGCGCCCGACCGCCGCGCGACGATGGCGCCCACGATGACGCCGAGCCCGATTCCGCCCCAGACGCCCAGCCCGCCTCGCCAGATCGCGAACGGTCCCCACCACTCGTCGGGCAGCTCGTTCCAGCTCGTGATCACGTGGTACAGCCGCGCGCCGACGATCCCGAACGCGACGCCCCAGACCGCGAGCCGGAAGATGAGGTCCCAGTCGCCGCCACGGTGCGTCCAGCGGATCCCGGTGATGACGACCGCCGCGACGATCGCGACGAGCAGCGTCAGGCCGTAGAAGTGGATCGAGAGGGGCCCGATCTCGAGCGTGCTCGAGCTCGGGGACGGAATCGAGGCCAGCGGAGAGAAAGCGAGCGAGAAGGAGCCGAGAGCCGACATCGGCGCCCATTGTGCCGATGTACCGGCACGCGAGCGACCGGAACCTTCGCGTCACCCGCGTATCCCCCAGGACGCGGTAGGCACTACCCCAGGCCCAGGGAGGAGGAGGCCCTGGGGTAGTGCCGGTTCGCGCTAGAGGAGAATCTGGAGGGCGAGATCCACCGTAGCACCCGCGCTGGAGCAGGTTCACGGCTTCGTGGAGGTCGACATCGTGGCTCGCAGCCAGGACGAGCGCGCTCTCAGGGTCGTACCCGGCCCGCGCGAGCTCCGTGTGCCGCCAGTGCTCGACCCGGTCGTTCTCGGTCACCTTCATGATCTCGAGTTCTGCCGCAGACATGACGCCGCCCTTCCGCAGTGGGTGATGTGTGTCACTCGCCTATTCGTCCACTTAGACGTATCGGTCGTCCCCTTTCTGGGGGGATTTCGTTGAGGGTCGGTAAACGTTCCTTGAGCACCTCACCCGTACGAGGGTGCTCAGGACGAGGCAAACTCGGTCGATGCCCGTCTGCGGCCAGTGCGGTACGGAGAACCCGGAGATCGCGAAGTTCTGCCTCGCCTGCGGCTCCGCGCTCGAGGTTGCGGCCCCTGCACAGGAGGTGCGGAAGGTCGTGACCGTCGTCTTCTCCGACCTCAAGGGCTCGACGAGCATGGGAGAGCGACTCGACTCCGAGGCACTGCGCGAGGTGATGACGCGGTACTTCGACACCATGCGCGCCGAACTCGAGCGGCACGGAGGCGTCGTCGAGAAGTTCATCGGGGACGCCGTCATGGCCGTCTTCGGTCTCCCCCGGCTGCACGAGGACGACGCCCTTCGCGCCGTACGCGCCGCCGCGGGGATGCAGGGTGCGCTCGAGCAGCTGAACGACGAGCTCGACCGCGTCTTTGGCGTGCGGCTGGCAAATCGCACGGGCGTGAACACCGGCGAGGTGGTCTCAGGCGATCCCGCCGCGGGCCAGCGACTCGTGACCGGCGACGCGGTGAACGTCGCGGCGCGGCTCGAGCAGGCCGCCGGCGAGCAGGAGGTGCTCCTCGGCGACCTCACGTACCGCCTCGTGCGCGACTACGTCGCCGTCGAGCCGGTCGAGCCGCTCGAGCTGAAGGGAAAGGCCGAGCCGGTGCCCGCCTACCGGCTCATGTCGTTGCTCGACGGCGTCGAGCGCCCGCGTCGCCTCGACTCTCCGATGGTCGGCCGGGATCACGAGCTCGGGGTCCTGCGCGACGCCTTCGCCGAAGCACTCGCCGAGACGCGGCCTCGGCTCGTGACGGTCATGGGTGAGGCCGGGGTCGGGAAGTCGCGGCTCATGGACGAGTTCATCCGGTCTCTCGAAGGGGAAGCGATGGTCTTGCGGGGCCGCTGTCTCGCATACGGCGACGGCATCAGCTTCTGGCCGCTCGCCGAGGCGGTCCGCGAGGCCGCGGGCATCGCGGAGCGCGACACGTCGGAAGAAGCACATGCCAAGCTGGCTGCTCTCGACGACGACACGGACGTGATCGCCCGTGTCGCTTCGGCGATCGGGCTCACACAGGAGCCGTTTCCCGTGCAGGAGCTCTACTGGGGAGCTCGCAGGCTGCTGGAGAAGCTCGCGGCCGCGCGGCCGCTCGTGGTGCTGTTCGAGGACATCCACTGGGCCGAGACGACGTTCCTCGAGCTCGTCGAGCACGTGGTCGAGAGCGCCGAGGCACGTCTCCTGCTCGTCTGCCCGACACGCCGGGAGCTCGTCGAACGCCTACCCGAGTGGTCGGCTACGCCGCCCGCCCGGCGGATCGAGCTCCTGCCGCTCTCGGACGATCATGCGCGGGAGGTCGCGAGCCATCTGCTCGGGCAGGCCGGGCTCGAGGACGAGGTGCGTGCCCGGGTCGTCGAGGCCGCGCAGGGGAATCCGCTCTTCGTGGAGCAGCTCCTGTCCATGCTCATCGACGAGGGCATCATTCGGTTCGAGGACGGCTGCTGGCGTGCCGTCGGCGCCATCGACCGCGTGTCGGTGCCGCCCACGATCCAGGCATTGCTTGCAGCGAGGCTCGACTACCTCGAGCCCGAGGAGCGGGCGGTCATCGAGCCCGCCGCCGTGATCGGGCACGTCTTCGTCCGGGACGCCGTCGAGTACCTGACCGCGGAGAGCGTGCAACCCGTGGTCGGCGCCCAACTCCATGCGCTGACCGACAAGCAGTTCATCCACGCGGACCGGTCGCGACCGCCCGAGGAAGAGGCGTTCCGCTTCCACCACATCCTGATTCGCGACACGACGTACGAGGGGATCCTCAAGCGAGCGCGCGCGACGCTCCACGAGCGCTTCGTGAAATGGGCCGATGACGTGAACCGCGAGGGCGCGGTCGAGTACGAGGAGATTCTCGGGTACCACCTCGAGCAGGCACACCGCTACCTCTCGGAGCTCGGCCCTCTCGACGAGCGGGGACGTGCGATCGCCGTCGATGCCTCGCGACGCCTCGCCCTGTCGGGCCGCCGCGCCTTCGCCCGCGGGGACGTGCCGGCGGCCACCAACCTGCTCGGACGCGCGATTGCGTTGCTACCCCAGGGCGACGTAACTCGACTCGAGCTCCTGCCCGACTACGGAGAGGCTCTCCTGCAGGTCGGTCGCTTCGACGAAGCCCAGGCCGTCCTCGACGAGGCGATCGAGAGCAGTGGAGCGGCCGGGCTCCCGGCGGTGCGCGCCCATGCCAGCCTCGTGCGACTGCTCGTCCGCCTTCGTGCGGGCGATGCCGACAACTGGCGAGAGGAGGCAGCGACGACCATCGCCGCGGCGATGGCGGTCTTCGAAGTTGCAGACGACAACGCCGGTCTCGCCAAGGCCTGGAGGCTGCTTGCCTGGACACACGGCACCCAGTGCTGCAGTTCGGCAACGCCGCCGATGCCTCGGAACGCGCTCTCGAACACGCCCTCGAGGCCGATGACGCGCGGCAGCAGACCCGCGCGGCGACCGCCTATGCGGCAGCCGCCGTACTTCGGACCGACGCCTGTCCCGGAAGCCATCGAACACTGTCGAACGGATGGTCGCGCAGGTCAGGGGTGACCAACAGGCAGAGGGTCATCCTACTCGCGCTGCTTGGAAGCCTGCTGGCGATGCGCGGCTCGTTTGACGAGGCGCGCGAAGTGAACGTCAGGGGTCGAGCCATGCTCGAGGAGCTTGGTCTCGGCGTCGAGGTCGCGAGAGCATCGCTCGAGGCTTGGCGGATCGAGATGTATGCGGGCGCGGCGGCGCAGCCGAGAAAGATGCTCCGCGAGGCGTATGACATTCTCGTGGCCGTGGGCGAGAAGTATCCTCCTCTGCGCAATCACAGGGTTGCTAGGTCAAACGCTTTACGAACTCGGACGCTTTGACGAGATCGAACGGATCGCAGACCAGACTGAAGAACTAGCCTCTCCTGACGGAGTCGACGACCAGGCTCTCTGGCGGTGCGTCCGGGCCAAGTTCCTCGCGCAGCAGGGGTCATTCGATGCCGCCGAGGCACTCGTACGAGAGGCTCTCGACGTTCCTCGCACCGACCGACGCCGTGCTCTTCCAGTTCGGCGCCCTTCTCGACCTCGCCGAGGTGCAGCGCTCTGGCTGGTCGCGACTCGGACGCGCATCGACGCTCGCGGACGCATCCGCGCTCGCCGAGATCAAGGGGAGCGGAGTCATGGTCGGCGCGGTTGAGGCCATCCTTAGCCGCCGCCGACCATTGAGTCCCTGCAGTCCGAGTGCGCCAGCTGACGTCGCCTGTCTCCTCGTTCGCTAGCCGAAGGTCCACTGTCCGTTCCTCGACGACTGCACGATGACGGTCGTGATGCCCTTATAGGGCTGGACCTTGATGTAAACGACATGTGGGTCGTCGCGGGGTCGCGTCGAGACGACGACGCCGTTGTGGTACACGACGTGGATCGGATTCGGAAGGGACGCGTTGTCGAGGACGAAGGTGAACGTCGCGAGCCGGGGAGAACACGAACGGTGCCTGATCGCACGCGGTGAGCGGCGCCGGAATGCAGATGTCGGAAACTTCCGGCGCGGTGCCCGGGTCCGACTCGGACTTCGGCAGCTCCTGGATCGCGGTGACCAGCCCACCGCTGGGGGGCAGGCTCGGCACGCAGACGCTCGTCGCGAGCCGGTTGTCTCGAGCTCACGTTCTGATCCGTCGCGAGCGTCGGCGCGGAGGGATCGGTGCATGCGGAAAGAGCGTACGTCGCTGCCCGCGAGGGGTCGTTCCCCGACAGGAGCTCGGTCGCGACCGGCCCCATGGGATACGAGCGCAGGCTCGTGCCCCAGCTGGCGCTGGTGAGCAGCAGCTCGCCGCGGTCGGGCCACCCGGAGAGGAGCCGGCCGAGGGCGTCTTCCAGGCGACCGTCACCGTGGCCGTCTGATTCGTGTCGAGCTTGGCGACGACGTTGCACACGAACTCCGTCGCAGTGACCTGCCCGGCGCAGTTCGAGCTCTGGAACACCGCCTGCTGCGGCTGCCCGTTGACGATCGTCGTGGGGATCGGGTTGTGGAAGGTGACGTTCCTGAGAACCGCGATCCCGTTGTTCGTGATGTGCGCGACGTACGCCGCGTTCTGGCCGTACGTCACCGAGCTGAGCCCCGGTTGGTTGTCGAAGTCGATCGTGGGCGGCGTACCGGTTGCGGGTGCCGGCGTCGCCGTCCCGAAGAACACGATCGCAATCAGCGCGCCCACTGCCGCGACCACCGCAAGACGTACCCATCTTCGGGTTCTCACCGCAAGCTCTCCCCTCTAGTCGACCAAACCGCAGGAAGGCCCCAACCGCCTCCGACAGGGATCGAATCAGAGTCGGGGGCCCGAGTCAATGGCCTGTACGAATGGCTCTCGAGCGTATTAGGATCGCTTCATGCGACTCGGTCGAGACGCGAAGGTCGACCTGCTGAAGTCGGTGCCGCTCTTCGCGGGCTGCTCGAAGACCGAGCTCCGGCGGCTCGCGTCGACTGCCGACGAGATCGACGTCCGCGAGGGTTACGTCCTGATGCGCGAAGGTCGCCCGGGGCGTGAGTTCTTCGTGCTCGTGGAAGGCAGCGTGCAGGTCACGCGCAACGACCGCAAGCTCTCCGAGCTCGGGCCGGGCGACTGGTTCGGCGAGATCGCGCTCCTGACGAAGGTCCCACGTACGGCGAGCGTCGTCGCGACCTCGGCCGTTCGGGCGCTCGTCGTGACGGACCGCGCCTTCCGGCAGCTCGTGGAGACGATGCCGTCGATCGCGATCAAGGTGCTCGCGAGCCTCGGCGATCGGCTCGCCGCGGACGCGAAGAGCTAGAACTCCAACGACCTGACGTCGCAGGGGCGGCGCTCGCAAGCGAGACAAGGGCGAGCCGCGCCGGACAGTACGCGAGGTACGGACAAGCGGCGAGCCCGCTGGATCGCGCCGCGAGGTCGTCAACCGGCTTGCGGAGGGCGGCTCCGCCGCCCGGGAGCAAGACGGCGCCCTGCGGCGTCAGGCGAGCGCGGCCTCGCCGAGGAGAGCCCTGACCTCGGCGAAGAAGTCGGCGTTCGGCCTCACCCGGTATTCGGGACCAAGCGCGAGCGTCCGCTCGCCGAGCGACGTCTCGAGCGCGACGAACACGGGCGCATCGCCGGGGAAGTCGCGAACGAGCGAGGCGAGCTCCTGGATGAGCCCGGCGGGCGCCTGCCGCGCATCGATCCGGAGACGCACCTCGCGGCGCTCCTGAACGGCCTCGAACGGCATCACCTCGATGGCGACGAGCTTCGTCTCTCCCGCCTGCTTGTGGTCGACCCGGCCCTTGACGACGAGGATCCGGTCGGCCTCGAGGTGCTCGCGCGCCGCCGCGTAGGTGGAGTTGAACACGACGACCTCCGCACTTCCGGTCGGGTCGTCGATCGTCGCGAAGACCATCGGCTCCCCGCGCTTCGTCGTCAGTTGCTTCAGACCCGAGACGATGCCGCCGACCGTGACGACCTCCCCGTCTCGCCGCCGCTCGATCTCAGCGAGCGTGCAGTCCGTCTTCCGCCGGAGCTGAGCCTGGACGCGCTCGAGCGGATGCTCCGAGACGTAGAGCCCCAGCGTCTCCTTCTCGAGCCGCAGGAGCTCGCGCTCGTCGAACTCGCCCACCGGAATCGCAGGGTGATGTCGTTCCTGCACGGACTCCTCCTCGCCGCCTGCGAGACCGAACGCTCCGTCGAAGATCGAGGCCTGGCCGGCCAGCCGGTCTGCGGCCTGCTTGGAACCGAACGCGAGCGCCTGGTCGAGCACGCCGAGCATCCCCATCCGGCTCGCACCGGTCGAGTCGAGCGCTCCGCACTTCACGAGAGACTCGAGCGCGCGCTTGTTGACGGCCTGCGGGTCGACGCGCTCGGTGAGCTCCCAGATCGAGGAGAACTCTCCGTCTTCCGTCCGCGCGCGCACGATCGCCTCGGCCGAGGACTCTCCGACGTTCTTCACGGCGTTCAGGCCGAAGCGGATCTTGCCCTCGACGATCGCGAAGTCGGTCTGCGACGAGTTGACGTCCGGCGGAAGCACCTCGATCTCCATCTCGCGACAGGCGTTGACGTAGATGGGCACCCGATCCTTCGTGTTCATGACGGACGAGATGAGCGCGGCCATGTACTCGTGCGCGTGGTGCGCCTTCAGCCAGGCGGTGCGGTAGGCGATCAGCGCGTAGCAGGCGGCGTGCGCCTTGTTGAACGAGTAGTCCTGCGACGACTCCATGTCCTTCCAGAGCTGCTGCGCGACGGCCTCGGCGACTGCGTTCTCGGCGCAGCCCGAGAGGAACTTCCCCTTGAGCGACGCCATGAGCGTGTGGATCTTCTTCCCGATTGCCTTTCGAAGCGTCTCGGCTTCTGCAGGAGTGAACCCGGCGAGCTGCTTCGCGATCTGCATGTACTGCTCCTGGTAGATGCAGATCGCGTATGTCGTCCCGGTGATCTCCTCGAGGCGCGGGTCGAGGAACGACACGGGCTCGCGGCCGTGCTTGCGGGCCGCGTAGGTGGGGATGTACCCCATCGGGCCGGGCCGGTAGAGGGCGACGAGCGCAATGAGGTCCTCGAACTCCGTCGGCTTGACCTGGCGCAGGGCCTCGCGCATGCCCGACGACTCGAACTGGAACACGCCCGAGGACTCCCCGCGAGCCAGCATCGCGTACGTCTCCGAGTCGTCGAGCGGGATCCCGGCGATATCGAGGCCGCCCCGGCCAGACGAGCAAACGAGATCGACCGCCTTGTCGATCACGTCGAGGTTGCGCAAACCGAGGAAGTCCATCTTCAGGAGGCCGAGATCGACCACGTCGTGCATGCCGACCTGCGTCACGACCTCCGAGTCCGATCCCTTCTGCTGCAGCGGCACGACCTCGATCAGCGGCTGCGCCCCGATGACGACGCCCGCGGCGTGGATCGAGTCCGCGCGCGTCAGGCCCTCGAGCGGCTGCGCGAGCTCGACGATCTCCTTTGCAACCGGGTCGGAGTCGACCGCCTGCCGGAGCTCGGCCCCACGCTTGAGAGCATCTTCCAGGGTCTGGCCCGGGCCTTCCGGCACGAGCTTCGCGATCCGGTCGACGACGCCGTAGGGGATGTCGAGCACGCGGCCGGCATCCCGGATCGCCGCTCGCGCCGCCATGGTCGAGAAGGTGATGATCTGGGCCACGCGGTCCCGGCCGTACTTCTCCGCGACGTAGTTGATGACCCGATCGCGCCCCGCGACGGAGAAGTCGATGTCCATGTCGGGGAGGTCCTTGCGCGCCGGGTTGAGGAACCGCTCGAAGAGCAGCCCGTAGCGCAGCGGGTCGACGTCCGTGATCTCGAGGCAGTACGCAGCCAGCGATCCGGCGGACGACCCGCGGCCGGGCCCGACGCTGATCCCGTTCGTCTTCGCGAAGTGGATGAAGTCCCACACGATCAGGAAGTAGTCCGCGAAGCCCATCTCCTGGACGGTCTTGAGCTCGAAGCGAAGGCGCTCGGTCAGCTCGGGGGTCACGGTCCCATAGCGCTTGACGAGACCTTGCTCGCAGAGCTCGACGAGGTAGTCGAACGCATCCCGTCCGTCCGGCACCGGGTAGCTCGGCAGCAGGATCCGGCCGAGCTCGATCTCGACGTTGCAACGCTCCGCGATCTCGAGCGTGCGAGCGAGGGCGTAGTCGAGCCCCGGGAAGTCGAGAGCCATCTCTTCGGGTGACTTGAAGAAGAACTCGTTGGTGTCGAAGCGCCAGTGGTTCGGGTTCTTGAGCGTGTCCCCCGACTGGATGCAGAGGAGCGCCTCGTGCGAGTACGCGTCCTCCGCGTTCAGGTAGTGGACGTCTCCCGTCGCGACGAGCGGGAGGCTCGTCTCCTCCGCGAGCGCAACGAGGTCGGGGTTGATGCGGAGCTGGTCGTCGACTCCGCCGTTCTGGATCTCGACATAGGTGGAGTCGCGGCCGTAGATCTGAGCCAGCCGGTCGAGATCCTCCCGGGCGTCGTTGCCGCGGCCTTCGGCGAGCGCCTTCGAGACCCGTCCGGAGAGGCACCCGGAAAGCGCGACGAGGCCGCGCGAGTGGCGCTCGAGCAGCTCCCAGTCGACCCGCGGCTTGTAGTAGTACCCCTCGAGATAGCCGAGGGAGCAGAGCTTGATCAGGTTCGCGTAGCCCTCGTTCGTCTCGGCGAGGAGCGTGAGGTGCGCGTAGCCCTTCGCCTGCACCCGACGGTCGTCGGCGACGTAGACCTCGCACCCGACGATCGGCTTGACTCCCCGCTCGCGCGCCTCCCGATAGAGCTCGACGATCCCCGCCAGCGACCCGTGATCGGTGAGCGCGACGGCCGGCATCTCGAGCCTCTCGGCCTTCTCCACGAGCGCCGGAATCCGGCACGCACCATCGAGGATCGAGTACTCGGAGTGGACGTGCAGGTGAACGAACGGCGCGGAGTGAGCCACGGGAGGGCCATCGTACTGCGCAGGTCCGACAGCAGAATTTCTGCCTGCTCGGCCGTAATTCGGTCGGTTACCCCGTGTCAGGGAGGCCTCTCATTCGGCCGAGCCGGGCTGCCGATAGCGGTCACATGGCCCAGACCGAGACCGACACCGACGTTCTTCGCGACCGTGCGCTCGTGCTCTCGGAGGAGCTCGGCCTCGATCGAAACGGGTGGTACTTCCGTGTGCTCGACGACTCTCGGAAGACCAACGCACCGACCGACCTCGGCGTACTGGTTCGTGCGTACTGGGAGCTGCAGCGCGTCACGGACCGCAGCGACCTGCGAGAAGAGTGGCGCCGCCTCGCCGACGCGCTCTGGCAGGGCGACGCCGCCTAGCGGCAACCGGCACGCACCGGCGCGCTCCGGCAGACTCGAGTGCTGCGATGCGTCCACCGACGTGGATCGACCCCGGACGACTGATCGCCGGACGGCATCCGTGCGCCGCCGGCTCGGACACCGCGACGGAGGCCGTCCACGACCTCGTCGCGTCCGGCGTGACGCTCTTCGTCGACCTCACCGAGGAGGGAGAGCTCGAGCCGTACCAGGAGCTCGTGCCCCCCTCTGCTCGCTACCTGCGCTTTCCGGTCCGAGACTTCACCGTGCCGGACCCTTCGACGTTGACGAGCGTGCTCGATGCGATCGACGACGAGATCGAGGCTGGCGGCATCCCGTACGTCCACTGCTGGGCGGGGTGCGGCCGGACCGGGGTCGTCGTCGGCTGCTGGCTCGTCCGTCACGGAACCGAGCCACACGATGCGCTCGAACGGATCGCCCAGGCTCGGGGCCTGGGATGCCCGCAGACGGTCGAGCAACGGCTCGCGATTCTCGACTGGCCGTCTGCGACCTAGCCGATCCCAAGTCACTGAGACGAGTGACCACGCCGAACGCCCTTCCACCGATACGCGTCCTTAGAGATGTCTGCTGCCGCGGCCTCCGCAAGGTTCGGCGCCTCTAGGCGAGTCTGGTCCGCGCGGCGTAGACCAAAGAGCAGCCGGGCGAGCACATGAGCGAGCACGACGAGGGCACGGAGCTCTCCGAGCGCGTCGACGCGCTCGCCGTCTGGATCAAGGAGCTCGACGCACAGCTTCGCGCCAGCTCGACCGTGGGCGACCCGAAGGCGCTCAAGGAGCTTGCCAAGGCGCTCGAAGCCTGGAACAAGCACGACCCGAAGCTCGAGCAGCGCCTGACGAACCGCGTCGACGTCCTCGCCGACCGGTTCGCCACGCTCGCAGGAACGGTGAACGTGACGGCGACGTCGCTCGCGGGCAAGGACGGAGAGATCGCGAGCCTGCGACGGGAGCTCGAGGAAGGCACGGCACGAATCGAGTCGGTCGTCCGAGACCTCCGTCAGGCGGGCGGGTCGGACCTGACGGAGCTACGGAAGACCGTCGCCGAGCTTGCATCCGAGCGGAAGTCGGGTGCGAGCGACTCACGGGTCGACGCGATCTCGGGAGAGGTCGACGTGCTCGCGCAGAGACTCGACACGCTCTCCAAGACGGTCTCGACCACGGCCGCCGGACTCTCCGGGCGGGAGGGTGAGCTCACGACCCTGCGCGCGCAGCTGGAGGAGACGGACGCAAGAGCCGGCACCCTCGTCATCGAGCTCCGAGAGTCGATCGACGCGCTCTCGAGACAGGTCGCGAGCCTGGAGGACAGCTCCGGCAATGCGGCGAGCATCGATCAGTACGAGAACTACGTCCGCGATCTGGCCGGACACGTGGAGCACCTCACCGAGAACCTCGACGCCGTGTCGGCGAGCGTCGCGACCGCGACGGAGAGCATCGCGGCGAACGAGCTCGAGCTCGATGCCTTCACTCAGCGGTTCGAGGCCGCGAGCGCGCACGTCGACGGCCTCATCGTCGAGCTCCAGGCCACGGTCTCGGCACTACCGTCGGCAGGCACGATCGCTCCCGAGGTCGAGGATCACCTGCAGCACCTCGGCCAACGCATCGACGACGTCACGGGCCAACTGGCAGAGCTCGAGGCGACGATTACCACTCACTGGCACGAGGGCGCGACGTCCGAGGCCGCGATCGAGCACGAGCTTGCGCAGGTCTCGCAGCGCCTGGCGGACATCGAGCAGGATCGCGACGCTGCGCTCACAGCTCTCGATCAGGCATCCGCGACCTGGGCCGAGGAGCGCGTCTGGGTGCGTGGCCAGCTCGAGCAGCTCGCGGTCGCCGTCGACGACGCGCGCGCCGACGGAACGCTCGAGCCTCGCCTCCAGGAGCTGGCCGCGCGCGTCGAGGCGATGGAGGCCGGCCACGAGTCCGTCACCGCCGAGGTCGCCCGGGCCGCCGCAGCCTGGGACGCCGAGAGAGACGAGCTCCGGATCGAGCTCGAGGCGCTCGCGGGAGAAGTGAACGCAGTGCCCGGGAAGTCCGAGAGCGCGCACGCGGCGATCGTCGGGCTCGTCGACGAGCTGACGCAGCGCCTCGACTCCCTCGAGCAGGAGAAGGCTGCCGTCGCGACCGAGATCGGCAGGGCGCAGGAGCTGGCCGCGCGCGTCGAGGCGATGGAGGCAGGCCACGAGTCGGTCACGGCCGAGGTCGCACGGGCCGCAGCAGCCTGGGACGCCGAGAGAGACGAGCTCCGGATCGAGCTCGAGGCCCTCGCCCGAGAGGTAAGCGCGCTACCCGCTCCGGCGCCCACGAGATCGGAGAGCGAGGACGCGGCGATCGTCGGACTTCTCGACCAGCTCACCCAGCGCCTCGACTCCCTCGAGCAGGAGAAGGCTGCCGTCGCGACCGAGATCGGCAAGGCACAGGAGCTGTGGGCGAGCGAGATCGGCGCACTCGAGGCCCGTCTGAACGATGTCGCCGCCGCGTCCCCTTCCCCTGGGATCGCGAGCACTCCGAGCGCCGAGTCGGTCGAGCAGATGCGCGAGCTCGCCAGGCGTCTCGAGGCGGTCGAGAACGAGCGCGAGACGACCCCCGACACGGCCGCGGTGGCCGACGAGCTGCAGGACCTCCGCGTGCTCATCAACGGGCTTCGCATGCGCGTCACATCGAGCGAGAAGGAGCTCGCGACGCTGTCGAGCCAGGAAGACATCGTGTCGCGCTTCGACGACATCTCGCTCCGTCTCGCCTCGCTCGAGCGAGCCAGCATCGCGTATGCGGCCGCTCCGGCGCGGCCCGTTCCCGGCGACGGACGCTTCCGCGTCGAGATGCGCGGGCTCGATCAGCGCATGGAGCAGCTCGAGGCGGCGGCTCGCGAGAACCGCGACGCCGTTCTCGCACAGTTCGAGAGACTCGCCTCGCGGCTCCAGTGGCGGCTGCAGCAGCTCGAGCTCGAAAGCACGGACGCGGGCTACTCGACGAAGGCTGCCCCGACGTCGCGAGGGCGCGTCGTCCCGATCAGGAGCGAAGGCTAGACCCTTCGCAGGTCGAGACCGATGCGGCGGCTCGTCGACTACTTCGCATGGCGGCTCGGCTCGCGCGGTCGAAGTCTGCTCGTCTACCGCATGCTCGCCGGGGCACTGGCCCCCACAGATCGCCAGAAGCGCTGAGTCCTCGATCGGCGCCTCGGCCGGGACCCTGCGCTAGACGCGGTAGGCCATCAGGATCGCGTCGAGATACTCCTCGTCGCGCGCGTACTGGCCCTTGCGAAACCCCTCCTGCTCGAAGCCGAACGCCTCGTAGAGAGCGATCGCAGGCGCGTTCCAGGGAAAGACGTGGAGCTCGAGCTTGAGCACCCCCGACATGCGCGCCCAGCCGACGGCTTCCTCGAGCAGGCGCCTCCCGATGCCACGCCGCCGGTAGGCGGCGTCGACCATGAGCCCGAGGTCGGCCACGTGCCGGCTGGCCGGATGCGAGTCGCGGGCGAGGGAGAGCCGCGCGACGATTCTCCCGTCGTCCTCTGCGACGAACACGGCCGCGTCCGGGTGCCTGCGCGCGGCCTTCAGGTACCGGCGCTCCTCGGCGACGGACCGCCAGGCATCGGTAGTGAGGATCCAGCCTTCCCTCTCCTGCGCGACGTGCTCGGCGAGCGCGACGAGCCCAGCGGCATCGCCCGGCGCAGCGCGCCTGAACGTGATCACGATACGACGAGGCCTGCCCCGCCCCGCCGCGGATCCCCGGCGGCGCGCAGGGTGCCATCCGCGGCTCGCTCGACGGCCTGCACGCCTCCGAAGTAGAGGTTGAGCCCGTCCCAGCGGACCACGTCCCACTTCGGGGGAAGTCCGGCGACGAGGTCGTCATCCCAGCCACCTTCGAGGTGCAGTGTCGACCCTTCGACGTGGAGCCGCGGTGCCTCGATCGCGTCTGCGACCGGCACGCCGCCGAGCACCCGCCACGACACCTGTGCGATCGCGCCAGCCAGCCGGACCGACCCCGCGCTCCCGATGACGAGCCTGGGCCGGCCGGACTCGAGCACGACGGTCGGGGTCATCATGCTCGGAAGCCGCTCGCCCGGCGTGCGCTCCCCTGCGCCGATCACATCGAGCTCTCCCAGCATGTTGTTGAGCTGCGCTCCTCCCCGGAACACGCCCGAGCCCGAGCCGAGGGTGGAAGAGAGAGCCGCGCAGCGGCCGTCGCTGTCGACGACCGAGATGTGCGTCGTCCCCGTGAGCGCCCCCGGCCACGACCGTTCGTATGCGGCCGCCACGGCCTCGGCCTCCTGTTGGAGTGACCACCCATCACAGGAGGCGAGCGCTTCGAGGATCTCGAGCACGACGAGGCCGCCCCGCGACGGGGACGGCGTCGCGAGCACCGACATGCCGAGCACGTCTCGCCGGAGGGGCGCGTACTCGTGAACGCGGTAGGCGGCAAGATCGCCCGCGAGCTCGGGGACGAGCTCCGCCACGGCTCGAGAGCCCACGTCCCGAACCCGCTCCAGCGTCGGGACGAGGTCGTCCGTGTCGACCCTTGCCGGGTCGCCGTAGACGCGCTTGCCCGCATCGGTTCGCAGCAGGATCTCCGTGAGGATCCCGTGCAGGAATACCCGCGGCTCGTCGACCTCGACGCCGCCCGAGCGCGCGAGGACGAGCGCCGGCTCGACGAGATCGGCCCAATCCCAGGCGCTGAACCGCCGATGCGCCTCCTCGAGGCCGGCGACGAGGCCGGGCACCGCGACGGAGCCCTCTCCGACCCGGAACGTCTGCGTGTCCCCGCCCTCGAAGTCCACGATCACCTCTTCGATGTCGCCCAGAGGCTGCGACGGCGAGGCGAAGAAGCAGTCGAGGACGACGGGCTCGCCGTCCGGCTCGCTCACGAGGAGAAAACCTCCGCCCGCCGGACCCGTGAGCGGTCCCTCGCAGACCGCAGCGACGAAAGCGGCAGCGATGCAAGCATCCACGGCGTTCCCGCCCTGGCGCAACACTCCCGCGCCCGCCTGTGCCGTAAGCGGATGGCCGGCCGCGATCGCGCCGTTCGCCGGCGTTGCCGCCTGCCTCGAGCCGGACATTGACCCAGTCATTGGGAGAGGGTATTCGGTACGCGTTCGGAGTTCGAGCCGCGCCTCGGGTCAGCCCGAGCGGAGGAAGCTCGGTAGCTCGGTGCTGTCGGTGTCGGACCCGTGCCCCTCGCTGGCCGAGGAGCTGAACGACGGCGTCGCAGCTCGCCTGCGTGACCCTGCGAGGCCCGTCGCGACGACCGTCACCCATACCTGCCCCGTGAGGCGCGAGTCGACGGTGGCTCCGAAGATGATGTTCGTTTCGTCCGTCGCAGTCGCGCGGACGACCTCCGCGGCATCGTGCACCTCGACGAGCGACAGGTCGTCGCCGCCTGCGATGGAGAGGAGGATCCCGCGCGCTCCGACGATCTCCGTGTCGATGAGGGGTGAGCCGAGTGCCCGCTCGGCAGCCTCGCGTCCGCGTGTCGGGCCCGTCGCGTAGCCGATCCCCATGAGCGCCGTTCCCGCGTCCTGCATGACCGTGCGGACGTCCGCGAAGTCGAGATTGATCAACCCCGGGGTCGTGATCAGGTCGCAGATGCCCTGGACTCCCTGGCGGAGGACGTCGTCGGCGATCTTGAAGGCGTCGATCATCGAGGTCGAGCGGTCGAGCACTTCGAGCAGCCGGTCGTTCGGGATCGAGATCACCGTGTCGCACGCCGCGCGCAACTCCTCGAGACCGCGCTCGGCAGCGGTGCGGCGACGCGTGCCCTCGAACCGGAACGGCGTCGTCACGATCCCGACCGTGAGCGCGCCGAGCTCGCGCGCGATGCGCGCGACGACCGGAGCGGCGCCCGTTCCGGTGCCGCCGCCTTCGCCCGCGGTCACGAAGACCATGTCCGAGTCCCGGAGGATCGCCCGGAGCTCGTCGGCCGCCTCCTCGGCGGCAAGGCGGCCCACCTCGGGGTCTGCGCCCGAGCCGAGGCCATGGGTGACGCCTTCCCCGATGTGGATCTTCACCGGCGCGTCCGAGATGGCCAGTGCCTGGACGTCGGTGTTGACGGCAATGAAGTCGACCTGCGAGATGCCCGCGTCCATCATGCGATGAAGGGCATTCAGGCCTGCTCCTCCGACGCCGACGACGCGGATGCTCGCAATGTAGGCGGCGCCCTTCGGCGTCGGGACGCGGTGCAGGCGAGGCGCCGGCTCGAGCATCGCCTCGAAGTACCGGGCCGCGGCTCTCGACGCGACCGCCTCGGACGGTGGTTCGGGGGGCGGCGGAGGCGCCACCTCGGCCGGGTGCTCCGGCTCCTCGACGAAGTCGTGGACGTGCTCGACCGTCTCCTCGAGCGCGGCCTGCCTGCGTCGGTCGTCGACGTGCACGGTTTCGCTCGTCGGCAGCTCGTCCGCGGCCACCGGCTCGTCGGTGCCCTCCGGGCCTTCGTCCTGCGCCCGCTGTGCAGCCTCGGTGCGCTTGAAGAGCTCGGCCAGCGGCCCCTCACGCATGCTCGCGCGCTTCCGCGCCATCGAGAACCTCCTTCGCCAGGTCGCGGTATGCCTGGGCCGCGGGGCCCGATGGCTCGTAGCGCAGGACGGAGCTCCCCTTCACGGGTGCCTCCGCGTAGCGCACGGTCTTGCGGATTCGCGTCTCGAACACGAGGTCTCCGAAGTGCTCCTCCAGGATCTCGATCGCCTCGCGCGCATGCAGCGTGCGACCGTCGTACATCGTCGGGACGATCCCTTCGACGCGCACGTCCGGGTTGAGGTTCTCACGCACCATCGCAAGCGTGTTCTCGAGCTGGACGAGCCCGCGCAGCGACAGGTACTCGCACTGGACCGGGACGATGACGCCGTTCGCTGCGACGAACGCGTTGATCGTCAGCAGCCCGAGCGACGGCGGCGTGTCGAGCAGGATGTAGTCGTAGCGGTCGCGCACCTCGACGAGCGCCTTCTCGAGCGCACGCTCCCTGCCGATGAGCGCGGAGAGCGCCAGCTCTGCGCCGGCGAGATCGATGGACGCGACGGCGATGTCGACCTCCACCGTGTGGATCACGTCCGAGATCGGCACCCGGTGCACGAGGACGTCGAACATCGAGCGCTCGATCGCGTCGGGGTTCATCCCCTGGCTCATCGTGAGGTTGCCCTGGGGATCGAGGTCGATGAGGAGCACGCGCTTTCCGCGCTCGCCGAGGGCGACGCCGAGGTTGAGCGTCGTCGTCGTCTTGGCGACGCCGCCCTTCTGGTTCGCGAATGCGATGACCCTTGCCGTCACGGCCGACTCGGGAACCTCCGCAAGCCGCAACTCCGGCCGCGGGGCGGGGACGACCTGGAGCCGAGACGTACTCGGCTCGGACTCGGACTGCAACTCCGGCGGAGACTCCGGCTGGTCCGGCGGATCGAGGACGGCTCGCGGCTGCGCGGACCGCAGTCGGATACGGGAGAGACCCATGACTGCGTCACCTTCAAGTCTCTCCGCGAAACTCCTTCAATGCGGACCACGGTAGCCCACGCGCCCGCTGTCAGTCCTCGCCGTCCCAGTAGTCGAGCTGGTCGCCGAGGCGCGTGACCAGACCGATCCCCCTGAAGAACACCTTGCCGGAGCGCGGGTAGTAGCAAAGGTCGCTCTGATCCCTCGTGCCGTACATGAGCAGCGACATGCCCGCGTCTCCCCCTCGGAAGGCGTGTGCGACGCCGGTGCCTGCCGGGCGTGCGACGACGGTGCCGCGGCGAACCGGATGCTCGGCGACGCCGCCGTCCTCCCAGAGCAGGAGCGTTCCCTCGCCCTCGAGCACGACGAAGATCTCCTCCTCCGCCGAGTGGCAGTGGGGCGGCGAGCCAAGCTTTCCCGCCTGCACCTCCGAGTGGCGAAGCCCGGTCCACCTCGAGCCGGCCGCACGAGCGAGGTCGCGAATGCGACGCCCTACAGTGGCGCCGTCGCGATCCACCGGCTCCACGTCGGCGACGTTGACGATGCTCGCGGGCCGCGGTGAGGGCTCTCCGACCTCGGGCGGCCCGGCCGCGGCTTCCCGCGTCCAGGGATGGTCGTCCTCGGCGCCGACCGGTGCCCAGGTCTCGCCGAGCCACGCGACCCCCACTCGCGGCAGCCACGTCACACCGGGCGCATACACGCGCTGTCCGAAGGCGAGGACGTCGAGCCCGTCCGGGCCGGCCCGCAGCGTGTGCGCATTCTCGAGCGCGAGGTGGACGAGGCAGTCGCCCTCACGGATGTCATATGCACTCGGGTCGCCCTCGCCCTCCCACTGAACCGAGATCCCGGAACCACCGAGCACGTAGAAGATCTCTTCCTCGGCGCCCTCGAGGTGGAGCGGTGTCGACCACATGCCGGGGTCGACCTGGATGCGCTTGACGCCGACCGTCTGCGAGCGTGTCCCGGTGAGCGAGTACCACGTACCGGCGATATGCCCCTTCTCGCCCCGCCAGTTGCGTGCGTCGTCCCAATGCGCGATCAGCGAGGGCGCGATCACCGAGGGCGTGATTCCCGAGTCCGCCATGCGGCGATCCTAGACCGACCTCGAACGCGTGTCAGCCGTGCCGGCTCCTGGCCGTCCTCGGGCCAGACGTACGCCCGCCGCGCGCTGCCGTACCCTCGAACGATCGACGGCAGCCTGATCGTGGCGATCCTCGCTCTCCTCATTGCCTCCGGCTCGGTGGCGCTCGCGCTTCGCGCGGACCGGCGCGCGAGCCGCGCCGAGTCGCAAGCGAGCCGAGCCCACCTCGTCGTCGAGGCACCAGGCTCGAGCGGCACCGCGGCCGGGCTCGTCTTCGCCCTCCGTGTTCGCAACGCCGGCTCCGCAGTCGCACGTGACGTATCCGTCTGGCTCGAGGACGAGTCCGGCAGGGTCGTGTCGGCGCCCACCGGAGGAACCATCGCTGCGCTCAGCCCCGCTCAGGATCCCGTCAGGCTCGAGCTGACCGTCTCGGATGCCGCCCTACCCCCGCCGCCCGTCTCGTTCGGCGTCAGGATGTCGTGGACGGATGTCGCCGGCCGCCACGAGCGGATCCCGTCGGGCACCGCGGTCTCGACCTAGGTTGGACTATCACCGAGTGGTCCCGACAGGTGGACCCTCGACAGAGGCTTGAGAGGACGGCACCCGGCCCTTCGTAGCCGGGTGCCGTCCGTTTATCCGCTCACCCTCGCCTTCGACCACCACGTCGGAGGAAAGGAGTGAGCCGCATGTCCGAGGATGACGTCCTCTTCGGCTACCGGCTGCAGCTCGTCGACCTCGCCGGCCGCGTCGGCGTCTCGGAGGCGTGCCGCATCTTCGGTGTCCACCGTTCGACCTACTACGTCTGGAAGCGGCGCATCGAGCGCCACGGGCTCGAGATCCTGCGTCCTCGGGAGCGGCGGCAGCCACGCATGCCGAACCAGCTCTCCCCGCTCGTCGAGGGCCGTATCGTCGCCTTCGCCCTCGGCCATCCTGGCCTCGGCCCAGCCCGCATCGCCGCGGAGCTGCGCCGTGAGCGCTGGGGTGGTCTCGTCGTCAGCCACAACGGCGTCTGGCGCTGCCTTCGCCGGCACGGTCTCAACACGCGCCAGAAGCGCCTGAGTCTCGTCGCTGGCTACGCCGCTCCCTTCGAGCCGCCGCGGGAGCCCGAGCCCGAGCGGCACGTGGAAGCCTCCCGCCCAGGCGAGCTCGTGGGAGTGGACTCGTTCTACGTCGGGCGCCTGAGCGGTACCAAGGGCGCCGTCTGGCAGCTGACCGCGATCGATGTCCACTCCTCCTTTGCCTGGGCCGAGCTCGTCAGCTGCTCCCGTGGCAACCCGAGCGGAGAGCAGACCTCGAAGCTCGCCCGCCGAGTCGCGCACGACCTTCGAGCCGCCGGCTGGCAGCTGGAGCGCGTGCTCAGTGACAACGGCGGCGAGTACCGAGCGCTGGCGTTCCGCGAGACGCTCGACGGGCTCGGCGCTCGCCACAGCTTCATTCACGCCGGCAGGCCGCAGACGAATGGAGCCGTGGAGGCTTTGCACAGGACGATGCTCGAGGAGTGTTGGCGGCCTTCCTTCGCTCGCTACCTGCATGTGCGCTTCACGGGGCTCAAGCGCGACCTCGATCAGTACCTGCGCTACTACAACTTCGACCGCGTACACACCGGTCGTCTCACCCGCGGTCGAATCCCCGCCGAGATCGTCTACGGTGCTCGCAAGGTGAAGGCGAGATGAGCCGAGAGTGTCGGCACATCTCGGTGACTGTCCAACCTAGGTCGTCGTCGCGTCGCGCTCGAGCGCCGCCTTCAGTCGAGCGACCGCACGCGATCCGGCCTCACCCCCCTCCGCGCGCGACCATGCTTCCGCCTCACCGAGGAGATGGCGAAGCTCGTCGAGCTGTCGTGCGGCCGGCGCGCCGGACCGACGGAGCTGGTCGATCCGGTCCAGACGGTCGAGGATCGCCTGGCTCTCGTCCACGTCTCCTCGACCGTACCGGCGCGGGTCGTACGGGAGGGCAACGTCTCCTTCAGAGGTGTGTGTCAGACGGCCGCACGCATGGGCACGTATGGCTCGAGGCCGAGCAGCTCGCGATCGAGATCGCGGACGAGCTCGACCCGCCCGTCCGAGCGGAGCGCCGCGACGAGCGCGCGACGCACCGCATCGGTGACGGACGGGCTTGCCTCCTCGCCCCTAGCCAGTGCACTGAGCTCACCGTGAAGAAGCTCCCGCGAGGATCCGTCCCTTTCGAGGAGCACCGCGCAGCGCAGCGGCCAGGTGTCACCCAGGAGCGCACCGAGCGCCGCGCGCAGCTGCTCGGCTCGGAAGGGGTCGTTCTGGAACAGGGAGAGCTCCCACCGGTCGAGCGCCTCCGCCAGCTCGGGATCGCCGTCCGCGTCGCCCAGGGCGGCCAGGATGCTGACCGCGATCGGCGCGCGGAACGCATCGAGCCGAGACGCCTCACCGGGCGGCAACGTCGCCGCGATCGGAAGCACAGGCCGGATCCCGAAGGGACGCCCGTCCAGCGTCTCGAAGAGCACCGGCCCGGCGGCGAGCGCCGCGGAGGTCGTGAGCCTGATCGCGCTGACGGCGTCAGCGATCTCCGATGGCGCATCGGGTGGGCCTTCGCCGGCGTCGAGATCACGACGGAGCTCGAGGACGCACATCCGGTCCGGCTCGCGGGCGAACCCGGCCGGAAGGAGCCCTCTCGACTCGGGCCAGTGCGTAGTGAGCTCCTCCGGGAGCGCGTGGCGGACCTGCAGTCCCGGAGCCAGCTCGACAGAGCTCGTCACCGAGAGGCCGACGAGCGGGGCGATAGCGGTGTACCGGCGGCGCTCGCCAAACAGCGACGATTCGAGGGCCGCGTACGCACGCTCGAAGGAGTCGTCGTCCCAGTCGAAACCTCCGCACGCCTCGGCGGTCGAGACGAGCAAGCCGATGAGGACCGTTCGGAAGAGCGCGTCGTCCTCGGTCGCTCGCGGCCCGGCATGGGCCTGGGCAAAGATCGCGGCAGCCGGCTCGCGCGCGAGCTCCTCGAGCGCGAGACGCGCGTCCTCTCGTTCACGCAGGAGCGCCTCATGGTCCTCGATGAACGCGCGGACGAGCGGGCGCAGCTCGTACAGGGCCGGGCCTTTGCGCTGGACGTGCTCCTCGAAGGCGAACGGAAGGTCTGCTCCCTCCTCGAGCTCTCGGCCGAGCACGACGAAGGCGCCGAGGACGAAGCCGCGGAGGAGTGGGTAGAGGTGAGGAGCGCGCACAGCCACGACTTCCGTTACGCGGCCGAGGCCGCCTCTCCTCTACGGACGGAGAACGGCGCGGCGCGGACCGGCGAGGAACCCGGCGTCGACCAGCAGCTCGAGCGCGTCCGACTCCACGACGGGCTCGCCGTCGAACCGCTCCACGGCGAGGCGCTTCGCGCCGCCACCCCGCACGTGCGCCACGAGGGCTTGGAGCGCCGGCCGTAGCCAGTCCGCTTCCGGCTCGCGCAGCGGGACGAGGGAGCGCCCACCGCGCTCCACGTAGAGGGCGGGCTCGCCGTCGAGGAGCACGACCCACGCGCCCGCGACGCGCGCAGCACGTGCCCCTGCGCGACGCGGCCAGGGGAGAGCCGCACCGTACGGCTGCGCCGGATCGGCAGCCGCGAGGACGAGCACGTCGGGCGAGTCCTGTCTCCGCGCTCTCTCGCGCAGCTCGCGAAGGCGCTCGACGGCTCCCGGAGACGCGAACTGGGCACCCCCGAGGCCCTCGACGAAGTAGCCGCGCCGAGCGACTCCGAGCGTCTCGAGCGCTCGGAGCTCGCCGTAGACAGCCGCGTACCCACCCCGGATCCCCTCTGCCCGGACGCCGTCGCGCGTGACGATCCCCTGCCGTTCGAGGAGGAGCTCTGCGAGAGCCCGACGATCGAGCTCCGGCTCGGAGCCAGCCTGCGCGAAGAGCGGAGACGCGAGAGACCAGCGGCCCTGCGTCGGCGACGAGACCGTCGCGCGCGCCCGGGTGAACCGCCGCGCTCTCCGCTCGGGCCGTGGTGCCTCGAAGCGGCGACTCGCCCGCAGCGGCGCCCACGAGTCGTTCGTCACCTCGCCCGACCACACGAGATCCCAGATGGCGGCGAGTGCGGCGGTCGGCTCGAGATCGGTGGCAGCCAGGAGATCCGCCCAGAAGAGCGCTCCACGTGCGAGCGCTGCCCGGACGGCCACGTGGTCAGCTCCCTCCGGCGACGCCTCCGCCGCGGGCGACCCGAGGAGAGGGGCGTCCTCGCGGAAGTAGAGGGCGACTCGATCGAGACCGGCACCGGTCCAGACCACCTCGCCCGATGCGCAGAGCGCGTCGAGGTCCACGGCGCGATACGCGGGCACGCGGCGCGGAAGCACGTCGCTCTCCCAGAGCGCAACCGGAAGTGCGAGCGCCTGGAGCGGGACGAGAGCCTCGCGAAGCGTCTGGCGCCGGCCGATCCCGTGCCACGAGGGGAGGAAGCGCCCGAGCGCGGCCTGCTCCGCCGGCTCGACCTCGCGACGCAGCACGGCGAGCGTGGCGCGGCGGATGCGGCGGAGGACGTCGGGGTCGCACCATTCACGCTCGCTGCCTCCCGGCCGCAGCTCGCCTCGAACCAGTCGGTCGTCTACCTCCAGGCGCATGAGCTCCGTCTCGGCTCGGGCAGGATCGAGAGCGAAGCGGGCTGCGACATCCTCTGTCGTGAACGGACCGTGAGTCTTGGCGTGGCGAACCAGCAGCCCTCGGAGCGCGTCCGGCACGGGCTCGAGGAACGCGTCCGGAATCCCGCCGGGTGGAACGACCCCTAGCGCGTCGCGATACGCACCCGCGTCCTCGACCGCGAGCAGAGCTTCATCTCCGCCGACGCGAACGCGGATCGCTCGTCTCTCGCGGAGCAGCGTCTCCGTGAATCCGGGATCGGCCTCGGCGGGTAGAAGGTGTCCGGCTCGCCGGAGCACGTCGTGGAGCTCGTCGGCGTTCCGAGGGACCGGACGAAGCGAGCGCTCGACGTCCTCCATGGCGCCGGCGTCGAGCAGCTCGCGTAGCTCCTCGATCCCCATGAGCTCGCGGAGCAGCTCGCGGTCGAGCGACAAGGCCTGCGCCCGCCTCTCCGCAGGCGGCGTGTCGTCCTCGTACATGTACGTCGCGACGTAGTCGAAGAGAAGCGACGACGCGAACGGCGAGGCCGACGCGGTCTCCACCTCGACGAGGTCGAGCGAACGGCTTTCGATGCCACGGAGCACGCGCTCGAGAGCCGGTAGGTCGAAGACGTCCTGGAGGCATTCGCGATAGGTCTCGAGGACTATCGGGAACTGCGGAAAGCGGCGCGCGACCTGGAGGAGGCTCTGCGACTTCAGCCGCTGCTGCCAGAGCGGGGTCCGCAGCCCGGGGCGGCGGCGCGGGATGAGGAGCGCGCGGGCCGCGTTCTCCCGGAACCTCGAGCCGAAGAGCGCGGACTGCGCGAGCTCGACGAGCAGGAGATCCTCGATCTCGTCGGGGCGCAGGAGCAGATCACCGAGCGTCGGCGGCACGTCCGCGTCGGGAAAGTGGAGGGCGATGCCGTCGTCGGACCACAACGACTGGGCATCGACGCCGAGGGCATCGCGCAACCTCGCCGACAGCGCGAGCGCCCACGGCGCGTGCACTCGTCCGCCGAAGGGCGTGAGGATGCAGACCCGCCAATCGCCGATCTCGTCACGGAAGCGCTCGACGACGATCGCTCGGTCGGACGGCACGACACCCGTTGCAGCCTCCTGTTCGCGCAAGAAGGTGAGGAGGTTGCGGGCAGCCCGTCGCTCGAGGTGGTACTCGATCGCAAGTCGCTCCTCGGCTTGCTCGTCGTCGAGCGCGACGATCTCGCGGGTTGCCCTGCCGATGCGCTCGCCGAGCTCGGCTGGCCGGCCGACGCCCTCGCCCTTCCAGAACGGCGCGACTCCGGGCACGCCCGGAGCCGGGGACACGAGCACTCGGTCGCGCGTAATCGATTCGATCCGCCAGCTGGAGGCGCCGAGCAGGAAGACCTGACCCTCGCGTGCCTCGTAGACCATCTCCTCGTCCAGCTCGCCCACGCGCCCCCCGCCGTCGACGAGGTACACGCCGAACAGACCGCGATCCGGGATCGTCCCGGCGTTGGTGACCGCGAGCCTGCGAGCACCCAAGCGACCGCGCACGGCTCCGCCGACCCGGTCCCACACGATGCGGGGCCGGAGCTCGGCGAACTCGTCGGACGGATACCGCCCCGCGAGCATGTCCAGCACGTTCTCGAGCGCCGCTCGAGACAGGTCCGCGAACGGATATGCGCCTCGCACCAGCGCGTGGAGGTCGTCGACCGAGATCTCTTCGTCGGCGCAGATGGCCACGATCTGCTGTGCGACGACGTCGAGCGGGTTCCTCGGGATGTGCGTCTCCTCGATCTCGCCCTCGCGCATCGCCTTGGCGACGACCGCCGACTCGAGCAGATCCGCGCGGAACTTCGGGAAGATCCGCCCCTTCGAGACGGATTCGAGCGTGTGCCCGGCCCGACCCACGCGCTGCAATCCGCGCGCGACTGACTTCGGGCTCTCGACCTGCACGACGAGGTCGACCGCTCCCATGTCGATGCCAAGCTCGAGCGACGACGTGGCGACGAGGCAAGGGATCCTGCCTGCCTTCAGGAGCTCCTCGATCTCGACTCGTTGCTCGCGCGCGAGCGAACCGTGGTGCGCACGGGCGAGCTCTTCGCCCGCCAGCTCGTTCAGCCGGAGCGCGAGCCGCTCGGCGAGGCGCCGGTTGTTGACGAAGACGATCGTCGAGTGGTGCTCGCGGACGAGCTCGAGGATCGCCGGGTAGATCGAGGGCCAGATCGACCGCGATGTCGGTCCCGTTCCGGTCGTGATGAAGCTGCCGTCGACCACGGGCGGCTCGTTCGACGAGATGGTGGCATCGAGCTCGCGCATGTCCTCGAGGGGGACGACGACCTCGAGATCGAGCTCCTTGCGGCGGCCGGCGTCGACGAGGTCGATCTCGCGGCCGGTCCCGGCGACGAAGCGCCCGATCTCCTCGAGCGGTCGCTGTGTCGCCGACAGGCCGATCCGCTGCAGCGGCCCGTCGACGAGCCTTTCGAGACGCTCGAGTGAGAGCGCGAGGTGCGCTCCGCGCTTGGTCCCGGCGACGGCGTGGACCTCGTCGAGAATGACCGACTCGATCCCATGCAGCGTCTCGCGCGCCTGCGAAGTCAGCAGGAGGTAGAGCGACTCCGGGGTCGTGATGAGGATGTCGGGCGGGCTCTTGAGCATGCGCCGGCGCTCGTCGGCAGGCGTGTCGCCCGTGCGCACGCCGACGGTGAGCTCGGAGCCCAGCCCCGCGAGCGGGCTCCTCAGGTTCCGCTCGATGTCGTAGTTGAGCGCCTTGAGCGGGGAAACGTAGAGAAGGCGCAGACCGTCGCCGGGCGTCTCGTTGAGCCGATCGATGCCGGTGAGGAAGGCAGCGAGTGTCTTGCCGGATCCCGTCGGGGCCTGGATGAGGACGTTCCCGCCGCGCGCGATCGCTGGCCAGCCGAGCTCCTGCGCGCGCGTCGGTTCGGCGAATGCGCGCTCGAACCACTCCCTCGTCCGTGGTGAGAAGACCTCGAGCGCGCCCACCGGGTGAGGGTACAGCTGGAGTCGTATCCTGCGGCGGTGCGCGCGGACGTCCTCGTCGTGGGGGGTGGAACCGCCGGTTGCGTGCTCGCAGCACGCCTCAGCGAAGCCCCGGATCGACAGGTGTGCCTCGTCGAGGCCGGGCCGGACTACGGACCGCTCGCCGAGGGTCGCTGGCCGCCTGAGATCCTCGACCCGCGGGCACTCCCTGCCACGCACAGCTGGGGGACGGGAGGCGAGGACGGCCGTCCGTTGGGAGGACGGATCCTCGGCGGCTCCTCGGCCGTGAACGCGTGCATGGTGCTGGCAGGCTCCCCGGGCGACTACGACGAGTGGGGCTCGGGCTGGTCGTACGACGACCTGCACCCGCACTTGGAGCGCGCGACGGCGGCGCTGCGCACTGCGGAGTGGAACGCAGAACACCCCACGCCGTTCCAGGCGGCGTTTATCGACGCCGCCGTTGCCTCGGGGTTCCCACTCCTAGCCGATCCGAGCGACCCGGCCAGCCCGGTGGGGGTCGCCCCGTCGCCGCGCAACGTCGCCGAGGGCGTGCGCTGGAACACTGCGCTCGCCTACCTGGAGGAGACTCGGGCGCGCCCGAACCTCACGGTCGTCGCAGACACGCTCGTCGACCGCGTTCTCTTCGACGTGTCGACGGCGACCGGCGTCGTGACCGCCGACGGCCGGCGCTTCGAGTCCGGGATGGTGATTCTCTCAGCGGGGGCGTACTTCTCCCCGGCGATCCTCCTCCGCAGCGGAATCGGGCCGGAGGGCGAGCTGCAAGGGCTCGACATCCCCGTCGTCGGGACTCTCCCGGTCGGAGAGCGCCTCCTCGACCACTGCGGGACGGACGTCGCCTGGGAGCTCACTGACGCGAGCCACGAGCGGACGGCCGCCGATGCTCGGACAACCGGTCTCTTCGAGGCTCATGCGGTCGTAAAGGCCGCGAGCACCTCCTGCACCCCGGGCAGCTGGGACCTCCATCTCCTGCCCTGGATCTACCCCGTCTCGAACGGTGGATACCGCGCCAGCGCGATCGTCTTCCACATGAAGCCGCTCTCCTCGGGGCGAATCCGCCTTCGCTCCACCGACCCTGCCGAGCCCCCGATCGTCGAGCGCGGCTTTCTCTCGCGAGCGGACGACCTCCAACCGCTGCTCGAGGGCATCGAGCTCGCCCGCCGGATCGCCGGCGCCGAGCCGCTTCGTGACTGGATAGCGGCCGAGCTCTCGCCGGGCGCGACGGATCCCGAGCGTTACGTTCGGGAAACGATCCGCAACTACTTCCACCCTGCAGGGACATGCCCGCTCGGCACGGTCGTCGATACGCACTGCCGTGTCTTCGGCACGGACGGCCTCTACGTCGCCGACGCGTCGGTCATGCCCACGATCCCGCGCGCCAACACGAACCTCACGACCGCCGCGATCGCCGAGAAGCTCGCCGCCGAGCTCGGCTGACCTTGATCGAAGTGTATGGACGATGTATGGGACGCCTTACATCCGTCGGCAGGGGGTGGTAGCCTCGCCCGTCGTCGGCCATCGCTCCCGGAGGTACTCGCCGTGCGCCCCATTCGAATCGCTCTCCTCTGCGCGCTCCTCGCTCTGCCGCTGATCGTCACTGCGGGCGCGAGCGCGCTCGACATCGAGATCGACGACCAGCCTCCCGACGCCGAGGTGGGAACGCCGTACACGTTCCAGTTCACCGCCGAAGAGGGCTGCAAGCCGTACGTCTTCTCGTACTCGGGTGGCGAGGTGCCCCCCGGCCTCACGATCACAACCGACGGTCGATTGACGGGAACTCCGACGGAGGCAGGGTTCTACAAGTTCTACGCGGCAGTCGACGACCACAACGACGGCAAGATCTGCTTTGGCTCGATGCAGTCGCAGGGCACCTTCGAGATGGTCGTGCTCAGGCACCTGTCCATCACAACCGACCAGCTGCCGACCGCTCGGCCGGGCCAGTACTACTCGACCACGCTCGCAGCCTCTGACGGGGAGGTCTTCCAGTGGGAGGTCTCGGAGGGAGCCCTTCCGCCGGGCATGAAGATGGCCGGAGACTTCTCGAAGACCGCGACCATCTCGGGGACGCCGGCCACCGCCGGCTCGTACACGTTCACCGCCACGGTCATGGACCTGAGCCGCGTCCGCGTCGACTCGAAGCAGTTCACGCTCAACGTCGCGACCCCGCTCGCGCCGTCGGCGCCGTCGCTCGGCCCGTCCGAGGTGGGCGTGGCGTACAGAGGATCCGTCTCCTCCACCGGCGGCGTTCAGCCCGTCGCATGGACCGTTGCGAGCGGCTCGCTTCCGGCCGGGCTGGCACTCGCGACCAGCGGGGCCATCACCGGGACGCCACGTGTCGCAGGCCGCTTCGCAGTGACCTTCGCCGCGACGGGCGCAGATGGCGAGCGAGCCACCGTTCCGGGGACGATCCAGGTCGCCCAGAAGCTGGCGATCACGACCACGACCCTCGAGACCGCCACGGCGGGAAGCGCCTTCACCCAGCGGCTCACGGCTCGCGGAGGCACGCGTCCGCTTACGTGGCGCGTCGCGAGCGGCGCCCTGCCGAAGGGCATGAAGCTCGACCGCTCGACCGGCGTCCTGAGCGGGACTCCGAGCAAGACCGGGACCTCTCGGTTCACAGTCGAGGCGAAGGACCGGTTGGGCGGGAAGTCGACGAGGACGTACCGGATCCAGGTCGTTCACTGACGACGTCGGGCACGGTCTAGACTCGGACCGTGCCCGACGCGCTCCACTTCACCGGGATCGCAGAAGCAGACGAGCTCGTCGCGCGCGATCCGCTCGCGCTCCTGATCGGATTCGCCCTCGACCAGCAGGTGACGGTACCGACGGCGTTCGCGGGACCGCTCAAGCTCGAGCAGCGGCTCGGGAGCCTCGAGTGCGCCCGGATCGCACACATGGATCCCGCCCGGCTCGAGGAGGTGTTCCGGGAGAAGCCGGCTATTCATCGCTTCCCCGGGGCGATGGCGCGGCGGGTCCAGGATCTCTGCTCCTTCGTGGAGGAGCGGTACGAGGGTGATGCGGCCGCGGTCTGGACGCAGGCGGCGGACTCCGACGACCTCCGCGCGAGGATCGCGGAGCTCCCCGGGTTCGGCGAGATGAAGATCAAGGCACTCGGCTCGGTCCTCGCCAAGCGGTTCGGCGTCGCGGTGGCTCATGACCTCGTCCCCGACCACCCCACGCTCGGCGACGTGGATTCGGCGGCGGCGCTCGAGACGTATCAGGCGGAGAAGCGAGCCTTCAAGGCATCGCTACGAACGACCTGAGCAAGACAAGTCGCCCCGCAATCGAGCTCACGCTCCTGAGCGACGGCGGCCAGTCGCCCTTCGCAATCGCCCGGGAGACCGCAGCGTTCGTCGCCGGGGCCACGAAGAGCCTCGACCTCGCGCTGTACGACGTCCGCTTCGAGACCGACGCGGGCGCGCTCGTCCTCGCCTCCCTCCTTGCAGCCCATCAGCGGGGGGTTGCAATCCGGTTTCTCTACAACGTCGACCACCCTGGCCCGATCCCGGTTCCCCCACCGCCCCAGACCGCTCCGGTGGCCATCGAGGCACTA